>NZ_VDGT01000027.1 GCF_006335015.1 Streptomyces sedi
CGGGGCCGAGTCCTCGGTCGGTGAGGACGGCGGGGTGGATGCCTCGGGCGAGGTCGCGGAGTTCCTGGAGGGCGAGTTTGACCTCGCCGTGGGCCTCGTCGACCATGCGGGCGGCGGCTTCGGGGTCTTCGGTGAGTTTCTCCTTGGCGAGGCCGAGGTCCATGGCGAGGGCGACGAGCCTGGCCTGTGCGCCGTCGTGCAGGTCCCGTTCGATGCGCCGCAGATCGGCGGCCGAGGTGTCCACCACCACGGAACGGTCCTCCTCCAACTCGGCGATCCGCCGCTCCAACTCGTCCGAGGGCGACAGCAGCACCCGCACCAGCGCCCGGTCCACCTGGCTCAACCACCGCGCCAGCCACGGCAGCGCCGGCCAGGCCACGACGAACGCCGGCAGCATGATCGCCAACGTGACCAGCGCCCACGGCAACCGCACCACGACGAACAGCGCGGAACGCCACCCCACCGGGTCCTTCAGCAGCGACCACAGCGAGCCGAGCAGGCCGGAACGGCGCAGCGCCCGCGCCGGGCTCGGCTCGTCCACCTCGACCGCCAGCAGCGCCCGCGCCCTGGCCCGTTCCACCCGCCCGATCAGCCGGCAGCCCAGCAGGCCGCACGCCAGCACCGGCAGGCCCACCAGGGTCACTGACAGCAGCACGCCCCCGGCGAACCAGGCCAGCACATAGGCGAAGGCGACCACGCCGACCAGCCAGCTGGAGAGCAGATAGGCGCACTCCCGCCAGGTCGCCGCCGACAGCGGCGAACGCGGCGGCGGCAACGGCTCACCCACGGGCCCGTACGGGCCCCCTCCGGCATCTCGGCTGATCATGAGGACAAGACTGCCGGGTCGCCGGGAGCGGCACCATGGGGTGTGTCGGTGAGCCACGGTGGGGCTACCCCCACCCCGCGCCGCCCGGACCGGGCGCCCGCCGTGGTCACAACGCGCCCCCGACCGCCTAGACTCCCGTGCTGTCAGCCCTCCCCGCCGTCGCCGGAGGCCCCAACGTGCCCGACTACTTCCACGGCTACACCGTCGTCGGACTGGTCGCGGTGGTCGGCGTGCTCTTCGTCGCGTTCGCCTTCCTCGCCGGCCGGCTGCTGCGCCCCTCCGTGCCCACGCCCGAGAAGCTGATGGTCTACGAGTGCGGCGTCGACCCCGTGGGCGAGGGCTGGGCGCACACCCAGGTGCGTTACTACCTCTACGCCTTCCTGTACGTGATCTTCGCCGTGGACGCCGTCTTCCTCTTCCCGTGGGCCACGGTCTTCGCCGCCGACGGCTTCGGGGCGGCGACGCTGGTGGAGATGTTCGTCTTCCTGGGCTTCCTGTCCGTCGGACTCCTCTATGCCTGGAGGAAGGGCGTGCTCACATGGATCTGAGACCGGCCAGCAGCGGCCTCGGGCCGCTGGCGCGGCTGGCGCCCGAGCCCATGAAGGTGATTCTCAACTGGGGCCGCCGCTACAGCCTGTGGGTCTTCAACTTCGGTCTCGCCTGCTGCGCCATCGAGTTCATCGCGGCCTCGATGTCCCGACACGACTTCATCCGCCTCGGCGTCATCCCGTTCGCCCCCGGGCCCCGCCAGGCGGACCTGATGGTGGTCTCCGGCACCGTCACCGACAAGATGGCCCCGGCCATCAGGCGGCTCTACGAGCAGATGCCGGAGCCCAAGTACGTGATCTCGTTCGGCGCCTGCTCCAACTGCGGCGGACCGTACTGGGACTCGTACTCCGTGACCAAGGGCGTCGACCAGATCATCCCCGTCGACGTCTACGTCCCCGGCTGCCCGCCCCGGCCCGAGGCGCTGCTCCAGGGCATCCTCAAGCTCCAGGAGAAGATCGCCGAGGAGTCCGTCGCCGAACGGTACGCGCCGCGCCCCTCGACCGCCGCCCTCACCAGCGACCTGGTGCGGAGGGACGCCCCGTGACCGACGGATGGCTGCCGCGGGCGGCGGCGGAGGTCTTCGGGGAGGGCGCCGTCGCCGAGGAGGCGTACGGGGTGCTGACGGTCGACGTGCCGGCCGGGGACGCCTGGCCCACGGCGCTGGAGACCGCGCGCGCCGAACTGGGCTGCGACTTCTTCGACTGGCTGAGCGCCGTGGACGAGCCGGGCGTGGGGCTGCGCGTCTGCGCCCACGTCGTGGCGCTCGGCACCCCGCCGCGCCGGCTGCTGCTGCGCACCACGGTGCCGCACGGGGCGCCGTCGCTGCCGACGGTGACCGGCGTCTTCGCGGGTGCCGCGTGGCACGAGCGGGAGACGCACGAGATGTTCGGGGTCGACTTCCCCGGCCATCCGGGGCTGGAGCCGCTGCTGCTGCCCGACGGCTTCGAGGGGCACCCGCTGCGCAAGGACTTCGTGCTGGCCGCGCGGGTGGCCAAGCAGTGGCCCGGCGCCAAGGAGCCGGGCGGGGAGACCCCGCGCCGCCGCCAGCCGTTGCCGCCCGGCGTGCCCGACCCGAACGAGTGGGGCCCGCTCAAGGGCCGCGCCCCCGCGCCGCCCGCCGCGGCGGCCCGCGGCGGCGAGGGCCGCCAGGCCCGGCCGCGCCGGGCGCGCGCCGCGGGCGAGGGCTCTGCCTCGCAGCGGGCGGCGGCCGGCGGCGAGGCCGCGGCCCCGCCGGCGGGCGGCGGGGGACGGCCGGCGAGGCCGCGCCGCGCCCGCTCGGCGGGCGAGGGCTCGGCGTCCCAGCGCGGGCCGCAGGCGGGGCCGCCGGAGGCGGCGGCGTCGGAGGCGGCGTCGGAGGCGGCGGCGCGCGACGCGGCGGAGGCGGCGCGGAACGGTTCGGCTGCCGCTGAGGCGAACGGCCCGGCGACCGACCCGGAGAACGGGGAGGAGGGCTGAGTGGACTGGCTCGATGTCGCCGTGCGGGTGCTCGCCGTCCTGGTGGCGTTCCTCGTGCTGCCGCTGCTGGTCGGGCAGTTGGAACACAAGGCGATGGCCCACATGCAGGGCAGGGTCGGGCCGATGCACGCCGGCGGGTTCCACGGCTGGGCGCAACTGGTCGCCGACGGCGTCAAGTTCGCCCAGAAGGAGGACACCGTTCCGGAGGGCGCCGACCGTCGGCTCTTCCAACTGGCGCCCGGCGTCGCGCTGGTGCCCTATCTGGTGGTGCTGATCGCCATCCCGCTCGGCCCCGACGGCATGGTCGGCCAGGCCGTCGACGCGGGGATCTTCTTCGTGCTGGCGGCGCTCGGCGTCGGCGTGCTGGGCTCGCTGATCGCCGGCTGGGCCTCGGCCAACAAGTACGCGCTGCTCGGCGGCCTGCGCACGGCCGCCCAGCTGATGGCGTACGAGCTGCCGCTGCTGCTGGCCGCCGCCTCCGTGGCGATGGCCGCCGGCACGCTGAGCCTGCCGGGAATCCTCGACGCGTTCGAGTGGTGGTGGGTGCCCTGGCAGCTGGTGGGCGCCTTCGTCTTCTTCACCGCCGGCCTCGCCGAGCTGCAACGGCCGCCGTTCGACGCGCCGATCGCGCCGGAGGAGATCATCTTCGGCGCGTACACCGAGTACTCGGGGCTGCGTTTCGCGTTCTTCCTGCTCGCCGAGTACGCGGGCATCGTGGTCGTCTCGGCGCTGACCGCGGTGCTCTTCCTCGGCGGCTGGCACGGTCCCTGGTCGGACCAGCTCGGCTGGCTGTGGACCCTGCTGAAGACCGGCGCGCTCTGCTTCGTGGTGATCTGGGCGCGCGTCGCCTGGCCGAGGCTGCGCGCCGACCAGATCCAGAAGTTCGCCTGGACCGTGCTGGTGCCGCTCGCGCTGGCCCAGATCGCGTTCACCGGAGTGATCAAGGTGGTGAGTGGATGAGCCTGGGATCGGGGCTGGCCAAGGGGTTGGCGATCACGTTGCGCACGATGACCCGGCGCGCGGTCACCGCCCAGTACCCCGAGTCGCAGCCCGAGCTGCCGCCGCGCAGCCGGGGCGTGATCGGTCTGTTCGAGGAGAACTGCACCGTCTGCATGCTCTGCGCGCGCGAGTGCCCGGACTGGTGCATCTACATCGACTCGCACAAGGAGACGCTGCCGGCGACCACGCCGGGCGGCAGGGACCGCAGCAGGAACGTGCTGGACCGGTTCGCGATCGACTTCTCGCTGTGCATGTACTGCGGCATCTGCGTCGAGGTCTGCCCGTTCGATGCCCTGTTCTGGTCACCGGAGTTCGAGTACGCGACCACGGACATCTCCGAACTGACGCACGAGCGGGACAAGCTGCGCGCCTGGATGTGGACGGTGCCCGAGCCGCCGCCGCTGGACCCCGCCGCGGAGGAGCCGAAGGAGATCGCCGCGGCCCGCAAGTCCGCCGAGAAGGCCGCCGAGAAGGCCGCCGAGAAGGCGGTCGAGGCCGACGGGGGAGAGGGGGGCGGATGACCGAGCGGGAGCTCCTCTCCACCTCGGGGCAGGAGATCGTCTTCGTCCTCGTCGGCCTCGTCGTCCTCGGCGCGGCCGTGCTCTGCGTGACCACCCGCCACCTGGTGCACGCCGCCCTCTGGCTGGTCGTGGCGCTCGGCGGGCTGGCCGTCGAGTACCTGCTGCTGACGGCCGAGTTCGTGGCCTGGGTGCAGGTGCTGATCTACCTCGGCTCGGTCGTGGTCCTGCTGCTCTTCGGCCTGATGCTCACCCGCGCCCCCATCGGCCCCTCGCCCGACGCCGACTCGGGCAACCGCCCGGTGGCGCTCGCCGTCGCGCTGGCCTCGGCGGCCTGCCTGGTGACGCTGGTGGTCGACGCGTTCCGCACCACCTGGATCGACCTGGAGACGCCGCACGGCAGGTCGGAGGCGTTGGGCGACAGCCTCTTCCGCGCCTGGGTGCTGCCGTTCGAGGCGCTGTCGGTGCTGCTGCTGGCCGCGCTGATCGGCGCCATCGCCCTCTCCCGCGCGCGCCGGGCGCGCGCCGGCGTGGCGGCGAACGGGGGCGGGCGCTGATGCACCTGGTCTATCCGGCGGTGCTGTCCTCGCTGCTCTTCTGCGTCGGGGTCTACGGCGTGCTGGCCCGCCGCAACGCCATCCTGGTCCTGATGTCGGTCGAGCTGATGCTCGCCGCCGTCAGCCTCAACCTGGTCGCCTTCGACGTGTGGCTGCGGGACGAGATCCACTCCGGCCAGGTTTTCACCCTCTTCCTCATCGCGCTGGCCGCCGCCGAGATCGGCGTCGGCCTCGCCATCGTGCTGCTCGTCTACCGCGAGCGCGGCACCTCGGCCGTCGACCGGCTCCGCGCGCTGGCCGACCGCGAGGGGAACGAACCCGACGGGAACGAACCCGACCGCGACGGTCCCGCCCCCGGGCCCGGGGGCGCGGCGAGCCGGGAGACCACCACCACGTGAACACCACGACCGCCGCCGTCCTCGTCCCGCTGCTGCCCGCGCTGGCAGCCGCCGTCATCCTGCTGACCGGGCGCCGCGCGCCCGGCTACGTCCAGCCGCTCGCCGTGGTGCCGACGCTGGCCTCCGCCGCGCTCGCCGTGTTCGTCGCCGTCCGCCAGAGCGGCCGGGAGCCGCTGCTCGCCGGAACCTCGCTGACGCCCACCGGCAACCCGACCCTCCCCATCGAACTGGCCGTCCGGCTCGACGGGTTCGCCGTCCTGGTGGCCGTGCTGGTCGCCGTCGTCGCCGGCTGCGTGCAGCTGTACTCGACCGGCTATCTGCGCGGCGACCCGCGCTACGCCTCCTACGCCGCCCTGGTCTCGCTCTTCACCTCGGCGATGCTGCTGGTCGTCTACACCGACGACCTGGTGGTGCTGCTCGTCGGCTGGGAGGTCATGGGCATCTGCTCGTACTTCCTGGTCGGGCACTACTGGGAGACCGCCACCGCGCGCTCCGCCTCGCTCAAGGCGTTCCTCGTCACCAAGCTCGGCGACGTGCCGTTCGTGATCGGCATCCTGGCGCTCGCCTCCGACGCGGGCAGCTTCCGGATCAGCGACATCGTCGCGCGGCTCTCCTCCTCGCTCTCCGGCTTCGAGCTGTCCCACCCCACGCTGGTGGCGCTGCTGCTGCTCGCCGGGGTCGCCGGCAAGTCGGCGCAACTGCCGCTGCACACCTGGCTGCCCGACGCCATGGCCGGCCCGACGCCGGTCTCCGCGCTGATCCACGCCGCCACCATGGTCGCCGCCGGCGTCTACTTCGTCGCCCGGCTGCTGCCGGTCTTCGCCGCCTCGGCCGCCGCTCTGGTGGTGCTCGCCGCGCTCGCCGCGCTCACCATGGTCGGCTCGGCGCTGGCCGCGCTCGCCCAGGACGATGTCAAACGGGTGCTGGCCTACTCGACCATCGGCCAACTCGGCTTCATGGCCGGCGCGTTGGCCGTCGCCGACCGGGAGGCCGCGGTCTTCCACCTGCTCACCCACGGCGCGTTCAAGGCGCTGCTGTTCCTCGCCGCCGGCGTGCTGATCCAGACCGCCGGCACCGGCTCGCTCGCCGCCATGTCCCGGATGCGGGAGCTGCGGCGCCGGGCGCCCGACGCGTTCTGGGCGATGACGACAGGCCTGCTGGCGCTGGCCGCGGTCCCGCCGTTCGCCGGGTTCTTCTCCAAGGAAGCGGTCATCGGCGCCGCCGAGCACGCCGCCCTCGACAACGAGCACGGCGTCTCCTCCAGCCTGGCCGCGCCCGCGGCGGCGGGCTGGATCGTGCTGGTCGCGGGGCTGGCGACCGCGCTGCTGACCGCCGCCTACGCCACCCGGCTGTGGCTGCTGGCCTTCCACGACCCGGTCGACGCCCGCGTCGAGTCCGTGCCGCCTGGCGAACGCGCCTCCTCCGCGATGACCGGCGTGCTCTGGGCGCTGATGGTTCCCTCGCTGCTGCTGGGCCTCGCCTACGGCAAGCTGCCCGACTGGCTCGACGGCGGCTCGCTCGCCCCGACCCTGACCACCTCCGTGCTGGCGACCGGCGCCGCCGTGCTCGGCGGCACCGCCGTCTACGCCACCTGGCGCCGCGCCTACGAGAGCGCCCAGGCGGAGGACCCGGCGCCCGCGCTCCTCGGCCCGCTGGCCCGGCACGCCGAGGCCGGCTTCCACCTGGACGCGGTCTACGCCGCCGCCGTGGTCCGGCCGGTCAACGCGGCGGCCGGACTGGTCCGTCACCTGGACCGCGCGGTGATCGACACCTGTGTGCGGGGCGCGGCCGGCGCCCCCGGTCTGCTGGGCGCGCTGGTCCGCCGCGCGGGGACCGGCAACGTCCAGACGTATCTGAGCACGCTGGTCGCCGGGGCCCTGGTCCTCGGCGTCGCCGCCGTGCTCGTCGCGGTGGGGGACTGACCTGATGATCACGCTCTCGGGGACCGCCCAACAGACCCTGCTGCTGGTCGCGTTGGCGCTGCCGCTGGTCGGCGCCCTCGCCGCGCTGCTGCCCGCGCCTCCGGGGCTGCGCGGCCCCGGGGGGCCCGACCGCGACGTGCTGCGGCACGGGGTGACCGTCACCGGCGCGGTGCTGGCGATGACGCTCGTCCTGGCGTTCGCCTTCGACCACGCCCGCGCCGGCGCGGTGCAGGCCGAGACCGACGTGGCCTGGGTGCCGGCCTGGGACGTCCGGCTGCACGTGGGCGTCGACGGGATCTCGCTGCCGCTGCTGGTGATGACGGCGCTGCTGACGTTCCTCGCCGCGCTGCACGCCTACTTCCGGCCGCCGACCGGCCCCGGCACGCCGGGCCCGCGCGCGTTCGTCGCGCTGCTGCTGCTCCTGGAGACCGGGATGCTGGCCACCTTCGCGGTGCTGGACCTGGTGCTCTTCTTCCTCGCCTTCGAGACCGTGCTGATCCCCATGTACTTCCTGATCGCCCGCTGGGGCAACGGGGCGGAACGGGCGGCGGCGGCCTGGAAGTTCGTGCTCTACACCGTGCTCGGCTCGGTGCTGATGCTGCTCGGGCTGCTGCTGGTCGGGCTGCGGGCCGGCACCTTCGACATGATCTCGCTCGCCCAGGCGCAGGGCTCCGGGCTGACCAGGACCACCCAGATCGTGGCGGTGCTGGCGATCGGCCTGGGGCTCGCCGTGAAGGCCCCGATGTGGCCGCTCCACAGCTGGCTGCCGGCCGCGCACACCGCCGCGCCGACCGTCGGCTCGGTGCTGCTCGCCGGCGTGCTGCTGAAGATGGGCACCTACGGGCTGGTCCGGATCGCGCTGCCGGTGGCGCCCGAGGGGATGCGGTTCTTCGCGCCCTATCTCGGCGCGTTCGCCGTCGTCGGCATCGTCTACGGGTCGCTCGCCTGCCTGGCCCTGGTGCGCGCCGGCGGCGACCTGAAGCGGCTGATCGCCTACTCGTCCGTCGGCCACATGGGCTTCGTGCTGCTCGGCGTCGCCACCATGACCCACGCCGGGGTCAACGGCGCGCTCTTCGCCGGCATCGCCCACGGGCTGATCACCGGCCTGCTGTTCTTCCTGGTGGGCGCCGTGAAGGAACGCACCGGAACCACCGACATCGGCGCCCTCGCCGGCGAGGCGGGCGCCGCGCTCTACGGCCGCGCGCCGCGCCTCGGGGGGCTGCTGGCCTTCGCCGCCGTCGCCTCGCTCGGGCTGCCGGGGCTCGCCGGGTTCTGGGGCGAACTCCTCGCCATGCTCGGCGCGTTCCACCCGGGCGACGGGCTCAGCAGGCCCGCGTTCCTCACCTATCTCGCCGTCGCCGCCCTCGGCACCCTGCTCACCGCCGCCTATCTGCTGCTCGTGGTGCGCCGCGTCTGCATGGGCCCGACACCGGCCGAGGGCGCGAAGCCGCTGCCCGACCTGGCCGGACACGAGTACGCGGTCTACGGGCCGCTGGTCGCGCTCACCGTGCTGGCCGGACTCTGGCCGGCCGTGCTGGTCAACCTGACCGATCCCGCCGTGCAGCTCCTCCTGCCGGGAGTCGTCCGATGAACCTGATCCAGAACGTGGACTGGGCCGCCCTCGCGCCCCCGCTGGTCGTCGCGGTCACCGCCGTGGCGGTGCTGGTCGCCGACCTGTTCCTGCCGGCGGCCCGCCGGAACGTGCTCGCCTGGCTCGCGGTGGGCGGCCTCGCGCTGGCGCTGCTGGCACTGCTGCCGCTGTGGGGCGACGACCGCGCCACGTTCTGCCTGGTCGACGACCCGGGGCTCTGCTCCTACACGGCGGACCGCTTCGCGCTGGTCGTTCAACTGCTGGTGCTGGGCGGCGCGTTGCTGGCGGCGCTGCTGACCGTTCCCGAGCTGGGCCACCGGGACGGGACGAGGGCGGCGGAGGGGGAGGAGGGGCTGCCGGCCGGCGAGTTCTGGTTCCTGCTGCTCGCCTCGGCCTCCGGCGCCGCGCTGCTGCCGGCGGCGCGCGACCTGGCGACGCTGGTGCTCGCCCTGGAGGTGACCACGCTGCCCGCCTACGCGCTGGTCGGGCTGCGCCGGGGCGGGGACGGGGCGGAGGCGGCCCTGAAGTTCTTCCTCTCCTCGGTGACCGCGACGGCCGTCGGGCTGCTGGGCATCAGCTTCGTCTACGCGGGCGCCGGGAGCCTCTTCCTCGGCGAGATCGCCACCGCACTGCCCGACGCCGACCCGAGGCTGGCCACCCTCGCCGAGGCGGGCGTCGCGCTGACGCTGGTCGGCTTCGTCTTCAAGGTCGCCGCCGTGCCGTTCCACTTCTGGGTGCCGGAGACCTACCGGGGGGCGCCGCTGCCGGTCGCCGCCTATCTCTCCGTCGTCGGCAAGGCGGCGGGGCTCGCCGGCCTCGCGCTGGTCACCACCGTCGCCTTCCCCGGCCACGCCGACACCTGGGGGCCGCCGCTCGCGGTGCTCGCCGGGCTGACCATGACCGTCGGCAACGTCGCCGCGCTGCGCACGGCGGTCGCCGGCGCGCACAGCGCGGTGCGGCTGCTGGCCTGGTCCTCGGTCGGCCAGGCCGGCTATCTGCTGGTGCCGCTGGCCGCCGCCGGCTACGCCGAGGACGGCGCGGCGCGGGGGGACGCGGTCGGCGCGACGCTGGCCTATGCGCTGATGTACGGCGCGGTGAACCTGGGGGCGTTCGCCGTGCTCGCACTCGTCGTTCAGGACGCGCGCGCCTCGGGGAACGGGAACGGTCGTCGACTCGCTGACTTTCGGGGCCTTTTCGCCCGGCGCCCGCTGGCCGCGCTGGCGATGGCCTTCTTCCTGCTCTGCCTGGCGGGGCTGCCGCCCGGCGTGATCGGGCTCTTCGCCAAGGTGGCGGTCTTCCGCGCGGCGGTCGACGCGGGGCTCGGCGTGCTGGCGGTGGTGATGGCGGTGAACGTGGCCGTCGCGCTGTACTACTACCTGCGCTGGACGGCACTGCTCTTCCAGCCGGCCGACGCCCAGCCGGCCGACGCCCAGCCGGCCGACGCGGCCGGCTCCGACGCGGCGGGCTCCGACGCGGTGCCCGTTTCGGCACCCGCGCCCGCCGCTGGCGCCGCGCCCGGCGCGGGCGCCACCGTGGCCGCCCCGCCGCGCGCCCCCCGCCACCCGACGCTCGCCGCCGGCGTCGCGCTCGCGCTCACCGCCGGTGTCGCCCTGGCCCTCTCCGCCGCGCCCCAGCTGGTCCTGACGCTGACCGACGGCGGGCTGTGACCCGGGCTCCGGCAGTTCGCGGGCGGGGCGCCGCCGGCGCGCGGAGGCCGCGCCGCCGGGGGCGCCCGGGAACGCATCCCCTTCGTGTGGCGTTGTGCACTTCGGGAGTGTCCACTGAGAGTGGAGATACCCGCCATCCGGGATGATCCGGGCACCCCGCGCGCGCGATCTGGAGGGCACACCGTGCACCGCCGGCACAACGGACTGAGGACGGCCGCACTGCTGGGCGGCATGTCCGCGCTGATCCTGGTCATCGGCAGCTTCTTCGGCCGCACGGGGCTGTTCCTCGCTCTGGTGGTCGCGTTGGCCACCAACGGCTACGCCTACTGGAACAGCGACAAGCTCGCACTGCGTTCCATGCGCGCCCGTCCGGTCGGCGAGTTCGAGGCGCCCGGCCTCTACCGGATGGTCCGCGAGCTGGCCGGCCAGGCCCGCCAGCCGATGCCCCGGCTGTACATCTCGCCGACCGAGGCGCCCAACGCGTTCGCCACGGGGCGGAACCCGAGGAACGCCGCGGTCTGCTGCACCGAGGGCATCCTCCGGCTGCTCGACGAGCGGGAGCTGCGCGGCGTGATCGGACATGAGCTGAGCCATGTCTACAACCGCGACATCTTGATCTCCTCGGTGGCGGGAGCGATGGCCTCCGTGATCATGTTCCTGGTCAACTTCGCCTGGTTCCTTCCGCTCGGCCGCGACGACGACGAGGGGCCCGGGCTGGTGGGGATGCTGCTGGTGATGATCCTCGGCCCGATCGCCGCCTCCCTGATCAGGCTCGCGGTCAGCCGTTCCCGCGAGTACGAGGCGGACGCGGCCGGCGCCCGGCTCACCGGCGACCCGCTCGCCCTGGCCAGCGCACTGCGGAAGCTGGACGCCGGCACCCAGCGACTGCCGCTGCGCCCCGAGCCGCAGCTGGAGACGGCGAGCCATCTCATGATCGCCAACCCGTTCCGCAGGGGCGAGGGCATGGCCCGGATGTTCGCGACCCACCCGCCGATGAACGAGCGGATCGCTCGGCTGGAAAGGATGGCGGGCGGCGGGCGTTGACGCCATGCTGTCTGGGTGCGAACCCTTCTGAACGTTATCTGGCTCATCTTTTCCGGCCTCTGGATGGCACTCGGCTACGCGATCGCGGGCGCGATCTGCTGCGTGCTGGTGGTCACCATCCCGTTCGGCCTGGCCTGCTTCCGCATCGCCCGGTACGCGCTCTGGCCGTTCGGCTACCGCGTCACCGACCGGCACGACGCGGGGGTGGCCTCCGGCGTGGGCAACGTGATCTGGCTGATCGTGGCGGGCATCTGGATCAGCCTCGGCCACATCGCCGCCGGCGTCGCGTTCTGCGTCACGGTGATCGGAATCCCGTTCGGTATCGCCCACTTCAAGATGATTCCGGTCTCCCTGATGCCGCTCGGACGCGAGATCGTGCCCGTCTGACGCCGTCTGACGGCGCCCCTCCGTTCCCTTCTTGTCCCTTCTTGGGCCGGGCGCGTCCCTCTCCGGACGCGCCGAGGGCCCGGGAGATCCGATCCTCTTCTCCCGGGCCCTCGGCGCGCGTTCCCCGTCTCCGGCTCACTGCCGCTTGGCGGCCTCCTCGGCGCGCGCGCCGGCGGCTTCCTCCTCCTCGCGCGCCCCCTCACCCTTCTTCGCGGTCACATAGCGCTCCCGCAGATAGCGAATCCCCTCGTGGAGCAGCGTGATCCCCAGCGCCAGGCCGAGCCCCAACATCACCCCGCGCAGCGGCTCCTCCTCGAAGGCGTGGCCCCCTATGTAGCCGATGGCCGTCGAGTACACCGCCCAGGAGATCGCGGCGACCGTGTCGTAGAGCGTGAACGAACGCAGCGGATAGCCCGTGGCCCCCGTGGTCAACGTCGCCGCCGTCCGCCCGCCCGGGATGTAGCGGGCGACCACCAGCACCAGGCCGCCGCGCTTCTCCAGCATCCTGGCCACCGCGTCGTAGGCCTTGCGGGTGCGCGAACCCGGTTTGAGCTTCGCGTAGATCCGCGCGCCGGACTTTCGCCCTATGTAGTACGAGATGTGATCCCCCGTGAACGCGCCCAACGCGGCCACCACGATGATCAGCACCACATTCGGTTCACCGTTCGCGGCAGCGAATACCGCCAGGGTGATGACCAGCGTCTCGCTGGGCACCACGGGGAAGAATCCGTCGAGCATGGCGATGGCGTACAGCGCCAGATACACCCAAGGGGTGGCGACGAAGTCTTCGACCGCCTGGAGGATCGCATCGTTCATGTCCGCAAGGCTAAGGAATGGAAGCCGTCAGCGCTGCGGTTGATCCGTAACGGCCGCGTCCGGCTTTCGTACCGCCGCCCCCGCCGGCCCCCGGCGCGACGACCGGGCGCCCCGCTGAGCGCCCCGCGAAGGTCCGAACCAGTGAACGCCACGGCTCGACCACGTGTGCCAGATCACAGCCGGCCCCCCGGCCGGCTCCGCGGCCCGTCCCGTCAACGGTTCCGTCACCGGTTCCGGCCGGGCCGGCACCCCGCCGCCGCCCCCGCGCGCCTCCGGCCGCGCGCCCCGGGTGCCCGCCATCCCGCCGCCCGCCCGGCGCCGGGACCTCCACGACCCGTCGCGTTCGCGAACCACCGCCGACGATCCCCCCGGACGCGCTCCCGTTCCCCGTTCCCCGTTCCCCTTGCCCCGCGCCTCGCCGGCGCTCGCGCGGCCCGGGCTCACAGCCAGCCGTTCCGCCGGAACCCCCGGTGGATCAGCCAGCTGGCCGTCGCGATCACCGTCAGCACCAACGGATAGCCGAACCGCCACTCCAGCTCCGGCATGTACCGGAAGTTCATCCCGTACACCCCGCAGACCATCGTCGGCACGGCGATGATCGCCGCCCACGCCGTGATCTTGCGCATGTCCTCGTTCTGCGTCGCCTGCACCTGCGCCAGGTTCGCCTGGAGGATCGAGTCGATCAGCGCGTCATAGCCGTTGACCTGGTCGGAGACCCGGTTCAGATGGTCTGCGACATCCCGGAAGTAGCTGCGGATCTCCGGGTGGACCACCCCGATCGGCGTCTCCGACAGCTGCTGGAGCGGCCGGTCAAGCGGCGTGACCGCCCGCTTCAGCTCCAGCAGTTCCCGCTTGAGCTGGTAGATCCGCCCCACCTGCGAGGCGTCGCCCCTGGTGTCGGCGAAGACCGCCGACTCCACCTCGTCGATGTCCTCCCTGACATCGGCCGCCACATCCAGATAGTGGTCGACCACCTGGTCGGCGATCCCGTGCAGCACCGACGCCGGACCCTTCGCCAACTGCTCCGGGCTCTCCTCCAACTCCCGCCGCAGCGCGCCCAGCGCGCCGTGACCGCCGTGCCGCACGGTGATCACGAAGTCGGCGCCGACGAAGACCATGATCTCGCCGGTCTCCACCACCTCGCTGGTCGAGGTCAGTTCACCGTGACTGACATAGCGCACCGTCTTGAGCACCATGAACAGGGTCTCGTCGTAACGTTCCAGCTTGGGCCGCTGATGGGCGTGGACCGCGTCCTCGACGGCCAACGGGTGCAGCCCGAACTGCTCGGCCACACCCGCCAGTTCGCTCTCCGTCGGCTCGAAGAGGCCGATCCACACGAACATCCCGCGCGCGCCCCGGCGCCGCGCCTGCGCGATGGCCGCCGCGGGGTCGCGCGGCCCGGGGCGGCGCACCCCGTCGCGGTAGACCGCGCAGTCGACGACGGCGTCCCCCGAGGGGCCACCGCCGTCGTCGACGTCGGCCACCGGCTCGGCCACGCGCTGCCGCCAGGCCGCCTCGAACGCCGCGCGCAGCGGACGGATCACGCGCATTCCACCTCCAGCTCGCCCCCCGAAGCCGCGCCCCCTAAGCCGCGCCCACCGGCGCAGCGGTCACCGGTAGTTGACGAACTGCACCGCGAAGTCGAAGTCCGCCTCCTTCACCAGGCGCTGCACCTCCTGAAGAGCGTCCCTGCTCTTGGAGCTGACCCGCAGCTCGTCGCCCTGCACCTGGGCCTTGACGCCCTTGGGGCCCTCGTCCCTGATCAACTTGGCGACCTTCTTGGCGTCGTCGGTGGAGATGCCCTCCTTGATGCTGGAGACCAGCCGGTACTCCTTCCCCGACGCCTGCGGCTCCCCGGCGTCCAGGGCCTTCAGCGAGATGCCGCGCTTGATCAGCTTGGACTGGAAGATGTCCAGAACGGCCTTCGCCCGCTCCTCGGCGTTGGCCTTGATCTCGATCGCCTCCCCCGACCAGCCGATGGAGGCGCCGACCCCGCGGAAGTCGTAGCGCTGGGAGATCTCCTTGGCGGCCTGGTTGAGGGCGTTGTCGACCTCCTGCCGATCAACCTTGGAGACGATGTCGAAACTGGAGTCGGCCATGGTGGTGTGGGCTCCTCACACATCCGGATCGGACACGGTCGCCGACAGCCTAGCCACCGCCGCCCCCCGTTCGACCCGGCGTAACCGAGTGGCGAACCACCCCCACCCATCGGGTATGGTTTAACCGCAGCAAGGCGGTGTGCCCGAGCGGCCAAAGGGAGCAGACTGTAAATCTGCCGGCTCAGCCTTCCCAGGTTCGAATCCTGGCGCCGCCACAGTGCGAGAGGGACCCTCTGACCAGCGAATACGGCTGGGCGGGGGGTCTTTTTGCTGGGCTGGGGGTGTTCGAACGGGCGAGAGTCGAAAAGCCCTCTATGTACCCTTTCGACCCGAGGGTATCTCGGTGCGTGTCAGTCCGTGTCCCCCATGCGTCCCCCAGACATCCCCCGCGTTCGGGGTGCTTCCGTGCCTACCGCTGCGACGCGTCCCATTCCCTCATGGCGGTCTCGATGCGGCGGTTGGAGCGTTCCTCGCTCTGGGCGAGGACCTTTGCGTAGACGCGGAAGAGCACGGCGAGGCTGTGCCCGGCGCGGCGGGCGCACTCGGCGGGGTCGACGCCGGAGCTGAGCCAGAACGAGACGCCCGCGTGCCGTAGGTCGTAGGGGCGGCGGGCGAGTCGTGTGGCCGCCTCCTCCTCGGTCAGAGCCGCTTTGCGCGCGCGGGCCCAGACCTCACCGTAGCCGCTCTCCTGGAGGACACCCCCGCGGCCGGTGCGGAAGAGCCGGCCGTCGGGGGCGGCGCCCTGGGTGTCGAGGTGCCGGCGGAGTAGCCGGACCAGCACGGGCGGAATGGGCACGGGCCGGGTGTCCTCCGGCGCACGGGCTTTCAACCCCCGCACCTCGTGCGCCTGTCCGTCGTCGGTCCAGCTCCGGCCGGCGCGGACGACTCCACCGCGCAGGGTGAGGCGGCCCCAGCCGTGGGCGGGGAGGTGGCACTGACGGCGGGTGAGGTGGATGGCCTCGGCCGGACGAAGGGCGGCGTGGTAGAGACAGCCGAAGTACGCCTCCAGGTGCTCGCCGCGCCGCCCCTGTTGGCGTACGGCGGTCAGGAGGCGGCGGACCTGCGGGGGATTGGCCACGCTTTCCGGGTCCACCTGTTCGGCTGCGCGGGGGACGGCCCAGCGGATCGTGGTCAGCGGGTTGATGCCGGAGGGAAGGAGCTTCTCCTCGACCGCCAGGCCGAGAACATCGCTCAGGCAGGCCCGTTTGCGCTTCGCCGTCCGCGCGGCGGCCGGCTTGCCGTCGAGACGCCTGCTGAGGGCGTCGAGTGCTTTGCGGAGTACGGCGGTGTCCTCAAGCTCGGCCATAGCAAGGGAGTTCTTCCGTGCCCACTCCAGGGCTCCGGCGTACCGCGTCGGTGTCTCCTCGCTCCAGGCGTTCTTGTTGTAGGCGTGGCTGTAGAGCGCGCGCCGGAGAAGGCGTTCCTCCGGCCTGCCGGGCGCCGGTTTCGTCAACGCCGGGGTGATGGTGGCCAGCGCGTCGGCGACGTTGCGGCGGGACTTGGCAGGGATCGTCTCCCACTTGCGGTCGACAAAGGCGCGGGTGTGGTCATACCAGGTGACCGCGCCCCTCAGTGCCCGCAGTTCGGAAGTCGGCAGCCCGGTGTCCGTGTCGAACTGCTCGCCGCGGCGGAGCGCCCCCATCAGTTCGGACCGGCGGCCGTCGGCCTGGGGTTTCAGAGGGAAGCTCTTGGAGTGCTTGCGGCTCCCGACGAGCCAGCGGACCCGGTACGGCTTGGGGCGTTCTCGTCGGGTCTCGATGGAGTAGACGCGGACGTCGTAGGTCAACATGTGAACTGCTCCTCACGGGCGTTGAGCCAGTGGTCGAGGTCGGCCCGACGGAAGCGGAGCTGGCCGTTGGGAAGCTTGAGTGCTTTCGGGGCGAGACCGCGCACGCGCATCCGGTAGAAGGCGGCCCGTGACATGTCCAACTCGGTCAGGACGTCGGTGAGCCTCAGATGGGGTTCGCGAGAAGAGGGCATGACTGGTCCACTCCGGTGGGGTGAGGGAGGCGGGAGGGCTTCATCTACAGGTGTTGACGACAGTAGATGTCCTGGTGTGGGCCTTCCGGCTGTCTTGGTTCTTTCGCGGCGTGTTGAACCGAATTGGGCGAGTGTGATGCGTCGACACATGTGGATGAGCCCTTCCGGTGCGACATCAAGTGGACTTAATTTCCGGAAGAATAGTCCATAAAATGAGCAAGGGGTGACTGTGCGGGGACAGTGCGCTCGAAAGTGGGACGGGCCGCTCTACGTTCGCTCTGCTCCGACGACGTGTCGTCAGGGACCACCGTGCCGCGCGGGCGGGTGCGGCCTGCGGGCACGTGTCAGCGTGCCTGGCCGCCTCCCGCCGCGCGCCTGTCCTGGACGGTGCGTTGAAGGCGCCGAAGATGGGACGGATCGAGCCCGGTGACGGCCCGTACCTCGGCGAAGCGCTCGGCGTCCCGCCCACTCGGACGGGCCCCCTCGACGTGAGGCGGCAGGGCGTCGGCGACCGCCTCGTAGTAGTCATCGCGGGCTGCTGTGACCTCGTCGACGGCCTGTTGGGCATCCGGCAGCCGGTCGAAGGCGTCGTCCGGCTGACGAATTCGCCCCGGCGAGCCGGCTGTCGCGCGCGCCGCGATCTCGGCTTCGTACAGGTTGCGGACGTTGCGCTCGGTCTGCCCGATCAGCCGGGCGATCGCCGCGCGCCGCCCACGGCCGGGCACGGGCGGATTCCGCTCTCCGCGAGCCCTGCGAGCGGCGCGCGCGCGTAGTTCCTCTTCGCTGAGCGGATCCACGTGTGCATCGACCACCAAGCTGTTGCGACGCGCCTCGCGCGCGGGGAGGTCGGCACGCAGCCGGTCGAAGCGCTCCTTGGCCACCCGCATCTTGGTGCTCTGCTCTGAGTCAGTCATGACGTTCCCCTGCGGCCGTCTGACAGATTGCGTCCGTCCGCGCGAACGAGGAGTGAAGGCGCTGAAGATGGTTCGGCCGTGCGCCGAATCGTGCCGACGCTGCGGCGGAGACGCAGACGGAGATCGGTGCGGCGGCAACTTTCCCGCGATACCGCCGACGGGAACATCCCCCGCGCGCGGGGACGACTGCGGAACGGTGGCGCGTGGGGGCGGCGGGCGGAACACCCCCGCTCGCGCGGGGAGGACAGGGCTCCACGTGCTCAATCCCTCCCTTTCTTGAAACACCCCGCTCGCGCGGGGAGGACGACAGGATCTCGTACCGCAGCTGGGCGGCCAACGGAGCACCCCCGTTCGGCGGGGAAGACCTCCAACCGGAGGAGATCGGCCGCGCGATGCGTGGAACACCCCCGCTCGCGCGGGGAGGACGGTGTGTCAGACGTCAGCCAGGCAGGCGTCTGCGGAACACCCCAGCTCGCGCGGGGAGGACCACGAGGGGGGCCACCCCGGGGCGGAGCTTGCCGGAACACCCCCGCTCGCGCGGGGAGGAACCGGGGTACGGGGCCAGCCGCGGTGCTGACCCGCGGAACACCCCCGCTCGCGCGGGGAGGACATTCCGGGAATGCCGCCGCCCAAGAAGCATGGCGGAACACCCCTGCTCGCGCGGGGAGGACGGCCAGACCGCGAAGTGGGCCTCCGGGTAGGGCGGAACACCCCCGCTCGCGCGGGGAGGACGACCAGCGACGGGTCAACGGGGGAAGTCATGAAGGAACACCCCCGCTCGCGCGGGGAGGACGCGGGTCATCTCCATGCCGATCGCGCCGCCGTCGGAGCACCCCCGCTCGCGCGGGGAGGACGCCGCCCACGGCCGACCCGCCGGGTTGCGCATCGGAACACCCCCGCTCGCGCGGGGAGGACTCGACGGCTCGAAGTCCCGGGACGCCACGGCGCGGAACACCCCCGCTCGCGCGGGGAGGACGTCCGCCCTCGGACGAGTTACGAAGTCCACAACGGAACGCCCCCGCTCGCGCGGGGAGGACACGCGATGCGCGACGCGTAACCAGCGATCGAGCGGAACACCCCCGCTCGCGCGGGGAGGACGCCGACGACCAGCACATCACCTGGTCCCGCAACGGAACACCCCCGCTCGCGCGGGGAGGACACCACCGGCCGCTGGCGCCACTGGAACACCGACGGAGCACCCCCGCTCGCGCGGGGAGGACCCGTCGGGGAATTGATGGTGCGCGCTCCCCGAAGGAACACCCCCGCTCGCGCGGGGAGGACTTCCGCCTCGATCGTCATCTCGTAACGAGCGGCGGAACACCCCCGCTCGCGCGGGGAGGACTAGCCATCACGGCGCTTAACGCGGGCTACTCGCGGAACACCCCCGCTCGCGCGGGGAGGACTACGGCCCGGGTGAATTCGGGCCTCATGACCGCGGAACACCCCCGCTCGCGCGGGGAGGACGTGGACTTCGTGAGTCCCAGCGAGTTGAACACCGGAACACCCCCGCTCGCGCGGGGAGGACGCCTCTGTCGGGGATGACCGGTACCTGAAGAACGGAACACCCCCGCTCGCGCGGGGAGGACTCAACCCGTCCCTGGTTCTCCCAATACAGAGCCGGAACACCCCCGCTCGCGCGGGGAGGACCCCCGGGAGAGGTTCAAATCCTCCCCGGGGCGCGGAACACCCCCGCTCGCGCGGGGAGGACATCAACGGCACCCGCGAGGGCCGTCTCGCCTGCGGAACACCCCCGCTCGCGCGGGGAGGACTGGACCGGGCGCACGTCGCCCGCCCGTGGTGGCGGAACACCCCCGCTCGCGCGGGGAGGACTTCTGAATGCAACAACCAGCGGCGCACTACATCGGAACACCCCCGCTCGCGCGGGGAGGACCCTTTTTGACCTGCGGCGTTAGAGGGGCTTTGCCATTGCTTTGCCAAGCGTCGGCGGGGGTGTGGCGAGCCTGCGTCTCAGAGACGGCGGCATGGTAGGGCCTCGTTGTTGGTGGTGGAGTGAGCTGTCCGAACGAGGTTATCGCCAGCCGCTGACAGGGGTGCTGCGAACGCCGGCGGTCTTTCAACCAGCTTGCTGCGGCGTCGGGTTGACGGCGCCCCCCGTCAACTGTCCTTGCGGTCGACCTCGTCCCGAGGCCCGGTGACAGTGCGGTGGGCTCGGGTGCCGCGGCGGCCGGCCGGAGAGTGTCCCGGCAACGCGAGGTATGGGGGAGAAGGGCTGAGCACAAGCCGGGATGGCGGGGCGCGGCGCGGAGCGTTCGTGGGCGGCCGTGGCAGCGGCGCAGGCGGTTGAGGTCCGCTGGCGCTCACTGAGCGATGGTGCGCGCCGCTCGCCAACCGGTGTGGTCGGGAGGCGGGGGGTTACTCCAGCGGCTGCGTGCAGATGCGGGTGAGGTGGGCGGCCGCCCGCAGGGTGGCTTGGATGGTGGAGTGGGGGGCGCGGGGCATTTCGGTGGTGGGGCGGAGGAGGAGGACGGCGCCCATGATGGTGTCTTCGCGCATGACGGGGGCGGCGCAGGAGTTCCAGCCGGCCATGCATTCCTCGTGGCCGAGTGCGTAGCCGTTGTCCCTGATCTCTTGGAGGGAGCGGGCGAGTTGTGCGTTGTCTCTGATCGCGCCGGGGCCGGCTTCGGGTGGGACGGGTTCGGTGAGGACGCGGCGTTGGATGGTGTCGGGGAGGAAGGCGAGGATGGTGCGTCCGCTGGCGCCGGTGCGGAGGGAGCGGGTGATGGAGAGGACTTCGCGGGGTGTCATGCCGAGTTCGACGAGGTCGGATTCGCCGACGGCCATGTCGATGCAGAGGCGTTGGGCGCCGCCGAACGGGGCGAGGGTGTAGAGCATGGCGAGGCCGCCGGTGGCCGCGCGGAGGTGTTCGAGGACGCTGTGGGCGGCGTCGGAGGGGGCGTGGGAGAGGGCGTGGATGCCGAGGACGGCGGTGTTCATGCCGAGGCGGTAGCGGCCGTGGCCGACGCGTTCGAACAGGCCCTGGTAGACGCCGGATTGGAGGATGCGGTAGACGGCGGAGTCGTCGAGTCCGGTGGCTTTGGCGAGGGCGCCGGGGCCGTGGACGTCGCCTTCGAGGGTCGTGAACGCCTTCTGGACGCGGAAGACGCGTTCGGCGTGGCCCGTCCCGCCCGGGGGCGGTGCCGGGGGCGGGGTGAGGGCGTTGGTCAACGGCATGGCGCTCAGGCTCTCAGCGGCGGGGGGCGAGGGAGAGCTTGCCGAGGTGGGTGCGGGTGGCCAGGGTGCGGTGGGCGGTGGGGGCTTCGGCGAGGGGGTGGGTGCCACCGGTGAGGGGGCGGAGCTGGCCTTCGCGGATGGCGTGGATGAGGGCATTCATGCTGGTGGGCAGCGCGTCGCGGTCGGCGTAGAGCTGGGGGAGCCAGAACGGGGTGACGCGCAGGGACTTCTCCAGCAGGGGGCGGGTGGGCAGGTCGCCGGTCTGGCCGGAGGCGTAGCCGTAGAGGACGAGTTGGCCGCCGGGCTTGAGGGCGGCGAGGGTTTCGTGGAGGACTTGGCCGCCGGTCATCTCCAGGGCGATGTCGAGAGGGCCGCCGGCCGCGGTGAGGATGCGGTCGGCGAGGCCGTCGGCGGGGGTGGAGTCGACGGTGGTGTCGGCGCCGAGTTCCTGGGCGAGGGCGCGTTTCTCTGCGCTGCTGGCCAGGGCGATGACGCGGGCGCCGGCTTGCTTGGCGAGTTGGACGGCGAGGGAGCCCAGGCCGCCGGCGGCTGCGGGGATCAACACGCTCTGTTCGGGGCGGAGTTGTGCGGTGGTGTGGAGGAGGTGCCAGGCGGTCTGTCCCTGGAGGGCGAGGGTGATGGCCTGGTCGTCGGTGATGTCGTGGGGGACTTCCCAGGAGGTGCGGCGGTGGAGGAGGGCCTGTTCGGCGTAGCCGCCGCCTCGGGTGAGGCCGACGAGGCGTCGGCCGTCGGCGGTGGTGCCGAGGACCTCGTTGCCGGGGGTGTAGGGGAGGGGGACGGGGGCGAGGTAGGTGTCGGTCCTGACGTGCACGTCGGCGTAGTTGATGCCGGCGCGGGTGACGGTGACCAGCTCGTGGGCCGGCCGTGGGGTGGGGTCGGGTACGTCCTCGACACGCAGGACCTCGGGCCCGCCGAACTCTTTCATCACGATGGCGCGCACTGTGCTCCCCGGGCTTTCTCTGGGTGCTGTGGTGGTCGGGCGGGTGGGTTACCCGCCGCGGTCAGCACGATAGGGGAGTTTCGGGCGGTGGTTTCGGTGTTTCGGCGGGCCTCACCCGCTTTCTCGCGAGGCGAGAAAGGGAGGGGGTGTGTGGCGCTTGTTTCTCGCCACGTGAGTAATGGCATTTCATGCGACTGGTTTTGTCTGTTTCGCGTTGACCTGTGTCGATGGAGGGCGTAGGAACAGGAGTTCAGGGCATCGCCGATACGGGTGCCGGTTCCTTCCTCTGGAGAGTTCTCATGCGCCTTCCATATGTTCCCCCGCCCCGTTCCGGTGACGAGAAAACCGCGGCGTGCGCGCCGGTTTCCGTGTGGGTGGGCGAGGGGCGGGTCACCGTGGTGGTCGGTGGTCCGGGTTCGCGGGTGGACGCGCGGCGCCTGGGCGGTGTCGCCGCCGCGTGTTGGCTGATGCCGACCCTTTCGCGTCGGTTCATCGCGGAGGCGTTTGGAGCCGACACAGATGAATGACCAGAGAGAGAAGGGTTGACCTGCTCTCCGGGGAGAGGGAACCCGCCCTCGCGGTGATCTCGCGGACGGTGCTGTCGGACAGGGCCGCCAGCAGCTCCGGGTCCGTCCCGATCGAGGGAACGCGGGAAATGTCGGTGCTGCCGTCGGGCGCGCCGGTGTCCAGTTGCCGCAGCCCTTCCAGGACTCGCCGGAGCGTGGGCGGATCGGCCGACCCGTCCGGGGCGTCCCAGACCTCGATGCCGTGCGTGCCGCGTTCCTTGAGTAGCGCGAGCAGGGCCAGTTCGGAGTCCAGCCGCTCGTGGTCGGCGCCGTCGTCCGCGAGATAGCCGACCGGTAGCTCGAAGTAGTCGGCCAGCGCGCGCAGATGGTGCAACGCCGGGTTGGTCGACCTGCCGGTGGTCAACTCCCACAGATAGGCGCCCGAGATGCTGACCCCGGTGCGCTCGGTGACCCGCTGCGCCAACACCTCGAACGAGGCGGGCTTCTCCCCTCTCGGCGTCCGCAACTCCCGTACCCAGCTCAGCTTCTCCGCGAGCGTGCGGGGCCTGGTGGCCGTGTTGTCGGCGATCTCCGTGGCCATCGGCGGATGCCCTGCCTTCCCTCGACGCGTCGTGCTCTCCGCTGCGGAGGATAGAGCCGGAAAGGGAGGGAACGGCGCAAGCGCGGGCTATGGGCGGAAAACGGGCCGCAGGTTGTAGCCGACCTCGGGATCATTCGCGCGGTGCTCGACGATGAGTTCCTGCTCGCGCCGGAGAACCTCGCTCCTGGTGGCCGTCTCCGACTCCCAGAGGATCTGCTTCCGAATGGTGAAATCGCGAAGGTCCTCACCGGCGAAATCCGCTGCGAGCTGCTTTTTCGTGGGGCTCCCGAAGTAGGTGAGTCGATGTCGATCGTCGGTGGTATCCGATCCCACGTAGATCTTCCCGTTGGGATACGTGATCTTGTAGATGACCTTCATGGTTCCGAACCCTACGACGGGCGGGGCGTTGCGGAGCCGGAATGCGGAAAGTCGCGGACTCACCCCACCCGGCTCGTTCCCTCCACACCGTGGGGGAAGTGCGGGGGCGCCCAGCCTCGGTAGGTGAGGTGCCAGGGGCCGTCGGTGAGGTGGTCGAGGGGGACAAGGTCGATGCGGCCGGGGGCGGCGATGTCGTTGGTGGCGACCTGGCCGTCGCCGAGGTGGAGGGCGACATGGCCGGCGTCGTCGCCGGTGGCGTAGAAGAGGAGTGCGCCGGCCGGTGGATGGAGGTCGCCGGGGTGGGTCTCGTCGGCCGCGTCGAGGCGGCGCCAGGCGGCGTTGGCCGTGGGCTCGCCGGAGGCGCCCCAGCCGTAGGCCTCGGCGACGAAGGCCAGGCACCAGCGTTCCCAGACCCTGCTGGCGGAACGGGCCTCCGCGCGGGCCGCGTCGATCGCCTGTTGGCAGGTACGGGGGTTGGCGCGGGCGAGCGTGAATCCGCAGTCGGTGGCGGGCGCGGGCGCGTCCTCGACGGCCTGGTAGCGGGGGAGGAGCGCGCGGACGGCCGTGACGTAGTCGCGGGTCTCGCGCGTCGGGGGTCGGCCGCCGTGGGCGCGGACGGCGAACGGGCCGGCGTGGTAGGCAGCGAGGGTGCGGTCGGTGGGGTCGCCCGGGAGGTCGGCGAGGTCCACGAAGAGATGGCAGAGGTAGCGGGCCTGGGCGTCGACGGCGTCGGGCGGGTCGTGCGGCGAGTTCGTCCCGTTGCCGTCGGCGTCGCGGCCCCAACGTTCCCAGGTCGGGTCGGTGAACTGGGCCAGTCCCCGCGCGTCGCTGTCGGAGACGGCGTCCGGGTTCCAGCCGGACTCGACGTCGATCTGGGCCGCCAGCAGCGGGGCGTTGACCTCCGCGCACTGGCCCGCGGCGTCGAGGAGCAGCGCACGGTACTCCTCGGGGACCGGGGCGTCCGTGCCGAGCCGTACGGTGCTCGCCTCGGCCCGCAGGTCTTCCGGCCCGAGGACCACCACCAGGCCCAGGCCGCCCACGGCGAGGGCCAGCGGGAGGGCGAGGCAACCGAGCTGCTTCATGCGGAGCTTCCTGCCGGGAGTGGCGGACGGGCAGAGTGACGCGAGGGCGCCGGTTTTCCCGGAGGCTATGTCATCGGGCGCGTTTCGGAGAGAAAGAGCGCGCGCCTCATTGTCGAATCGGAGGCCCGTGAGTGGAGAAAGGTTCCGGCTTTCTCGCCACACGAGAAACGGAGGCAAACGGGGGCGGGGAAGGGAAGTGCGCGTTGACACGCGTGTTTTGGTGGCGGTAGGAATCAATTCACGAAGCGCCGGTCGCGGGTTTCGGATGCGATCGCGTGTGCTTTCTTGTGTGCTCGTTTCGCCGTAAGTGCTATGGACGGTTAAGGGAAATGATCGTGAATGGTTCTCCCGAGGAGCCGCTGACGGAGGCGTCGTTCCGTGCCACCGCCGCCAGCCGGCTCGGCGCACCCCCGCCGCCTCCCGCGCCGCCGCCTCCACCGCCGAGCCCCCCGAACGCCGCGCACGCGCCGCACCCTTCGAGCGCCCCACCGCAGGACGGCGCGACATCGGCTCTGCCCGTGCAGGCGACGAGGGAACGGGAGTCCGGGCCGCCGTCCCGGCACGCCGACTTCTCCGCCTCGCTGCGGCAGCGCGCCCGGTCCGCCGTGCCGCGGTGGGGATGGCGCGGCCGGGTGCACCGCTGGACGAAGGGCCGCCTCTCCCCGCGCGTCTCCTCGGCGGAACGGGACTGGAACACCGCGCTGCGGGCGGTGCAGATGACCTTCGGCGGCCCGCGCAGCATCGTCTTCGTCAACCCCAAGGGCGGAACATTCACGACGACCGCGACCCTGCTGGCCGGCCGCACCTTCGGCGTGCACCGGGGCGGCGGCGTGGTCGCGTTCGACAACAACGAGACCCGGGGCACGCTGGGCGAGCGAGCCGTGCGGGCCGGCCACGCCAACACCGCGCGCGAGCTGCTGTCCGCGATCGACCTCTTCCGGGGGCCCACGGCACGCCTCGGCGACCTGGGACGCTTCACCCGAGGGCAGGGCCCCGCGCACTTCGACGTGCTGGCCAGCGACGAGCGTCCCGAGGCGACGGGGCAGCTCGGCGCGGAAGCCTTCGATCAGCTCCATGAACTGTTCCGTCGCTACTACCGACTGATCCTGATCGACTCGGGCAACAACGTGCGCGCGCCCGCCTGGTTGGCCGCAGCACGCCAGGCCGACCTGCTGGTCATCACGACCACGGTGCGGGAGGACGCCGCGTCCTCGGCCCTGTGGATGGCGGACGTCCTGGAACGGGACGTGCTGGGCCCGGGGGCTCTGAAGCAGCGGAGCGTCGCCCTGGTCTGCGATCCGGCGCCGCGCCCCGACACTGTTCTCCGCCGGCTGCTGCTGGACACCTTCGGCGCCCGCTGCCACACGGCGATGTCGATGCCCTTCGAGCCGGCGCTTGTCGGCGGGGGCGCCATCGACTACCCACGGCTGTCGTCGGCCACCCACGCGGCCTGGCTGCACGCCTGCGCCGCGATGGCCTCCGCCCTCTCACCCGGGTGGGAGGGGTGAACGCCGCCATGGAACTGGCCGAGCAGTTCAACCCGTTCACGGGAATCAGCCCCAGCTTCGGTCCTTTCGCCGAACTGCTGGAATCCAAGTTCGGTATGTTCCTGGCGCTGGCCTGGGTGATCGGATTCTTCGCCTGCGCCTACTTTCTGATCGAGGCGATCGGCCGCGCGGCGAAGTCCAAGCGCAACGGACTCGCCGGAGATCTGGACGAGACGCGTGGAGAACTGGTCCGCGTCGGGGCGGCCACCATCGGAATGGCCTCCCTTCCCGTGCTCTACACCATTCTCATCAGCGCCTGACCTCCCCACCGCATATCCCGCTGTTCGATCCCACCCCTCTCGAAGGCTGTCTCCGTGAACGTGCGCATCCACTACCAGTCGCCGGCGTCCCGTGAGCGCGGCGGGGCGCTCGGACTGAGTGCACCCGCCCTCCTCACCCTCCTGGGGATCGGCGTCGCGGGTGCCTTCGCGTCGGCCCTCTTCCTCGTCGGGGGAGGCGAAGAAGGGGACGACGACGGTCGGCAGGGCGAGGCGGCGGGGGAGGTCATGATCTCGCCTACCCCCTCAGCGTCGGCCCCGGTCGCACGTGGCCGGGCGACGGCGGCGGCGACGCTCGCCGACCGCGAGGTGTCCGGCCTGCCGCGCGGCTTCCCGCACTCCAGGGAGGGGGCGGTGGAGGCGGGCACGACGTTCGCCGCCACCACCGCCGACGTGCAGCGGATGTCCGGCGACGACCGCCTCGCCTATGTGCGCGACGCCCTGCTGGAGCCGCCCTCGCAGCGCCAACTCGACCGCGACGCGGAGGAGTTCCGCCGTTCCCACAGCCTCCCGTCAGCCGCGGAACGGGCGGACGACAGCGCGTTCGTCTCCCGTTGCCACCCCGAGCTGGGGGCCTATCGCGTCGCGGAGTACGCCGACAGCCGGGCGGTCGTCGACTTCTGGATGCCGTGCCTCCAGGGCACGCCCGACGCGTCGGACGCCTCGGCCGGGATCGGGACCCGTTGGCAGATGGGCCGCATGGAGCTGCGCTGGAAGGACGGCGACTGGCGGGTGGGGGAGCTGAGCCGTGGCCCGTTCGACGCGCCCGTCGAGCCGGGCGAGCCGGGCGACCCGGTGACCGATCTGGCCACCCGTCTGAGCCTGCTCGGGCACGACTGGCGCGTCTACGCCGACGCCACGGAGGAAGCGCCGGCGGAGCCGTTCACCGGGGACGCCCGGTGAGGCCCGCAGGAACCGTCATCGCATCGGTGCTGCTGGCGCTGCTCGTGGTTCTCTCCGGGGCCGGGCACGCGGCGGCGGACGACGCGACCGGGGCGAACGAGTGCGAGGACGCGCTGCTGGGGGAGTGGGCCTGCGGCGTGCTGAACGACATCCCGGTCGTCGACGAGGTCTACGGCTACCTCGGCGACGTGCAGCGCGACAAGGCGGAGGCGGCGGCCGACGCACTCGGTGACGTGGTTCCCGACGACTTCATCGAGGCGTGGGTGACGGGCATGGCCGAGTCGACGGTCAGCCTCCTCACCCACATCCAGGCGGTCGGCGAGCGGGTGACCCGGCCGGCCTTCGACCAGGACTGGTGGGTCTCCCAGTACGCGACCAGCTTCGGCCTCTCCCTGGTGCTGCTCGGCTTCCTGCTGGTGTGGATCACGGGTCGGCTCGCCGCCGCCGGGTCGTCCGCCACGGGGATGGACCTGCTGCGGCAGTCCGGTTGGCGGCTGGTCCTCGTCGTTCCCCTGATCTCCGTGGGGCCGCTGCTGCTGCTCGAACTCCAACTCGCCAGCGCCGAGTTGGCACGAGGCTTCGCTGACGAGGGCGTCGGGCACGCGGGGAGCGCGGTCGAGCGGTTGATGGACCTGATCGTCGAGAAGGCGGGGGACTGGGGTGTCTTCGGCGGAACGGTGCTGGCCCTGCTGCTGTTCCTGTGCATCCTCTGCCTCGGCCTGGTGACGCTCATCGAGATGGCGATCGCCCAGTGGGGGCTGCATCTCGCCGGGCTGCTGGTGCCGTTGGTCCTGGTCGCGTGGGTCTACCCGCCGTGGTCCGCGGCGTTGCGACGGCTCGCGGGACTGATCGGCGGGCTGATGCTGCTGCCCGGCTTCATCTACTTCTTCTTCCACACCATTTGGGCGGCCTTCGACGCCATGCTGGCGGACCATCCGGAGGACGACGGGCTGACCATCCTGCTCTTCCTCCTGGTCGGGTTGCTGATGATCGACGCCTTCCCCATGGTGGCGATGTGGCTGATGTCCCTGGCGGTACCCGGGGGCACCGGCATGGACCCCGAGCTGCGGGGGACCGTCACGCATCCCTCGGCGGGCGAGATGGTCGCAGGCTTCGCGGAGCGGTTCGAGCAACGCGCCGACCGCATCGGTGAGTCATCGCGAACCGAGACGGCGGCAGGCGCCTCCTCCGACCGACCGGACGAGGCCGAGCAGGTGGCGGCCGTCGCGGCCGGGGGCGGGGCGGGCGCCGCCGCGTTGGCCGCCGAGCGTCAGCTGGACGACGAGAGCGCGGACGGCGGCGCCGAGTCGACCGGGCCCGTCGCCGCCGACCCGGGACGCCCCGGGGACACCATCGGCCTCGCCGGCGAACGCGACGACGCCCCGCCGCCGGACGGAGCCGAGCGGGTGCCGGCCCGGGCGGAGCGCGACGGCGAGGAGGAACGGTGAACAGGGCCGAGCGGACCTATGTACTGGGCGGCGAGACGCGGCGGCGTTCGCTCTTCGGCGCCGTGACGCCGGTCCAGTTGGTGACCGTCGCCGTCTATCTGCTGGTCTGGGTCGTGCTGCTGGTCTCCACCCAGTCGATCGCCGTGCTGGTCCTGGGGCTGGCGGGTGCCGGCGTCGGGCTGCTGCTGGGCAGGCGCCGCACCGACGAGGGCGACTCCTGGACGGCGGCGGCCTGGGACCGGCTCGACTGGCGGCTGGCGACGGGTGCCGGCCAACGCCCGGACCACGTCGCCGGGTTCACGCTGCCCCCCGAAGTCGGCGAGGTGCGCGTGATGGCCCCCGCTCCGCCGGGCTCGCCCGACTCCCCGATGGCGCTGCTGCACCACAGAGACCACCGGCACCGTTCCTGGGCCACCGGCTGGCTGACGGCCACCTTCGAGATCGCGGGCGGCGGCGACGGGCTGCTGCCCACCCGGGCGGTCAACACCGCCGGGTACCTCTTCGAGCGGCTGCTGGGCGGGCTGGCCGGCGCCAACCTGCCCGTCGACCAACTCGACCTCTGCACCCGGGTGCTGCCCGTCCACACCGACGCCTACCGCGCCCACATGGCCGCGCTGCTCGCGCCGGACGTGCCGCCGCGCCTGCGTGCCTCGATGAACCAGCTCGCCGGCTACGCCGCGGGCAACACCGAGGAGTACCGCAGCTTCGCCACGATCCGCGTGCCGCTGGCCCAACTCGGTCAACGGATCGCCCAGCCCGCCGACTTGGACGCGGTGTGCGCCGAGATGTTCGCCGTGCTCGGCGACGTCGTCGGCCGCGTCAGCCGCGCCGGCTATCCGTTGCGCGCGGTGCTCGGCCCCCGCCGGTTGGGCGCGCTGATCCGCCATCTCCACGACCCGGACCGGGACATCGACGACCTCGACGAGGTCGCGTCGTTCGCCGACGGCTGGCCCAGTTCCCGCGTCGCCGGGCGCGACCACGTCCGCACCGAGGGCGCGTCCCGTCCCTGGCATCACGCCGTCGGATCGCTGCCCCGCGACGCGTGGCCGCTCCAGGCGGTCAACGCCCGCTGGATGGAGCACCTGGTCACGGGCATCCACCCGGCGACCATCCGCACCGTTCAGTCGCAGTGGCGGCTGGTGCCCAAGGTGCCGGCGCGCGAGCGGGCGCGGCTCGCCCTGACCTACGACACCGCCGACCGACACGGCGAGCGGCGCCGGGGCCAGGTGTCCACCGGGGAGAGCGAGGCGTCGATGTCCTCCGCCCGGCGGGTACTCGACGACCTCCTGACGCCGGTCGTCGGCGGCGTGCACCCCGCCGTCCGACTCCATCTCTCGGCGCCCACGGTCCCGGAGTTGTCCGCCGCGCGGGTGCGCGTCACGGCCGCGGCCGAGGCCGCCGGGGTGACCCGCGTCCGGTGGCACCACCACCGTCACCACCAGGCGCTGCTGCTCGCCCTCCCGATGGCCAGGGGGATCACCGTATGACGACCACCGCGTCACCGGCCGAGGCCGAGGCCGAGACCGACGCCCGGGCCGCCGAGCGCCCGCCGACCAGGCCGCGACGGCGCGGCCGGTTCCGTGAACTGCTGGGCCGCAACGAGCTGTCGACCGAGACGATCTTCACCTCCACCCGGCAGGCCGCCGCGCTCAACCCGGCCGTGGTGGCGACGCACCCCGCGCTGGCTGGGCCGATCACCGGCGTCGACCTGGCGACCGGGCAGCCCATCACCACCGACCCGCACGCGCTCTACGACCAGGGGCGGATCACCAGCCCCAACGTGCTGGTCCTCGGCGACATCTCCTCCGGGAAGTCCTCGCTGGTCAAGACGGAGTACTGCGTGCGCCAGGTGGCCTGCGGCAAGCAGGTCGTGGTGCTGGACCGGAAGAACCAGCAGGGGCGCGGGGAGTACGAGCGGGCGGCGGCCGAGTGCGGCGTGGTGCCCGTGCGGTTCGCCCGAAGCGGCGGCACGGCGATCAACCTGCTCGACCCGCGCATCTCCACCACCTCGGAGTCCGGCGGCGACGGGCGGGTCGGCCAGGACCGGCTGCTGCTGATGGTCGCCGAGCACGCGCACGAACGGGAGCTGACCTCCCGGCAGCGCTACGCGCTGCGGACCGCGCACCGGACGGCGCTGGCGCGGGCCAGGGCCGAGGGCCGGGTGGCGACGCTGCACGACGTGGTCGCCGCGCTCTACGACCCGGCGGCCGACGCCGTTCCCCGCCCGCACCTGGCGACGGAGGGCGTGGTGACGCGTCGGGCGGTGATCGAGTGGGGTCTTGAGGTGGCGCTGGACCTCGAACGGTTCATCAGCGGCGACCTGTCGGGCCTCATCGACCGCGCCACCAGTGAGGACCTGGACCTGAGCGCGCCGCTGATCGTCTTCGACACCTCGGCGCTGCCGGAGGACTCCCCCGCCCTGTCGCTGGTGATGGCGCTGGTCGCGACGTTCCTCTCGGCGGTGTGGGCGCAACGGAACGGGCAGCGGCTGATCGTGCTGGAGGAGGGGTACCACACGGCGCGGCTGGACCGGGTCGCCTCCGTGCTGCGCTCCCTCGCCAAGCGCGGGCGCGGCATCGGGCTGTCCTTCGTCACGGTCGTCCACCACCTCAGCGACATCCCACCGGACTCGGACGCGATGTCGCTGGTCAGGGAGGCGGGCATCGTCCATGTCTACCGTCAGTCGCGCGAGGACGACGCGGAGGAGGTGGTGCGGCAGTTCCGGCTCCCGCACACGCTCAACGGCCAACTCGCCGCGCTGGCCCGGGGCGTGCACGTCCTGCGGATCGGCCACGAGCCGGCCCGGATGGTGCAGCACCTGCGCACGCCGCTGGAGATCGAGATCACCGACACCGACGAGGCGATGAACGGAGGGCCGCGATGAACGAACTGCCGTTGCCCGCGAGCGTTCTGTTCCTCGTCTTCGCCGGGCTGTGCCTCGTCGCGTTCCTGCGCGGCTTTCTGACGCGCCGCTCGGGGGCCGGCTCGCGTCCGGCCGTTCCGCACGCCGGGTTCGCCCGCCCGGAGGCGCTGCGGGCGGCGCTGTCGGAGGAGGCCGTGCGGCGGGCCGGGGCGCAGGTCCGCCCCGGGCTGGCCGCGTCGCGGGAGGGGACGGGCCGTGAACGCTGACCCGGCGACCGACTACGGGTACTTCCTCGGCCACGCGGTCCGCCCGGCCTGCGGCCGGATGCCGCTGTACTCGCCGTACGACCAGGCGTTGCGCGTCGTCGGGCCGATGGGCTCGGGGAAGACGTTCCGCTTCCTGGCCCGGTTGCTGCGCGACGTGCCAGGCCCCGCGCTGGCCACCTCCACCAAGCCCGACCTGCTCGAACTCACCCTGGGCGCGCGGACCCGCCGCGGGCCCGTCGTCACCCTCGATCCGCAGGAACTCGTTCCCGGGCAGCAGCCGTTGCGCTGGTCACCGATCCACGGCGCGGCCGACACCCTCACCGCCGAGCTGCGCGGCCGGGCCTTCGTCGCCGGCACCCGCGTGCGGGTCTCCGGCGGACAGGACGAGGGCGCCGCCCACTACCGGCACCTGGCCGGGACCTGGCTGTCCTGCCTCCTGCACGCCGCCGCCCTCGACGGCGCCTCGCTGCGGGACGTGCTGCGCTGGGCCAAGCGCCCCGAGGACCCCGCGCCCCGGCAGATCCTCCACCACCACCCGGGCGCGGGACCGCACTGGGCGGAGAACCTCATCGACGCCACCACCGGCGACGACCGCGCCGTCGGCAACACCCGCTCCACCCTCGCCAACGCCCTGGCCGCGTTCGCCCACCGGCCGGTCGTCGACGCCGTCGACGTGCCACCCGAACACGCCACGGACGTCGAGGCGTTGCTCGACGCGTGCGGCACCCTCTATCTCCTCGGCAAGGACAGCGAGCACTCCTCGCTCTCCCCGCTGGTCACCGCCATCGCCGAGGATGTCCTGGACCGCGCCGAACAGCTCGCGGTCACCAAGCCCCACCGCCGGCTCGACCCGCCGCTGGTCGCCGCCCTCGACGAGGCGCCCAACATCGCGCCGCTGCCCTCCCTCCGGCAACGCGTGGCCGACGGCCGGGGGCGCGGGCTGTGCGTGGTCTACCTCGTGCAGTCCTGGGCCTCGGCGGAGGGCCGCTTCGGCCGGGACATCGCCCGCGAACTGGCCGCCATCACCAACAACACCCTGGTCCTGGGCGGCTCCCACGACGTCGCCCTCCTCCGGGACCTCCAACAACTCTGCGGCACCGCACCGGTGTTCAAGACCTCCACCACGCTCTCGCGCGACCCACGAGGCGGACCGCCGAGCCGCGCCAGCGCCGTCAGCCAGGACCGCGAACCCGTCCTCCACGCCCACGAGATCACCCAACTCGACCTCACCGCCGGCCACGCCCTGCTGCTGGCCGGCAACCTCCCGCCCGTCGTCGTCGAGCTGCCCCCACTGACCGAACACCCGGACTGGCCGGCCATCGCGCACGAGGTCATCCTCGTGCGCGCCCGCGCGGACGAGGCGCGGGCGGTCGCGCTGGCCGAGCGCAGCCGGCTCCGTCACCGGCACGACCGGGCATGGCACTCCCGCGCCACCACCCGGTGAACGGTTCCCTCCCGCCCTGGCCGCCGCTCCCGCCGCGCGTTCGCCGGCTCCTCGCACCCGCCAACCCGCACCTCGACGAGCCGGTCGTCGACGAGCCGGCCGAGCCGCCACGCCCCTGGGACCTGTGCTCTCTGGACGGCGAACTGGCGGCGGTCGTCTTCTCCTGGCTCGACGAGGTCGCCGTCTGGCACAACGCGACCTACGCCGGTCAGGACCACCAGGTCATCCCCGCCTGCTGGCCACAACATCCCTCCGTCGCCCACGACCTGGCCGCCCTCGCCTTCAGCCGCGTCGACGTCTACCAGGCCGCCACGGCGGCCTACGTTCCCCGCTGGCACCACGACCTGGAAAGCTTCCACCACCGCCTCGCCGCCACCCTCGGGCCCAACCCGCCCTGCCTCCGCGGCGACCACGACGCCCTGCCCCGCCGCTACGCGGTGGAGGCGGCGGAGCGGGAGATGGTGACGGGAAGCGCGGGGCTTGAACGGTCTTGCACTTGGTCTGGCGGGGGGTACTGACATTCCATTTCATCAGGCATGTCAACACCCTTTCAGCCGTCGACAGCGGCTATGAGACGGTGGCCGGTTCCAGCAAGCCCATTGATCGTGCTCGGAGCACGGTTTCCATTCGATCATGCGTGTCGAGCTTCTTAAACAGATTCTGTATGTGTTTGTGTACGGTGCGTAGCGAGATGCCCAGGCGTTGGGCGATGGTCTTTGATGGAAGTGCCTGTGCCAGCAGGGTGAGCACGGTGAGTTCACGGGCGGTGAGGCTGGACTCGCGTGAGCGATGCAAGATCGCTTGGCTCTGAGGGGCCCGAAATCGCGAAACTACCCTGTCGTGCCCGTCGACCGCGGCAAGCAGGGGCTGGGCCTGCGTGGCGAAGGCCCGATGGCCGTCGGAAAAGGGAGCTGACCGGTAGATGACGAGGCTCCGCAGCACGTCATCGCCCCGGGCGCATGGGATCGCCATTTGGTTTTCCGAACCGAAGTAGCGGCGAGCGACGGAATGAGCTGCGCTGCCGCGCCACAAGGATAGGCCGGTGATCTCTTCAGCGGTGCGCGGCGTTCTGTCCGGAAATGTGTCGTAGTGGGTAATGAGAGGATTTTTTGCTTGTACGGATTCCTTGGAGAGTTCGTGCACCAGTTTCCCCGACATGCGCGACGGCGCCCAAGCGACCGGTGAGGCTTGTCCTTGTCGGATATCGGTAACGGTGACTGCGGTGGCGTCGAGGCATTCCGCGAGCGTTTCGGCGATGGTGGTCCATGGGGAGGATTCGGCACTCTCCTCCAACACGCGTATCGCGAGTGCCAGCAAGTCCAGGCCGCCTGGGTGCTTCAGTGGCACGGTGTCCTCCGCCTCCTTTCGGTCGAACAGTGGATCGCATTACAAGAATATAGAACACCGTCGAGTTCCGTATCTGGCCACGAGTAGCGGCAAGCCCTGGGGCCAGTGGGCAATGACGCCCGGGCGGCCGTCGCATCCACCAGCCTGGCAGCGGGGACCGGTCGGCTGGGACGCGCTGTCTCGGTGGAGTTGGTGGCCGTGGGCCACGCCCTCCCGTTGAGCGCAGGCGACGCGGTACGTACTCGGGTTCGGAGGCCGAGCGGCTGTCTTTCAGGCCATGGGCCACTGGGAATGAGTGCGCGTCAGCTCGGCCGAGACCTCCCACAGCCGTGCGGCCAGTTCAGGGTCGTCACCGCCGGCGTCGGTTTCCGCCGGCGCGCGATCCTGGTAGTACACAGCGCGCGGGTCGCCGCCCTCGTCGCTGGTGGCGAGCCACACGAGAGTGTCGGCTCCCCGCTCGGGAGGGGCGAGTACAAAGCGCTCGAAGGGCTTCACGAGACGTACGAATGGGGAGTCGCGGTTGATGTCCGTCCTGATGGCGCCGGGATGGAAACAGGTCGCGGGCAGTGGTGTACGCCGCTGGAGCTCGGCGGTGAAAAGGATGTTGGCGAGCTTGGACCGGCCGTAGGAAAGCGCTCCCGTCCATCCGTCCAGCAGCGGGATGTCGTCGAAGTCGAACCGGCCCTTCGCGTGAGAGTCCGAGGCCGTGGTGACCACGCGCCCCGCGTTCTCCAGCAGGCGTGCTGACAGGAGTCGCGTGAGCAGGAAGGGCGCCAGGTGATTGACGGCCAAGGAGAGTTCGAACCCGTCCGCTGACTCCCGCCGCCTGCTGGGCTGAACAGCGGCGTTGTTGACGAGGACATCCAGCCTGGGGAAGTGCTCCAGCAGCCGGTCGGCAAGGCGGCGCACCCCGTCAAGGCTGGACAGATCCTCGACGAGTGGCTCGGGAATTCGCGCCTCTTCGGGGGCGGCGGCTGCCATCGCGCGGTGCACCTCGGCAAGTTTCGCAGCCGACCGTCCGGTGATGACGACCTGCTTCCCCTGCCCTGCAAGCCTGATGGCCGCTGCCGCTCCGATGCCCGAACTCGATCCGGTGATGACGATGGTGCGCATGATGTTCCTCTCGGCAGTTGGTGGTGCGTTGCCGTCGGGCCGCCGGTTGGCGCAGTCAGGAGCCACGGCTCTTCGACGTCACTGTGAACGGAGGGGGCTTACTGCGGCGGCTGACCCTGCCCACGGCCCACGGCATCCAGGAGATGAGCTCTCAGGCCGCTCGCGTACGCGTGCATCGTCTTCACTGCCTGAGGAGTGTTCGGGCAACGGACGTGCATGTGGGTCCCGTCAGGGTTCCTGTTGATCCACACGTCGCCGCCCGCGCCCAGGGACGGATTGAAGGTCAGCCGAGGGTTACTCACCTGCGGGGGTTCAGCTCCCGGAGTGGAACGAGTATCCGCGTAGGAGAACCAGAAGGTCCTGTCCTGGGCGATGTGGGAGGGGAGGGCCGCCAGAACACGTTCGACCGCCGCGTCCTGACGACATCTCGACGTGCGAAAGGATTGACGCGCCTGGCGCATGACATCGGCGAACGCGGTGCCCGCAGGCGCCTCGAACCATACGGGAACAGCACTGACATACCAGCCCACCGAGGGCTGGACGGGAACAGGGCGGGTCGACATCGGTACCAGGGCACCGAACGTGGACCCACCACCGAGTTCTCGCACGCTCAGAGCCGAGGCCGCCATCAGGGCCGCCGGGACCGTTCCGCCGTGGCGCGCGCACCAGAGTTCCACCGCAGAGGCCGTCTCCTCGTCGAACAATGGGATGTTTCGCCGGAACAACGGCATGGCGTCAGTGGAGGGCACTCCCAGGTCGAGCGGGAAGGCGGGCAGCCGGCCGCCCATGGCGCGGGCGAAACGCGTCCAGTGCTCCACAGTCCCGTCCAGAGGCCGCGCGTCGTCCTTTCTGTCCTCACGGGCGTGGGCGTCGAAGCTGCCGGGCTCGGCCAAGTCCGCTGCCCGGCTCTCGCGATGCGCTCGGTGCAGCCGGTTGATCTCGTCGGCTGCCAGCAGGTGGGAGTACAGGTCGACGTGCAGATGGTCCGACACCAGGAAGAGAGTCGATTCTCGTCCGCCGGTGAGCGCCGCGAACGCCGTACCGGGCCACCCCCAGGGGTCGGTCACGGTGTCGGCCAGACGGGACAACGCGGCCAACACCTTTTCCTCGGTGCCGCACCACTCTCCTCGTGAACGCTTCAGCTCGACCGCCGACGCGGGCAGGACGTAACGCCTGACGGCACCGTCCGACTCTCGTCGGAAGAGGCTCCGCAGTGTGTCGTGGCGGCGCACGAACTCGGTGAGCGCCAGCTGGAGCGCCGCCGGATCGACGGTGTCCGCCACGGAGGCGCTGAGATGCCACCGGCGGGGCCATCGGCCTGAGGCGTGCCCTGCCTCGGCTTGTCGCAGCCGCAACTCCTGGTTGTGCGACGGCGGCCCGGCGGGCCCGGCCTCTGCGGCGACTTCCTTGGAGGCATCGGTGAGCTGCCACGTCATCAGCCGCCCGTGGCCGACTGACAGGTCATCGAGACCAACCATGCGCATGCGTGCTGTGACTTTCCGGGAGAGGGGCGGGATGAGAGTAGGCAATGGGTCAGACCGACACGTCGCTGTCGGCAAGTAGCTTCTTCAGGTGGCCGACGACGGCGTCGGCCGCGAACAGGTCCACCCGAGCGCGGCGGTACAACATGACCCCGCGGAAACCGTCGTCCTCGACCCCGCTCCACACCACGCTGAAATCGCGCCAGTACCAGGCGTCTGGGGCGGTGGGTACCTCGGTCACGCGGACACCGGGAAACAGGGGGGTGTCGTACTCCCCGACCGAGAAGCTGAGCATGTTGACCTTCAGCACGTCCGGTGAACCCAGCTCACGCAGGACCTGGTGGGCGTCGTCGTCGCGGTGGCGGTCCGCCTCAAGCCAGGTGCGCCACACCCTGCGTACCAGGTCGAGAAACCGTTCGCCTCGGCGCACTGTGACGCGCGTCGGCCGGTAGTTGACGTAGAAGCCCACCGCCGCGCGTCTTCCGGGGTCCTCCCGGTTCGCGGTGTCGGGACCGATCAGCAAGTCGTGCTGGCCGGTCACCCGTGCCATGGCCACCGCTGTGGCACACAGCAACACGATGAACGGAGTGGTGCGCGCATGGCGGGCGGCGACGCGCACGGCGTCGGAGATCTCGCTGCCCAGGGCGAACGGGGTCTGCTCTGTCTCCCAGGAAGAGTCGACGGCCGGGGGCTGCACTGGCTCGGGCCACTCGACCGTGCCGGGCACGCCGCCCAGACGGTCGCGCCAGAACGCCATCGCCGTCTCGCGATTCTCTGTCCAGGTGCGGCGCTGGCGCACCGCGTACTCCGCGTAGCTGAAGGGCAGTTCGGGCAGCTCCGGGGCCGTGCCCGCTGTACGCGCCCGGTAGCACTCAGAGAGGTCGCGGAAGAGCACGGGAACGGACCACCCGTCGTAGACCAGGTGATGGAGACCGAAGGACAGCAGGGTGCCGTCGTCAGTCTGATGCAACGCCATACGGAAGAGCGGAGCCCCGCCGAGGGCGCCCTCCGCGGTGAGCCGTTCCTCCAGCAGTGCCCGCGCGACGTCTGCGGCCCCCGCGCCGGGCCAGGTGCGAACTGTCAGAGCCTGGAACGGCGCCGGGCGGATTTGTTGCGCATATCCGGGCCCGGTGGAGCCCATGACCGTTCGAAGCACGGCGTGGCGGGCGGTGATGTCGTCGACCGCGCCAAGCAGGCACTCCCGGTCCACCTCGCCTTCGAGGCGGTACAGCAGCACCTTGTCGTAGCGCAGTACGCACTCAGGGTGCTTCTGCATGTTCTCCACGGTCTCCTCCTGCTGGAACGACAGGGGGGCCGTCTCCACGGGAGTCTGCCGTGTCATGCGTCTTCTTCCTCGGTCGTGGCCGGAGCGCTCTCGGCGTATGCGTCGGCCTGGAGCCGGTAGAGGTCGGCGTACTGCCCGCGCAGCGCCAGCAGGTCCTCGTGGGTGCCGGACTCCACAAGGCGTCCTTTGTCGAGCACCAGGATGTGATCGGCGCCGGCGACCGTGGAGAAGCGGTGCGAGACGATCAGGGTGATTGCACCGGTCCGCTGCCCCAGGTGCCTGGCGCGCGCCATGTGTTGCTCGAAGATGTTCTGCTCACTCGGGGCGTCGAGCGACGCCGTGGGCTCGTCCAGGACGAACAGCAGCGGGTCGGTGCGCATCGCCGCACGGGCCAGCGCGGTGCGTTGCCACTGTCCCTCGGAGAGGTCGAGACCACCCAGCTCTCTGCCCAACTGGGTGTCGAGGCCGTTCGGAAGGCGCCTCACCAGGTCGTCGGCCTCGACCTCGCCCAGGGCCCTCTGGATGCGCTCCCGGTCGTTCACGTGCCGCAGGTCGCCCAGTCCGACGGTCTCCGCGAAGGTGGTGCGGAACCGTCCGAAGTCTTGGAAGACGGCGCTGGAGCGGTCCCGCCACCGTTCGGTGTCCAGCCGGGAGAGGTCGATCCCGTCCACGGTGATGCGCCCGGAATCAGTCTGGTAGAACTTCTGCAGCAGTTTCACCAACGTCGTCTTGCCCGACCCGTACTCGCCGACGACGGCGACCACGGCGCCGGCCGGCAGCGTGACCGAGACCCCGTCAAGGGCCAGCCGGTCGGTGCCGGGATAGGCGTAGCTCACGTTCTCCACCGAGATGCCGTCGGTGAGCGCGGCGGGAGGCGTCTGCTCTCCTTGGTCGCGGGTCGCCTCGCGCTCCGTGTACTCACGCATCCACAGGTAGGGATCGAGCACCCTCCTCGCGGAGGCGGTCGAGGTCGTGCTCATGACCGTGCTCGCCACGGTCTGGCGCAGACTCATGGCCACCGTCACCGCGAGTACGACATCGCCGACGGTGCCGTGGCCGTGCACCGTGCGGTGGGTGATGAGCGCCAGCGCGCCGACGAACGCCGCGATGAAGACCAGCCAGCCGACGAGTTTCAGCGCCCCGGCGACGAACTGCGCGCGTGCGCGTGGTCCCATGGCCGCGTACCAGGCCGTGGTCTGACGGCGAATGACATCCTCGGCGGTACCGGAGACCCGCAACTCTTTGCCGGCGGAGGCGGAGACGGCCAGCTCTGCCAGACGGCGATGCAGCCGGTGATCCTCCGACGTCTCCACCTCGACACGCCGCACCCGACGCTGCCCGACATGGTCCAACCACACAGGCAGAGCGGCGAACACCAGCAGCAGGCCGAGCCAGGGCGTCACCGTCCCGAGGAGTAGCACGGCGAGAACGAGCTTGAGTACGTTGGAGACGGCCAGAACCATGTTCCACAGGCTCATGGTCACGTGCCCGGTCCCGAGTCGGACAATGGTCATCCGATCGAGAAAGTCGGTGCGTTCGAGGTGCTCCAGACCGTGGACCCGGGAGATGTCCCGATGGATGCGCGGGTGGAGCTCCAGCCGCCCGAGCCGGTCGTTGGTGGTGGCCCGCAGCAAGCCCGCGGTGTCCTGGAGGACCAGGCTGACCGCGTAGGCCAGTGCGGCCACGGCGGCGGCCATGACCGCCGTCGAGGTGTGGCCGCCGTCGATGGCGTCCACCGCGCGGCGCAGAGCCACGGCGCACACGGGCACCGCCAGGGTGGACAGGGCGATGGCCGTGAGGGTGGCGGCTGTGTGCCGTCGCTGTCGCCGCCACGAGAGCGTGAACAGCTCCCGCCAGAGTGACCAGTAGCGCCTCACAGGACGTCGCCCTCCTCGATCCGGTCGTCGTATCCGCGTCGGAACCGCGCGGCCTGGATGCGGAACATGTCGGCGTACGCACCGCCCTTCGCCATCAGTTCGTCGTGAGTGCCCGATTCGGTGATCCGCCCACCGTCGAGGAACACGATGCGGTCGGCCTGCCGCACGGTGGAGAGGCGATGGGAGATCAGCACCAGGCCGCTGTCACCGCGGCTCTTGGCCAACCGCTCGAAGACATCGGACTCGGTGCGGACGTCTAGGTGCGCGGTCGGTTCGTCGAGGACCAACAGCCGCGCCCCGCGCCGCATCGCGTACAACGCCCGCGCCAGCACCGTCTGCTGCCACTGGCCGCCGGACAGGTCCACCCCGCCCGATCGGGTGCGGCTCAGCGGGGTGTCCCATCCATCCGGCAACCGCTCGATGACTGCCTCGAAGCCCGCCTCGTGCGCGGCCCTCTCGACCTCTCCACGATCCCGGGGAGTGTGGCCGTGGCCGAGCGCCACGTTGTCCTCGGCGGACAGGGGGTATTTGACAAAGTCCTGGAAGACGACCGAGAGACGCCTGCGCCAGTCGGTGGCCGGGGTCTGGGACAGGGGGTGCCCGTCGGCGCGGATCACTCCCGATGTCGGTTCGTACAACCCGGTCAACAGTTTGATCAGAGTCGACTTGCCGGCACCGTTGATCCCGACGACCGCCAGGAACTCACCAGGCTCGATCTCCAGGTTCAGCCCGTCGAGGACATCCTGGTCGTCGCCCGGATAACGGAAGGAGACATCTGCGAAGCACACCCGCGGCGGAGCCGGACGGTCACCGCCGGCCGGGCGATCGCTGCTTTCCGCTGCCCGCGCCGTGGCGGAAGAGGGCTCGGATTCACCGAGGGCGTCGCGTAGTTCGTCGTGGGCGCGCAGTACGCGGCCGGCACCGATGATGTTGTACATCTCGGAGTCCGGACCGAGTACGAGGAACAGTGACCAGCCCGCTGCGAACACCGCCGCCGCGAGCGCCGCTGGGTCCGCTCTCCCGGGCGCTCCTGAAGCCACCATCACGTACATGGGGAGGAGCCCCACGATTACCAACATCAGGTGTACGCCGCTGCGGCGCAGCATGCGGTCGATATAGCTCCACAGGGGCGCGTTGGCGGCTCGGATGTGTCCTTGCATCCGCGTCACGCTCCAGTCGGCAAGACCGAAGACACGAATGTCCTTGCCCTCGCCTTGGGAGGTAGTGGCCTCCCGCCACACATCGGCGTGCTGCTCGTCCTTCGACGCCGCACGCCACCGCGCCGCGAGTGCGAAGTCGTCGCGGGTGCGCAGCACGCGATGCAGTGCCGCCGGGATCAGCGCCATCGGTACGAACCACCACGCGTACTGCGCCAAGACCGCGCAGGCGGCGGCGGCACCCACCATGCCTGCGGCCCAGCGCAACTGTCCGACGGCACCGTCGGACGGGGTGCAGTCGTAGCCGTGGCTACGGTCGGCCATCGCCTCGCGGATCAGCCGCTGCGTTTCCGGCCGTTCCAGCACCTCGACACGGCCGGAGCTGGCCGCCGTGCGTGCCACCCGTTCGCGGTGCGGCCCGTCGATCCTGACGGCGGCGATGAACTTCAGCGGTTCGAGCAGCGCTTCGGCGGCCTGGGTCGCCAGTACCGCGCCGCCGAAGACACACAGCGGCGCCACCGCCGCCGACAGAGATCCGGAGCCGATGGCCTCGCCGAGGCCGCCCACCACGAGGCCGACGCCTGCCGCCATGACTGCCGGGCCGAGTCGTTCGACAAGCATGACCACCACTAGCGCGGCGTTCACGGGTAGGCCTGCGGGGCCGAGAGCACGCAGCAGCCTCAGGCGGTTGGCAAGCGCGTCCACGCGACCTCCTCTTCAAGGTGCGCTGGGAGCTGGGGGAGAGGGACGGCGGTCACCGGTAGGTCTCCAGGGAGCCGGTACGGCGCACGTCGAGCGAGACGCAGTGGAAGGAACCGCCCAGAGTGCGCGCATGGGTCAGGCGCAGCGGGAGGACATCGATGTCGTGTTTCTCCAGGGCACGGATCAGCTCAGGCTGTCGCTCGTCGGCGACGACCAGACCGGGCCGTATGACCAGTAGGTTCATACCGATCCAGGTGGAGGCGTAGGGGCGTTCCCCGACGAAGCCCGTGTCCGCCAGCTCCGGACACCAGATCCGGTCCCACCCCCGCAGGAAGTCCGGCATGTTGTCCTCGTTGACCCGCTCGGGGTTGAGGAGCACGAGTCCCGGACGCAGTGGGACGACTGTGGAATCGACGTGTGTGGCGGCGTAGAGATCGCGACAGGGATGGACGGTGTACCGGTCACCCAGCATCGACTGGAGCCACTTCCAGCCCTGTTCGTTGCCGCTGTCGGACACCAGGTAGAGCAGGTCGGTTCCGAAGCGCAGCACGTTGGCCGCGTCGAAGGCGGGTTCGAGATCCAGCAGCCGTTGCCCCTTCTTCCGGGTGACGTCGTACATCTCGTCCCGCAACCGGGGCTTCGGTGCCGAGATCCACCGGGCTCCGCTCTCGAAGTACTCCAGTAGCAGGTCCTTGTAGGCGAACGGTTCGAGGAACCGCGACCTGAGCACCATCGGCGTCTCGACGACCATGTCGCCGACCGTCAGCAGCACATCGCGCGGGCAGTAGTTGTACTGCCCGTCAGTCGACCACTCCGGAGTGTTGACGGTGGCCGAGAGGTCGGTGTCCTCCGGGCGCCGCACCGTGATCCCGAGCCCGGTGAGCTCACGGCATATGCGATCCAGGTCCTCTCGGGTTTCCTCGACCACCCGCTTCGGCACGGGACCGGACGGGATCCGGTCCTCGACGCCGTACTCCGCGTACTCGATCGTGAAGAGGTCCGTCCCGGGGACGGGCACCCTGGCCCCCTCGATGGAACCGATGACGATCTCTTCCAGCGGGTCCCATTCATTGTGTACATCGACCAGGCTCATGTGTGCTCCTTCTTCGTCTGTGTGAGGGAGGGGGGCGCCGTCAACGCGGCGCCCCGTTCTGCCATGACTTCGCGCAGGGCGTGCGACAGATCGGCGCGCAGCAGCGGATTCGCGTACAGGCCCCACCCGAAGTCGAGGCGAGACCCCCCGAGAGGATCCGAGAAGAAGCCGCCGGCCTCGCGGACGAGGAGCGCGGCGGGTGCCTGGTCCCACACCTTGCCGCCGTCGTCGAGTACGACGTCGACGCGGCCTTCCAGCAGCGCGGCGACCACGGACACCTCGTCGTCGGTCCAGGTACTGAGGGCGGCGAGCACCTCCGCTCCGACACAGCCCGGATCGACCAGCCCGGCGACCCTGGCCTCGGACAGCCTCGCGATGTCGGTGACCGCGAGGCGTCGAGAGGTGGCGAGTGGCTCGGCGGGGTCGCTGCGATATGCCCCGTGACCGCGTGCCGCCCACCAACGCGCCCCCTCCGTGGGCCGTGTCAGCACGCCAACGGTGAGCTCGCCGCCGGCCTCGCACGCGATGTGCGTACCCCAGGAGCGTCCGCCCGCGAGGTAGGAACGGGTGCCGTCGATCGGGTCGAGGATCCAGCGACGGCCTGTTGCGGAGCCGTGGGCGCCGGACTCCTCGGCCAGTACCGCGTCGCCGGGCCGCTCGATGGCGAGGATACCCAGCAGTTCCTCCTCGACGGCCAGGTCCGCATCGCTGACCGGGGAGCCGTCCTTCTTGGTTCGGGTGGTGACACCGTGCGCGAGGAAGCTGAGTGCGGTCTCGTCCGCTCGGGTGGCCAGGCGATGCGCCAGCCGTACATCGTCCGCGAGCGCGCTCACCGTTGATCACCGCTTGAGTCGACCGCGACCACGCGGAACTCCGCCAGGTAGCGCTCGCCGTCCGCGTCGGTGAGCCAGCTGTCGCCGGTGTCGGGCAGCATCTCGGCGAGCGATATGACCGCGTCCTTGATTCCGGCCGACTGCCTGGCCGTCTTCGCGAGCGCGTTGACCAAGGCCAGGCTGGTGAAGTCCACGTAGACCGGCTTCTCCTCGGTCGGGGACCGGTAGAAGGCCCGCTCGGGCAGTCGGTGTTCCGCACGCCAACTCCGGCAGCGCAAGAACCGCTCCTTCTCCTCACGCACCGCTGCCCAGTCCAGGTCGGCGGCAGGAAAGGACCATGCCTCCCGTGCCATGACGAAATTGCCGATGGTGACGCGCGGCCGGTGCCCGGCCGAGGCGAAGGGGCGGAAGGCGTTGGCGGTCATGTAGCTGAATGACTCGCTCAACATCTCCAGCAGCGGGATGCGGGAGCCGCCGGCCGCATCGCGGACGATCAGCTCTCCGTCCTCCTCGAGCACGGTGAGATCGGTCGGTTTCAGCGTTTCCCCCGGGGGTTCCACACAGGGTGTGCGCACCGCCCAGTAAGTGGCGTCGGGCGCCAGCATCGCCGAGGGGGGCGTGGTGCGCGAGGAGTTCTCCTGCCAGTCCTTCGGGGGCAGCAGGACAACGCGGCGCCCACCGTGGTCGGCGGCGTCGGCAGCGCAGAGCGCCTCGGGACTCGGGTGTTGCTCCACGAAGAACCTGCTCTCCAGAGTGTTGGTGGAGACGTGGAGTTCACCCAGCACCGCCAGATAGTCGCCACGTTCCACCGCCTCGGCCGAGGCGGCGGCGACCATCAGATCGGGCGCGTGGTGGATCGCGGTCGCCCACATGGGCGGCCGGGGTGGGAACCGCTCCGCCGCGCGGGCGGTGAGGTCCGCGAGGGCGCGGTCCACCCGCGCCGCTTCCGCGTCCTCTGCCCTCAGGTCCAGTACCGTGCGCCAGCGCTCCTGGAACTCGGCCACCGCTGACCGCACAAGGCGGGGGGACGACAACCGGGTGACGTGCATGTGCGGGGTGGCGAGCCCCAACAGCCTGGTCATCGGCATGGCCATGGTGCCGTTGCGCTCGGTCCACCCGCGGTACAGGCGCGTGAACAGATCCCGGTAGTTGTCGGCGATACGGCCCACAAGCCATCGCGCGCTGTCCAACATGATCGCCAGCGGTCCCGCCATCTCGGTGCGGAACGCCGGTCCGAGCCTGACTTCCACGTCTCGCACGGTGTCCTCGTAGAGCAGGGTCCGGCCCGCGTAGATCTGTCCAGCGCGCCGCACAGGTGCTTCACCGGTGAGGTCGGTGAAGACCGCGTCGAGGTGCCCGATGGCCTCGGCGAGCCGCTCGGCGTCGCCGGCCGACGCGGCGACTCGGTCGCGGGCGTCGGTCAGCTCGTCCAGCGCGGCTGTCACCCGGTCGCGAACGGCCGGGTCACCCACCCGCTCCAGCTTTTTGCGGAGCGTCACCTCGGGCCGGGCCTCGATCGGGCCGGTGAGGTCGAGCGCGACGATCCGGTGGGCCCGCAGCTCCTCCAAGGTCCGGCGCAGTACCCGCTCGGAGGGGAACGGACGTCCCGGGCCCGCCAGCTCCCCGGACAGGTCCCGGACCTGCCGCACGCCGTCGCAGACGCCGAGCAACGCGGTCTGTTCAGGCGTCAGCGGTATAGGACGTCCTTCGGGACGGTGTGCGAGGCCGTCCGCGACGGAGACCACCGGGTCCACTCGCGGTGCGAGCCACGGCAGCAGATCCGGATCCTCGGACAGCTTCGACGCCAGTGCCTCGACGGCCCAGTGTTCGAAGTACACGGTGCGCCTGGCCAACAGCCGGTCGCCGGGAGAGACGTCGAATCCGCCCCCCGGCTCGTCGGTCCACCGGGCCCACGCCACCGGGCCGAAGAAGCCGATGGTGTCGTTCTTCAGCGCGTACCGCTGGAGGTGTCCGACGATGCTCTTCTCGTGCTGTCGGCCCCGGACGTTGCGCGGTTCTCCGGCTACCGCCTTGTCCAGACAGTTCGCCACCAGAGCGGGGTTCTGCCAGGTGACCGCCTCCCGGATCCGCGGGTTGGCGGCAGTGGCGCGAACCAGACGCTGGAGGCGGACCTCCGCCTCGGCGAAGACCGCCCGGTAAGCGGTGTCCGTCACCGAGCCGGCGAGGCACGCGTCGGCGGCCTCGGCCAGTCGCTCGTCGCCCAGGTCGCGTGCGAGCCGCGCCGGAAAACCCGGACTGCGCAGCGCGACATCGCGCCACAGCCACCAGCCCGAGTCGCCCAGCGGCACGAGATGTTCCTGCCGTCCGGCCGTCATACCCAGACCTCCAGCGAGAGATAGCCCATTACTGTCGAACTTCCGTGGTTGCGCGCGCCGTTCACAGGTGCATGGTGGAGTTGCCGCCGTCCACCGTCATCGTGGTGCCGGTGATCCATGAGGCGGCGTCGGAGCTGAGGAACAGCACGCAGTTGGCGATGTCAGTCACGGTGCCGAGCCGTCGCAGCGGTATGTCCTCGGCGTCCTTCTCCGCCTCCGTGGCGTACATGTGGGCCATGACGCCCTCGGTGGGAACGAGACCGGGCGCGACCGCGTTGACGCGGACGCCACGCGGACCCCACTCGCGCGCCCAGCTCGCGGTGAGCGAAACGATGCCGGCCTTGGCGGCACCGGCGTGCGAGAACGTGGGGAACCCCCGGCCGACCTCCGGCACCACCATCGAGATGATGTTCCCGCTACCGCGTTCCAGCATCGGGCCGACGAACGCCCTGGTGACGGTGAACGTGCCGACGAGGTCGATATCGACGACCGTTTGGAAGGCTCTACGCGTCATGCGCTCGGCCGGCATACGGAAGTTCGCGGCGGCGTTGTTGACGACGATGTCCGCCGCGCCGAGTTCTGCCGTGACACGCTCGGCAAGCGCACGCACACCCTGTTCGTCCCGCACGTCGCAGACCGCGGTGAGCGGGGGCCGGCCGGTCTCCGTCTGTAGGCTCTCGGCCGCCTCGTCCAAGACGTCGGGGCGGCGTGAGGCGATGGCCACCCGAGCGCCATGCAGCAGCAGCTGACGCGCCGTCTCCAGACCGATGCCGGTGGCTCCACCTGTCACCACCGCCACTTGGCCGCTGAGCAGGTCGGGGGCGAAGGGGCCGCTGCCGCGCGTGCCGCGTCCGGGGGCCATCAGGCGTCCCGCCCCGCGCGCACGGCCTCGGCCAGCAGGGAAACGGTTGGGCATTCGAAGAGCATCGCGACGCTCAGCTCGACCCCGAAACGCTCGCGGATCTGCCCCATCAGTTCGATGGAGGACAGGGAGTTTCCGCCGAGTTCGAAGAAGTCGTCGTCGTCCTTGATCCCCCGCATTCCGAGCGCGTCTTCCCAGAAGCCACGAATCGCGGTGGCGATCTCGTCCTCCGCCTCCGTGCCGACGGCGGTCGGGGAGACGGGCGACTCCGCGGGCCGCTTCGTTCCTGGCGCCGCCTCGGGCAGCGGCGATCGCGGTGTCTCGACCGCCGTCTGTTCTACCGGTGCGGGAGAGGGGGCCACGACGACGGTTCGCGGCTGGGGAAGTTCCCGGGGCCGTTCCGCCGGAACCGGCGCGCCGTTCTCGTAAGGACGGACGAGGACATGCGGCGGGGTGACCGACTCCAGAAGGGTCAGAAAGAGATGCACCCCCTGATGAGGTTCGAGCCCGCTCTCCTCGGTTACCGCGCCGGGAAGAGGGCGGCTCGTGCCCGGCCGTTCCCCCGCGGCGCCCCGCCGGCCGTCACGCCACGCATCCGGGTCTACGCGCACCATGGTGTACCCCTCGACGGCGACCAGCACCTGGCCGTCAGGGGCGATCAGGTCGACGTCGACGGTGACGCCGTGCTGCCGGCCCGGCCGGTAGCGCATATGCGCGTGGAACCGCGCGGGGAGCGCGCCGAACACAGTGATCGACTCGTAGTACCACGGCAGCTTGGCGAAAGGGGAGGGTCGCTGCGCGAACGCGGTGGCCACGTCGAGCAGCGCGGGGTGCAGCTGGTGTCGGGAGAGGTCGCCGAGGAAGGACTCCGGGAGGACGAGCTCCACCAGGTCGGCGTCGGCGCCCCTGATGGTCTCGCCGAGGCAGTTCCAACGCGGGCCCGCGGCCACGAGTCCGGTTTCGGGCTCCGGTGCGGGTGGCTGCTCGCCGGAGAGTTCGGCGGCCAGTGCCTCCGGGTCGGAGAAGCGCGCCACGGACTCCACCAAGCGGACCGAACCCGTGGTGTGCTCTGTCCACGCCTCGCCGTCCACCGGGCGGGACCGGATGACGAATCGATCGACATCCTGCCCGCCACGCGCGAGAACCTGCACGCACCGGGGGCTGGTCACCTCCAGAGGCCGGTGGAAGGTCACCTTCTCCAACCGGCGGGCCGCCCGCGTGTCGCCTCGGTCGGCCCAGGCGCGCAGCGCCAGATCGAGCTGGCCGGTCCCGGGCATCACAGGCGTCGTGCCGAGCCGGTGTTCGTCCAGCTCCCAGTGGGTCAAGGAGTCGTACACCTCTTCCCACACCACCTCACCCTCAGGCCGCCCTCGTTCCTCCGCCTCGTCAGGTGTGGGTGTACCGGGGGCGGCCATGCCGACCTGCCGCCAGCTTGGCCAGCCGACGCTGAGAGTGCGGGTGCGTCCGCGCGGGGTCGCCGCGTCGCTGTCCAGGAAGGCGTTGGCTGCCGAGTAGTCGCCGCTGCCGATCAGGCCGTGGGTGCCGCTGCGAGAGGAATAGGAGACGAAGAAGTCCGGGTCCGGCCGTTGCTCCGCCAGTGCTCGCCGCAGCAGCAGGGAACCGAGCACCTTCGGCCGCAGGACGGCGAGTGCCTCGGCTGTGTCACGTAGTTCGATGACGCCGTCCCCCGCTACTCCGGCGCAGTGCACCACTCCGTTGATCGGCCCGAACGCCGAGATGACCGCGTCCACGGCGGCTTCCACCTCCGCCTCGACGGTGATGTCGCAGGGCAGCAAACGGATCTGGGCGCCGAGGGCTTCCATCTCCGCGACAGCGGTGCGCACCCGGTCGCCCTCCGCCGGCGGAAGGGCGCGGTCGCCTTCGGGCACTCGGCGGCCGAGCAGCGCGAGGCGGGGGCGAATCCCCTTACGGACCAGGCCCTTGGCCGTCTCCAGGCCGAGCCCGCCGAGGCCGCCGGTGATGACGTACACGCCCTCCTCGCGCAGCGCGGCGGCATCACGGGATTCGAACTCGATCTCCCTCTCCGAGCGCTCCCAGCGACGCGCGCCGCGCCAGGCCACGATGCCCGATCCGGTGTCGGAGAGCAGTTCGTCGGCGAGCAGGCGTGCGTCGGTATCGCCTCCGACGTCGATGAGCCGGCAGCGCCGTCCGGGCGCCTCCTGAGGGAAGGTGACGGTCAACCCCACCAGCGTGCTCTTGACGGGGTGCGGGGTCTCCGCGCCGGACACGTCGACGGCACCGCTGGAGAAGACCACCACTTCCGGCAGCGAGCCCCCTGCTGGTCGCCGCGCGCTCAGCCGCATGACGTTCAGGAGGCTGAGGAACCCCCCCGCCAGCTGATCGTCCAGGTTCTTCGGAGTCGCAGGCTCCCAGTCCGCAACGGTCCAGGCGTGCACGTAGGTGTGCGGCAGGGCGTCGCGCGCCTGAAGCCGGGCGAGGACGGCCTCCAGGTCGTCCGGGTGGTTCGGACGGACGGTGAACTCCTCCTCTCCCAGCTCCAGTCGGTCACCGGCGCGGACGCGGAAGACATGGTGCCCGGCCTTGTGCAGTGCGCCCAGAACCTGCCGTGCGTCGTCAAACGCGCGCGGCAGCAGGGCCAGGACGCGCCCCGGGGGGCGGAGAGCAGCAGCCGTGACTGGCAGCGGGTTCTCGTGCCACTGAAGGGCGGCGAAGGGGGACACGACAGGAGGTGTTCCCAACGTCGGCGGGTCCGTCGGACCGGTGCCGACAGCGCTCTGTTCTGACACCCCGGTCGCGGGGGGCTGCGCGGGGACGCCTTCCTCGGCTTTCTCGTCGTGAGCCGGAGAGAGAGCCCGGGTCTCTCCTGCGGGGGCGGTCCGGTCGACGGCGGCCATCCAATGCCGCTCGCGTTGATAGGCGTAGCCAGGCAGAGGCACACGAGTGCCGTCCCGCTTCGGCCGGTCCAGGTCGTGCCCGGCGACGTACAGCGCACCCAGCGCAGCCAGGAACGCGCGCTCGTCGGCATCGGCGCCGGGGACGCGCGGCGACGCCGGCACTACCGAGCTCGCGCCGCGCACCACCGTCGGGTGCTGCCGGACCAGCCCGGAAAGGCTCTGTCCGGGACCCACTTCGATCACCAGGTGCTCGCCCTCACCGAGGAGATGGTCCACAGCGGGATGGAAGAGCACGGGCTCGACCAACTGTCGCGCCCAGAACGCGGGTGAGCGGGCCTCCTGTGGCGACAGGTCGGCGCCCGTTGCCGCGGAGACCACGCGCAACCCGGGCTCGTTCAGTTCGATCTGGTCGACCACGGTCTCGAAGTGTTCGGCGGCTTCGGCCATCGCCGGGCTGTGGAACGCGTGGGCGGTGCGCAGTGGTTGACAGCGCACGCCGTCCTCCTCCAGGAAGGCCTGGGCCGCAGCGATTTCCTTGTGGCCGCCGGAGAGCGTCACCTGCCCGGCCCCGTTGACCGCGGCCAGCCACACTCCTTCCAAGTTCCGCTCGGTGAGGTCCTCCTGAGAGATCGCGGCGGCGAGCATGGCCCCGTCGGACGCTCTCGCCATCAACCGTCCGCGCGCGGCGACCACTCGCACCGCGTCAGCCAGGTCGAAGACCCCGGCGACGGTGGCCGCGACGATCTCGCCGACGCTGTGACCCAGAACAGCCACAGGGCGTATGCCCGCCCATTCCAGTGCTTGCGACATCGCGTACTCCACGCTGAACAGCGCGGCCTGGGCGATGTCGGTGCGGTCCAGTTCCGCGGGATCCTCGGAGCGCCAGGCATCCCGCACCATCAGGTCGTGCTCGGCGAACAGGTCCAGGCACTCGTCGAAAGCCTGGGCGAAGCCGGGCACGCCCTCGTAGAGCCCCTCGGCCATGCGGGCCCGCTGGGAACCCTGGCCGGGAAAGACGAAGCACACGTCCTGGCGCTCCGACGCCGTTTCCGGGCTGCGCCGGACGGACCCGGACCCGCTGCCGAGCAGTTCGGCGGCCTCCCGCGCGGACTCCGCCACGGCCGCCGCGCGGACGGGGTGGTGACTCCTGCCCACTTCGAGCGTGTGGGCCACGTCGTCGAATGCCTGGCCCGAGGTGCGGAGGTGGTCAGCCAGTTCTTCCTCGGTCTGGTCCAGCCCCACGCGGGTGCGCGAGGACCACACGATCAGCTGCGGGCGGGCCAGCGGCTTGGCGCGTTCCACGGCCGGCGGCTCCTCGACGATCAGGTGGGTGTTCGTTCCTCCCACCCCGAAGGAACTGACGGCGGCACGGCGTGGGCGGTCCGGACGGCTGGGCCAGGGACGCGGGGAGTCGTTGACGAAGAAGGGGACGGCGCCGAAGTCGATCGCCGGGTTGGGCTCCCGGTAGTTGATCGTCGCCGGTATCTCCTGGTGTTCGAGAGACTGGGCGACTTTGATCAGGCCGGCGAGCCCGGACGCGGGCCCGAGGTGACCGACGTTGGACTTCACCGAGCCGATCGGGATGGTGCCGGGCGGGAGCGGGGCGCCGGAGAGTTCCGCGTACGCCTGGGCGAGTGCCGAGATCTCCAGTGGGTCGCCCACCTTTGTGCCGGTGCCGTGCGCCTCCACGTAGTCGATGTCCTCCGGACGCACCTCCGCCCGCGTCATGGCCGCCTTGACAGCCGCGATCTGCCCGGAAACGCTTGGTGCGCCGAAGCTGACCTTGTCCGAACCGTCGTTGTTGACGGCCGAGCCACGGATGACCGCACGGATCGTGTCGCCGTCGCGAAGGGCGTCGTCAAGCAGCTTGAGCACCACGACCGCCACACCACTGGTGAAGACGGTGCCGTTGGCCGCGGCATCGAAGGGACGGCAGACGCCGTCGCGAGAGTGGATGCTGCCCGGCTGCCAGCGATAGCCCTGTCCGAAGGGGAACTCGATCTCGGCGGCTCCGGCGACGGCGATGCCACAGGCACCGCGTCGTAGCGCTTCGGCCGCCAGGTCGAGCGCGACCAGCGAGGTCGAGCAGGCGGTCGCCACCGCGACGCTCGGTCCCGTGAGCGACAGCTTGTAGGAGGTGAAGGTGGGGAGAAAGGAAGGGTTGGTGTAGATGCCCAGAGTGGTGGGCTCGACCCTGCCGGTCTCCACATTGCCCCACACGTGGTGGGTCAGGTACCCCGGGCCGGAGGAACCACCGAACACCCCGGTCGGGGCTGTCTCGGCGAACGGGTCGTATCCGGCGTTCTCCAAAGCCTCGTGGACCGCTTCCAGGAACGCCCGATGGTGGGGGTCGTGAAGTGCTGCCTCCCGGGGCGTCACCCCGAACAGATCGGCGTCGAAGCGGTCCGCGTCGGGCATCAGCCCGACCGCCGGTACGTAGTCCGGCTTGGTGATCTCGTGTTCGTCCGCCCCGCGGGCGAGGAGTTCGGCGCGGTCGAGCAGTTCGACGCTGTTGACGCCCTGCCGTATGTTCCGCCAGAACTGGCGCGTGTTCTCCGCCCCGGGGAACCGTCCGGCGAAGCCCACTACTGCGATTGCCTCGGGAGAGAAGCCGTGTTGCTGGTCGATCACTGTGGTTCTACCTTTCATTCCTGCCGGGTTGACGGCTCTCTCGTCCTGGGGCCCCGTCGTGGGCCGCGGCTACGGTCTCGGGCGGCGTCGCGCGTCCCGGTCCGGCCGTGGTGTCGAGGAGCTTCGCCAACGCTTTGACAGTCGGATGGGCGAAGAGCGTGGTCGCCGGCAGCTCGAAGCCCAGCCGCTGGGTGATGCCCCTGTGCAGCCGGAGCAGCGCGAGCGAGGTGAGCCCGGCGTCGAAGAAGTTGCGTTCGTCGGGCACGCGGTGCCCCAGAAGTTCGGCGACGAGTCGTTGGAGTTCGTCCGCGGTCTTGGTCACGGGGGTCAGCCGGGCGGTCGTTGTCCTCGCTTCTCGCCCGGGATCGCCCGTGGACGGCGCGGAAGGGGCCTGACGCACCTTCCGGCTGGCGTCCAGGCGTAGCTCGTCCGAACCGGCGGACAGCACCGACGGCACCGCGTGACGGGGCAGCCGACCGCGTAGATGAGTACGGAGCGAAGCCACGTCCACGTGCTGTCCGGCCTCCGCCCGCACGGCGAGCGAGATCTCCGAGACCACACCATCGGCGCGGTAGGCCGCGCGGGCTGAGACCACGCCGGGGAACCGCTGTGCCACGGCCTCGACCTCCGCCAGTTCGACGCGGTGACCGTCCAGCGACACCTGCCGGTCGAAGCGCCCGGTGACGACGACATCCCCGTCGAGAGTGGTGTAGCCATGGTCTCCGGTGCGGTAGAGCCGGACCCCTGGTTCCCCGAAGGGGTCCACATCGAAGCGCTCGGCGCGGGAAACATCTCCCGCGTAGCCGTGCGCGAGGGCTCGGCCGCGCACCACGACCTCGCCGAACTGCCCAGGGCCCAGGGGCAGCCCTTCAGGGCCCGCGACATGGATTTCCCGTCCGGCAGCCCGCCGGCCCACCGGCAAAGGCCGTACCCGTGCGATGGCCGGAGCCTGGTCCCCGTATGCCAGAACTTCCTGGCAGGCCGCGATCTGCGGTGTCTCCGTGGCCCCATAGGCGTTGACCACGGCGGCGTCTGTGAACCCGCGTATCCGCTTGAGCAGTTGCTCGGTCGACACGTCGCCACCGACCACGATCAGCCGCAACGCGTCGAGTCTCCCGCTGGCTCCGGAGGCGATCAGTTCCAGGAGACCGGGCGTCACGTGCACCACGGTGACGGCGTTCGTGTCGAGCCAGGAGAAGAGTGCCTCTGGCCGCCGGGCGAAGCCGGTCTGAGGTACGCACAAGGTCGCCCCGGCGCTCAGAGGCACCAGGATGTCGCGCAGGACGGGGTCGTGCGCGGGCCCCGACAGCATGGCGAACCGGTCTTCCGGGCCGACCCTGAACTCCTTCAGATACCAGGCCACCGCGTCGCCCAACGCATCGGGCGGAGCGGCCACCGCAGCGGGCGTGCCGGTCGTACCCGAGGTGAACAACAGATGGCTGGTCCCGCCGGGTTCCGGCCAGTGGGACTCGTTGCCGGGACCGTGGGCGATATCCGTCACCGAGCGGACCCCCGCCTCGGCGCTGTATCGAAGGGCCAGGCCGAGGTCAGCGGACACGGCGTCCGCGCATTGCTCCCGATAGCGGACGGGAGCCTCCTCCGGGATCAGGGCGACGGTGGCGCCGGTGCGCCACAGCGCCAGCAGCGTCTCGGGCAGGTTCTCCGTGGTGCGTGACCACAGAGCGACGGTTCGCCCCCGCCCCGCCCCTTCGCGCGCCAGCCCCGCAGCCAGCCCGCGTACTCGCTCGCGCAACTCGCCGTAGGTCACGGTGGCCTGCGGCCCTAGAACCGCCGTGTCCGAGTCCCGCGCGTGGGCGAAGTCCGTCAGCCGCTCCCAGAACCTGCCGGTGTCGACGCACTCGGGGAGGCTCGGCGAGGGGCCGGGCTCACGCAGGCTCAGACCGTCGACCCGGATGTCGGGGTCGGCCGCCGCTCGTTCCAGGAGCAACAGATACTGACGGGCGAACTCCCCCACCAGTCGTTCGGAGAAGAGAGCTGCCGCTCCCACCACGGTGACGGACTGTCCTTCGCCGTCCCCGCGCAGGTAGACGGCGAGGTCGAAGAGGGCGGAGGTGACCGGGACCGGCAGCGCTTCCGGTGGGCTCTTGAGGTCACCGAGGTCGTTGAACCACGCCTGGAAGACGGGATTCAAGCCTGGCACGGCCGGCCGCTCAAGCGCCTCCACCACACTGTCGAACGGGACCGCGGTGTGGTCTGCCGCCGCCGCGTAGCCGTCCCGGCAACGACGTATCACGTCCGCGACCGTCGCCTTGGTTTCCGTGCGACTGCGCACGACCAGGGTGTCCAGTGCCATCCCCACCATGTCCTGTTCGGCGGAGGTTCTCCTGGCGTCCGCGGGCAGGCCGATGACCAGATCGTCCCTGCCGCTCCAGCTGTGCAGCAGAGTGGCGAAGCATCCCAGGTGGAAGGCGGTCGGAGTAACCCCGAGCGACGCGGCGGCGGAAGCGATGCCGCGGGCCTGTGCGGGGACTACCCGGACCGTGTGGGTCACAGGGCGGAAGTCGGGTTCGGCTGGGCGCTCTGCCGCCATCGGAAGCAGCAGCTCCGCCGGCGCGTCGTCGAGTTCCTCCCGCCAGTACTTCAGGTCAGCGTGTGCTCGGGCACCGCTCTCGGCCGATCCGGCCTCCAGGAACTCCCAGAAGGAGCGCGGTGCGGGAAGTGATGCCGAGGCCCCGACCGATTCCTGGTCCGACACGAGGTCGGCCAGGAGTGTGTCGGCCGCCCGCTGGTCGGCGATCATGTGGTCGAGGACCAGCACCAGACACCAGCGCCCGTTCCCGCGGGCCACCCTGACACGCATCAGCGGGGCCTCGTCCGGGGAGGGGAGGGCAATGCTCTGTGCGGCGAACTGCTCAGGCCGCCAGTCGCCGTCGAGGTCGCAGATCTCGACGGTCCTTGCCGTGTCCGGCGCGGGCACGCGGTACAGCTCCGGTACGTCGCCCTCGTCCCTCACCTCGATCCTCAGCGCGTCGTGCCGGGCGATCAGGGCACGGACCGCCTGGTCGAGCCGGGTGGGGTCCGGCTCCCCCGGGAGCTGGGCCGCGGCCACGACGTGATAGGCCGCGCGCGCTTCCGGATAGAGCTGGCGGAGGTACCAGAGACGGCGCAGGGAGGCCGGCAGGGGCATAAGATCCCGGTGCCGCGGGCGAGGGGCCGCGAGTGGTCCGGTCCCTTCTCGCACGGCCGTCGGTTCGTGCTCCGCGCCGGTGACATACGCGCGCAGCTCCCGAAGGGAGGCGTCCTCTTTGACGAAGAGGCTCATCGGGACGCGAACGCCGAGCCGTTCCCAGACGCCGCCGATCACACGCGCTGCCGCGAGGCTGTGACCCCCCTGACTCAGGAAAGTGCCGCCGGTGTCGGGGGCGCCCAGCGCCGCGTCCCACAGGGATCGGAGAACGTCCGAGTTCTCCTCGCCGCCTGAGGCGGGAACGCGCGCCAAGGCGTCCACGACTGTCGCGCGCGCGGCGTTCCGGTCCAGCTTGCCCGTTCCTCCGAACGGTAGCCGGTCGCACCACACATAGCGGCGTGGTACCCAGGCGTCGGGCACGACATCGGCCAGGAAGGAACGCAGGTCCTGATCGGCTGCCCGTTCCGAGCTGTCCTCGGACAGTCCGACCAGGAGCGCGGCCAGGTCCTGGCCGGTGGCGCCCGCGGAGTTCACCGGGACCACGACCGCCTGAGCCACGGCTGGGTGCCTCTCCAGGGCCGCCTCTATCTCCCCGGCCTCGACGCGGTGGCCGCGGATCTTGATCTGCTGGTCCGTCCGTCCGTGGTAATCGAGTGTGGCGTCGGCGTTGCGGGACGCTCGATCACCCGTGTGATACATGCGAGTGCCTGCGGGCCCGTACGGGTCGGCGATGAACTGACGCGCCGTGAGTCCGGGCCGGCCGAGGTAGCCGTCGGCCAGGCCCTCGCCCGCGAGGTACAGATCTCCTTCCACGCCGTCCGGGACCGTCGCCAGCTTCTCGTCGAGTACGTACGCGTGGGTGTGACGGATCGGCGCGCCGATGCCGGAGACCTGCCCGGCACTGACCCGCCGGCAGGTGGACCAGATGGTCGTTTCCGTTGGTCCGTAGAGATTGTCCACTTCGGCGGCCACGTCCACGAGGCGCCGGGCGAGGTCGGCCGGAAGTGCTTCGCCGCCGGTGAGGACGCGCAGACCGCGCAGTGCCTCCGGCCGCGTGTCCATCAGCATCCGCCACAGAGAAGGGGTCGCTTGCATCAGGCTGGTGCCCGAGGAGATCAGCAGCTCGGCCAAGGCGTGGGGGTCCGAGCGTTCCTCCGTACCTGCCACGACAACGGAGGCTCCGGCCAGGAGCGGCAGAAAGAGTTCGAGTGCCGCGATGTCGAAGCTGACGGTCGTCGGGGAGAGCAGCCGGTCGTCATGGCCGAGAGCGAATCGTTCCGTCATATCCGCGAGCAGGTTGGCCAACGCGGTACGAGGCACGATCACCCCCTTGGGACGGCCCGTGGAGCCGGAGGTGAAGATGGTGTAGGCGGGGTGAGAGGGCAGCAGGAGGGCGTTCAGGTCCCGTGCCACCGGGTCCGCGCCGGAACCGCTACCGGCGAGAAGGCCGTCGACATCGTGGACGGGCAGGCCCTCGGGTAGCGGCAGACCGTTCCTCGTCGTCTCGTCGATGGTCAGCAGCAGGTGCGGCCGGGCGTCGGCGAGGATGTCGCGTAGGCGCCCGGTGGGATGGCTCGGGTCGAGCGGCACGTAGGCACCGCCGGCCTTCAGGACGGCGAGCAGCGCGACGATGACCCGGTGGGACGGCGGCAGGGCGACGGCCACTCGGGTTCCCGGCCCGATCCCGCCGCGGATCAGGTGGTGGGCCAGCCGGTTGGCGCGGTCGTTCAGTGCCGCGTAGGTCAAGCTTCCCGAACGGTCCAGCACGGCCGTGGCCTCCGGCCTGCGTTGTGCCTCCCGTTCCACGGCGCCCACCACGTCGCCCTCCGGCGGCAGGGGCTTGCCAGCGGTCCTACGTCCGCACACCGGCGACCAGTGGTCGTCAGTGAAGGCTGTGGCGGCGCGGACACCGCCACGGAAGACCGTTGTCCACCCCTCCGGGACCTCCCGGTGCGCCGGCCACAGCGAGTACTGCCCCTCGTCGTTGAGCAGGACGAGGCAGTTGGCCTCCTCACGGCTGAAGGGTTCGCTCATGGCTGTGCCTCCTTCTGAACGGCTCGGTTGACCCCGTCGTGCCCGGGGCCGGTACGGCTGCCGGGGGATGGTCGGCCGGCCAGGTGGTGGGCGAGGCGATGGGCGAGGGCGAACGTGGTGAGTGAGGGGTTGGCGGCTCCGGGCCGGGGAAAGGTGGCCGGCCCGGCGGCGTACAGCGCCGGAATGTCCCGAAAGCCCTGCTCCTCGTCGAGGAGCCCCCCGATCGGCAGCGTGCCGCCCTCGTGGTCCTCCGTGCCCAGCTGGTTGGACCAGGTGATCGGCTCCCCCGGAGCCGTTCCCTGCCGGAACTCGGGCAGCAGGACCCGATTGCCGGGGTCCGGGTGACCGTAGTCCGCGAATCGCAGTGGGTGCGGCGCCACCCCGGCCACCGTGCACAGTTCTCGGTGGCAGCGTCGGAGCAGCTCCCGCTGGTGGGCGAGTACCTCCTCGTCGGCGGCGGAGGGCTCGGAGTGGACACGCAGCGACCAGGGCTGGTCGCCCCGCGGCTCTCCCTCGACGAAGCTCGTCCCCTGGTCGTGCTGTTCGCCCATCGCCCGCACCTCCACGAGCACGGCACCGTTCGGTTCGGGTGCGTGTACGTCCACCAGCAGGTTCGAACGGACCGGCGGGCCGTGGGGTTCGTAGTAGGACCCGCTCGGCAGGGCGCGGAGCAGCCTGCGGGCTGCCTCGCCCTCCCAGCGCCAGAGCAGCCCCTGCACCATGTGGTCGCGCAGCCCGGGCAGCCGGGTGGTGGTACGTCCCGAGGCCGTCAGCGCCTGGAGGGCGAGCCGGCTGTTCTCCATCGTGCCGGCGCACAGGATGACGCGGTCGGCGACGATCTCGGCCTGCGCCCCGCCTTCGGAACGCACCCGGACGCCTCGGCACCGGCCGTCGCGCAGCAGGACTCCGAGCACGCGGGTGCCGGTGAGGAGTTCGACGCCTTCCGGGGCGCCGTGCCACCTTCCGCTAGTGGGGTCACGCCATTCGTCCAGCGGCGAATAGGCACGCCATCTGCCGTGCGGATAGGTACGTCGGGCCAGGGGAGTGGCACGCAGCGCGAAGGGACCGAGCCGGGCATCGGACGGGAGCTCCACGGGGGCACTGTCGACCTCGTCGCGCTCCGCCCACCTCCGGAGGCGGTCCGTCGTGCGCTCGTAGAGTGAGGGGCCGTCACACCAGGAGACTCGTAGATCACTCACGACGGCAGCGGGCCAGTGAGGATCGTCCAGCGCCCAGTCCTCGATGGGCAGTACCACTCCGTACCAGTACAGCGACCGGCCGCCGAGGCGCTGTCTGACGCCGGACGCACCGGCGTAGTGCGGGGGGTTCAGCGTGGACCACGGGCGGATGAAGGCAGAGTCGTTCTGCGGTTCCAACCACATCCGGGTCGCGGTCTCCGGGGCGTGCACGATGTTCGCGTGGCGCAGTTCTTCGCCCTGCCCGGCTTCGATCACCAAGGTGGGGCCGTCGCCTGCCGCAGCGAGTCGGTTCGCGACCTCGATCCCGACCAATCCCGCGCCCACGACGGCGGTGCGGTACTCCACGGACCTTGGGCCGGGGGCTCCGCCCGGGTGCGGAGGGCTGTTGCTGGACATCTCAGCTGCTCCTGGAATCCTGGGGGTTGTTCGCGAATCGCTAGGAGGTGGCGGGAGCGAAGAGGGCGTATGCCTGACGGAGGGCCGCTGCCACATCGCCGCGAGGCGTGAACTCGTGACCGACGAATCCCGTGTAGCGGTGTTCTCGAAGGCGCCGGGCGATGGCCGCCCAGTTGACTTCCTGCATGGCGTCGAGTTCTTGACGGCCAGGAACCCCCGCCGTGTGAAGGTGGCCGATCCGATCGATATGGCGGTCGACGGTGCGCAGCAGGTCCCCCTCCATCAACTGCATGTGGTACACGTCGTGCAGCAGTCGCAGTGACGGCCGTCCGACCAGGTCGATGACGCGCGCTCCCCATTCCGTGGTGGAGCACTGGTGGCCGGGGTGGTCCACCTTGCTGTTGAGAGGTTCGAGTAGGAGGCCCACTCCGGCGTCCGCGGCCTCGGCGGCGAGCGGCGCGAGCGCCTCAGCGCAGGTCTCGATGGCCGCGTCGTCGCCCTCGCCCGCCGTCAGCCCTGGCTGCACCGACAGGTGGAGCACGTTCTCCCGGTGCGCGGTCTCCAGTGCACGGCGCACTTGGTCGCCGAGTTCGGCGTGGCGGGCCCTGTCGTTGAAGCCGACGTCGATGGAGTCGTGCCCGTCGATGATGACGAGTTCCAGGCCCAGGTCTTTGGCCGCGGGCCAAAGGGGAGGAGGCAGAAAGTCAACCCCGTGGAACCCCATCCCGGCCGCCGTGCCGAGCAGGTCTTCCAGCGGGTGCGGTGCTTCGGCGAAGGACCACCAAGCGAAGCTCTGTCGAAAGGTCATATCAGATCCGTGGCGTGAGTAGCGTGGTCGCCGACGTCGCGTCGAGGAGGCGCTCCACCCACAGCCGGAGCAGGTCGCTGAACCCTTGTGCTCCGCCGATGCGATGGACGATGTCGGCGTAGTTGAGTACCTGGACGGAGGCGCCCAGGACGGGAGCCAGCCGCAGTGCCTCCGCGAGGGTGGGGAGCGGCAGGATCTTCGCCCACACCTTGCTGAAGGCAGCCTCGGCGAGGGCCCGGTCGCGGGGCGTCGCGTTCATCGTCGGTCGGGCGAGTTCGGCGAAGGGATGAGCCACGACCGCGTCGGTCCAGTCGATGACGACCCATCCGTTCCCGTCCCAGCACACGTTGTCCCGCTGAATGTCCGCGTGTACCAGCACCGGCGGCACGTCGTCCTGCTCGACCGCTGAGAGAAGCTCCGCGATGCGAGGCAGGGCTTCCGCCAGTTGGCGTCGTTCGGCACTGGCGAGTAGCTCGGGCCGCTCGGCCAGCCGGACGAGTCCCGCGCGCAGCAGGGCACCCTCTCGCCGCGGGCATCCCAACCTCACCAGTTCGTCGGTGCGGCCGATGGAGGCGACCTGGATCCGCGCGGCGGCCTCCAGGGCGTGTGACCAGGGTTCGGTCCCCGCCCCCGCGATCTCCCGCGTGAGGAGCCAGCCGTTTCCATGCGACAGGACTGACGGACTGTGTGCCGGACGAACGGACTCCACCCACGAGGCCACCCGTCCTTCGTGGGCGAAGGCCGGGGGCACGGCTTTGAACCACACGGGCCCTCCGTCGGTGGGAGCCCTGAGCACCAGGGAGATCGACCAGTGTCGGACGGTCTCGGCCTCGCCGGTCCTGACCCGGCCGACACGGGCCAGCTCCGCGTCCAACAGGGCGAGGGCGGCCTCCGGCATCGCTGTCGCCCGCCCTGGCTGCCACTTCATGAGTCGCCCACCGGGGCGAGCTGCGCGGCCAGGTGCCGTACCTTGGCGAACGCCTCGACCACCGCGTCGAGATGGCGCTGGTTCCCCAGAAGCATCGAATGGTGCAGCAGCACGGTGCGGGCCGATTCCCGGCGCGCGACCGGGAGTTCGAAGCGGGTCGGGTCAAGGCGGGTGGCCGCCTCGGGCACTGTGCCGCTGGGGAGCCGACGCGGGTCGTAGAGCGGGTGCTCGTTAAGTGGCCGGTACGGCGGGCGGATCCAGCGCCCGAGCTCAGCACTGAGCGCCTCCGCGACGGCCTCCGCGCCGCGTCCACCGAAGCCGTCCTTCTTCAGTCGGATCGCGTAGTGGTAGTAAGCGCGGGTGTCGTTGGCCGCGTAGGGCTCGATGGGTTCGAGGTCGTCCTGCTCGGTGAGCCGCTCGTCCAACGTTTTGGCTGCCCGGGCCCGGGTCCGGTTCTGCTCGTCGAGACGTTCGAGTCCGTCGAGCAGCAACGTCGACTGGAACTCGGTCAGGTGCATGTTCCAGCCCTGCACCACGTCGGCCTCCTCCATGTCGGGCTGACCTCGTGTGTGCGGGCCAGGCCCATATCGCCGGCCATCGCCGCGCAACATCTCGGCCCTGTCGCGGACCTCCCGCGAAGAGGTGACGAACAACCCTCCTTCTCCTGAGGTGAGGGCCTTACCCTGTTGCGCGCTAAAGGCCCCGGAAAGCCCCAGAGTGCCCGCGCCCTGGCCTCGCCAGGTGGCCCCGTACGCCTGTGCCGCGTCCTCGATCAGCGCGAGGCCGTGCCGCTCGGCGATCGCCTGAAGTGCGTCCATCTCGGCCATCGCGGAATAGAGGTGGACGGCGAGAATCGCGGCTGTCCGCGGAGTGACGGCTGCGTCGACGGCGGCCGGGTCGACGCACAGGGTGCGCGGATCAACGTCAGCGAGCACAGGGACCGCACCGGCGCGGGCAACGACTGACGCACAGGCCACCCAGGTCAGGCCGGGGACGATGACCTCGTCGCCGGGCCGCACCCCGGCCGTTTGGAGAGCGATCAGCAACGCGCTCGTCCCATGGTCCACCGGCACGCACCAGCGGGCGCCCACGAACCGCGCGAAACGGTCGGCCAGCCGCGCTTCCTGCGGCCGTTGGCCGGTCCACTCGCCGCTGATCGCCCATCGGCCGCCGTGCAGGGTCTCTCGGAGACGCCGTTCCGTGTCCGGGCCGGTCTGCGGCCACTCGGGCCAGCCTTCGGACCACACCGCTGGACCGCCCCTCAGGGCAAGGAGATCGCTCATGACGCCCCGCTCCCGTGCCAGGGCTCCGGGACGCGGACCATGTCGGTCACCACGTCCTTGACGGCTTCGAGGGACACCGCGGTCAGCGGCAGGTCCCGACTGCCATAGGGATGGCCCAGCTCGCGCAGCAGCACCATCGCGGCTTCCTCCCCGGAAACGGGAAGGTAGCCGCGCTTGTTGTCCACCCGCACGACGTCCATCACCGCCTCCGGGGTGACCGCGTCGGGCAGCTTCGGGGAGACACCCAGATGGTGGGCCAACTCGTCGTGCTCGGCCACGGCCCTGTCGTCGAGGCCGCCTATGCCGCGCGAGATCCGGGCCGCCGCGAGCATGCCGAGCATCACGGCCTCGCCATGGGAGAGCCCGTCTGTGCCACGTCGGCGCCTGTCCTCCATCTCCACCGCGTGACCGACGGTGTGCCCGTACTCAAGTACGAGACCGGATCGCTGCTCGCGGGCGTCGTCGCCGGTCACCGAGCTCTTGGCCGTGAGGCTCTCCTCCAGAAGCCACAGCAGTACATCGGGGGACGAAAGATTCCCGCCGGCCAGGCGCGTGCGGAGCACGGGGAGGGCCTCAGGGCGGATGGCCAGACAGTTCTTTGCCGCCTCGCACAGCCCAGAGCGCAGTTGTTTGTCGTCGAGCGTGCGCAACAGGTCCACGTCGAGGTAGACCGCTTCCGGTGCGTGATACGTGCCGATGTGGTTCTTGCCATGGCCGCTGTTGACGGTCTGCTTGAGTGAGAGCACGGAGTCCATCGCCGCGATGGTCGTGGTGGGCACGTGCACCAACCGGATTCCCCGGTAGAGCGTCGCCGCGGTCAGACCTGCGAGGTTGCCGACCACACCACCGCCGAAGGCCACCACCACGGACCGACGCGTGGCACCGGCGCCGATCGCCTTCTCCAGGTGGCTGTTCAGGTGTAGTACGGACTTCATCGCGTCGCCGGGCGGGAGGCTCAGTACCTGTACCGGAGCGTGACGGCGCAGACCGCTCAGGAACGCCTCGCCGTGCAGGGCCAGGACGTGGTCGTCCGTGACGACGACGAACTGATCGGTGTCGTATCCGGCCATGGCGGAGGTTATCCGTTCCAGACACCCCGCCCCGAAGTAGTAGGGATAAACAAACTCGCCCATGGCGACTGACCGTTCGTTCCAGTCTCTTCCTGTCATCGCCCGCCCCAGACTCGCTCTCGTAATTTCCGATCAAGAACCACGCGCGCGGCACTCATGCCGTCGGGATGTACCCCATCAGTTTTTTCCACATAGCTGCCATCTGTTCGTCGTCGGCAGGTGTTTCTCGGAAAATCGTGGCGTACTCGCACACTTCGCTGAGTATCCACTTGGTGGCATAGAAGTCCATGAACTCGTCGCGGCAGCCCGGAGGAGGTCCGAGTGTCCTCCGCACCTGAAACCAGTCCCTCTCGGGTGGTCCCAGCATGGCGCCACCCCAGTCGGCGAGAAGGAAGCCTTCGGAAGTACGCAGAATGTTGGGAGCGCTGGGCTCGCCGTGTGTCACCACGAATGCCGCACCATTGCGCATGCACTTCTCCGCAAGCGCCGTGTTCTCGCGCCACAGTTGTGCGAGATGTTCTCGCTGCGGCTGGAGTAGTCGATGGAGGCGCTGCGGGTATCCGCTGTCGCACGGCTCGTCGTGGTGAAGAAAGTCGAACGTGTCTCGCAGCTCCGCCTCGAAACCCAGTCGGAAGTCCTCGACGGGCAGTTCCACCTTCACCTTGGACTCGTGGACGGCTCGGACGAGCCCGATGATCCGTTCAAGCTCCTCGGTGCTCAACTCATCACGGTGGGTCTGTCGCGCCTCTACGTAGGGGAAGACGATGACAGGGCTCTCGTTCACCGCGTGCAGGATGTTGCCGTCACCGCTCTTCAGCGGTGCCAACACGGCGGACAGTCCGGAGGCCGCGAGCGCGGTTGCCGCCCGGTAGGCCTCCGGGTGATGGCCGCGCAGGTCCCTGCGGACGCTGACCCAGTAGTCGCCCGCGCGGAACGCCCAACTGTCCTCGCCGAGGGGCTGGAACTCGAACGGTCCATGCACTGGCCCGTACTGGCTCTCCACGAGCTCCCGCAGTTTCGCGGGATGGACGTGATCTGGCGGGAGCAGCATCGGTAGCCTCTCAGGGGCGTGCGGCTAGGAGCCGTTGGATCCCTCTGTGAAATCGATTTCATGGAGGGGTGTGCAGACGTGCCGTTGATGAGGCATCGTGCGGCGACGATTACCGTGTCAACGTGAAAGGGACACTGCGGTCGGAATGGCTCTTCGCCGTCAATGCGACGTTCTCTTAACGTCGGGCTTATGAACGCGGGAAGTCACGCGTCTCGGGCGCCGATACAGGAGTGTGCTCATTCTCATCGATACGCTCGCTGAAGTGTGGCCCAGGGGCAACGTGTCGCGGACGGGTAGGGGCGAACAGCGATGGGGCCGCCGCAGATGGGAGTCGTGGAATCCGAGCGCGCCGGTTGTCGGTGCGGCGACACAAGCTGCGGACTTTCCCATGCTCCAACTTCCCTACGCACTCACGCGCCGTCACGCGCCGTGTAAGGGGCGTGAGGTGGCTCGCCATGTTCACCAAACCCTCCCAATGCCTCGCGGGATGGGGAGTTCAGGCGGTTTCGTCGTCGGCGACCATATCCGTGAGGCCCAAATGTGCTCGGCCTGGAGCAACAACTCCTACTCGGGTTCCCGCCCGCACTCCCCGACCGGCGCGTCTGGTCGAAGCGTATCGGTCACCTGCGACGTTCCATGTTGACTCCCGGTTGGGGAGCATTCCATAAGTAATTGTGCGTAGTGGGGCCGCCGACGCGGCGGGGCGGGGCGGGTGGCACGGGGCACACGGAGCGGAGGGTAGGGGGATAGGAGGGGCCCGAGGCCGGGAGCGGTCCGCTGTCGCCCGGAAGGGTGTGGCAGTCGCCCCCCGGCCTGGTTGATCGCGCCTCAGATGAAGGCGGCTTCGGGGCGGTCGGTGTTGATGAGGAGGGGGGGGCGGCGGCGTTGGCCGGTGGCGATGATGGCGTATTGGTAGAGGGCGGGGGGTTCGTAGAGTTCGCGCATGGGGACCCAGCTCGCGCCCTCCTTGGGGTCGTGGAAGGGGAGGTCGTGGAGGACGCCGCCGTCCAGGACGTACGTCAGGCCGTTCAACGTCCCCGCCTCGTCCGTCGTCGGGGTGATGGCCAGGACTTCAGAGAGGGAGCGTTCGCAGCCCGTCGCCTCCTCGAAGACCTCGCGGGCGGTGAGGATGATGCAGCGTCCGTTGGGGACTTGGCCGTGGGGCAGGACCCAGCCTTCCTGGCCGTCCTCGCGCGTCCCGCGCACCATCAGCATGTGGTTGGTCTGGGTGGTGGCCAGGACGTGGAAGGTGATCGGGATCGGGGAGCGGTGGATCGTCATCAACATGGCGAGGTTCTCCTTGACCCAACCATGACTGGGGAAGCTGTCGTGCGACCACCGTTGAGCTTCGGCTGGAACCCCGCCCCGACTCGGCCTGCGGCGGCGAACCGTCAGGGTCTTGCTTGCCCCCTAAAAAAGTAGCCCCCCGTGGAGTTAATTCTCCGCAGGGGGCACCTATTCGATGGTCAGCGCTTGGCCATGTCCAGGAAACTGGACCAAGCCGATGCCGACACGCTGAGAATAGGACCTTCAGTGACCTTGGAATCACGAACGGGCACCGCTCCCGGAATATCATCTCGAACTTCCAGGCAGGCTCCGCCCTGGTTCCCGCTATAAGAGGACCTTCGCCACGGAGAGTCAGTCTTCGTCATCACTGTGTATTCCCTTTGCGATCTTCTTCAAAAGTCGAATGGATGCCTTCGGGCTCAGCGCATCCGCCCGGAGAAGGTCAGCCGCTCGCGCTGCGAAGGCTACAGGGTCAGGGGCCTCGCTCATCTGCCCACCCATAGCGGTGTCCGAGTAAACAATCTCCCTGCCGTCCCGCAGTCGCAACCGAATAAACGGCTCGGTCGCTGCGGGAGCCCCCGCCTCGTAGGGCAAGACCTGGATGGCCACATTGGGCATTTGTGCCATTTCAGTCAGATGAAGCAACTGATCCCGCATGCCCCCACTTCCGCCGATATGGCTGTGTAGAGCGGATTCCTGAATGACAGCCCAAAATGCTGGAGGTGTCTCGTTTGTCAAAATCTCCTTTCGTGTCATGCGGGCCTCAGTTCGTTCTTCTACCCGCTCTTCGGGCTGTTCCGGGGCGCCAGCCCGGAACATTGCCCTTGCGTAGTCCGGGGTTTGGAGCAAGCCAGGGAGTGTCCACACTGAGTAGTCGAAGATCTCTACGGCCTTCTGTTCCAGCTTGGCGAACGGCGCGAACCAGCTCGGGTGGCCTCGTTTGACAAGTCGCTCCCTCAGTCTCTCAATCGCGCCGTTGGTGCCCAACGCGAGATCGCAACCCATGGCGAACTTCTCAGACGGGATGATGGTCCCAGCCTCAACCTTCGAGACGTACGACTCCGAGTAGCCGGTGGCCTTCCCCAGTTGGGACTGCGTCAGCTTGCGCCCCTCACGCGCCACCTTCACCTCCCGGCCGAGGTATTCGAGATCATTCAAGCTCTCCCTGCCACCTTCATCCGAAGGCCGATTCACCTGGTGTTTTTGCACTCTCGCTCCCGTCTCTAGCTGTCTAGAGCTTGATTCTGAGGGGTTCTCCCCCGTTCAAGTGCCCTCAAATCTGCTTCTCTGTGAGTCCCGCACTCCAACGACTCAGGGAGCTGCCGTGACCGATCCGACGTTCCTTCATCCCGTTCCCGTGGGTCAGCGTGAGGCTGATCCTGACGACACCGATCCGGAGCGAACCGTGGCAGAGCTGGTGCGCGCCCTGGCCGTTCACGGCGTCAGCCTTCCGTCGCTGGGGCTGGATGGTTCCTCGATGTATCAGCCGTTCGTGCCGCCGTTGATCGAGCTGGGGCGTGTCACCGAGGAGACCGCGCGCAAGATCATTCAAGCGTTGGCGCCCCGGACTCCGCAGTGAACAGGTCAGACTCCCCCGCAAAGCTGGAGGCGGGAACGTTTGTCCGACACGGCGGTTCGGGTGGGGAAGGCCATGGTGGTCGGGGGGACCTCGGTCACCCTGCGTCCCCGGGGCGGCGGTGTGGAGTGGACGGCGCCCATCGAAGGTGTGGAATCCCTGCGTCCTCCGCCGGGGGAGAGCGGCGACCACCGTTGAACAGGGCGTCGGCGGCTCCCCGCGTCGGGGAGTATCGGGCCACCTCTATCGATAGGAGGGCAAGCTGATGATGGTTCACCTGCGTAGCAACGAGATTGACCTGAATTATGACCAGGGGGATCCCCTGTATCTGGTTGCCGAACTCGAAAAGGCCGTGCGTCGCCATGGCGTGACGTTGACCGATGTCGGTGTCGATTCGAGGTACATGGACATGTACCTTTCCTCAACCGACAACATCGTCGTTGAGCTGGGTGGCTGTCGGGGAGACGGACTCCGGAGGCTCATCAAGGCTCTCAACGCGGCTCCGGTGGAGGGTGAACCGGATGGCGAGGAGGTTGTTCGGGCCGGTTGAGTCCGACCAGCAGACGGCCACCTGAGTCGGAGGCTTCCCGTGCGCGCACGGTGCGACACAGGTGGCGACCGCCCCTGCACCGGTCTGCCCAGTCTCGGTGCAGGGGCGGTTTTCCCCTTCCAAGGCTATGCACCGTCTGCTCGGTGTACTGCCGACGTGTCAGAAGCGCATTCTGAAGGTATGTTCCTCGGTCCTGATTCCTCAGCCCCCGACACCGTCTCGACGCGATGCCCGCCCGTCCTTCCCGGCGCGCGGGCGGTTACCTGTAGCGGCCACCAGGAGTCACCACGCCCCTCCGGTTGAGGCGTGGGGACGCGTCAACCTGCGAGTTGGCGGCAGGAGCACTACCTCCGACCCGGCCTGCACCAGGCCGACCTGGACCGGTTCTGGTTGCTGCGCCACCAGACGGCCACCACGCTCCTCGACTACCTCGAAGGAGTCGAGACCGCGCTGGCACAGGCGACTCGCTCCGCCGCCCCGCCCCGCTGACGGCGGTCCGGCATCCGCCTCGCCGATCCAGGCGGGGTACCTCTCCACACTCCGGGAGGCCACGATGAACGCCCCGACCCGACCCCGTTCCGCACCGTGGACGGTCTGCGCGGGCCGGTCACCGACGGGCAGATCCGCGCAGTCACCGGCGGCCTCGCCACCACGCACCAGCTCGCCGCCGACCACCTCGGCCCCGCGCCGTTCGGCTGACCGCCCCCGACCGGGACGCGACCGCATGACGGTCCGCTGCCGCCGCAACCACCCCACACCCTCGGTGCTCTCGTGGAACCGCCGCCCGCCGTCGAGATCCTCATCGACCCGGGGGACGACCATCCGCCTCACCTCGTGGACGAACTGCGCGCGCCTGGAGGCCGTCGCCCTGCCGTACACCCCGACCGAACTCGACGCCATCCGCGCCTCCATGCCCCTCCTTCACCGCTACGGCGCTCCCCGCGCGGAGTTCGGCGAGTGGGCGCTGATCTTCCGCGATCACTTCCTCGAACACAGCATGGGCTTCGTGCTCGCCATGGAGAGCGCGGAGATACCCGCCGAGTGGATCCACGTCCTCGACAAGGGCGACCGCACCCACAACCGTGACCGAGTACGCGCGACGTTCCTCCAACGAGGTAAGGGCGTCGGCCTGTTGGACAACACGGCCATCAACGCGCCGGCCGACCACGGCGCCGCGCTGGCCGAGGCGGAGGCCTCCGTCGAGGCGTTCATCGGTGCCGCCCACGCCGCCGGGCGCCGGGTGCTCGCGGTCGACGGCGGCGGCCTCCTCGCACGCGGCCACGGCCACGACTCGGCACGTCAGCGCCGCCTTGCAACTCACGGTCTCCGGCATCAAGTGCATCGCCGACGTCGCTCCCCTCGGCATCCCCGTGCTGAACATGGCCCGCTCGCGGGTGAAGACGCAACTGGGCTGCCGGGAGATCGCCGACTCCTGCCTCCGTCGACTGCGCGCCCTCCTTCCCGACCGCAAGTGCATCGGCCGGCCGGTGCTTCTCCTCGGCTACGGCACGCTCGGCTCGCGCCTCGCTCCGGCGCTGCGCACCCTGGATTGCCTCCTGACCATGGTCGACACCGACCTGCCCACGCTGATCGACGCCGCCGAAGCGGGCTACACCACCTACCGCACCGCCGGCGAGGCACTGCGTGCGACCAGACCGTTCCTCGTCATCGGCACGGCGGGGGAGGAAGCGTTGACGGAGGAGGACCTCCGGCACCTGGACGACGGCGCGCTGCTGGCGCCCTTCGCCACCCGCGACTTCTCGCTCCTCTCGTCCCTCGGCGAGAACGCCGCCGACCGCACCGAGATCCAGGGCGTCGGCACGCGCCTCCGGCTTCCGAACGGACGCCACGCCACGCTCCTGGGCGACGGGCGGAGCCTGAACCTGTTCGAGGCCGACTCCATCCCCAACCAGGGTTACGACGCCTACCGGGCCGGCACCCTCATCGCGGCGGCGCACCTGTGCGCGCACCACCGCACCCTCCCGCCCGGCCTGCACACCGCCCCCGCCGACCAGGCCATCGCCGACGCCGGACTGTTCCAGGCGTACTTCGAGCTGCATCTCGCCCCGCCCGGCCCCGGGCCCGGCCACCCGGACACGGCCGAGACGCGTCCAGCCGGGACGCGCGAACGGCCGCCCGTGGCCCACGCCTGCGTGGTCGGCTACGGCGTCGCCGGCCGCCTGCACACCGCGATCCTCGAAGACCTCGGCGTCCGGCTGACGATCACCGACCCGCACCGCCGGGACCTGCCCGAGCGCCACCGCGGATTCACCGCCCACGTCGACGAGTTACCCGCCGGCGTGGTCGACGGCATCGACCTCTGGTCCGTCTGCACACCGACCGCCGACCACCTCCCCCTCCCCGTAGTGCGCGCGATCCTGGCCCGTCGGCCCGACGCCCGGGTCCTGTTGGAGAAACCCGCCTGCCGCGCTGAGGAGATCGACGTCTTCGCCGACCTCCTCACCCGCCATCCCCGGGCGCGCGTCGTGGTCAACGACCAGTACCGGCACTCCGCGGCCCTGCCCGCGCTCTCCGACCTCAGGGACCGGCTGGCACCGGACACCCCGATCGACAGGGTGGCCGTCACCTTCACCAAGGAGCGACGCGGCGACATCGACGCCGGCCGGTTCGTCGACCGCGATTACGGCGTGCTCGGCTACGAATGGCCGCACATGCTCGCCGTCCTCGACGGCGTCCTCCCCACCCCGCTGATGCGGGACTACGTCGCCAGCGACCCCGCGTCCAGCCAGCTGTGGGCCACCTACGACCCGGAGCTGTTCGTCACCGCGCTCACCGAACGCACCTCCGTCAAGCGGCACGACGGCGGGTCACTCCCCGTCGACCTGGCGTCCTCCATCCTCGGGGCCCAACATTCTGCTGGGCCAGGCGCCCGAAGCACGCACCCCCTGGCGCCGCGACAGGCGGCCCGCCGACGACCGCCACCGCCACCTCACCGTCAGCGCCGGCTCCACGCACTTCACGGTCCACTTCGAGCCCGTCACCGCGCGGGGCGGCTGGCAGCTGGAGCGCAACCGACACCACCTCACCGTCGTCCGGGACGGCCAGCGCCTCCACGACGAGGTCATCCACGACTCCCCGCTGGAGACCTCCCTACGCCACGCCCTCGCACAACTCACCGCCCCCACCACGCCGCCACTTCCCGACCTCACCGGCCTCCGCCGCATCGCCGCCCTGGCGAACGCCCTGCGCGGCGGGGCGCCCGGCCCGCACGGTTCACCGCGCGAGCGGGCCTGCACGGCAGGTCCTCCTCGCTGAACGACGCGGGCCGGAACGGTGCGCTTCCAATAGCGCTTCGCCGTGGCTGCTGCCTGCCGTGCAAGTGGCAGTCGAGGGCCAGGCTGAGGGGAGGTAAGGGATCCACTGAGCCGCGGATGCTGCGAGTGCTGAGGACCGGCGGATCGGAGACCCGCCGGCTTCTCCAGACGGCTCGGTGCCGCCGTGACGATCACGGGAAAGGTCGCATGTGTCCTGTCGGGCTCATGGGCATGCCTCGGAAGGAAGGCTTTGGTAGAACTGGCCCGGTGCTGCCTCCGTGAAGTCTTGGTTGAGAATCTGGCAGATCTGTCTCACGGCTTCGTTCGGTTCAGGGAAATCCACGTTCCACAACCTCACTGTCCCGTTTCCGCCTTCCACGTCCGTACTACCGCTCACAAGGGCTGCGCCGTCGGGGCTGAAGGCCACAGACTCCACTCGGCCACCGTGTATCAGAGGTTCACCTCGCTGTTGTCCACTTCTCACGTCCCACAAGTGCACCTTGCCTTCCGCGTTTTCTATGCCGTCAGGGCTGGTGCTGCTGGCAAGGGTCTCGCCGTCGGGGCTGAAAGCCACCGAAGAAACCCCACCCTCGTGCGTGAAAGGGTCGCCGAGCGGTTGCCCACTTCTCAAGTCCCACAGGTGCACGGTACCGAAATCGGTGTTTCCGCTGGCGAGGGTCTTGCCGTCAGGGCTGAAAGCCACCGAGTCGACCGCGTCGTCGTGTGTGAGGGGTTCGCCGTGCGGTTGGCCGGTTCGTACGTTCCACAGTCTCACCGTGCTGTCGAGGCTGCCGCTGGCGAGGGTCTTGCCGTCGGGGCTGAAAGCCACCGAGGACACGCGCTCATCGTGCACGAGAGGCTCGCCCAGGGGTTGACGACTGGACACATCCCAAAAATGCACCACCCCTTCCACCCCTTCGAGGTCGGTGCCACCGCTGGCGAGGGTCTTGCCGTCAGGGCTGAAAGCCACCGAGTCGACCGCGTCGTCGTGTGTGAGGGGTTCGCCGTGCGGTTGGCCGGTTCGTACATTCCACAGTCTCACTGCGCCCGAGCTGCTCACGGTGGCGAGGATCTTGCCGTCAGGGCTGAACGCCAGGGATCTCACCCCGTTGCCGTTCACAAGAGGCGTGCCCCGCAGGTGATCGGTTGCCGCTCCCCATAACCGCACTGCACCCTCCACGCCATCGGGGCTGCTGCTGCCGCTGGCGAGGGTCTCGCCGTCAGGGCTGAACGCCACCGAAGTCAAACCATCGCCGTGCAGGCGAGGTTCGCCGTGTGGTTGGCCCGTCCGCACGTCCCACATCCGCACCAGGCCGTCCCAGCCAGCGCCTGCGAGGGAATCGCCACTCGGACTGAAGACGACGGACTCCACCGCTCCGCTCTGGAGAAAGGGGGCACCACGCAATTGTCCGCTCTTCGCGTCCCATAGCCGCACCGTGTTGTCGAGGCTGCCGCTGGCGAGGGTTTTGCCGTCGGGGCTGAATGCGACGGTTTCTACGCCGTTGTCGTGTGTGAGGGGTTCGCCGTGTGGTTGGCCGGTGGCTACGTCCCACATCCGCACCAGCCCTTCCCTGTCTTCGAGGGCCGTACTGCCGCTGGCGAGGGTTTTGCCGTCGGGGCTGAACGCCACGGATCCCACCCACCGGTCGTGTGTGAGGGGTTCGCCGTGTGGTTGGCCGGTGGCTACGTCCCAGAACTGCACTACGCCGGTGCCGTTGTCGAGGTTGCTGCCGCCGCTGGCGAGGGTTTTGCCGTCGGGGCTGAATGCGACGGTTTCCACGCCGTTGTCGTGTGT
>NZ_VDGT01000028.1 GCF_006335015.1 Streptomyces sedi
GACACCCGCGACAAGAGAGCGGACGCCACCTCCGCAGGAAGGGAGACGGTGTGGGACTGGCGAACGGCATAACGATCGGACACCGGGTCGACACGCCGCGCCGCGATCAACTCATCCCCACCAGCCAGCACCCCCTCCCAACGCTCCAGCTCCCCTTCACGCTCGGCCGCTCGCGTCTCGATGAGCCCGGCCCACGCCCGCAACGACGTCCCCACCGCCGGCAACTCCACCACCCCACCGACACGCACCCGCTCCCACGCCAACGCCAAGTCGCCCAGCACGATCCGCCACGACACCCCATCAACCACCAGATGATGCGCCACCAACACCAACAACCCACCATGGTCCGGTCCACGGTCGAACCAGACGCCCTTCAGGACCCGACCCGACTCCACATCCAACCCGCGACGGCACGACTCGGCCGCCGCCCGCACCACCCCCACACCCACATCCGGCCCAACCGCACGGCGTTCCAGCCACTCCCCCGCACGGATCTCATCGGCGTCCGTGAAGGTGACCGCCCACCGACCATCCCCCCGACGCTCCCACCGCGACCGCCACGCCTCATGCCGCCCCACCACCGCACCCACAACCTCGCACAACTGCCCCCAACCCATCCCCGCCGGAGTCCCCACCACCACCGACTGGTTGTAACCACCCACACCCACACCGTCGCCGCGTTCACCAAGCCACGACACCACCGGCAACGCCCCCACCTCACCAGCAACCCCCTCAAACGCCCCCACAATCTCGGTCGAGGCTGCGGCGGCGAGTTCACGCGGAGTCCGGCACTCAAAGACCTGCCGCACACTCACCACCAACCCCGCCGCACGCGCCCGCCCCACCAACTGAATCGACAAAATACTGTCCCCACCCAACGCGAAGAACCCATCATCAACACCCACCCGCTCCACCCCAAGAACCTCAGCGAACAACCCACACCACAACTCCTCCACCGGACCACCCGGCGCCACAAACACCTCACCCGACACCACACCCGGCACCGGCAAACCCTTCCGATCCACCTTCCCATTCACCGACAACGGCACCACCTCCAACACCACCACCGCCGACGGCACCATGTAATCCGGCACCCGCCCCGCAACAAACGACAAAACAGCCCGCTCATCCACCCCCACACCGTTCTCCGGCACCACATAAGCAACGATCCGCCGATCCCCCGGCCGGTCCTCCCGCACCACGACCACAGCACGCTCCACACCCGGGAACGCGGAAACCGCCGCCTCAACCTCACCCAACTCAATACGGAAACCCCGCACCTTCACCTGATCATCCGCACGCCCCACAAACTCCAAATTCCCGTCCGCCCGCCACCGCACCAAATCCCCCGTCCGATACATCCGCTCCCCCACCCCACCAAACGGACACGCCACAAACCGCTCACCCGTCAACCCCGCCCTACCAAAATAACCACGCGCCAAACCGGCACCCGCGACATACAACTCCCCCACCACACCCACCGGAACAGGACTCAAGAACCCGTCCAAAACAAACACCCGGTGGTCGGGAAGAGGCCGGCCGATCGGTACCGCGCCCGACGGCAGCTCGTCGCCGGGAGAGAGCCGGAAGTCCACGCAGTTGACCGTCGTCTCGGTCGGGCCGTAGTCGTTGAACACCGCGGCGTCGGGATGGCCAGCCGCCCGCCACCGTGCCACGTCCTCGCCCAGTAGTCGCTCACCGCCGAGCACCAGCACCTCCGAGGGCGACGCCCATCCCGCCACCTCGGACAGCAACGGGAGGTGCGAGGGCGTCGCCTTCACCAGCGTGGGCCGTCGGCCCGCCGACACGGCCGGAGGCTCCTCGCCCAGATCGGCCACCCACACCGTGCCGCCACACGCCAACGGCGCGAACAACGTCGTCACCGTCAGGTCGAACGTCACCGGGCTGTGCAGCAGGACGCACCGCAACGCGTCCCCGTACGCCGCGACCGAGTACCGCACGAACGCCGCCAGCGAACCGTGCTGGACCACCACGCCCTTCGGCCGCCCCGTAGACCCCGACGTGTACATCACATACGCCGCGTCCGCGGCCGACAGCGCGCCCGCCGGCGCCACCGAGAGTCCGGCGCTCTCCGCCCCACCAGCATCCCTCGGCTCGTCCGCCACCAGCACCGGCACGCCCCACGCCCGTGCCCGCCTCGCCGACGACGCGACACACACCACCACCGCCGGCCGCGACTCCCCCACCATGAACGCGGTGCGCTCCACCGGCGCTTCCTCGTCCAACGGGACATACGCCGCCCCCGACTTCAGCACCGCCAGCAGTGCCACCAGCAGTTCCGCGGATCGCGGCACCGCCACGCCCACGACGCTCCCCCGGCCGACCCCGAACCGGCCCGCGAGCGCCGCCGCCAGCCGGGTCGCCCGCAGGTCGAGCTCCGCGTACGACAAGGTGGCGTCCTCAGCGACCACCGCCGCCGCGTCCGGCGTGCGCTCCACCTGCTCAGCGAAGAGCTCCAGAACGGTGTCCTCGCCCCCGCGCTCCACCGGGCCGCGCCCCCGGTCGAGCAGCTGCTCCCGCTCGCCGGATTCGAGCACGCTGACGCCGCTCAGCGGACGGTCCGCCGCGTCGGCCACCTGGCGAAGCACCGCCACCAGTCGCTCCGTCAGCCGGCGCGCGGAGTCGCGGTGGAACAGGTCGGTGCTGAACTCAAGGGCGCCGTCGATCCCCTCGCCCGGTCCCTTCTCCACGCAGAAGAAGGACAGGTCGAACTTGGAGACGCCGGTGTGCACCACGCGGGTCTCGGTCTCCAGCCCGGGGAAGTCGGATGCCGCGTCGCGTGCGGCGAGTCCGTCGAAGGTGAGCATCACCTGGAACAGCGGGTGCCGGGAGAGCGAGCGTTCGGGGTCCAGGGCGTCCACCAGCCGTTCGAACGGCACGTCCTGGTGCGCGTACGCGTCCAGGTCGACGGCCCGCACTCGCCGCAGAAGCTCGGCGAAGGTGGGGTTCCCCGAGGTGTCGGTGCGCAGCACCAGGGTGTTGACGAGGAGTCCCACCACCTCGTCCAGCCCCTCGGCGGTGCGTCCCGCGGTGGGTGTCCCGATCGGGATGTCGTCCCCGGCCCCCAGCCGTGACAGCAGCACGGCGAGCGCGGCCCGCACCACCATGAACAGGGTGACGCCCTCCTGGCGCGCCAGTTCGGCCAGGACCCGGTGGAGGTCCGGCGGCACGGTGAAGCCGACGGTGTCGCCCCGGTGGGTGGAGGTGGCCGGCCGGGGCAGGTCCGTGGGGAGCGCGAGGTGGTCGGGGAGGTCCGCGAGCGCGGTGCGCCAGTGGGCGAGTTGGGTGTCGGCGTAGCCGCCGGGGGTGTCGTCGCGGAGCGCGCGCTGCCAGAGCGCGTAGTCGGCGTACTGGAGCCGCTGGGGGGCCCAGTCGGGCGCGGCACCGCGCCGGCGGGCGGCGTAGGCGGTGGCGAGGTCGGCGAACACCGTCTGGAGGGAGGCTCCGTCGGCGGCGATGTGGTGGACGAGCACCAGGAGCACGTGGTCGGCCTCGGCGAGGCGGAACAGGCGGGCGCGGAACGGGAGGTCGGAGTCGAGGGCGAACGGTTCGCGGGCGGCCTCGGCGAGTGCGGCGTCGACGGTGTCCGGGGTGGACTCGGCCCTCGGCAGGTCGAGGTTGAGGTCGCCGGCGGGCAGGACGCGTTGGTGGAGGCCGTCGGCGTCCTCGGCGACGACGGTGCGCAGGCTCTCGTGCCGCGCCACCACGTCGTGCAGGGCGCGGGTGAGGGCGGCGGTGTCGAGGGTGCCGCGCAGCCGGAGGGCGGTGGGGATGTGGTAGGTGGGTCCGGCGCCGTGCACCCTGTCGAGGAACCACATGCGCTGTTGGGCGAAGGACAGCGGCAGCCGTTCGGGGCGCGGCTGCCCGGGGCGGGGCGCGGGGCCGGGCGCCGGCGTGCGGGCCGCGGGGGTGTCGAGGAGCGGCGCGAGGGTGGCGACGGTGGGTGACTCGAACAGGTCGCGGAGGCTGATCTCCGCGCCGAAGGCGGCGCGGACACGGGTGAGGAGGCGGGTGCCGTTGAGGGAGTGCCCGCCGCGGTCGAAGAAGTTGTCGTCGATGCCGATGTGGGGGACGCCGAGGACGTCGGCGAAGAGGCCGCTGAGCACTTCCTCGCGTGGGTCGCGTGGTGCCCGGCTGGGCGTGGCGACGTGCGTGGGCGGTGCGGGCAGGCGGGCGCGGTCGAGCTTGCCGTTGGCGGTGAGCGGCAGCGCGGGCAGGGGGACGATGGCGGCGGGCACCATGTGGGCGGGCAGCTTGCGGGCGAGCGCGCGGCGGAGGGCCTCGGTGTCGGGTGTGGTGCCGGGCGCGGGCACGATGTAGGCGACCAGGCGCGGGTCCTGGGGCCGGTCCTCGCGGATGGTGACGCCGGCGTGGAGCACGTCGGTGCCGCTGGTGAGTGCGGCCTGGATTTCGCCGAGTTCGATGCGGAAGCCGCGGAGCTTGACCTGCCCGTCGGCGCGGCCGAGGAACTCCAGGTGACCGTCGGGGAGGCGGCGTACCAGGTCGCCGGTGCGGTAGAGGCGTTCGCCCGGGGCGCCGTAGGGGTGGGCGACGAAGCGTTCGGCGGTGAGGTGGGGGCGGCCGAGGTAGCCGCGGGCCAGGCCGTCGCCGGCGAGGTAGAGCTCTCCCGCGGTGCCGTCCGGGACGGGTTGGAGGGCGGCGTCGAGGAGGTAGCCGCGCTTGTTGGTGGTGAGGCGGCCGAGGGGCGGTCGTGTGGTGGGGTGCCGGTCGTGGTGCCAGGAGGTGGCCTCGACGGTGGTTTCGGTGGGCCCGTAGGCGTGGAACATGTCCCGGCCGGGCGACCAGCGGGCGAAGAGTTCGGGGGCCGCGGTCTCGCCGCCGGTGATCAGGGTGCGCAGGTGGGGCAGTGGGGTCTCGGGGAGGGTGGCGAGGACGCCGGGCGGGATGCAGGCGGTGGTGATGGCGTGGTCGGCGAGGAACGCGGCCAGTTCGGTGCCGGTGAGGTCCTCGGGTGGGATGACCAGGGTGCCGCCGGAGTGCAGGGCCATGCAGAGTTCGGAGACGGAGACGTCGAAGAAGAGGGGGATGTTCTGGAGGACGCGCGCGTCGGGGCCGGTCCGGTAGGTGGCGACGTGGCCGGCGGAGAGCGCGGGGATGCCCTGGTGGGTGGCGACGATGCCCTTGGGGCGTCCGGTGGAGCCCGAGGTGTACATCAGGTAGGCGGCGTTGCCGGGGCGGGCCCGGCAGGGCACGACGGGGGCGGTGCCGTGGTCGGTGAGGAGGTCGGCGGCGTCCAGTCGGGGCGTGGGGTGGTCGGGGAGGCGGCCGGCGGTGGCGGGGGTGGTGATCAGCAGGCGGGGCGTTCCGTCGTCGAGGATGTCGGCGGTGCGGCGGCTGGGCTGCGCGGCGTTGAGGGGGAGGTAGGCGGCGCCGGCGCGCTGGATGCCGAGGATGAGGGCGACGGCGTCGGCGGAGCGGGGAACGGCGAGGGCCACGATGTCCTCGGGTCCGATGCCGAGGCCGGTGAGGCGGTCGGCGACGCGGTGGGTGAGCTGGTCGAGGCGGCGGTAGGTGACGGTGGTGGTGCCGTCCTCGACGGCGGGGGCGTCGGGGGTGCGGGCCGCCTGTTCGGCGAAGAGGGCGGGCAGGGTGGCCGGGGCGAGGGGGCGGGCGGCTTCGTTGCCGCGGGCGAGGAGGGTGCGGCGCTCGCCCGGGGTGAGCAGCGGTACGCGTCCGACGGGGGCGGTGACGTCCTCGGCCAGCGCGTCGAGGAAGGTGAGGAACCGGCCGTGGTGCGCGGCGAGTTCGTCGGCGGTGTACAGGTCGGGGTTGCCGCCGGTGACGAGTTGGACGCCGCCGGGTTCCCCTGGCGAGCCGTAGAGGGTGAAGCCGATGTCCCGGACGGGCCCGGAGGAGAGTTCGTGGACGGTGGCGCGGCAGGGGCCGAAGCGCAGCTCGCCGGTGAAGCCGAGGACGTTGACCGAGACGCGTGTGAGGGGGGCGCCGCCGACGCGTCCGAGCAGGCGGTGGAGTTCTTCGCCGCGGAAGCGCTGGCGCATGCCGGCGCGGGCCATGGCGCGGGTGATCCGGTCGAGCACTTCGGGGAACGGGTCCCCGGGGCGTACGGACGCGCGCAGCGGCACGTCGTTGGCGAGCATGGCGGGGGTGCGCAGGGCGGCGGGGGTGGTGCGGCCGGTGACGGGCAGGCCGAGGAGTACGTCGTCGTGGCCGGTGCGGCGGGCCAGGAACGCCGCGGTGGCGGCGACGATCAGCGAGGACCAGCGGGTGTCGGCGCGCCGGCCGGCGTCGGCGAGGGCCGTGGTCTGCCGGTCGGTGAGGCGTTGGACGTGGCGGAGGGGGAGGTTGAGGCGGGTGGGTTCGCCGTCGGTGAGGGCGGCGGCGGGGGGCGGGTCGGCGAGGGCGGCGGCCCACCACCGGGCGTCGCGGTGGTGGCGGTCGGAGGTGCGGTAGGCGTGGTCGTCGTCGACGATGCCGGCGAGCGGCGCGAAGGGGGTGGGGCCCGGGTCCTCGCCCGCGCACAGGGCGGTGTGGATCTCGGCGAGCCTGCGGAGGTGGAGGCTGGCTCCGTAGGCGTCGAGGGCGATGTGGTGGTAGCCGAAGAACAGCAGGTGGTGATCGGTGCCGAGGGTGAGCAGGACGTGTCGTGCGAGGGGCGGGCGGCCGAGGTCGAGGGGGCTGGCGAGCGCGTTCCGCATCCACTGGTGGGCGGCGGCTGTCGGGTCGGGTTCCGCGCTGAGGTCGGCCTCGTCGGTGGGGGCTGCCGCGGTGGGGTCGACGGTCTGCCACAGCTCCGCGCCGTCCGCCGTGAAGCGGGCGCGCAGGGCCTCGTTCTCGGCCACGGTGCGGCGCACGGCGGTGGCGAGCGCGGCCCGGTCGAGGGTGCCGCGCAGCTCCAGGTAGGCGCCGCAGAGGTAGAGGCGCGGTTCGGAGGCCACCTGTCCGGCGAACCAGATGCTGTGCTGCGCCGCTGTGACGGTGAGTCGTTCGGCCATCGGCGGGGCTCCCTTCGCGGCTTGCCGGTGGTGGCGGTCGGGCGCGGGCCGGGGTCAGCCCCGGGCGGCCAGTTCGTCGCGCAGCAGGTCGGTGAGGGCCTCGACGGTGGGCGCGTCCCACAGCAGGGTGGGGTCGATGTCCAGGTCGTAGTGGTCCTCGATCCGGGCGCAGATCGCCAGGCCGGAGACGGAGTCGATGCCGTATTCGGTGAGCGGTCGGTCGGCGGCGACGCTGTCGGCGGGGACTTCGGCGAAGTCGGCGATCTGGCGGGTGAGCCAGTCGCCCACGCCGGCGGCGGAGCGGTCGTCGGTCGCTTCGGCGGTGGTCTCGGTCATGGCTGTCCTCCGGGTGGGGCCCAGCCGCGCGCGAGGCCCAGCGGCCTGTCGTCGGTGCAGCGGGCGATGAGGTCCTCGACGGCGGGTTCGGCGAGGTGGTCGGGCAGGGGTGTCACGCGGTGTCGGGGCGAGCTGGGCAGTCGGGCGAGGAGGGCCAGGGGCCACCATCGTTCGTCGGGCAGGGTGGTGCCGCGGCCGTGCTGCCAGGTGCCGAGGGTGGCGGCGGCGGCGCGGACGGAGGCGTAGTGGGCCGCGAGGTCGTAGGCGGTGGTGCCGGCGAGGGGGGTGAGTTCGGCGGGTGCGAGGGCGGCGCAGGAGTCGGCGAGCGTGCGCAGTCGCCCGGTCCACTCCCGGGCCTCTCGGGTCACCTCGTCGCCGGCCGGGCCGTCGGCGGCGTCCCGCAGGGCGGGGGTGAGGTGGTCGTGGCCCTTGGCGGTGACCTTGAGGCGGTCCCAGGCGAGTGGCGGCAGCGTCTCGGCGGGGCGGAACAGGCCGGCGTGCGCCGCGCGGTCGCGGTTCCAGGAGCGGGTGGCCAGCAGGGGGAGTTGCGGCATGAGGGTGAGCAGGCAGGCGGCGCGGGAGGCGTGGAGTACCTGGGCGGCGCGGATGTCGCGCAGCAGCTTCTGGAAGAACGCGGTGTCGCCGGCGCGGAGATAGCCGTGGGCGCCCATGGCGGTGGCGAGGTCGTCGAAGGCTCCGAGGAGGGTGCCGGTGACGAGGTACTTGGCGCCGGCCGCGTGGACGCTCGACTCGCCGGGCGTCAGATGGGCGCCGCGGGCGGCGACGGCGGTGACGGTCTCGCTGAGCAGCAGGTCGGCGTAGGCGCCGGCCAGCAGGCGGCGCACGGCGGGTATCCGCAGGGCGCTGGCGCCGTACAGCCGGCGGCCGGCCAGGTGCCGTACCGCCAGGCGCAGGCCGGTGTCGAGGGCGCCGGCCAGCACCGCGGGGAGCGCGATCCGGGTGACCTGGAAGGAGGTCAGCGCGGTTTGCAGGCCCTGGCCCGGGGCGCCGACGACGGCGTCGTCTCCGAGGGGGCAGTCGGTGAACTCGACGCCGGCGAGGGGCAGTCCGCGCATGCCGACGGTGGCGGTGCGGGGCAGGGTGCGGAGTGTGGTCGGCGGGACGTCGGCGGGCCGGACCAGGAGCTGGGAGTGGCTGCGCTGTCCGGGGGCCGGGTCGGTGCGGGCGAAGACGACGTAGGCGGCGGCCCGGGCGGCGTTGGTGATCGGTTCCTTGCGTCCGTTGAGGAGCAGGGTGTCGCCGGACCTTCGGGCGTGGGTCTCGCACGCGAGGAGGTCGTTGCCGTGGGCGAGTTCGTTGTAGGTGACGGCGAGTTTGCCGTTGGCGAGGAGGAGGTCGGCGACGGCCTTCTGCTGTGCGGGGGTGCCGGCCGACCAGATGTTGACGGCGGCGAGGAAGGAGCCGATGCCGTGCCCGGCGCCCAGCGTGGGGTCGCGGCGGAACACGGTGCGCGCCACGTCGATGAGTCGGTCGAGGCGTTCGAAGCGTCCCCCGAGGGCGGCGGGGACGTATTCGGCGTTGAGACCGGTGTCGTCGAGTAGTCGTTCGCCCGCGGTGAGGATCTCGGCGTCCTCGTCGGCGGCGAGGATCGCGGCGTGGCCGAGCGGGTTGTCCGCGTCGTCGGGGTCGCCCAGGCGGGCGGTCAGCTCGGCGACGGCGGCCTGGGCCGTGGGGTGGGCGGGCATCTCAGTGGCTCCCCGGGCCGGCGAAGAGGCTGTGGCGGGCGGCGGGGTCGGACCAGAGGGCGGCGAGGCGTTCGACGGCCTCGGGGTCGGTGTCCGGCTCGCCGAGCCCGGCGCGGGCGGCGGACAGTGCCGCGCGCGCCCACAGCGCGTCGGCGGCGAGCACGCCGGGAACGGCGCCGGTGTCCCGCGCGTCGTCCTCGGCGTCCCGGTCGGGGTGGCCTTCCGTGTCGTGGTGGCGGTCGCGCAGCGCGAGGCAGGCGGCGCCGGCGAAGCACAGTTCGTAGCGCCGGGCGGCGTCGTGGGTCCAGGCGGGTGGCGGCCCGGCCGTCGGCTGGTGGCGGGCGAGTTCGGCGTGCACGGCCTCCGCGGCGGCGAGCAGGGCCTGGGCGGCGCGCAGCAGTTCGGGGGGTTCCTGGCCGGCCGCGGCCCGGGCGGTGACGCGGGCGACGAGCGCGGGCAGGGCCTGGGTGAGGCTGGCTCCGCGGTGGGAGACGATCCGCAGGCGGGCGGGGTCGAGGGGGGTGGGGGCGCCGGGCGAGGTGACGGCGCGCAGCCCGGCGTCGTCGGTCCGGCGGCGGTGCCAGCCGCGGGCGAGCCAGGGGAACTGGCCGACGAGGGTGGCCCGGCAGACGGCGGTGGTGCCGTCGAAGATCTCCACGATGCGGTGGTCGCGTTCGAGCTTGGCGAACGCCCCGTGTTCGTGCAGGTCGGCGAGGAAGCCGCGGGCGCCGAGGAGTTCGCCGAGGGAGCCGAGGGTGCTCTGCACCAGGCCGGGTACCAGGGCCTTGACGACGCAGGAGGTGACGCTGAGCTCCTCCGGCAGTTCGTGGGCGGAGCGTGCGCCGACGGCGGTGACGGCCTCGGCGAGCAGCAGCGCGGCGACGGCGTCGCCCAGGGCGCGGCGGGCGGGCGGCACCCGCGACAGGGTGGTGCCGTGGATCTCGCGGGACGTCGCGTAGTCGAACGCCAGGCGCAGCGCGTGGTCGGCGGCACCGAGCGAAAGCGCGCCGCACAGGGTGCGGGTGAGTTGGAGGGAGCGCAGTACCGCGTCGAGGCCGTGGCCGGGCCGGCCCACGACGGCGCTGTCGGGGACGGAGGCGCCGCGCAGGGCGATGCCGCTGATGTCGGCGCCGCGGATGCCGAGGGTCGGCTCCTTGGGCAGGGGCGTCAGCGTGTCGGGGTGCGGGGTCCTCCGGTCGACGAGGAACAGCGTGAGGTCCCGGGGGCCGGCGGAGGGGCCGGTGCGGGCGAGGACCGTGATCAGGTCGGCCCTGCTGGCGTTGTTGATCAGCCACTTCTCGCCGGTCAGCCGCCACTGGTCGGCGTGTTGCTCGGCGGTGGTCCCGGTGCTCAGCAGGTCGCTGCCGTGCCCGTGTTCGGTGAGGGCCCAGGAGACGACGGCGCCGGCCCTGACGCGTTCCGCGAGTCGGGCTGCCTGTTCGGGCCGGCCGGCGACCCAGACGGGGACGGAGCCGAGGAAGGTCTTGGCGTGGGCGACGGCGACGGTGAGGTCGTGGCGGGCCACCGCCCTGGTGAGCTGGACCAGGTGGGCGTAGTCGTCGAGATCCCCGCCGTGTGCGGCGGGGACGTACGCGTGGGCGAGCCCGGCCTGGTCGAGCAGGCGGCAGGCGTCTTCGGGGAAGGCGTCGTGGCGGTCGAGGGCGGCGGCGTGCGCGGGGTGGAGGGGGGCGTTCTCGTCGCGGGCCGCGGTGCGCAGGACGGTCTCCAGGCCGCGGACGGTGAGGGGGCGGCGCGGCGTGGGCTCTCCCGCGGCGGGGCGGGGCCGCGCCGCGGGGCCGCCGAGGCGTCGCCATCCGGCGTCGGTGTGGAGGGGGCGCAGCTCGCCGTTGAGGAACAGCTCCCGCATGGCGCCGCGGCGGACCTTGCCGCTGGTGGTACGCGGCACGGAGCCGGGGCTGAGCAGCGCGACGGCGGCGAGGCCGATGCCGAACTCCCGTACGGCGGTGCGTCGCAGGGCGACGGCGAGCGCGTCCAGGTCCATCCGGGCGGCGCCCGGTCCGGTCTCGTGGGCGACGACGAGCGACTCGTCGTCGGGGACCGCCTGGCCGCCGTTCGCTGGGGCGCCGCGCTGGGCCGGCACGGTGAACGCGGCGCCCGCGTGGCCGAGTTCGGGGTGGTGCAGTCGCAGTTCGTGCTCGATGTCCTGGGGGTAGAGGTTGCGGCCGTGGACGATCAGCGTCTCCTTGATCCGGCCGGTGACGTAGAGCTCGTCGTCGTACTCGGCGGCCAGGTCGCCGGTGCGCAGCCAGGGGCGGCCTCCGGGGGTGTCGGCCGGGGAGAAGACCCGCCGTGTCTCCTCGTCGTTCCGCCAGTACCCGGCGCACACGCTCTCGCCTCGGAGCAGCAGTTCGCCGACGTCTCCCGGGGGCAGGGGGCGTGTGCCGCCGGGTTCGACGATGCGGGTCTCCAGGGCGGTGGGCCGGCCGCAGCTGACGATCTCGCGGTAGGGCTCCCCGGGTGCGGCCGGGCGCAGGGTGTGGCGTTCCAGTGCGGCGGCGCTGACGCGGAGGTCGCGCATACCGGCCGACCGGGAGACGAAGACGGTGGCCTCGGCGAGTCCGTAGCTGGGGGCCAGGGCGTCGGCCCGCAGCCCGTAGGAGGCGAACCGGTCGCGGAACGCCCTCAACGTGGCGGCCTGCACGGGCTCGGAGCCGTTGGCGGCCCAGCGCCAGCGGGAGAGGTCGAGCCCGACCAGCTGGCTGTCCTTGATCCGGCGGGCACAGACGTCGAAGGCGAAGTTCGGGGCCGCGGAGAAGGCGATGCCGTGGCGGTCGATCATCCGCAGCCAGTGCTGGGGCCGTTTGAGGAAGGAGACGGGGCTGAGCAGCGTGCAGCTGGTGCCGAGGAAGAGCGCGGGGGCGAGGGTGCCGAACAGGCCCATGTCGTGGTAGGTCGGGAGCCATCCGCCGAGGGGCGTGGTGGCGTCGAGCCGGTAGGCGTCTCTCATGTGGCGGATGTTGGCGGCGATGGCGGCATGGGTGACCGCGACGCCCTTGGGGGCGCCGGTGGACCCGGAGGTGTACTGCAGGACGGCGATGTCGCCCGGCCGCCGGTGGGGCTCGCGCCAGGCGTCGGCGTCGGCGAGGGCGTCGGGGGTGTCCACGGCGACCGTCCCGGGGCGGGTGTTCCCGCTCTCGGTGAGCCAGTCGGCGATCACGGGCAGCAGGTCCCGGACGGTGAGTACGGCGGCGGCTCCGCTGTCCTCGGCGATGCCGGCGACCCTCCGGCGCTCCAGGCGGCTCCCGTCGGGCAGCGGGGCCGGGACGGCCACCATGCCGGCGTAGAGGCAGCCGAGGAATCCGGCCGCGAACGCGGCGCCTGGCGGGAAGAGCAGGAGGACCCGCGCGCCGCCCGGGTGGCGCGCGGAGAGGGTGGCGGCGATCGCGCGCGCCCACGCGTCCAACTCGCCGTATGCGAGGCGCGTCGCCCCCTCGGGGTCGTCCGGGTCGTGAACGAAGACGACGGCCGCGTCGGCGGCGCGGGTGGCCGCGTGTGCGCGCACCGCGTGGGGCAGGTCATGGAAGTCGGACACGTGCTGGGGCATATGCGGAACTCCCCCCTGAAAGCTCAAAATGACATGCGCCGTCAGCTGTCGTCAATCCCGCGAAGATCGACCCGCGAAGATCGAAAGGAACGCGGGATGCGGTGGTGTCGAAATCCCTCCCGGGTATCGCGCTGTTCGTTCTCTCCATTCACGAGTGGTGAACGGTTGAGCACAGGACGACAGTCGCACGTATGTGCGTAGGAAATATGTGCGAGATCGCGTCAGGGAGACGTTCGAAATCGCGCGGAACGACGACTTCCGTAAGGGAGATATCTCCCGCACGCCTGACTGTCAGTCACAATAGAACCCCCGTACCGACTCTCCGTACAGCGTCACCATCGCCCCTGGAAGTGCGGTCACGACTTCCACCACGGATGCGCGCTCATATTCGGATCTGCCTCCGAACTTACGTCCCGTCCTGGCGGGACGTCAATAGCTCATTGGCCGCGAGGATGTGGCGTAGCCTGGGAAGATCGGCCTACCACGGGAGAAGCGGTGCCATGGCCTGGCTCAGCGACGCTGTCGATAGTCTCTCCGCCCTGCCGACACCGGTGACCCTGTGCGGTGCCGCGGCGTTCGCCGCCGCCGAATCCGGCCTCGGTATCGGCATGTTCATCCCCGGCGAAACCGCCGTACTGGCGTTCGGCGCCGCCACGCGGGGCGGCCCGGTACTCGCCGCGTTATTCCTGGTGGTGGCGGTCGCCAGCTCGGCGGGTGACCATGTCGGCTACTTTCTCGGACGCCGCTACGGCGCGGCGTTGCGCCACACGGCACTGGTGCGCCGCGTCGGCCAGGAATCCTGGGACCGGGCCAATGACGCGCTGCGGCGCTACGGCGCCTGGGCGGTGTTCGCCACCCGGCTGCTGCCCCTCGTGCGGACACTGACACCGGCCGCGGCCGGTGTCTCCGGGGTCGCGTATCTACGTTTCCTTCCCGCCTCGCTCGCGGGCGCCCTGATGTGGTCCGCCCTCTACACCTTCGTCGGGGCCCTGGCGGGGGAGTCGGTGGGCCAGATCGAGCGGCGCATCGCGCAGGGCGGCTGGCTGCTGGCCGGCCTGGGCCTCCTGCTGCTCGTCGTCCTGCTGCTGGCGCGCCGCCGCGCGAAGGCGCGCGCGACGCGCTGAACGGGTCGAGCCCTCGCCCGGCGGGCGCCGGAAGCCCGCGACCGCGACCATCGCCATCACCGCGGTCAGCCCCAGGCTGGCGGCCACCGCGGCGACGGCCGTCGCGCCGGCCCCCCACCCGAGCGCCAACTCCCGGGACGCCTCGACGCCGTAGGTCAGCGGGTTCACCGTGGCGACGATCCGCAGCCAGCGGGGCAGCAGCTCCAGCGGGACGAACGCGCTGGAGGCGAACATCAGGGGGAACACCGCGAGGAAGCCGATGCTGGCGAGCACCTCGATGCTGCGCAGCCACGCGCCGAGCGCGAGGAAGACCCAGATCAGCGACCACGCCACGACCAGCGAGAGCAGCATCGCCGCGAGAACGCCGGGCGCTCCCCCGTCCGGTCGGAAGTCCAGCAGAAGCAGGGCGCAGCCGAGCACGGCGAGCATCTGCAGGCCCACGCGCACCAGGTCCGTGAGGGAGCGGGCGACCAGCACCAGCGGCAGCCGCACTGGCAGGGAACGGAAGCGCACCACCATCCCCGACTCCATGTCGCGCACCAGGCCGAGCCCCGCGCCCTGCGCCGATCCGATGGCCGTGGTGACCAGCAGGGCGGGGGCCAGGTAGTCGATGTACCGCACCCCGCGCGGAAAGACCTCCGGGTTGGCCATGCGCCCGAACACCTGGCTGAACAGCAGCAGCATGATGACGGGTTGGAGGAGCGAGAAGAAGGCGACGCGTCGGTCCCCGTAGACGATGCGGAACTGGCGCGCCGTCAGCGTCCGCAGCTGCCCCAGCGTGCTGCCGCCGCGCCACGCGTCGCGCTCAGCGACGGTCCCCGTCATCCGCTCTTCCCTCCGTCGGCCGCCGCCCGCGTCCCCGGCCTGGCCAGGCTCATGTACACGTCGTCCAGGGTGGGTTCGGTGAACACCAGGTCGGCGATGTCCGTGTGACCGTCCACCAGCGCGCGCACCACCTCCACCAGGTCGGCGGCCTCGGCCACCGGAACGACCACCGTGCGGGGGTTGCCGCCGTCCGCCACGGGGCTGAAGCCGGCGTCGCGCAGGGCCCGGGCCGCCGCCCCCGGCTCGCTGCCCTCGGCCAGCGTGATGTGCAGGCTGCGGCTGCCGGTGGTCGCCTTGAGCTCGGCGGCGGTGCCCTCGGCGACGACCCGGCCGCCGTCGAGGACGGCGATCCTGTCGGCGAGTTGGTCGGCCTCGTCGAGGTACTGGGTGGTGAGCAGCACCGTCGTGCCGTCGGCCACCAGCTTCCGCACCGCGTCCCACAGCACCTGCCGACCAACGGGGTCGAGCCCCGTCGTGGGCTCGTCGAGGAAGAGCACCGACGGGCGCGCCACCAGGCTCGCGGCCAGGTCGATGCGCCGCCGCATCCCGCCCGAGTACGTACCCGCGCGCCGGCGCGCGGCGTCGCCCAGGTCGAACATCTCCACCAGCTCGGTGGCGCGCCGCCGCGCTTCCCCGGTGCCGGCGCCGAGAAGCCTGGCGATGAGCACCAGGTTGGCGAACCCCGAGAGATGCTCGTCCAGTGCGGCGAACTGGCCCGTCAGGCCGATGCGGCGGCGCACCTCCAGTCCCTGGTCCGACACGTCGAACCCGGCCACCTCGGCCGTGCCGGCGGTGGGCGGCGTCACCGTGGCGAGAACGCGGATCAGGGTCGTCTTCCCGGCGCCGTTGTGGCCCAGGAGGCCGAGGACGGTGCCCGCCCTCACGTCGAGGTCGATGCCCGCCAGCGCGTGGACGTCGCCGAAGGACTTCCGCAGTCCCCTGACGCGGATGGCATTGCCGTTCATGGCCCCTCCCCCCGTGGCCGCCTTCGCACCGTACTACAGGAAGTCCGCGCCGGGGGCGTTCCGTTCCCGCCCCTTCCGGCGCACTCGGGCGCGTTGCCGGCGCGTGGTCCGGGCGGTTCCGCGCCCGGGGGGTGTCAGGGGCGGATGCCCGCGGGGTGAGGGCGGGCTGAGCCGGCCCGGGCGCCGCGAGAAAGGCGCGAGACGCTCGGCGGAGGAAGCCCGGCCGAGCGTCTCGCTGCCTGTCCAACCCGGGTCACCCGCGGGGCGACGTCGGGGGAACCGGCCGTTACGGGATGCTGGCGCCCACCGCGTTCAGCGCGGCGACGACCGGCTGGAAGAACGTGGTGCCGCCACTGGAGCAGTTGCCGCTGCCGCCCGAGGTCAGGCCGTGCGCGGTGTTGCCCGAGAAGAGGGCACCGCCGCTGTCACCGGGCTCGGCGCAGACGGTGGTCTGGATGGTGCCGCGCACGGTGCCCTGCGGGTAGGTGACCGAGACGTTGAGCGCGGTGACCGTGCCGCTGGTCACGCCGGTGGTGGAGCCGGAGCGGCTGACGCTCTGGCCGACGACCGGGTTGGCGGCGCCGGTGATGGAGCGGGAGGAGCCGTTGTACAGGTTGACCGCGCTGGGGGTGGAGATGCTGGAGCTGTACCGGCCGGCGGCGTAGTCGGAGCCGGGGAAGACGCTGGTGCTGAGGGTCCCGAACGAGGAGCCGCCGGAGGAGGCCGACCAGCTGCTGCCGGCCGAGCCGCAGTGGCCGGCCGTCAGGAAGCCGCGCTGGCCGCCGATGGTGACGTTGAAGCCGAGTGAGCAACGGGAACCGGAGCCGTAGATGGCGTCACCGCCCGCGATGTACGGGGAGAACTCGCCGTTCACCTGCTCCAGGGCGGCCTGGTCGCCCAGGCCTGCGACGGTGTCCTGGAGGTCGGCGAGCGCGTCGCCGGTGACGGTGGAGTCCACCGTCACCTTGACGGCGTTGGAGACGGGGTCGATCCCCCACGCCGTGCCGGGCACGGCGTGCTCCTCGACCTCGTCGGCCGCCGCCTCCAGTTGGGCCGTGGAGTGCTCGACCACGCGCGCCTCGGCGCCGGCGGCCTGGACCTCGGCGACGGCGGAGCCGTCCGTGACGTTCACCACGAGGGTTTCCGCCTCGGCGTCGTAGAAGGTGCCGGCCGTGTCGGCGGACAGCGTCTCGTCCAGGGTGGTCGCCAGCTCGACGGCCGCCTCCGAGGACAGGGCGTCCGGAGCGGAGGTCTGGGACTGGGCGTTCGCCTGCGACATGGTGAACGATCCGGCCAGCAGTGCCGCGACACCGGTGACGGCCATGGTGAGGCGCCGCGTGGACTTGCGTCTGTTCGTCACGCTTGTTTCCTCCTGGTTGAGGCCCAAGGTTTCGTGAGGGGCGCACACTCGTCACGTGTTCATGACAAGTGCACGCGAAGAGCATCCTCCGGTCGCCCCGCCCACACAAGGAGGACATTCAAGCCATTGCCCGGGCCTCTTCCGGGCGCGGTGCGAGGGGCAGCAGATACCTCCGGAGCTGCGGTTTGTGGCCGTGCGTCACGGGTCGCGTCGAATTCGACAGGCGAAATCCGGGCACTTCCGCGCGATGAGTCGGCGACGCGGGGGCGCCCGCCGAGGCGCCTCCGCGCCGGCGTGGCGCCGCTGGGCGCGGGCTACCCGGTGGCGAGCAACGCGAAGGCCACCGCGCGCAGTTCCTCGTCCGGGTGGCGTGGGCCGGAGAACGGGGAGTCGCACATCAGCCGACGTGGGGAGAAGGCGCAGGCGCGCAGAGTCGGGCGCAGGTCCTCCGGTGCCTGGGCGGCCTCGGCGAGGGCCCGGAGCGCGTGGAGGCCGACGGGGGTCGGGCCGGCCAACTCCGCGAGGACGGGGACGGCGCGGTCCGCCGAGCCGCTGGCGCGGAGGTGGACCTCGGCGGCCACGGCCCGCGTCCACCCGTGCCGCGGCGCTCAGCGCGGGGTCGGCGCCGCGCGCGGCCTCGGCCGGCAGGTCGGTGACCTCCCGCGTCGCCAATGCCCCGCTGACCCGCTCACGCGCCCTCGCGCGCCCCCTCCCGCCAGGCCGCCGTCAGGGCGGCGGCGCGGGCGCCCAGGGACGCGAGGGCGGCGGGGGTCGTGGGGGCGTCGCGGACGAGGGAGGAGCCGACGCCGACGCCGTGGCAGCCGAGGGCCGCGTAGCCGCGGGCGGCGGGGGCGTCGACGCCGCCGGTCGGCAGCAGTGGGATGTCGGGGAGCGGGGCGCGCACGGCGCGCACGTAGTCGTGGGCGCCGGCGGTGTCGGCGGGGAAGACCTTGACCGCGGCGGCGCCCAGGCGCCAGGCCGTCTCGATCTCCGTCGGCGTCAACGCGCCGCAGAGCACGGGCACTTCCGCCTCGCCCGCCGCTTCGAGCACGGCGGGCGAGGTGGTGGGGGTGACCAGGAACTGGGCACCTGCGCGCACCGCCCGGCGCACGTCGTCCGGCGTGCGCACCGTTCCCGCGCCGACCGGGACCTGTCGGTCGAGGGCGCGCCAGCGGGTGAGCGCGGCCTCGGCGCCGGGGGTGGTGAGGGTGATCTCCAGGGCGTGGACGCCGGCGTCGACGAGGGTGTCGTGGAGCGCGTCGGGTGGCGCGGCGGGCAGCCGCACGATGGCGACGACGCCCCCGGGGGCGGTGGCGTTCATCCCTTCACCGAGCCGTTGGCCATGCCCTTGGTGAGGAAGGGTTCGAGGAGCAGGAAGAGGATGATCATCGGCACCATCGAGATGAGGCCGACGGCCATCAGCCCGGACCAGTCGACGCTGAACTCGCCGATGAAGGAGGCGATGCCGACGGTGACGGTCCAGCCGTCTGGGTTGCCCATGAGGGTGCGGGCGAAGAGGAAGTCGCCCCAGGTGAGGATCGAGGCGTAGGTGAAGGTGGCGGCGATGCCGGGCTTGAGGAGGGGGACGATCACCCGCCACAGCGCCCCGGCCCTGCCGCAGCCGTCGATCATCGCGGCCTGTTCGATCTCGACGGGGACGGCGTCGACGAAGCCCTTCATCAGCCAGGTGGTGAACGGGACGGTGGCGGCGGTGTTGACCAGGGTGACCGACCAGAGGTTGTTGACCATGCCGAGGTTGGCGAAGAGCACGAAGATCGGGATGATCAGCAGGGTGCCGGGCAGCATCCGGCTGAAGAGCAGGGTGAAGCCCATCGCCTGCTGGCCCCTGGTGCGGAAGCGGGAGAGGCTGTAGCCGCCGAGGGTGGAGACGATCGTGGACAGGACGGCGGCGCCGAGGGTGGTGAGGGTGGAGTTCCACATCCACTCCATGACGGGCACGTCGCTGAGCACGGAGGCATAGGCGTCGAGCGAGGCGGCGTCGGCGGGCGGGACCAGCGGGGGGTCGGAGACCAGGAGTCGTTCGGAGGGAACGACCGAGGTCATGATCATCCAGTAGATGGGGAACATCAGCACGGCGGTGACCGCGATCGCCAGCGCGAGCAGCGACCACCGGCGGGGCGCGGAGGGGGTGGTGGACATGGGTTGCTCCTGTGGTGGCGGGCCGGATCAGCCGAACTGGCGGCGCACGGAGCGGCCGGCGGCCGTCAGCAGGACGCCGCAGATCGCCATGGTCACGATGCCGAGCGCGGCGGCGGCGCCCATCTCGAAGAACTGGAACGCCTCGTTGTAGATCCGGATGGCGAGCGTCTGGGTGGCCTCGTTGGGGCCGCCGCCGGTGAGCGGGTAGATGAAGTCGAACTCGCGGAAGACGCCGATGCCGGTGATCACGATGGCGAGCGTGGCGGCGGGCCGGATCGCGGGCCAGGTGACGTGCGCGAACTGGCGTGCCGGCGAGGCGCCGTCCATCCGGGCGGCCTCGTACAACTCGTTCGGCACGGACTGGAGTTGGGCCAGCAGCACCAGGATGAAGAACGGGTAGTACTTCCAGATCGTCGGCAGGATGACGGCGAACATGGCGGTGTTCTCGTCGACGAGCCAGGCCACGTTGTCGTCGATGATCCCGGCCGAGCGCAGCAGGTGGTTGACGACGCCGTAGGAGGCGTCGAGCATCCAGCTGAACGCGGCGGCGACGACCACGCCGGGGACCGCCCAGGGCAGCAGGACCAGCGGGCGGATGATCCGGCGTCCCGGGAAGGCGCGGTTGAGCAGCAGGGCGAGGCCCAGGCCGAGGGCGAAGGCCGGCAGGACGACCCCGAGGGTGTAGACGATCGAACGCACGATGTCGTCGACCAGACCCGGATCGGTCAGGATGTCGCCGTAGTTGTCGAACGTGAGCGGGTTCTGCTCCAGGTGGAGCAGGTCGGAGATCTGGCCGCCGCGGAGGCTGAGGTCGATCGCCACGTAGAGCGGGTAGGCCATCAGCAGCCCGACGACGGCGAGGGTCGGCGAGAGCGTGAGGTACGCGAAGAGGTCGCGGGCGCGGTGCGCGCGGCGCAGCGCCGGCGAGCGCTCGGGGGTGGCGCGCGGGGCGCGCTGCCGTTCGGATGCCATCAGGACTCCATCGCCGCTTCGAGCTCGTCCTGGAGGTGGGCGGCGATCGAGGCGGTCGGCTCGTCGGTGGTGATCAGGGAGGTGGCGGCGGCCGACACGAGGTCGCTGACCCGGCCGAAGCGCTCCCTGTGGGTCTGGTTCCCGGGGAAGATCGACTCGGCCTCGTCGGCCAGCCGCTGGAAGAGCGCCAGCTCGGGGGTCTCCTCCAGGGCGCGCGCGGTGGCCGAGTCCGCCCGGGGGGCGGGGTTGAGGGTCAGCTCGGTGTAGCGGCGCTGCCACTCGGGGGAGGAGGCCAGGGCGATGAGCTCCCAGACGGCGTCCGCCTTGTGCGGGTCGATGCCGGCGGGCATGTGGATGCTGTTGGAGACGCCGCCGGGGACGTGGGGGAACGGCGCGCGGGCGACCTTGAGGTGGGGGCGGTGTGCCTCGGAGGCGCCGGCCAGCTCGTTGAGGAGGAACGGGCCGTCCAGCAGCATCGCGATCTTTCCGGTGAGGAACAGCTCGTTGCGCTGCTGCCCCTGGATGCCGCGCGGCGCCTGGGCGAGGGCCCTGCGGTAGAGGTCGAGGCCGGCGACGGCCGCGTCGGAGTCGGCGGTGAAGCCGCCGTCGTCGGTGGAGAGCGCGCCGCCGTTGCCGACGACGAAGGCGGCCAGCTCGGTGTAGTTGTCGGGGTTGGGGGTCGTGGTGGCGCCGAAGCCGTAGATCCCGTCGCCGGTGATCGCCTCGGCGGCGGCGATCAGCTCCTCCGGGGTGGTGGGGACCCCGGCGCCGGCGGACTCCAGCAGCCGCTCGTTGTAGTAGAGGGTGTAGCCGTAGCCGAGCAGCAGGACGCCGTGGGCCTCGCCGTTCAGCTCCATCTCCTCCTGCAGCGGGGTCCAGGTGCGGGGGATGTCGGTGCCGCGCAGCCGGTCGGCGAGCGGGGTGAGCCAGCCCCGGCCGGCGAACTCGGCGGCGTTGCGCGCCGGGAGATGGGTGATCTCGGGGCGGTCGCCGGCGGCGAACCTGATGGTGAGCTGGTCGACGTAGCTGTCGTACGGGATGGAGTAGAAGTCGACCTCGACGTCCGGGCGGGCCTCCTCGAAGGCGGCGATCAGCTCGCGCCACCAGAGGGCGAAGGACCCCTCGGCGGCCTGCCAGGAGGGGAACTCCAGCACGGTCCTCCCGCCGGCCGACCCGCCGCCCGCGCCGCAGCCGGCGAGCGCGGCGCCGGCCGTCGCGGCGAGGCCGAGCGTGAGCACGCGCCGCCGGGACGGGCCGGCGGGGCGTCCGGGTGCCGGCGCCATCAGGCACCGCCGCCGAGGGTGCGGGGCGCGGCGGACGGCCCGTGGTGCGGGTAGACGGCGGGGCCCGTGTAGCCGAGGGCGGTGCTGACCTCGTCGGCCGTCTCGATCACGCGGCCGGCCAACTCGCCCTCGCGGCGGTCGAGGTCGATCGCGGAGAGCGAGCCGGAGATCGACAGCGCGGCGACGACCTCGCCCGCGGCGTCCCTGATGGGCGCGGCCACGCAGGCGCGGCCCAGGGCGAGTTCCTCGACCTCGGTGGCGTAGCCGCGCTCCAGGACCAGGGCGACCTGCGCGTCCAGCTCCTCGTGGGCGCCGACGGTCCGGCCGGTGAACCTCGGCAGCTCGGGCAGCATCGCGCGGCGCTCCTCGGGGGTGCTGCCGACCAGCAGGCACTTGCCCATGCCGGTGGCGTGCAGGGCGTTGCGCTGCCCGGCGAGCGTCATGGACTTCGGCGCGAGCGCGCCCTCGTAGTTGGCGAGGTAGAAGACGGTGCCCCGGTGCAGCACGGAGACGTTGACGCCGAGGCCGAGCAGCGCGGCGGCCTCCTGGGCGTGGCGGCGGGAGGCGCGGTAGACGGGGTGCTGGTTGAGCGCCGAGCCGGCCAGGGTGATCAGTCCGGTGCCGAGCCGGTAGAGGCCGGTGGTGGCGTCGCGCTCCACGTACTCCAGGGCTTCGAGCGTCGCGAGCATCCGGGACGTCGTGGACTGGCCGAGGGCGGCGCGGGTGGCGACGTCGGCGACCCGCAGCGGCTGTCCGTCGTGGAACGCCGCGAGGACGGCGGCGGCGCGTTCGACGCTCTGATTGGTGCTCGTGCCCTGCTCCGCGGCCACTGTCTGCTCCCCTGCATCCGAAACACTTGCGTTGTGTTGTGGATACTGCATTAGGCTATCCACTCAACGCAAGAGTCCAACCGCAGAATGGATGAGCACATGCAGATCGCCTCGGTCGAGACGTTCGTCCTCAAGGTCTTCCACGACGAGGCGTACCTCGGCGACCTGCCGGACGGCTCCGAGGTGCCGGCCGGCTACCAGGTGCGCGCGCCCTGGCGCAGCCTCTACTCGCGGCGGTTCGAGACCCTGCTGGTGAAGGTCGTCGCCGAGGACGGCACCGCGGGCTGGGGCGAGGCGCTGGCGCCGGTCGCGCCCGAGGTGCCGGCCGCCGTCGTCGACCTGCTGCTGGCCCCGGTGCTGCGAGGGCGCGACGCCCGCGCGCCGCGCCCGAACTGGGTGGCGCTGCGGGACCTGATGCGGGAGCGCGGGCATCTGGTGGGCCACCAGGCGGACGCGCTGGCGGCCGTCGACATCGCGCTGTGGGACCTGGCCGGGCGGCTGCGCGGCGAGTCCGTGGCGACGCTGCTCGGCGGGGCGTTCCGGGGCCGGCTGCCGACCTATGTCTCGGGGCTGCCGCGCACCACCGACGCGGAGCGCGGCGCGCTCGCCGCCGACTGGGCGGCGCGGGGCGCGCGCGGCGTCAAGCTGCACCTGGGCCACGGCGTGGACGCCGACCTCGCCACGGTGGACGCCGTCCGGGCCGCGGCGCCCGCGCTGCGGGTCGCGGTCGACGCGCACTGGGCTTACGGCCCGGCCGAGGCGCGGCGGCTGGCGGTCGGGCTGGCCGAGCGCGGCTGCTGGTTCCTTGAGGCGCCGCTGGCGCCCGAGGACGAGGAGGGCCATGTCCGGCTCGGCGCGCGGTCGGCGCTGCCGCTGGCGGTGGGCGAGACCCTGCGCAACCGCTGGGAGTTCGCCCGCTGGCTGCGTTCCGGCGCGTTGGAGATCGCCCAGCCGGACGTGGCCCGCACCGGCGTCACGGAGGCGATGGCGATCGCCGAGCTGTGCGCGGGCGCCCATGTGCCCGTGGCGCCGCACCACTCCGTCGGGCTCGGCGTCGCGCTGGCCGCCGGGCTGCACGTGGGGGCGGCCGTCGAGGACCTGCTGGTCTTCGAGTACCAGCCCACCTCGACCGAGGTCGGCCAGCGCGTGCTGCGGACCCCCCTGGAGGTCCGCCCCGACCACTTCCCCCTTCCCGCCGGGCCCGGGCTCGGCGTGGATGTCGACGAGCAGGTCGTGCGCGACCTCGCAGGAAAGGACTGATTCCCCCATGCCCCTCGTCCACGGGCTCGCGCCGATCCTGGCCACCCCCTTCGCCTCGGACGGCTCACTCGACCTGCCCTCGCTGCGCCGCGTCGTCGAGTTCAACCTCGCCAGCGGCGTCGACGGGCTGGCCGTCTCCGGCATGGCCAGCGAGACCTTCGCGCTGACCGCCGAGGAACGCGCCCGCGTGCTGCGCGAGGTCGTCGACGTCGCGGCCGGCGCCGTGCCGGTGGTGGCCGGGGTCAACGCGACGTCCACGGTCACCGCCGTGGAGCAGGCGCGGGCCGCCGCCGACGACGGCGCCGCGGCGCTGATGGTGCTGCCGCCGTACATGGTCAAGCCGACGCCCGCGCAGCTGCTGGAGTTCTACGCGGAGGTCGCCGCCGCCACCCCGTGCGAGGTGATGGTCCAGGACGCGCCGGGGGTGACCGGGGTCGCCATGACGCCTGCCGCGCTGGCGCGGCTCGCCGAGGTGCCGGGCGTCACCTCCGTGAAGGTCGAGGCGCCGCCGACCCCGCCGAAGGTGACCGCCGTGGTCGAGGCCGCCGGCGGCGAGGGGTTCGCGGTGCTGGGCGGGCAGAACGCGCAGTTCTGCCTCGACGAGTACGCCAGGGGCGCCATCGGCACCATGCCGGCCTGCGAGTTCCCCGACCTGCTGCGCCCGGTGCTCGACGACTGGGCCGCCGGGGAGCGCGCCCGGGCCAGGGAGGGGTTCGCGCGGCTGCTGCCGCTGGTCCTGCACGGGCTCCAGCAGGGCTGGGCCTGGGCGATACACAAGGAGGTGCTCGTCGCCCGCGGGCTCATCGCCGACGCCACCGTCCGCTCCCCCGCCCGCCCGCTCGACGCGCCGACCCGCGCCGCCCTGCGCGAGGTGCTCGCCCCCCTGGGGATCGCCGCCGGCTGACGCGCGCGGGCGGCCCGCCGCACGCAGGCCGACCACCCGGCCGGTACGGCGACGTTGTCGACCGCGTCCCGCCACCCGGCGTTCGCGCCGTCCCCCGCGCCCCCGAGCCGCCCACCGGCGGTGGGGGGGGACGCGGGGCACCGCGCGAGCGACCAGTGGCCACGGGAAGGGGCCGCCCCTTCCCGCACGCCACGGCACTCTTGACAATTCGACTCCGGTAACTCCGACTTCCGAATTACCCGCACGAGAGCGGAAAAAGAACCGGGCGTGACCGCGCGGTTCCCCGCGAGTTACCCGAACGAGAGGACAACGTTCGGCGTCCCGTGGGATTTCCGTCCGGCCCGCGCCCACGCGTCGATGTCCGACACCGCGGGACACCGCCGCGAACACGCTCCTCCCGGCTACGGTCGAAGAGTTCACACGCCGTCAAACCCCGGTGACCTGGCCCGCGTTGCCCGACACCCGCTTCTCAGCGGAGCGGACAGGGGATATGGTCAACGCCACGCGCCGCTTTAGGGCGCTCTCGCCGTCCCGAAATAATCCTTCGACTTATCCAGGGAACGGTCCCGCGGCTCTTCCCTGATTCCCCTGCTCCGACGAGAAGGAGAACGCGTGAAGAACTCAGACGGCCACTGGCTGCTCCGCCAGCGCACCGAGGACGTGTACGCGACCGAGGTCGCGGAGGCCGTGGTCGCGGACGACCGGCTGACGTTGTACTCCGCGGTCCAGCACGTGGCCAGCCGGGACAGCACGATCGACTCCGCGCTGCTCACGGTGGAGTGCTCCTCCCCCGCGGAGGGCGTGATCTCCGTGCGGACGACGCACCACGCCGGAAGCCTGCCGCGCGGGCCGGAGTTCGCGCTCGCCGAGCGCCCCGACCACGCGGCGAAGACCCGGCGCGACGGCGCGGTGGTGGAGCTGAGCAGCGGTTCCTTAGAACTGCGGGTCGACACCTCGGGGCCCTGGCGGCTGGAGTTCTCCGCAGACGGCCGGAGGCTGACGACCGCGGAGGGGCTGGGCACCGGCTTCACCCTGGTCGGCGGGGAACGTCACTACTCGGTGGCGCAACTGTCCCTGGGAGTCGGCGAGTTGGTCTACGGTCTCGGGGAGCGCTTCACGCCGTTCACCAGGAACGGGCAGACGGTGGAGGTCTGGCAGGCGGACGGCGGGACGGCCACCGACCAGGCGTACAAGAACGTGCCGTTCTATCTGACCAACCGCGGCTACGGCGTCTTCGTCAACCACCCCGGGCAGGTCCGCTACGAGGTGGGCTCCCAGGACGTGGGGCAGGTGCGGTTCTCCGTGGCGGACCAGTCGCTGGAGTACCTGGTCATCCACGGCCCGACGCCGAAGGAGATCCTGGACCGCTACACCGCGCTGACCGGGCGCCCGGCGCTGCCGCCGGCGTGGTCGTTCGGGCTGTGGCTGTCCACCTCCTTCACCACCGACTACGACGAGGCCACCGTCACCCGCTTCGTGCGCGGCATGGCCGAACGCGACATCCCGCTGGGCGTCTTCCACTTCGACTGCTTCTGGATGAAGGCGTACCAGTGGTGCGACTTCACCTGGGACCCGGATGTCTTCCCCGACCCGGAGGGGATGCTCGGCCGACTGCGGGAGCAGGGGCTGCGGATCTCGGTGTGGATCAACCCGTACATCGGCCAGAAGTCCCCGCTCTTCGCCGAGGCGATGCGCGCCGGGTACCTGGTCCGCAGGCCCAACGGCGACGTGTGGCAGTGGGACATGTGGCAGGCGGGCATGGGGCTGGTGGACTTCACCAACCCGGACGCCAGGGAGTGGTTCGCGGGGAAGCTGCGGGCGCTGACCGACCAGGGCGTGGACGCCTTCAAGACGGACTTCGGCGAGCGGGTCCCGACCGACGTGGTGTGGCACGACGGCTCCGACCCCGAGCGGATGCACAACTACTACACCCAGCTGTACAACCAGGTGGTCTTCGACGTCCTCGCCGAGGCGCGCGGCGCCGACGAGGCGGTGCTCTTCGCGCGCTGCGCCACCGCGGGCGGCCAGCAGTTCCCCGTGCACTGGGGCGGGGACTGCGACTCGACGTTCTCCGCGATGGCCGAGTCGCTGCGCGGTGGGCTGTCCCTCGGGCTGTCCGGCTTCGGCTTCTGGAGCCACGACATCGGCGGCTTCCAGAACACCCCGCACCGCGCGGTCTTCAAACGGTGGGTGCAGTTCGGGCTGCTGTCCTCGCACAGCCGGCTGCACGGCGCCGGCACCTACCGGGTGCCGTGGGACTACGGCGACGAGGCGGTCGAGGTCACCCGGGACTTCACCCGGCTCAAGCACCGGCTGATGCCCTATCTCTACCGGGCCGCCCAGCAGGCCGCCGCGCACGGCACCCCGATGATGCGGGCGATGGTGCTGGAGTTCCCCGACGACCCGGCATGCGGCACGCTGGACCGGCAGTACATGCTCGGCGGCGACCTGCTGGTCGCGCCCGTCTTCTCCGAGGACGGCACCGTCGAGTACTACCTGCCGGCCGGCACCTGGACCCACCTGCTGACCGGCCGTCAGGTCGAGGGCCCCGGCTGGCGGCGCGAACGGTACGGCTTCGAGAGCCTGCCGCTCTTCGCGCGCCCCGGCTCCGTCGTCCCGTTCGGCGACCGGGACGACTCCCCCGTCTACGACTGGGCCGACGGCGTCACCCTCCGCGTCCACGCCCCGGCCGACGGCGAGACCGTCGTCACCCATGTACCCGGCCGCTGGGACGACGGCGCCGGGGATTTCGACACCCACCGCGTGGGCGACACGGTCACCGTCCGCGCCCGGAACGCGCCGGGCAGCTGGCGCGCGGTGCTGGCCGGACCCGACGGCTACGGCGCGCCGGTGGCCGCCGTCGACGGCGTGGTCACGCTGACCCTGCCGCGCTGACCCGCCCCCGGGCCCGGCCGCGCGGTGCCGCGCGGCCGGGCCCGGGAACGTGTCGGGGTGGCGCCGCTACGCGGACGCGACCGCCTCGACGAGCCGGGAGATGGTCTCCGCGCGCGGCATGTCCGGCAGGAAGGCCGGCACCTGGGCGTCGGCGAACGCGCGTTGCCGCTCGCCCAGTTCCGGGTCGACGGCGTCGCGCGCCTGCACATACAGGAAGTTGAGGGTGCCGGCGAAGAACGCGGAGAACGAGTCCAGGTCGCGCACCCGGCCCGGCCCGCCGGCGTCCCGGTAGGAGCGCCACAGCCTGCGGGCGTCGTCGGCGCGCGGGTGCTGCCGCCCCGACCACATGTGGAGCACGCTGGCCAGCTCGCGTTCGGCGGTGGTCGGGCCGGTGTCGTCCCAGTCGAGCAGCACCGGGCCCCGCGCGTCCCGCAGCACGTTCTGCGGCTGGAGGTCGCGGTGGGAGACCAGCAGCTCGTCCTCGGCGGCCGGCGCGATGTGCGGGGAGAGCGCCGGGAGCGAGCCCTCGACGAACGCGGTAAGCTCCCCGGCCCAGGAGGGGCCGGCGGCGCGGACGTCGGCCAGCAGCCGCTTCCAGTCGTCGGCCTCGGGGGCCCGCTGGTACCAGCCGTCGGGGGCCTGGCTGGCGGGGACCCCGGCCAGGTGGACCCGGGCCAGGGTGGCGCCCACCCAGTCCAGGACGTCGGGGGCGGTGGCGTCGACCGGGAAGCCCTCCACCCACTCGTAGAGCTTCACGTGAACGGGGCCGAACTCGGGCGGCAGCGCCGGGGTGCGGACGCCGTCGCGGGTGGTCAGGAAACGGGGGGCGAGGACGCCGCGCGCGGCGGCGGCGTCGCGGAGCGTCGCCTCGTCACGCACCTGCCCGGCGTCGAAGCCGAAGAGCAGCTCCTTGACCGCCCAGTCCGCCCCCGCCCCCGACAGCCGCCACACCCGCCCGGTCGCGCCGCGCGCGACGGGCCTCAACGTCCAGGGCCCCTCGCCCAGTCCGTAGAGGGCCGCGAGATGGTCGGCTGACTCCGCGATGTTCACGCGCATGGCCGTGACTCCCCTTTGCTGTGGAACGGGCGGTGCCGGAACGGGTCCGGCGGACGGGCTCGGTGGAACGGGCGCCCCCGCGGTGCCCCCGGGGGCGCTCACCGCGCGCCGGGGCGCGCGGTGTCGTGGCGCGCGGTGTCGTGGCGCGGGTCGTGTGGGGTGCCGTGCCAGGAGTGCCAGAGGGCCGCGTAGGCGCCGCCCGCGGCCATCAGTTCGGCGTGGGTGCCGAGTTCGCCCACGCGGCCGTTCTCCATCAGCACCACCCGGTCCGCGTCGTGCGCGGTGTGCAGACGGTGCGCGATGGCGATGACGGTGCGCCCCTCCAGGACGGCGGCGAGGGCGCGTTCGGTTTGGCGGGCGGTGCGCGGGTCGAGCAGCGCCGTCGCCTCGTCGAGGACCACGGTGTGCGGGTCGGCCAACACCACGCGCGCCAGGGCCAGTTGCTGGGCCTGCGCGGTGTCGGCGCGGTGCCCGCCGGCGCCCAGCTCGGTGTCCAGGCCCCGCGGCAGTTCCCCCACCCAGTCGGCGCCGACGGCGGTGAGCGCCGCGTGCAGCCGGGAGTCGTCGGCGGACTCGGCGGCGATCCGCAGGTTGTCCCGCACGGTGCCGAGGAAGACGTGGTGCTCCTGGGTGACGAGCACGACCTGGCGCCGCAGCCGGGCGGGGTCCAGCGCGGCGATCGGCACCCCGCCCACCGCGACGGTTCCCGAGCGCGGCACGTCGATGCCGGCCAGCAGCCGGCCGAGCGTCGACTTCCCCGCGCCGGAACGGCCGACGACCGCCAGCCGTTCGCCGGGCCGCACCGCCAGGTCGACGCCGTGCAGCACGTCGCCGCCCCCGTCGTAGGCGAAGCGCGCGTCGACCACCTCGATCCGGTCGTCGGCGGGCACGGGCGGCTCGCCGCGCCGCTCGGGCGGGAGGGTGCCGACGCCCTCGACCCTGGTGAACGAGGCGCCGCTGCTCTGCAACTGCTCCAGCCGTTGCAGGATCACGTCCAACGGCTGGGCCAGCTGCCGCAGATAGAGCGCGACGGCGACCACCGAGCCCAGGCTCACCGCGCCGCGCTCGTGCAGCGCGCCACCGAGCAGCAGCACCCCGGCGACGGGCAGGACATAGGAGACGTCGACGGCGGGGAAGAGCACGCTGCGCAGGAAGAGCGTGCGTTCCCTGGTGCGCCGGCTGGTCGCGACGGCGTCCCGGCAGACCTCCAGGCGGCGCCGCCGCAGGGACAGCGCCTCGACGGTGCGGGCGCCGGCGACGGTGGCGGACAGTTGCTCCGCCAGCGCGGAGGTCGCCGCGCCCTCGGCCAGATAGGCGGCGCGCGCCCGGCGCAGATACCAGCGCACGGCGAACCCGATCCCGGCGAGCCCGGCCACCCCGACCAGCCCGAGCAGCGGATGGACGACGAGGACCGCGACGAGCACGAGCAGCGCCTGGGTCGCCGCGATGAACATCTCGGGGCCGATGTCGCGCAGGGTGTGGCCGACGGCGGCGACATCGGTCGTGCCGCGCGTCGTCAGGTCGCCCACGCCGGCGCGTTCGACGGTGGAGGCGGGGAGCGCGAGGACCCGTTCGACGAAGCGCTCCCGGATGTGCGCCGAGGTCCGTTCACCGAACCGGTGCCCCAGGTGGCGGGCCTGGCGGGAGAGGACGATCTGCGCCAGCGCGAAGACGGGCATGGCCAGCGCCAGCCGTTCGACGCCGCCAGGACCGGCCCCCGACTCGACCTCGTCGACGATGCGACCGAGCAGCCACGGGCCGGCGAGGCCGGCGACGGCGGCCAGCGCGTTGAGCACGATCATGGCGGTGAACGTGGCGCGGTCGTCGCGGACCAGCGCCACGGCGGCGCGACGCACCTCCGGCGGCGCGGCGACGGGCAGTTGGCCCTCGTGCGGCTGTCCGGGAACGGTCATCGGACGGTCTCCGGGGTGGCCGGGGCGTGGCCGGCCGCGTCGCGGGGGTCGTCCTGCTCCCGGGCGACGAGCCGGCGGTAGTCGGGGCGTTCGGCGAGGAGGCGGCGGTGGTCACCGGTGGCGGAGACCCGGCCGGCCACCAGGAAGTGCACGGTGTCCGCCCGGTCCAGCAGCAGCGGCGACGAGGTGGTGACGGCGGTGGTGCGGCCCGCGCGGGCGGCGCGCAGCCGTTCGGCGAGCGCCGCCTCGGTGTGTGCGTCGACCGCCGAGGTGGGCTCGACGGCCAGCAGCACCTCGGGCTCGGCGCGCAGCGCCCGCGCGAGCCGGAGGCGCTGGCGCTGGCCGCCGGAGAGGTTGCGGCCCTGGGCCTCGATCCGGGAGTCGAGCCCGTGCGGCAGGGCGTCGACGATGTCGCGTGCCATGGCGGCGGCGAGGGCGTCGGCCACCGCCCGCGGGTCCGTGTCCGCGCCGCCGGCGACGATGTCGCGCGCCGTTCCGGAGAAGAGGTCGGCCTCGTTGTCGGCGAGCAGGATCCGCTCCCGCACCCGCTCCGGCGCGATGCTCTCAAGCCTGACCCCGCCCCAGGTGGCGGCCGAGCCGGTGAACCGGCCCAGGCGCTCGACGACGGCCGCGGTCTCCTCCGGGCGGGCGCTGACCAGCGCGGTCAGCGTGCCGGGGGCGAGGGTGACGCCGGAGTCCGGATCGTGGAGCACGGCGGGTCCCACGGGTGGTTCGGCGTGCGGCGCCTCGGTGTGGCCGTCGGGCGTCGGCCCGTCCGGGGGCAGCCGCAGGAAGCGCACGACGCGGCCGACCGCGACGAGGCCGCGCGCGTAGTCGTACCCGACGTCGATCAGCGTGGAGACCGGCACCACCAGGACTGCGGCGTAGCCGTAGACGGCCACCAACTCGCCGACGGTGATGTCCCCCTGGGCCGCCATCCGCGCGGCCAGCCACATCACCACGGCGAGGAGGAGCGTGGGCAGCCCCACGCCGAGCGCCCCGATCCAGCTGGTCACCGCGCCGACCCGGTAGCCCTCCTCGCGCAGCGCGCGGGAGCCCTCCCGGTAGCGGGCGGCGAAGACCGCCTTGCCGCCGAGTCCGTTGAGGACGCGCAGCCCGCCGACGAGGTCCCCGATCCGCGCGGCGAGCGCGCCCTGCCGCTCCCGGTAGGTCGCCTCGACGGCCTGGAGGCGCCGCAGCGGCGGGCCGACCAGCACGCCCACCAGCGGGACGCAGAGCAGGACGACGGCGGCGAGCGGCGGCGAGACGGTCCACATCAGCCCGGCGACGACCGCGTAGGCGCAGACCGCGCCGATCGCGGGGCCGATGACGGCCAGCACGGTGGCGATCACCCCGGCGTCGCCGAAGCCGATGGTGACGGCCTCGCCGACGGTGACCCGGCGGGGCAGGGCGGCGCCGAGCCGCATGGCGTGGCCGACGACGGCGTGCACGGTGCGGTAGATGGCGTCCATGCGGATGCGGGTCATCGTGCGGTGCCGGAGGACGGCCAGCCACGCGTTGAGCACGCCGACGCCCAGCAGGGCGGCGACCCAGCCGAGCAGCGCGCCGGAGGTCGTGGAGTCCCCGTCGCCGAGCCCGTCGTCGATGGTGCGCGCCAGCAGGTAGGGCATCAGCGCCAGGCCGACCATCTGACCGCTGACCAGGAACGTGTCGAGGGCGACGCGGCGCCGCTGGCGGGCGGTCATCCACAGGAGATAGCGCTTCGGGCCACGGGAGTCGGGAATCTCAAGATTCAGCTGTGAATCCACCATTCGCGTCACCATAGATCATGCCCGAGCGGCGTGTCAGCAGCCGTTAATCCCACCTCCGGGGCGCCGTGAACTCAGCGCGGTAATTGTTCGTTCATCGCCCGGTAACTGGGCGCCCTTTTCGGGGTGTTTCGCGCCCCCGGCAGGCAAAATATACGGGAGGACAGGGGTTTCGGATCCCGGCCCCCGGGCCCTTTCCGCATACCGACCTCGATCGCGGCTCAACCGGACGAAGCGAGCGGTCCTGGGGCGGCTGAGGGGCCGTCAGCGCACTCTTGACCGGGTGGCAACTATGTGCCTACGCTTATTTTCGCCTTTGGGCGTTCGTTGATTTCTCACTTCCCACAGGAAGCTGTGTCCTCGTGACCGACGTTTCTGTTGTGGTACCCGCGCACAATCGGCCGAAAGAACTCGTCAGAACGCTTCTGAGTCTGACCCGACAGACGCTCCCCACCACCGACTTCGAGGTAATCGTCGTCGACGACGGATCTCGCGAGGATGCACGTGCACTCGTCCGGGAATCGGCCGACGCGCTGTCCTCGCTCGATATCAGGGTAGTCAGGAACGAAAAGGCCGCCGGCGCTTCCGGGGCCAGGAACCAGGGAGCCCGATTAGCCACCGCTGACCTCCTGGTCTTTCTCGACGTCGACTGCCTCGCCCATCCCGACATGCTGGCCGTCCATCTCGCGACGCAGGGCGCGCGCCGGGTGGCGGCCTCCGGTTACACGCACGGCAGGGAACTCACCCCGGAGACGTGGGAGTTGCGGATCGGCGGCGACTGGAACTGGGAGTCGGCCGAGGAGGTCTTCGCCAAGGCCGCCACCGTCGACCTGCTGCACGACCCGCTGACGGAGCTGCTCGCCGAGCCCAGACCCAGCGACTGGGCGTTCTTCTGGACCTGCAACGTCAGCGTCCCGCGCGACGCGTTCGAGGCCGTCGGCGGTTTCGACGAGAGCTTCGACGTCAAGGGCGTCGAGGACGTCGAGCTGGGGCTGCGCCTGTCGCTCGCCGGGCTGCCGACGGTCTTCCTGCCGGACTCCCGCGCGCTGCACCAGCCCCATCCCCGCGACCGGCACACCGAGTTGCTGCGGGACCGGCGCAACGACCTCGTGCTGCTCCGCCGCCACCCCACGCTGGAGGTGGAGGCCGTGTGCGCCTTCGACATCGTGAACGCCCGCGCGGCGCTGCCCGCGTTGACCAGCTTCCGCGACCGCCTCGCGCCCGAGGCCGTCGACACCGCCCACCTGTCCGCGCTGCCCGGGGCGAGCGAGGCGCTGGCCGGCGCGGAGAGCACCCTGCTGATCGGCGCGGCCGACGCCTGGCCCACCTCGCTGCCCGCGCCGACGCTGACGGTCGGCCCCACCGCCGACGAGGTCGAGGGCCGCTCCTACCGGCTGCTCGGCACGCGGCTGCCGTTCGAGGACGGACAGGTGGACGTGGCCGTCCTGACCGACTACTGGCGGGTGCTGCCCGAGGCCACCGCGTGCCGGGTGATCGCCGAGGCGCTGCGGTGCGCGCGCCGGGTCCTGGTCCTGAGCGACGCGGCCACCGCGCCGCCCGCCGTGCCGGACCCGGAGCTGGCGGCGGCCCTTGAGGGGGCGGGCACCCCCTTCTGGACGCACACGATCGCGCTGCGCCGGGAGTTCCACCAGTTCCGTTTCACCGCGCTGGACAGACCGGCGGGCGGGCCCGACGCCGCCGGGGCGAGCCGCGCGTTCGAGGTGGAGCCGGCCGCGTGGCCGCTCGCCCACCTCTCGGACATCACGCACTAGCCGGCGCCCGCACACGACAGCCGGTTCGACAATTCCGTGCCACACCGACGGTCGGGGACCAGCCATGCTCACCCGCGAAGAAAACCGTGTCCTGAACCTCAGGGAATTCGAGGAGGGACGCGCCAGGCTCACCAGCCGACCGCGCGCCCTCTTCGTCGAACTCACCGAGAACTGCAACTTCTCCTGCCCGATGTGCCGTTCCGGCGGCCCCTTCGACCGCTCGAAGAACATGAGCTTCGAGCTCTTCGAGGAGATCGCGGAGGAACTCTTCCCGACGGCGGAGATCGTGGACCTCCGCGGCTGGGGGGAGAGCACCATCCTCAAGCGCTTCCCCGAGTTCGTCGACAAAACGCTGAGTTACGGCTGCCGCGTGCGGATCGTGACGAACCTGTCCGTGCCGAACGAGGAGATGTGGCGGCATCTGGTGCGCAACCGGGCGCTGATCGCCGTCTCGTTCGACGCGGGCGAGGAGAAGACCTTCGAAACCCTTCGCAGCGGCGCCAAGTTCAAGACCATCGTGCGGAACCTCGAAATCCTGGCGGACGAGGGACGCGCCAGCGGCGTCGGCACGGACAACGTTCACCTGAACGTGGTCGTGCAGGCCGCCGCGTTGGAGGAGCTCGGGCAGATCGTCACCCTCGCCGGGCGCCTCGGGTTCCGCGTCCACCTCAACCCGGTGACGCTCGGCCACGACGACCCGGACAACCTCCGCTTCCACCGGGACCGGCTCGCCGCCTCCCTCGCGGAGACCGCGCGGGTGGCCGAGGAGACCGGCACCGAGGTGCGCATCGACGCGGCGCTCGACGAGGAGTGGGCGCTCACCGAGCACACCGCCAAGACCTGCACCCACCCGTGGATGTACTGCTACTTCAACTACGCGGGCCGGGTGGGCTTCTGCGACCACCTCATCGGCCAGCCGGGCGAGAGCTATCTGCTCGGCGACCTCAGGGCGGCGTCGTTCGAGGAGATCTGGAACGGCCCCGCGTACCAGGATCTGCGCGCGGAGCACGCGGCCTGGGAGAAGGGTCTTTCGAAACGATTCGAAGAATGCAACTGGTGCTACCGCAACAGGTACGTCGACTTCGACGCCGAGACCCACCCCGGTTACGCGGACCACGTGGTGCGGCTGACGCCGGCGAACTGCCCCGCCGTGACCGGCGTGGGCACGCCACAGCCGCCCTCCCCCGGCGCGACGCGGCCCTCCCTGCCGCTCACCGTGGTCTCGCACCCGCCGCACCAGTCCTGATCCAGGAGAGGGAGTCACCCGTGCCTGTCGAAGGAAACCTCGCCCCGCACACCGGCGCCGCCTGGCCCGAGTGGCCGGAGACGGACGAACGGTCGGTGCGCGCCCTGGCCCGGCCGCTGCTCAGCGGCCGGCTGGCGGTGAGCGGCGCCCGCAGCGTCTGGTCGTCGGACAACGAACGCGCCGCACGCGAGCTGGCCGCCCGCTCCGGGCGCGCGCACGCCGTGCTGACGACCAACGGTTCCAGCGCCATCGTCGTCGCCCTGCACGCGCTCGGCATCGGCCCCGGCGACACCGTGGCGATGCCCGCCACCACGTGGGTGAGCTGCGCGACGGCCGTCTTCCGGGTGGGCGCGCGCCCGGTCTACTTCGACGCGGACGAGGACTCCCCCTGCGGCGACCCGGCCGGGCTCGCCGCCGCCCCGAGCGCCGTGCTGGGCATCCATCTCTATGCCCAGGTGTTCGACGTGGCCCGCGCCAGGGCCGCCTGGCCCGGCGTGCCGATCATCGAGGACGTGTCGCACAGCCAGTTCGGCACGGACGCGCACGGCCGGCGCCTCGGCGGGCTCGGTGACGTCTCGATCATGAGCCTCCAGGCCACGAAGATCATCACCTGTGCGGAGGGCGGCGCGGTCCTCACCGACGACCCGGAGATCGCCGCACGCCTGGACTCGCTGGTGATGGACTCGCGCCGGCGGACCCGGCTGCCCGAGCCGGAGGCGGCCAACGAGCTGGAGCCGGCGTTCCTGCTCCACGGCGCCAACCACGCGCTGCCGGAGACCTCGGCGGCGCTGCTGCTGGACCAGTTGGCCAGGTTCCCCCGCCAGGCGGCGGTCCGCGCGGAACGGGCGGCGCTGTTCCGTTCGCTGATGACCGACCAGGGTTGGGAGGTCGCGGCGGACGAGGGGGTGCTGTCGGGCGGCACGTTCTACGGGCTGGCGCTGCGCGTTCCCGACGGGCGCCCGCCGGGGGAGGTGCTGCGGGAGGTGCACGCGCGCACGGGCGCGACGCTGGACCGCGTCTACCCGCCGGTGCCCGAGGGCCCGCTCTACCGGCCCGGCACGGTCAAGCAGTTCGCGGCGCTCGCGCGCGACCCCGCGCCCCCCGTTCCGCGCTCCGGCGCGTGGCACACGACCGGGGTGGTGGTGCCGCACCAGCTGTTCCTCGCCGCGCCGGAACGGGTCGAGCGGCTGGCCGCCGCGCTGGGGCGGCCGGGGAGCGCGCGGGGCGGACCGCGCCCGGCGTTCGGCGGCCTGGCCTCGGAGTCGGCGCCGCCGGTCATCGACGTCGTCGTCATCACCCGGGGCACGCGCCCCACGCTGGACGCCGCGTTGAACAGCGTCGCCAAGCAGGACGTGCACGCCCGGATCCGCACCACCCTCTGGATCGACGGCACGGCCGCCGCGCCCGACGTGCCCGCGACGCTCGACGCGCGGGTGGTCCGCATCGACCGGGCCGACGCCGCGTGGGACGACCCGTTCGACCGCATCGCGGCACTGCGCGACCTGGCGACGCGGGGGACGACGGGCGACTTCGTGGCGTTCCTGGACGACGACAACGAGTGGGAGGTGGACCATCTGTCGAGCCTGCTGGAGCTCGCGGTCGGCACCGGCAGTCCCGCCGTGCACTCCTGGCGCACCCTCGTCGACGGCGAGGGCCGGCCGACTCCGGTGACCCGCTTCCCCTGGCTGCCGCCGGGGCCCGAGTCGGAGCGGCGCTTCCGGGAGCTGTGCGCGGCGGGCGTCATGGGCGGGGACCCGGTGATCCGCGACGGCTTCGCGTTCGAACTGCCGGAGGGCGACGGGGGGATGGTCGACATGGGCGAGTGGCTCTTCGAGCGCCGGCTGCTGGGCCTGCTCACCTTCCGCCGCCCCCGCACCCGGCGCGAGGTCGCCGAACGCCTCGGCGAGGACGACATCCTGCTGGAGCAGCTGGTGGCGCTGGACGTGCCGGTCGGCTGCACGCGGCAGGCCACGCTGCGGTACCGGCTGGGCGGCATGTCCAACAGCGAGTTCGGCGACGTCCCGCCGCCGCCCGTCCCCGACGCCCTGCGCGAGTGAGGGCCGGGCCCGTTCGACACCGGTGACCCGGCCGGCACCGGCGGCACGACCGGCACCAGCGACCTGTTCGGCACCAGCGCGAGATGGGGAGAGCCCACGATGAGCCTGCACGAGTTCTACGACCCCGAGCTGTACGAGATGAAGATGGGCATCTCCCCCCGGGTCGGCCCCCTCTACCTCTCCGAGCTGCGTGGCCTGGCGCCCGGCTCCACCGTGATGGAGCTGGGGTGCGGCATCGGCGACGTGCTGCTGCCGTTCGCCAGGCTCGGCCACCGCGTCCTGGGCGTCGACGGCTCAGCCGGGATGCTGCGCAGGTTCCAAGAGCGCCTGGACGAGGAGGAGTTGGGTGGGCGGGCCGAGCTGCACCGGCACACGCTGCCCGAGCTGCCGGACACCGGTCCCGCGGACGCGATCGTGATGCCGTACGACCTGATCTCGCACCTCCTGGACGACACGCTGCTGGACGAGCTGTTCGCCAACTGCCGGCGGATCAGCAAGCCGGAGACGGAGATCCTGCTGGATGTGTCGCGCTTCGACGTCGAGTATCTGGGCTCGCTCGCCGGGGCGACGGGCGCGCTCACCCGGGCGCACGACATCCACGACTATCTGGGCGACCACTCCCTGTACGTCAGCGAACAGTCCCGCTATACGCCGGAGACCGGCGTGCTCGCCTGCACCTTCCGATACGAGGAGCTGGACGCCTCGGGCCACCTGGTCCGCACCTGGTTCCGCCAACTCCGGCTCTACCCGCGGCGCGCGCGGGAGGTCACGGCGGCGCTGGCGCTGGCCGGGTTCGCCGACGTCCGCGTCGAGGACCGGTCGTTCCCCGACGGGATGGACCATCTGCTGGTCCGGGCCACGGTCGGCCACGGATAGCGCCGAGGCACTTCCGTGGCCGCTCCGACGGCAAGCAAGGGCATGTTCAGAAACTCGCTGAGGAGGGAACATGGCGGCAACGGGCGCACCCCGCCCCCCGGGCACCGCGCCCGAACGCGTCGTCGTCACGGGCGGCGCCGGATTCGTCGGCTCCCATCTGGTCGCGCACTTTCTCGACGCGGGCGCCGAGGTGGTCTGCCTGGACGACTTCTCGTCGGGCTCCAAGCGGAACCTGGAGTTCCCCGACCACGGCAGGCTGTCGCTGCGGACCATGGACGTCTCCGAGGAGTGCGAGGTGGAGGGCCCGGTCGACGCCGTGCTGCACTTTGCCTCACCCGCCTCCCCCGTCGACTATCTGAACAGGCCGCTGGCCACCATGCGCGTCGGCTCCCAGGGCACCTGGAACGCCCTGGAATTGGCGCGCCGCAAGGGCGCGCGGCTGCTGATGGCCTCCACCAGCGAGGTGTACGGCGACCCGCAGGTCCATCCGCAGCCGGAGAGCTACTGGGGGTGTGTCAATCCGATCGGGCCGCGCAGCGTCTATGACGAGTCGAAGCGCTTCTCGGAGGCGCTGACGATGGCCTACCACCAGCAACACGGCGTGGACGTTGCCATCGTGCGCATCTTCAATACCTACGGCCCCCGGATGCGGCACAGCGACGGCAGGGCCGTTCCCACGTTCATCGCCCAGGCGCTGGCCGGGGAGCCGATCACCATCTCGGGCGACGGCAGTCAGACCCGGTCGTTCTGCTATGTCGACGACCTGGTCGCGGGGGTCGCCGCCATGCTGCGCTCCGGCCTCGTGGGCCCGGTGAACCTCGGGAACCCGGAGGAGTACCGCATCGACACCCTGGCGCGGCGGGTGCGGTCGCTGACCGGCTCCTCCTCCCCCATCAGGTTCATCGATCTCCCCGTCGACGACCCCAGGTGCCGGCGCCCCGACATCACCAGGGCGCGCCGGGATCTCGGCTGGGCGCCCGCGGTGGGCGTCACGGAGGGGCTGCGCCGGACCATCGAGTGGTTCCGCGGGGCCTCGGCCGTCTGAGACGGAGAGCTGGAAGGGAGAGGGGAACGCGATGGAACGCACCTCCGAAGTGGTCACCGAGGCCGACATCGCCCGCTGGTACGAGGGCTGCGTGTTCTCGTCCGACTGGACGACGAGCCACTTTCCCGTCTGGACGGAGGTCCTCGGCGCGCGCCGCCACCGGCGCGCGCGGGTGCTGGAGATCGGCTCCTGGGAGGGGCGTTCCGCGCTCTTCTTCCTCCACTTCCTCACGGGCTCCTCGCTGACCTGCGTGGACACGTTCGAGGGCAGCGTCGAGCACCACGAGAACGCGTCGCTGGCGCCCTCGGTCGCCGACGTGGAGCGGCGTTTCGACGCCAACACGGCCCGGTTCGCCGACCGGATAGAAAAGATCAGGGGAACGTCGCGCAGCGTGCTGCCGCTGCTGGGGATCGCCGGGCGCCGCTTCGACCTCGTCTATGTGGACGGCAGCCACTACGCCGCCGACGTCTACGGCGACGCGGCGCTGTCCTGGTCGCTGGTGGAGTCGGGCGGCCTGGTCGTCTTCGACGACTACGACTGGAACCTGATGGAGACGGAGAGCGAACGCCCGAGGCTGGGCATCGAGACCTTTCTGCGGACCGTCCCGGGGCAGTTCCGCGAGGTCCATCGCGACTACCAACTGATCGTCGAGAAGCTCTGAGACCTCCGCCTCGTCGGCGGAGCCGAACGCTGTACACCGGTGAGATGGGAGTGGAACCGCTTCATGGGCCTGCTTGATTCCGAACAGCTCGCGTTCTTCGACTCGTTCGGCTTCGTCGTCGTGCGCGACTTCTTCGCTCCCGACCAGTCGGAGCGGCTCTTCGCCGAGGTCGTCGGAAGCCTCACCGAGCAGTACCCCCAGCTGCGCCGGGCGCGGGAGCCCGCGGCGCGGACCGGGATACCCGTCGACGGGGTCACGAGCTACTTCCTGCCGTTGATGAACACCGTCTCCACGCCGACGAGTTGCGCGCTGGTCAACGCGTCGCCGCTGCGCGACGTCGCCGAGCAGCTGCTGGGCGCTGACGCGCTCGTCAAACCGCCGAAGGGCACCTATCTCAGCAACGCCTCGCCCTGGCACCAGGACACCGTCGAGCCGCACCTGCGGGCGGTCAAGTGCGTCGTCTACCGCGACGAGTTGTGCGAGGCCGACGGGTCGCTCCAGTTCCTTCCCGGCTCGCACCGCGGGCCCCTCGCGGAACGGCTGGCCGGATACCGGAAGGCGCTGGCCGTCGACGAGGAGTTCGACGAACTCGGCGAGGAACGCCGCTGGCCCGGCTTCGTCCCCTCGCTCGGCCCCCACGACGTGGTCGTCTTCGACCCGCACATCTGGCACGGCAGCATCCACGGCCGCGCCCGGTTCAGCTGGACCACGTCGTTCGTCGCCGTCCCCGAGACCCCGGAGGAACGCGCGGCGGCACACCGTTACATCGCGCAGTTCCTCGGCCAGGACTTCGTCTACGACCAGGAGAGGTTCCCCTACTACGACCCCCGCTGGTCGGCCGCGGACGCCCCGCCCTTCGTGCGACGGATGCGGGAGCTGGACGTGCTGTGACGGGCGCCCGGCTCCCCTCCGGGCCCCGGCGCCGGTGCCGCCCGCGCGGCGGGCCGTTCGTGGGAGGCTCACTCCATGGAGCAGCATGTGGTCGCGGTGGTCGGCAGCCCGGGGGTGGGGAAGTCGACGCTGTGCGGGGCGTTGACGGAGTGGTTGGCCGGGGCCGGGGTGGTGGTCGACCACTTCGAGGAGGCGGACATCCTCACCCGGGAGGTCTTCCGGCCGGTCGCGGAGGAGTTCGCGGGGGGCGCCGGCAGCGTGCGGCCCGACACGCTGGTCGCGGCGACCCGCGCCTACGTGGCGGGGGCCCGGCGGGCGGGCGTGCGGGTGCTGGTGACGGACGCGCTGCTGCCGTTCGTGCCGTCGCTGGTCGCCTGGGGCCACGACGAGGCCGCGATCACGAGGACGGTGCGGGAGCTGGCTGAGGCGGTGGAGCCGGCGAGGGTCCATGTCGTGTCTCTGCGCGACGACCCGGAGACCGCGTTGGCGCGGGCGGTCGCCCGGGAGGGCGCGGGGTGGGGGCGGTGGTATGTCGACAAGCTGAGTCGCGCGCCGGGCACCCGCTCCGTGCGTGACCTGGCGTCGGCCGCCGAACATCTGCGGTGGGAGGCCGAGTTGACCTCGCGGGTGCTGGCGGGCACGGGGTGGGACGTGGTGACCGTGGAGGTGGGCGGGCGGGACGCGGCGGCGATGGAGCGCCACGTGCGCGAACGGCTGCGCGGGGCGCTCGGCGTCGGCTGAGCCGGCGCCCCGCCCCGGTCAGCCGCGCCTGTCCCGGATCTCGTCGGCGAGCAGCGCGGAGGCCCGGCGGTAGATCGAGACGAGGGCCGTCGCGCGCTCCCCGTCCTCGGGCGGGGAGGCGGCCCACTCGTCCAGCGCGGCGCGGAAGACGGTGAGCGCGGTCGCGGCCGTCACCTGGAGGTGGAGAAGGCTCTCGGGGTCGGTCTCGTCCTGCGGGGCGACGCGCTCGACCACGCGCTCGACGCACTCGGCGTCGTGGAGCTGCGCGATCCGGCGCAGGGCGGCGTCGTGGGAGGCGAGGCGGCGGACCGTCAGCATCCGCTCCAGCCAGTCCTCGGTGGCGGACTCGGTGAGGACGCCCGCGATGACCTCCTCGAAGTCGACCAGCCTCAGGGGGCGTCGGGCGGCCCGCTCGGCCAGCTCGTCGCCGAGCGTCGCGCTGAACCGCCTGGCCGTCCGGAAGGCGGCCTCCTCCTTGTTCGCCCCGTGCCGGTAGAAGGTGCGGGGCGAGACCTCCGCCGCGGCGGCGATGTCGTCGCAGGTCGTCGCCTCGAAGCCGCGGCTTTCGAACAGCTTGATCGCGGCCACCTCGATCTCCGTCTCGGTGGCCTGCCGCCGTCGGTCGCGAAGCGTGGACACGCACGCATCCTACTCGATGGCGAATTGGCAGTGTCTGCCAGTATGCTGGTGCCTGCCCGAACGGCATCCGCTGTCGTGGCGATGCCGGGGAACCGATATGACAGAGGTGTGTCTGTGTCCACGGACGACGAACGGCACGAGCTGCTGGAGCTGCGCTACGGGAAGGGGAAGGCGCCGGAGGACCTGCGGTGGAACGACCAGATAGCGGGGTTGCTGCGACACCGGTCCGTCCGCACCTATCTGCCCGACCCGCTGCCGGACGGCACCCTGGAGACGCTGGTGGCAGCCGCCCAGTCGGCGTCGACCAGCTCCAACCTCCACCAGTGGAGCGTCGTGGCGGTGACCGAGCCGGAGTTGAAGGCGAAGATCGCGGCGACCACGCGGATGGACTCCATGGACCTGGAGAACACGCAGATCAACGAGGCGCCGCTGCTGCTCCTCTGGGTCGCCGACCTCTCGCGCAGCCACGCGATCGCCACGGAGAGCGGCGACAGCGGGGACGTGCTGGAGCAGCTGGACACGTTCCTGGTGGCGGCGACGGACGCCGCGCTCGCCGCTCAGAACGCGACGGTCGCCGCAGAGTCACTGGGCCTGGGGACGGTCTACATCGGCGCGGCGAGGAACAGGGCACGCGAACTCGCCGAGCTGATCGGGCTGCCGCCGCTGAGCTTCGTCTCCTTCGGCCTGGTGGTCGGGCATCCCGACCCCGAGCGGCCCGCCCGGATACGCCCCCGACCCGCCCAGGAGTTGGTGCTGCACCGGGAGCGCTACGACACCTCGGCGTGGCGGGAGGTGGTGGAGGAGTACGAGGAGGAGTTCCGCACCTTCCGGGATGACGTGGGCCTGGGCTTCAAGACCTGGCGTTCGTCCGTGGTGAGGATGTCGAGCGGCGTCGACCTGATGGACGGGAGGCAGAACCTGGACGAGACGGTCCGCGCCCGCGGCTTCCTCGCGCGGTAGTCCCGGCGGCCCCGGGGGCTCCCGCCCGTCACCACCGCGCCCGGCGGTCCCGCGTCGCGCCTGTCGGTCACAGGCGCGAGGGTCCGCCGGCGCACGGAGTCAACCGGAGGATGGCCTCGCTTTCCCGACGTGCGTGCTCAAGGCCGGGGCAGACGACCCTGACCACGGTGAACGGATCGCTCCCCGTGGAGAGTTCGGCGAGGAGCGGGGGCATCCCGGTGTACTCCTGCACCCGGCGGGCGAGATCCTCCAGCGCGGCGCCCGGATCGTCGTGGTCGGTGCGGTAGCCCTCGGTCGCCTCGGCGACCGGCCGTCCCCTGGAGATGGACAGCAGCGGATCGGAGGCGTGCGGCGGCCGGTGCTCGGACGGCAGATCGTCGCGGACGGCCGTGATCCTGGTCAGACGCGCCTGGACGGCCTGGCCTATCGCCCGGCACATGGCGGCCCCGAGATCCAGGTCGGCGCCCACGCCCGCGGCGACGAGCGGGTGGAGGGGCGACCAGACGAACGCCAGGAAGACGGGCACCCCGAGGGCGTTGCGGACGAACGCCATCTCGATCTGAGTGCTCGCCTCGGCCAGCCGGTCGAGCAGCCCGCGCAGATGCGCGTTGTCGAGCGTGGAGAGGTCGACGCGGACCAGGGGGTCGGGGCCGTCGGAGCCGAGGCCGGCCAGGGCATGGCGTTCGACGACCCGGTACAGGCCGTCCAGCGCGGCCTCGGGGAGAGTGCCGCCGGAGGCGAGCCCGCTGCGGGAGGCACGCAGGACCCGGGGCTCCCCCGGGTCGCCCGGGTCGGCCGGGTCATCCGACGCGAACGACAGGCGCAGGAGCTGAAGCGGCAGCGGCACCGGCTCACCGCCCAGAAGCGTGCGGCCGGGCGCCCAGGCGAGCTTGACGTGGGCGAGCGGCCCGCTGGTCGGCAGGGTGTTCAACGCGTCGACGGCGTAGGGCAGTCGAAGGTCGTACGCGGTGGCCTCGCACACGGGTGGGTCGAACCGCTCCGCGTGCGCCAACTCGACCGAGCGCATCGTGGCCAGGCCGTGCGCCATCGACGGGGTGAGGCCCGCGCTCTGGGTGGTGGCGTAGGTCTCGGCCAGCGGGCGGACCGCGACGGAGACCGGGATGCCGATGTGGTCCAGCCGGGTCACGTCCGCGACGCGGGTGATGCCGTACCGCGCCAGCAGCGGCTGGACGCGCGCCCAGGTCTCCTCGGTGTTCGGCACGCCGACCCGGGGGTGGGGAGCGCCGTCGGGCGCGAGGGGCCCCTTCACGCCGTCTCCGCGCGTAGCGACCCGGGCCGCATGTCGGCGTCGGTGACGAACGGTCTCAGCATCCTGACCGCCGTCCCGACGTCGGGTATGCCCCGAGCACGGCACTCGCCGGCGAGTTCGGCGGAGGGGATCTGCCAGATGTGGCAGAGCAGGACGCGGCTGTCGTCGTCGGAGAGCGCGCGCACCGTGCCCTGCCCCGCGGCGCGGGGGAACGGGCCGGCGCCCGGGTCGCCCGTCCGGCGCAGGTGCGCGGCGACGGCCTGGACGTCCGCCGGCTCCTCGGCGCTCAGCAGGAGCGCCACCTCGCGGGGGTCGCTCAGGTCGGGGACCGGGCAGTCCGCGTCGGCGAGGCGGCTCTCCCGCTCACGGGCGGCCGTCAGCGGCAGGCGCGTCACGTCGCCGCCGCCGGGGAGGGAGTCCTCCAGGTAGCGGCTCCAGACCCGCGCGTAGTAGGGGTTGAACACCTGTTGGTAGGCGAGGCGTTGACCCAGCGGCGGGTTGCCCTGCTCGGCCACGAAGTGGTTGCGCCAGCCGCGCAGCAGCACGGTGCGCCAGGCGGCGTCCCCGGCGCCCTCGACCCGGCCGACGACGCCCTCGGCGACCATGCGGCGGGCCACCTCGATCGCCGCGAGGCAGTCCCTGCGCTGCTGGTCGAAGATGTGCGGGTCGTCGGCGACCCGGCGGGCGTACCAGTCGGCCAGCCGGGGCCGGCCGGCGCGGCGCAGCAGGTGGATGACGCGGTCCTGGGTGCGCGAGGGGTAGTACTCGCGGCGCAGCGCGTCGACGACCCGTTCGATCTCGGCCGCGCGCAGCACCCCCTCGGCGCAGGCGGCCCGGGCCGCGGCCAGGAGGTTGACCAGGGAGACGCTCAACGCGGCGTACGGCGCCTCCTCCTCGTGGGCGACGGCCACGGCGTCGTCGCCGTCGAGCACACCGGAGCGGTAGAGCTCGTGAACCGTTCCCAGGCCGCGCATCCCGAAGGCGCCCAGCTCCAGGGCGCGCAGCGCTCCGACACCCGCCGTGCCGACGAGGGTCACCCCCCGGTCGAGCGCGTGCAGGTACTCCTTGTGCCGGGCGCCGGGCCGGTGCGGGGCGAAGTCGTCGACGACGACGGCGACATCGCCGGCCGCCGGCTCCGAGCCGAGGAGGTCCCCGTGCGCGACCGGCGGATGGATCACCACCTCCGGAAAGCGCTCACGTATCTCGTCCGCCGGACAGGTCGGGCCGACATAGACGTGAATTCGTCCCTTTGCCACGTGGCCATCCCTCTTTCAGGAATCTGGCGTTCCCTCACCTGAAAAAACTGTAGGCGAGAGTAAAGGAAGGGTCATGTCAGCGATTGCGCAGTCCCTGACGGATCTTGCGAGCACCTTCACATACTCGTCGGTAGAACCGGAACGGGGCGGGCCGGCCGCCCTTGCCCCCCTGCCAACGGGTATTCGGGGGCTTCTTGTTCCCGCGCCCGTCCTCCCCCGGTGGCGGGAGGTGCCGGGGCGCCGCCGCTGTCAGGGAGGCGTCGCGCGCCGGCCGCGCTGGCGGTACTCGGAGGGCGAGCAGCCCACGTGTTTCCTGAACACCCGGGCGAAGTTCTCCGGGGTGACGAAGCCGCAGAGCCTGCCGACGTGCGATATCGGATCGCCGCCCGAGACGAGCAGATGGCGGGCCGCGTCGACGCGCAGCCCCGTCAGGTACTGGAGCGGCGTCTTGCCGGTGGCGACGGAGAAGCGGCGCAGGAAGTGGTAGCGGCTGAGCCGCACCTCCTTGGCCAGCCGGTCGAGCGTGATGTTCTCGGAGAGGTGGGTCTCCATGTAGGTCCGCACGGTGAAGAGCTGCTCGGCGTTGAGCCCCCCGGCGCCGGGCGAGGCGGTCCGGAACGGTTGGAGCAGGTACTCGGCGAGGTAGTGGGCCGCCGCGATGGCGTACTGGTCGCCGTTGCCCGTCCGCCAGGCGTGCAGCAGCACGGGCGCCATCGACGCGATGTGCGGGTCGAAGGCGCGCAGCGTGTGCAGCTCCGCGACGGTGCGGATCGAGGACTCCGGATGGGCCTCCAGCGTGCGTTGGAGAATGGTCAGCGGAAGCTGTATACAGGCCACCCGGAACGCGGGCCGCCTCGGTGGAGTACGGTCCAGACGTACGGGATTGTTGGGGGCGACCCTGCATATCTCGCCCGGCATCAGCGTCGCGCTGCGCCGCCCTCTGCCGTCCATTCCCGATACCTGGCAGGAGCTCTGGAGCGGCGTGATGATGCCGAACGCCCCGTCCGGCAACTGGTAGATCCAGCCGTCTTCCCCGCTTTCCGGTATCTCCTTTTCCAGCACCAACTCCTGCCAGAAGAAGCCGTCCAGTCGAGCAGTCATCTGATTTTCCCTTGCGTGGGGGAAGGCCGGGAAACGAGTGAGAGAGGGCCGGGACCGTGCCGCCGTCGCCGCGCGGTCGGGCGCGGGGGCGCGCACGCGCCCTCGACACCGGAACGCCCGGACGCGCCGCACCGAAGTGATCGTTCACCTGGAAGGCGGCGCGAAACCGCCGGGTCGCGCGAGCCGCGCCGCGCACGGCCCCGTCAGGGGACCGGGCGGGCCCGTTCGGTTCAGGGACCGGCCGCGCGGACCGCCTTGAGGGAGTCGGCGAGGATGTCGACGCCGGTGTGCAGCTCGTCCTCGCCCACGGTCAGCGGCGGCGCGATGCGGAAGATGCCGCCCATGCCGGGCAGTTGGACGATGTTGACATGGAGCCCCCGCTCCAGGCACGCCGCCGTCACCGCCTGCCCGAGGGCGTCGGCCGGCGTTCTGCTCGCCTTGTCGGTCACCAGCTCGATGCCCTGGAGGAGCCCGCGTCCCCGGACGTCGCCGACCTCCTCGAACGTGTCACGCAGCTCCAGCAGCCGCTCCCGCAGCGTCGCGCCCAGCCGGGCGGCACGCGCGACCAGTCCCTCGCGCTCCACCACGTCCAGCACGGTCAGCCCGACGCTCGCGGCGAGCGGGTCGGAGACATGGGTGGTGAAGAAGAGGAAGCCGCGCTCCCGGCAGACCGCCTCGACGGCCCCGCTGGTGACGACCGCGGCGACCGGCAGCCCGGCGCCCAGCGTCTTGGAGAGGGTGAGGATGTCGGGCACCACGCCGTCGCGTTCGATCGCGTACATGTGCCCGGTCCGGCCGACGCCGGTCTGTGCCTCGTCGACGATCAGCAGCATTCCCCGCGCGTCGCACAGCTCTCTGAGCCGGGCGAGATAGCCGGGGGGCAGCTCGACGATGCCGCCCGAGGAGAGGATCGGCTCGATCAGACAGGCGGCGAGCGACCCCGTCGACTGCTGGTCGACGGCGGCGAAGCCGTGGGCCAGCTCGGTCTCCCAGTCGTGGGAGCCGTCGGCGTGGCGGAACGGCGAACGGTAGGCGTTGGGCGTCGGCAGCGTGAGGTTGCCCGGCACCGTCGGGCCGTAGCCGCGCCGGCCGGCGGAGTAGGTCGCGGCGGCGGCGCCCGAGGTCATGCCGTGCCAGGAGCGGTCGAAGGAGACGATCTCGTAGCGGCCGGTGGCGAGTTTGGCCATCTTCAGGGCCGCCTCGTTGGCCTCGGCGCCCGTCGTCAGCAGCAGCGTCTTCTCCAGCGGGTCCGGCAGCGTGCCGGCCAACCGCCGGGCCAGCTCGACGACGGGACGGCTCAGCATCCCGCTGAAGAGATGGTCGAGCGTGGCCACCGACTCGGAGACCGCCCGCACCACAGCCGGGTGCCCGTGTCCGAGCACCGCGCTCATCTGCCCCGAGGTGAAGTCGAGGATGGCCCGACCCTCGCTGTCATAGACATGACTTCCAGCGGCGCGTTCGATGATGCGTGGCGTGAACGACGCACCGTAGTGCACCAGATGACGCTCGACCCCGTCCCAGAACGTGTCGTCCGTCTCCACAGCCCCTCCCCGGTACAGCAATCGATTTCCGCCCCCCGAGAGCTACGTCCTTCCCATTGCCCAGGATGCACGTGCTTCATCCCTGCGGTCATCTTTCCGTACCGCAGGGCGTATCCGGGGAACGACGCGCCGCACCCGGTGGCGATTACGGTGCGGGGATGCGCATGTATCTCTCCTCCTGGCGGATCGGCGACCACCCGGAGCGGTTGCTGGCTCTGCTGGACAGCCCCGGAACCCACCGGGTCGCCGTGATCGCCAATGCCGTCGACGCCCTGCCGGCCGCCGCACGCCGGGCCGCGGTCGAGCGCGAGATCGACGCGCTCACCGCGCTTGGCCTGCGGCCGGTCGAACTCGACCTGCGGGCCTACTTCGACCAGCCTCCGGAACGGGTCGCCGTCGCCCTCGAACGTTTTCCGATGGTCTGGGTCCGCGGTGGCAACGTGTTCGTCCTGCGCCACGCACTCGCTCGCAGCGGCGCGGACCGCGCTCTGACCGAGCTGCTGCGACGGAACGCCGTCGTCTATGCCGGCTACAGCGCGGGCGCCTGCGTCCTGGCCCCTGAGCTGCACGGACTGGAACAGTGCGACGACCCGAGCGCCGTCACCGCCGCCTACGACGCCTCGCCGCGCTTCGACGGCCTGGCCCTGCTCGACTACGTCGTGGTGCCGCACATCGATTCGCCCGGCCACCCCGAGACCGAGGTTCTGGGCGCCGTCGCCGATCGCTACCGAGGGCGGGGTGTCGCCCACCGGACCCTCCGCGACGGCCAGGCCCTCGTGATCAGCGGAAGGAGGGCGGACGTCCACTGACCGGCGCCTCGCCGGCCCACGAGGGAACTTCGCGGCTTCGCCACGGTGGTGCGGGTTTCGAGGCGGCCGTGGAGAGCGCCGACGCGTCAGTCGCCGACCTGGCGCGGGGCCGGCGTCGAGGTCGCGGGCGCGCCGCTTGCCGTGGTGGCGGGGCTCCGGGCGGGTTCCGCGGGGTGCGGAACGCGTGGCGCCGGAGTGCGTCGACGCTCGGGCACGGTCTGGCCACGCGACTCGAACGGCTCCGGAGTTCCCGGTGCCACCCGCCGGCGGCCCCGTCGAGCCTCGCTCACCGACCTGACCAGTCATCCGGGGTGCTGGTCAGGCGGGTGGTAAAGGTATGGCTGCCGGAGGCCACATGGTGGGAGACCCGGCCGGCCCCGGCGGTGGGCACCCGGATCTCGGCCGTGGTGTTGGGAGGTATCCGCACCCGCAGGTGGAAGGTGGTGGCGTCGCGGGTCCACTCGGACACCACCTCTCCGTACGGGGTGCGGTAACGGCCGCTGACCCGGCTGAGGGAGCCGACCAGGCGCGGCTCGACGAGGAGTTCGCGGAACCCCGCGGAACCCGGCTGCTGTCGGATGCCGGCCAGGGAGCGGTGGAACCACTCCACTATCGGGAGGAGGATCACATGGTTCTTGGAGTTGGCCAGGTCCCACTGCTCGGGGAGGGTGGTCAACCCCTCGGGGTTGGCGGTGGTCGGCGTCAGAAAGTGGCCGTAGCCGGGGCGGGTGTCCTGTTGGAGGGCTTCCCATAGGAGGTCGTCCCGGCCCGCCTCGGTCAGCGACCTGACCAGTGGGGCCAGTCCGATCGTTCCGGCGCTGAGGTGGGGGCCGCCGCCGAACGGGCGGTAGGAGTTGACCAGTTCGACCAGTGCGTCGACCACGCGTGGCCTTTCCCCCTCGGGAACCAGTCCCTCGTCGAGCGCCAGCGCCTGGGCGGCCTGGGTGGCTCCCTCGGTGCCTCCGATGCCGCCCGCGCTGGTGTAGCGCCCCCACTCGCGGTGGTAGAAGGCGGCGTGGAACGCCTCGCCGATCTCGGTGGCGAGCGCGCGGTACTCGCGGGCGTCCGCGGTGTGGCCCAGGAGCGCGGCCATCCGAGCCATCCGGTCGACGGTCTGGTGGTAACCCCAGGTTCCGGTGAGCAGACCCGAAGTGGTCTCGTCGGCGGCTATCCAGTCGGCCAGCGGGGCGTTCACGAGGTGCGCCCGGGCGCCGGTTCCGGCCTTCTCCTCGCGGACGTAGCGCACGAAGGCACGCATCCGTTCGTAATGACGCTCCATCAACTCCGTCTCGCCGTAGGTCTCGTAGTGCAGCCAGGGCACCAGGACGACGGCGTTCCCCCAGTTGATCTCGTCGCCGAACTCGCCGAGGTAGCCCCAGTCGTAGACCGGGGCCTTCAGCGCGACGTTGCCGCGGTTGGCTCCGGTCAGGGACTGCCCCTCGACCAGATGGCGTTGCATGGTGCGCAGATAGGCGGCGAAGCCGAAGTGCCGGGCCAGGGAGTGGAACGGCTGGGTGTAGTCGGCGAGATAGGCCAGCTTCTCGCGGCCGGGGCAGTCGGTGAAGGTGGACATCAGGTTGCTGGCCACCGAGCGGCCGGCCAACCGGTGCACGCGGTTGATCCGCTCGTCCGAGGTGTGCAGCCCGCCCGCCCCGGGGGCGGCTGCGCGCAGCCGCAGGGCGGTGACCGTGTCGGCCGTCGCCTCGAAGTCCTCGGGTAGGCCGGTGAGTTGGACCCACTGCATCCCGAAGTAGTCGAAGCGCGGGTGCCAACTCTCGCCGCCTGGCTCGCCGTGGGTGGTGTAGGTGGCGAAGACGTCGGTGCCGCGTTCGGGGCCGCCGCCCATGACCGAGCCCTGGTCCACGGTGCCGTCGGCGGCCAGCGACTCGGCGGGGCGCAGGGTGACCGTGGTCCCCGCGGGCACGCCGTCGGGCAGACGCAGCAGCGGCCAGCCGGCGAGGTTCTCGCCGAAGTCGAAGACCCAGACGCCGGGGCGGGGCCGGGTGACGCGCACCGGGGCGAGCCGGTCGACCACTTCGACGGGTTCGGCGGCGCGCCAGACCAGTCGGGTGGTCAGTCCTGGCGGCGGCGCCAGACCGGCCCGTACCCAGCCGACCGTGGTGCCGTCGCGCCGCCGGGCACCGGCGGTGAGATCGGCGGCGGGCGCGCTCCAGCCGGGCTGTTCACGGCGCGCGTCGTGGTCGGTGCCGGTGTACCAGCCGGTGGTCACGGTCGGTCCGAGGGCGGCCCGCCACGCGCGGTCGGTGACCACGGTCTCGGTCGAGCCGTCGGCCAGCGTGATCTCCAACCGGGCGATCAGCCGGGGCGAAACGGCGGCGTTGGCGGTGGGTTCGGTGCCGGCGAGCGGGTTGCCGGAGCCGCTCACGGCGGCGCCGGCCGGGTGCGGCCGGTGGAGCGGCGGGGTGAGGGAAACCGCGGTGTGCCCCGACTCGCGCGTGGTGATCTCGACGACCTCGCGGGTCTCGACGCGTTCGCCTCCGTCGCCGGTGTCGACGTGGAGCGCCCCGCCGACATGGAGGCGGCCGGTCAGTCCGGTCAGGGTGACGCGGCTGGCGCCGGCGGGCGCATCCGTCAACAGGGCCCCCTGCGAGGGGAGTTCGCTCTCCCACCAGCTGTAGGGGGCCATGCGCCCGGTGGCCTCGTGGGTGAGGGAGCGCGTGACCAGCGCGGTGCCGTGGCCGAGCGCGACGCCGAGCGTGTTGGCACCGGGGCGCAGCAGCCGGGTCACGTCGTGGACGCGGTACTCGGCGGAGAGCTGGTAGTGCGAGTTGCCCGGCGCCAGGACCTCGTCGGTGACGGGCTCGCCGTTCAGCTCGGCGTGGTGCAGCCCGAGGCCGCACAGGTAGAGCCGGGCGTCCACGACGCGGGCCGCGCGTTCGCCGGGCAGGGTGAAGGCGCGGGCGAGCAGCGGCAGCGGGTCCTCGGGGCGCCGGTCCGGGTGCTCGATCCAGCGGGCCTCACCCCAGTCGGCCTCGGTCAGCAGGCCGGTCTCCCAACTGGCGGTCCGGCTCCAGGCGGTGGGGTCGCCACGGGTGCTCCACGCCCTGACCTGCCAGACGACCGGCTGCCTCGCGGGCAGCGGCGCCCCGCCCCAGGGGATGTCGTGCTGGGCGACGGACTCCACCCGGCCGGAGTCCCACAGCAGCGGCCCCTCGGTCAGCGCGGCGACGCTGCCCGCCGCGCGCACGTGATAGGCCGCCTGCGCCCAGCCGTCGGGCGCCTCGGTCACCCGCCAGCCGAGGCGGGGGGCGGGGTCGTCGACGCCGAGCGGCTCGTCGGCGCGGCCTGCGACGCGGAGGTCGGTGACGACGGCGGGGGGCGGGAGGGCGCGCGCACCGGTGGGCATGGTCGGGACCGCCTCCCATTGATACGTTTCACGTCTGCCACCTGGGACGTTAACCGGGCGCGGGGGAAGAGCCAACCCCCGGAGGTCAGACCCGGGGCTCTGCGAGTTGGGCGGCGACGGCATCGAGGACCCACTCCAGGCCGGTCGCGAACGAGGTCTCGGGGTCCACGTCGGTGCCGTCGTGCACGGCCCTGGCCAACGCAGGGAAGCGGCCCGTGGCCAGCATCCTCGTCACGTGCGGCCCTGAGACGCGCTGCCATTCCCGCTCGGTGAGGCCGTGCGGGCCGGGCGCCGGGCGAGCAGATCGGCCAGCCACTCGCGTCTCAAAAGGCAGTGCGCATGCTGCGGTGGGGCAGGACGCTCAGCTCCTCGCGCCAGTCGCCGGGCCGCTCCTCGAAACCCGCCTACCAACACAGTGGGAAGCCTAACCGTGATTACGTGTGATTTTAACGTAGCCCACCAGCTTCTCCGCACCCAAAATCTCAGTGTTGTTTTGCACCTCCATTTCACGAAGCGATGCCATCTTCGGGAAGGTGCTCACATCAACTGTCGACCCCGCAGCGAAAATCACCCTCTCAAGGCGATGGAAATATCTTAACCATTCCCACGTGCAAGACATTTCGATGGAGATGCGAAGGTGAGTCAACCTAGCAGGGTTACATTCCTCTCGAAACAGCTCCAATGGAATAGCGCCAGTGATGTCGACTCTGGCTCGGCCGCCATGCTCGGCCAGCACGCACAACTCCCCGATGGTGGATACCGGAAAAAAGAGCCCTCTCTCATCCACATGCGCCAGAACCTCCTCAAAATAGCGCCCTGGGTCAAAACGATTCCATGAATTCACCAGCAGCGAGCGAATGTCCAGGTCATCCGAATCTCGGTATTGCGCGAGCAGCGGAATGGCGCCGTCGGTCGCGATTCTCGTCGCGGTGGATACGACGAAAAGCTGCTCCTCGCTCGACATTCCACCAGGGCCAGAGAGCAGCTCCAGCACCACGGGACCGACTTCCGACAGTTCGCGCGCCTCACTGAGCGATTGAGGCGGGATGAGCTGCTCAGCCCGCTTCTGCACCTCTCGATGCACTTGAGGATCAAGTTCAGTGGCATGCTCCAGACAGGCAGCTGCGAGCAAGTATAGCTTTCCCCGCTCATCTCCCGACTGATCTCCGCGCTCCAAGAGGGCGGAGAGCAAACGGAAGCGTTCATTTGGCCGGGCGTGGGCCACCGCCATGCGCACCACATCTTCCCATTGGTCGAGGTGCGCGTTTGCGACAATATAGTCGAAATCCAAGGCCTCAACAGCAGCTCTAGCCCCCAAATAATCCTGAAACGTTCGGTGAACGAAGTCGATCGTCTCATTGCTTGGTTCACGCAGAAGGCCACTGCGCACAATGAGATATGGGTAGATCTTTTCTACTGAGCCCTGCTCAGCTATCTTCGGCATCGCCGGCAATGCTCGACGCAAAAGATCTACAGCGTCAGATTTCGCCATTTCCGAGCGACCGTTGCGAATCATCCAATATGCGATCTTCTGAATTATCTGCACCTGAGACGCCTCGCTCATACGAAAGTCATCGGAGGATTGAACGCCACGTTCACGATCCCGCCGAGAAAGCATCATAGAGAGCGCAGCGTCGTAGAGCTCTTTGCGTCCTTCCGGGAGATACCCTCGTCGATCCCTATGCAAAGCGCAAATGAGTCCGCACATCAGCGGATTAATGGCGAGCCTACCCAGGTCCTGCTTTGACCACAGAGTCTTAAGTAGGGATCGAGCATAGGAGTCACCGACGCCGGCGGCATGGTGCCAGCGCTTCACAAAGGACGTAACATCATTCCGAGACATCGGCGCCAAATCGAACTCAACGAAATCCTCAGCGCTTAGCCAATCGTGACGTACGGCCGAAGGCCTGGAGGTGATCAGCCAATGGTTCGCCGGGAAAGCATGCAGCAGGTTTCTAAGCCATTGCCGCACCGAACCGCGCTCCACCTCCGGAACCTCATCGATTCCGTCGATGAGAAGCAAACCTCTTCCAGAGGTGAGCACCCGATCGATCCATCCGTCCGGTTGAGCACTAGCGACTGGGCACCCAATAGACGTCAGAAACTGCTCTGGGCTTGGCAAACTACTGTTTCTTCTCGTAAGAGTCCGAAGGGGCAAGACAAACGGAACAAGCCCGTGGAGATAGAGCAAGCGTTCGTCCATACCCGGGCGGGCCGCTGTAACGGCTAGCCATTGAGCAAGCGTGGTCTTACCGGACCCCGCTACCCCTCGAAGAAGAACCCTGGCATGGCGATCAAGAATACGGTCTGCCGGCAATAGATGCTCAACGTGTGTATCACTTACGGCGGCGTCCAAGCTCAGATACGCAGCATCCATCGGCCATCGTTCAGGGGCATCTGTGAGGTCCAGCCCAAAAATCGTGAGTTCGTTGTGAGCTTGCGCGATATAAGAGGCGTAACGCCTCTCGAAGCCTGAATCCGCTGGTGACGGAGTCCGTGCGACAGCCGCATCGATCCTATTGAGCAATTCTTGCATCTGCTTACTCTGCTCAACCAAGGTGCGGGCGACAAAAGTGGAACGCTGAGTGAAAAAATTGAGAATGTGAAGCGCGGCAGTTTCCAACACTCGATCGTAAAATTCGATCGCGTCACTAGAAAGGCCAACCGTCGAGTGTTTCGCGTGAGTACGAAGCATCTGCGTGAAACCTCGATGCCCAAGACTCACGGCCTGGACGTCATCCATGTCCAATTCACCCAAAGAGCGCAGAGAATACACCAAAGCATTCTCAACGGCACGCAACTCGTATTCAGGCAATCTCTCTCGTGCACCGATCGCATAGGCAGCACGTTCGACGAGCTGTTCTGAAATTGCCCGAAAATCCCGATCAGTGAGCGTTCGCTTCTCCCCTGCGAACGAGATCAACAAGCCGATCCTCACAGGCTTGTCGACCATTCCGGCACCAGGGCCCTCAGCTCGGAATAGCCTTTTCACTAATGGAGCCACGAAGCTAGAAGCCAATCGGGCCCCGATCAGGGTCAGATCCATTTTCCCCCTACCTCAGGGTCTCGAAGGCTATCGTAGTCACCTCAGTGGAGGTAGAGCAAAGAGCTTCGGCTGCTTGCCCCTAGCGCTGCAGACCCACACTCTGACCGCCATCCCCCAAGAGAGCATCGGCCTGGAGTTCGAGGCAAACATGCTACGGCCGCTTACTTCTCCCACGCCAGCAACATCAAATTGGGCAGCTTTCGAACAAAAATCACCACCATCCCCCTCTCAGGGGCAGCGTCGGGCCCGGCGCAGCACTCCCAGTTATCACCCTCTTGCTCGCTCATGCGCCGTGGCCACAACCACTGCTTCCAAACGCCGTGGCGCTTCCGTGCCCGGCCACCGATCAGCGAGGGACTGCGCCAACGCGGGTAGAACGTCAGAACTCATGACTGGCGTTCCTCAGAGGTCATTTTCGCCCGGTCATTTTATCTAGGTATCGGCTGTTTAGTCTGCGGGTTCGGAGTGCGCCAGGAGATGGTGTTCTCGCTGGTGAGGCGCGGCGGAGTCCTGCGCGCTTGCCGCGGTGACCAGCACGGCGAGGAGAAGTCCGAGGGTTTCGGTGACGATGTTCCGTTTCCTGCCGACGACCTTTCTTCCCGGCGTCGACGCCCTGGCCGATGGCGGGGACGCTGGTGGATGCCTTGACGCTCTGTGCCGGAGGAAGCCGTTGAGCTGGACGAACACACCCTCGTCCGCCCACTCGGCGAAGTAGCCGTAGACGGTGTTCCAGCGAGGGAAGTTATGCGGCAGGTAGCGCCCCTGCGCACCGGTGCGGTCCACGTACAAGATCGTGTTCATGATCTCGCGCAGGCCGTGCTCGGGCGGACGGTCGACGTTCCACGCATGCCGCCGCCGCTCGGCCCGCCAAGTGGTCAGCACCGGTTCGATCACCCCCCAACGGGCAGCGGGACAGATCACTCGGATACGGGCGACACTCAGCCATGACCTCGACATATCGCGAGCAGGCGAGAGCGCCCAGGCGAGCGGACACACAGACGGAGTCACACCTTCGCTCCCGACACATTGGGATGAGACAGGCACAAGCCGACCCCCACCTCACCCATCACTCCACCCGACCACCAAGTCCGACCCACACGATCACTTCCAGGAGATAACAGGGCAGCAAATGCGAAAGCGACCTCTCATGTTGCGTTTAGGAACAGGAAAGCTGTGCGTTCCGCCCCTCGGACGAGGACCGGGTGCCGGTGACCGTCTGGGAGGCCGGGGTGCGGGACTTCTTCGCGCCCGACAAGGCGGGGATCGCGGGGGATCTTCTCGTCGCCGGGGAGTGAGCCACGCACCGGGCACGGACGGCGCGGGGGGCGGAGCCACCGTTCAACTGGTCAACCGGCTCACCGAGCAGGGGTCCAGCTGGTCAGGTGGTCAAGTGGGTGGGTGGTCAAGTGGGTGGTGGTCGACCGCCGGCGGAGACACATCAGGGGGCGGCTGACGCCGGATCGGGCTACCGCCGACCGCCCCGAGGCGGCATGATCTCTGCCGGAGGTGGTCACGGTGCAGCAGCTGGCGGAGGGCGACCCACGGGAGATCGGGCCCTACCGGTCGCTGGCCGTGCTGGGCCACGGCGGCATGGGCCGGGTGTTCCTCGGGCGCGGGCCCGACGGCCGACTGGCGGCCGTCAAGCTCATCCGTGCGGCTCTCGGCGACGACGCGCGCCACCAGGGACGCTTCAGACGAGAGGTCGCCACGGCACGCCGGGTGCACGGCTCCCACACCGCCGCCGTACTCGACGCGGATCTCGACGCGCCAACTCCCTGGTTGGCGTCGGCCTACATCCCCGGCCCGTCATTGCGGAGGGTGGTCGCCGGTGAGGTCGACGGTGCCGGCGTCGACACCGAGGCCACCACCGTCGACGTCGCCGTCGGGGTGCTTCCCGAGGATGCCGTTCTGCGGCTGGCCGCCGGCCTGACCAGTGCCCTTGGCGAGATCCACGGCGCGGGCCTGGTGCACCGGGATCTCAAGCCGGACAACATCCTCCTCACCGACGAGGCCACCGCGACGGGCGTGCCCGGCGGAGACGGGGGCGTCCGGGTGGTGGATTTCGGCGTCGCGCTGGCCACCGACGACGCCGCCGGCAGCACCCGGCTGACCAGGACCGGGTGGGTGGTCGGCTCGCCCCCTTACATGTCGCCCGAGCAGGTCGAGGGAGCCGCGATCACGCCGGCGAGCGACATCTTCTCGCTCGGCTGCGTGCTCGTCATGGCCAGCACCGGGGCAAGTCCGTTCTCGGGAAGCTCACTTCAGCAGGTGCTCTCCCGCGTCCTGCACTCCGAACCCGACCTGTCGGCGCTCCCCGACCGCGTGCGTGAGGTCGTCGCAGCCTGTCTGGTCAAGGAGCCCGCCCGACGGCCGAGCCTGGACCGGCTCCGCGAACTCGTCTGCCGGGTCGGCGCCCCCGCCCCGCCCTGGCCGTCACGCGTCACGGATCTCGTCCGGGAGCAGCGCGACGAGGTCGCCCGCCTCGTCGGCCCTGCGGACGAGGCAAACACCGCCGGTCGGAGAGGAAGCGAGCGCATCGACAAGAACTCGTGGAACGACCGGGCGACCGACCCCACCCCGTTCACCGCCGACGCGCTGCTGCCCGAAAGGTTCGTCAACGATCTCGACGGCGAGTTCGTGCGCGGGGCGGCGGGCCCCCGACCGACTGAGGAAGCCGCGAGCAGGAAGCTGGCCTCCCTGCTCGTCTCCGCCGGCTGCTCCCGGGCGATGGCGGGAATCTATCTGGAGCAGCGCAGCCCGAACCCGCCCGTTCTGGTCTCCGCCACCGTCTTCCCGCTGCCGGACACGGCTGCGGCCTCGATGGCCTACCGCTGGCTGCTCCAGAACGCGCCCTGGAAAGGGGAGTTGACGCTGTGGTCCGCGCGGCCCCGCGACGACGGCAGCCCGCGGAGCGGCGACTACGGCGAGGGGTACTTCGAACGCGCCCACACACGTTTCGTCGGGCGCTATCTGATCACCACCCGCAGCCTGCGCTCCGACCTCCTCGCGGAGAGCTGGCTCCATCCGTACGTGTACGCCGCCGCGAAGCGCGGTTGCCTCGCCTGCGGCCCGCAGAGCCACGCCGCGCGCTGACCGGGCGGGGCGGCCCGCTCAGCCGGGGCGGGAGAGCCTGAGGGGGGCGACCGGGTCGTGGGAGTTGACCAGGCGGAGCGACGGATCGGCGGCGAGTGCGGCCAGCAGTTCCCGCGTGCGGAGCCGGGCCGCCGCGTCGTGCTGGGTGGAGGTGGCGAACGCCTCGACCGCCGGGGGCGCGGTGCCGGTGAGTTCGGTGTGGTGGTGGACGGCGTCGCCGAGGTGCAGCGTCTCCCGGCCGGCGGCGGCCTCCTCGACGAGCACCCCGGCGTGGCCCGGTGAGTGGCCCGCCAACGCGACCAGGCGGATCGACGCCGGGAGGCCGTAGAGCGTCCAGGTGGCCAGCCCCCGCCAGTCGGGCGCTGGCGCGGGCGCGGGCGCCCAGGTCACGCCGTGCGCCCACTGAGCGGGCATGACGCGTTTCTCGCCCTCCTCGACGGCGGAACGGCACGCGCGGGTGGCGTGCACGCGGGCCCGGGGAAAGTCGGAGAGGCCGCCCACATGGTCGCGGTGGTGGTGGGTCAGGACCACGTCCGAGACGTCCCGGGGGTCGAGGCCGAGCGCGGCTACCCGGGCGAACAGGGTCTCGTCGCGGTCGAGGGCGGGGGCGACGCTCGCGATCCACTCCTTCCCCAGGCGCGCCTCGGGTGAGGCGATGTCGCCGCGTCCGATCCCGGTGTCGACGGCGACGAGCCTGTCCCCCAGCTCGATCAGCAGGCATCGGCAGACGAAGGAGTCAGCCCCGAAGACGGCCGACCCGCCGGGGACATGGAGCGTTCCGCAGTTCAGTTCGTGAAGGAGCACGGGGACGACGGTAGAAGTTCGGGTCGACGCGAAGTCAAGGCACCATGGGCTCATGACCACCCAGCTCCTGCGCATCGGCGAGACGGCCGAACGACTCGGGGTCTCCACCCACCTCCTCCGGCACTGGGAGGCGGAGGGGGTGATCACGCCGGAGCGCACCGCCGGCGGCGCACGGCGCTACGGGCCGGAGTTGCGGGACGCGCTGGCGATCGCGGTCAAGTGCCAGCACGCCGGCATGTCACTCAGCACCATCGCCCAGTTGCTGAACGGGCCGCCGGGGGAACGCCGACGGCTGGTCGCCGAGCAGCGCGACGCGGTCGACCGGCACCGCGCCCGGTTGGAACGGACCGCCGCGTTCCTCGACCACGTGCTGCGGTGCACGCATCCGGTGGTGCGTGAGTGCCCGGAGTGCCGGGCGTTCGCCTCGTCGACGCCCTGACCGAGGGCCGCCCGGGCGGAAGTTAGCACCGGCGCCCCCTCGCGCCGTGGCGGATGCCCGTCGTCCCCGGAGGGAGTCCCCGGAGGGAAGGGCCGCTACGGGCCGCTGGACGTGGTGTCCGGCTGCCCGGCGCCTCCTGAGCCGACGGCCCGCGCCCACGGGCGGAGGTCACGCCTTCGTGAGGACGAAGAACAGGAAGCACAGGAACTTGCCCGACTCCTTCTGCTCGAAGACCTCGGGGAACCGTTCGCGGGCGCCGGGCCCCGGTGCCGGTTCGCTGATGACGTCGATCCGGAAGCCGGCCGCGGTGAACGCGTCGGTGATCGCGTGCAACGGCCGGTCCCAGAAGGTCATCAGGTGCTTGGTGCCGCCGAGTTCCCACCACTGGGACGTGGAGCGGGTCGCGAAGTAGTCGGTTCCGGGCGGTGCCGTCATGTGTTGGACGAAGGGGTGGTGGACGGCCCCGATCAGACGGCCGCCGGGCTTGAGCACGCGCCGCAGTTCGGCCAGGGCCGTCGTCCAGTCCTCCAGATAGTGCAGGACCAGGGAGGCGACGACGTCGTCGAACCCGGCGTCGGCGAAGGGCAGCGGGCCGCCCAGTTCGGCGTGTTCGAGCACCACACCGTCACCGAGCCGCCGCCGGGCCAGCTCCAGCATCCCCGCGCTGGAGTCGAAGCCGGCGACGACGGCGCCCCGCTCGCGCAGGTCCGCGGCCACGGGGCCGGCGCCGCAGCCGGCGTCGAGGATACGGCGGCCCGCCACGTCGCCGGCCAGGTCCACGATCGCGGGGCGCGCGTAGTGGGCGTTGAGGAGGCTGGTCTCGTTACCGGCCGCGTACGCCTCGGCGAAACTGTCGTAGTCGTTCGCCCTCTCCCCCGGCCCCGGAGGGGCCTCAACGGGACTGACGCGGGACGCCGTCTGCCGGTTCGGTGGGGCATCCGCCTGTCCCGCGGGGCTCTCGGGAGCGGCGGTCCCGCCGGTCGTTCCGGGATGGTTGGGCATGGTCGACCTCGTTCGTTCGGGCCACGGCGGGCGTGGCGGGAGCTCCGCTGATCCCCCCGGCTGCAAGGGACACAGCGGCACCCTGGACGAGTGATTGAATTTTGTCAATCACTCGCGTCCGAGCCTTCGCCCAGCTACCCGCTCTTCAGTAGGCTTCCGGTCATGACCGAACGCCGGCTGGCGACCGACGCGGAGGCGAAGGCGCTCGCCTCCGCCCTCCGCCTGCGGATCCTGCGCATCTGCGTGCGGCAGCCGCGCACGAACAAGGAGATCGCGGAGATCCTCGGCCGCGACCCGGCCAGCGTGCTGCACCACACCAGAACGCTGGTCCGCACCGGGTTCCTGGAAGCGCAGGAAGAACGGCGCGGCACCCGCGGCGCACGAGAGATCCCCTACCTGGCGACGCGCAAGAGCTGGAACCTCGAAGCGCCCGCGATGGACCGGTCGATGCTCGACGCGTTCCTGGAGGAACTCGCCCTCGTTCCCGCGACCGAGGCCGAGGGCACCAGGATGACGCTTCGTCTTCCCCCACCGCAGATGGAGGAGTTCCGCACCCGGCTCAAGGATCTGCTGGAGGAGTTCGCAGCCCGCCCGGACGACCCGGCCGCGCCCGCCTGGTCGCTCTTCCTGGTGGTGCACGCCGACCCGAACCGGCCCTGACGACGACGTCCGGCGGCTCCCCGAGTGTCCGCGGGGAATCCTGGCCGCGCACCGGCATCCAGCGGGAGTAGCCGCTGCCCCGAGGGAAGAGGCGGGGAGCGTTCTCGCCACGCGGTCAGCGCGGCTCCGCCGGGCGGGCGCCTCGCAGGAACTGTGTCACCGCCGTGCCCACGAGACCTTCGAGCCGTGCGGGCTCGACCATGCCGCTGTTGAGCATGGAGGTGATCCCCAGGACGGTCGCGTAGATGACGAGTCCGGTCTCCTCCGGATCGTCCCCCTCCAACTCGCCGCGCTCCTGGCCGTCTTGGATCAGGTCGCTGATCTGGCCGAACGCGGCTGCGGCGGCCTCGGCGACCGCCGTGGCCCCCGGGCGGTGCTTGCTGGAGTTCATCAGCCCGATCAGCGCGGCGTTCTCGGTCGCGAACCGGACGTAGGCCGACGCGAACGCGTGCAGGCGGGCGGGCAGGTCGCCCTCGTCGCCGATCTCGTTCACCGCGGTTCGCAGCCGCTCGCCCAGGCGCACGAAGCCCGACTCGGCGAGGGCGTCGAGCAGCGCGCGGCGGTCCGCGAAGTGGCGTCGGGGCGCCGCGTGACTCACTCCGACGTCCCGCGCCAGGTCCCGCAGGGAGAGCCGCTCGGCGCCGTGCGCCCTCAGGCCGCGCTCCGCCGCGTCGAGCAGGTCCGTGCGGAGGTTCCCGTGGTGGTAGGGGCGCCGCTCGGTGGTGTCAGGCATGGGGGCAGCGTACCCACACCCGATGTTTCCATTGACAACAATGTTGCCAGTGTCTACTCTCGCGGCGTGCCCAGATTCCCTGTCGCCGACCTCCCCGACCTGACCGACATGACCGGCACGCGCTTCCCCCTGGACGCGCCCGCGGCCCCCGCCTCCTGACGCCAGCGACCCCTACCTCGTGAAAGGACCCGCCCTCGTGATCCGTCCGCCCCAAGGCTCGCGGAAAGACCAGCGGAAGAACCCTCGGAGGCCCGACGAACTCGTCGTCGTCTCCGGCGCCTCGTCGGGCATCGGAGCCGCGACGGCGCGAGCCCTCGCCGCGATGGGCTACCACGTCCTCGCCGGGGTACGCACCGACGGCGAGGCCGACGCCGTCAGGGCCGACGGCATCGAACCGGTCACCCTGGACATCACCGTCCCGGAACACGTCGAGGCCCTCGCCCGGCGCATCGCCGACGACCCCGAGGGGCGCGCCCTGCGCGTCCTGGTCAACAACGCGGGGATCGAGATCAACGCCCCCGTCGAGGTGCTCCCCCTCGCCCTGTGGCGCGAGCAGTTCGAGGTGAACCTCTTCGGGCACATCGCCGTCATCCAGAAGCTCCTGCCCTTCCTACGGCGAAGCCGGGGCCGCATCGTCAACATCAGCTCCGTGGGCGGGGTGGCCGCGCTGCCCGTCTTCGGGGCGTACGCGGGAACCAAGTTCGCCCTGGAAGCGGCCAGCGACTCCCTCCGCCGCGAGGTCTCTGCGCACGGCGTGCGGGTGGTCGTCGTCCAGCCAGGCGGCGTCCACACCGAGATGGCCGCCCGCAGCGGCGGCATCTCCCTCGAACTCGCCGCCGCGATGAGCACCGAGCACCAGCGCCTCTACGGTGACCTGATCAACGCGACGGTGGCGTCCAACGCGGCCTTCCTCGAACGCGCCCTGCCGGCGGCGAAGGCGGGGGCCAGGATCGCCAGGGTGGCGACCACGCCCCGTCCGCGCGCCCGTTACACCCTCGGCAGGGACGCCGCCCTCGTCGTCCCCCTCAGCCGGTTCCTGCCGGCCAGGCTGATGGACACCCTCCTCACCATGAGCCACCGGCCCCGGAACCGGAAATCCGCGCCCACGCCCGCACCCGTGCGGGCGCCTTCGGCTCCGCTGTGAACGACACGCCGCCCCCACCGGGGCCCACTCGCACCGGCCCCGGTCTCATCGGAATCCGCCGCCCGCCTACCGCACGACGAAACGACCTGTCAGGACAGGATGATCGGGTTGGTGAGCGCGGCGACGGTCCCGTCGGGATGGTGGACCTCGACGCGGACGAACGCCGAGTCCTCGGCCGTCGTGTGCCACCGCACCAGCCCGGGTTCGTCACCCGGGACGGCCGCGCGGTGGACCCGCTCCCGATCGGTGTGGAAGCTGACGGTCGCCGCCGGCACACCCTGAACCGCTACGCGGACCTCGACCCGACCACCGCGCGTCGCGAGTCGCTCTCCCACCCCGGCTTCCACTCCGGCTTCCGCTCCGGTTCCCACTCCGTCGACGCCGCCCTCCACCCGGGCCGTGAACGACACCCGCACGGCCGCCGACTCGGCGATCCAGCTCCGGCCCGAGCGGATCCCCGCCAGGATCGCCTCCGTGCTCAACTCCTCGGCGAAGACCACCGTGTGAGGGGTGCCGATCTGCCCCTCCCAGTGCGTGTCGCTGTTGCCCATCGCCGGCCGCCACGAACCCGTCCGCACGTCGGCCGCGAGGCTCCGCCCCCATGCGGCCAAGGCGACCTCGTTGTCAGCCTGCCAGGGCTGGTCCGAAGTCCATGACCCGTTCCACACCTCCACCACGTCGAAGCCCTCGAAGGAGTACATGAAACCGCCCGTGGGATAGGGCGCGTGCGGGTGTGCGACCACGCACAGGCCCCTCTCCCGATGAACCTGGTCCAGACACCGGTCGACCAGTCCGTCCTCGACCCCGTAGTCCCAGTCGACGGCCTGGCCGGGACGGAGGCCGAGCGCGAGCCAGTGCCCGGTCCTGGTGGTCACTTCCTGGCCGAGAACGATCAGGAAGTCGTCGGTGGCGAGCTGCCCCCACGCACCGGGTTCCGCGGCGGCCTTGTGCTCCGTCGTCGCGATGAAGTCGAGCCCGGCGGCGCGGGCTCGGAGCGCCAACTCCTCCGGAGTGAGTTCTCCCCCGTCCGAGCGCACGGAGTGGACATGGCTGTCCCCGCGATACCAGGCCGCCCCGCGTCCGACCGCCCGCACCGGCGGGAAGCTCAAGCTCGTCAAGGTTCCTCCTCCTCACGGACCTGCCGAGGCAACGCGCGAGCGGAGCGATCCGGTTCCATGGCACCCACGGGACCCCAAGACGCGTGTGGGTCGGCGCCTCGGGCCCGGTCAGCTGAACGCCGCGTCCGGGCGGTCGGCGTTGATCAGGAGGGGGAGGCGGCGGCGTTGGCCGGCGGCGATGATGGCGTACTGGTAGATCGCGGGCGGCTCGTGGAGTTCGCGCATCGGGACCCAACTGGTGCCCTCGCGCGGGTCGCTGCCCGGCACCTCCGGCAGGACGCCGCCGTCCAGCACGTACTCCAGACCGTTCAACTCCCCCGCCTCGTCGGTGCGGGGGCTGAACGCCAGCACCTCGTTCAGGGCGCGGTCGTACCCCGTGGTGGTCAGCAGCAGTTCGCGGGCGGCGAGGATCGGGCAGCGGCCGGGCGGGAGTTCGGCGTGGGGCAGCACCCACCCCTCCTCGCCCTGCTCGCGGCGGCCCCGCACCATCAGGGCGTGGTTGCTGGTGGTGGTGGCCAGGATGTGGAAGGTCAGGGCCAAGGGCGAACGGGTGATGGTGGTACGCACGGGGTGCCTCCGGTTGGTGAACTGGTCAGGCGGTTTGACTGGTCAGGTGGCTGAACTGGTCAGGTGGTCAGGTGGTGGTCAGGTGGTCAGCAGTGGCAGGAAGCCGGAGGCGGCGGTGAGCAGGCACATCAGGCCGACGAACGCCGGCCCCGCGAAGGAACCGCCGGCGGCCGGCGGCCCCTCGGGCTCGGACTCGCGGTCCTCGCGCCGCACGACGACCCAGTGCTTCTCCGTGCGGAACAGGAACCTGGTGTGCGACGTCTGTTGGGCGTGTTGCACACCCCAGACGGCGACCGGGAGCGTGTCGTCGTCGAAGAGCGGGGATTCCTCCGCGCACGTCATGCAGGCGGCGCCGTGAATGCCCGTGGGAACGCCCGGCCCCTTGACCTCTTGCAGAAGGTGGTCAGCTGACTTGACCAGTGAAACGGGTTCCTCGGTCGATTTCGGATGCGGCACTTCTCTTCCTTCCGTATCGGGGTCGGCGAACGCGGATTGGTCAGGCGGAGTGGTCAGGCGGAGTGGTCAGTTCGGTTCCTCCGGGAGAACCGAGCGGCACAGAAACCAGACGGTCTTTCCCAACGACGGCCACTCCCCCGCCGGATAGGGCGTGGGCATATAGCCGAGGTCGTCGACCATTTCGCGCAGCAGCCACAGTCCGCGCCCGCACTCGGCCGACCAGTGCGGCCGCAACCCGACCCTCGGCGGCCGGCAGGACCGGTCCAGCACCTCGACCAGCAGGTCACGCCTGGTCCTGCTGACGCGGAGCGAGCAACGGGGGTCGTCGACGTGGCGCAGAACATTCGCGAGGAGTTCCGAAACCCCGTGCTCCCCCAGGGCGATGACCTCCTCCCTCGCCCGCCAGTCGCGGAGCAGGTCGGCGACCGCCTCGCGCCAGTGTCCGATCTCCCGCGGACGGATCGTCAGCGCCCAGACGCGCACATCCCGGCCGGCGACCGAGGCTTGTACGACAGCCATTGTGTGGCCCTCCACAGTCAGAGCCGGGACGCATCGGGACAGGGCGTACTCGGCCTATTTCTCACGGTTCGGCCGCGCACTGTGAGCGACCGGGTTCAGAATGGCATCGGAGCGGCTATGTTGTGGACCAGAAAGGCGAGTTTTCACACGCAAAATTCTGCGTAACACGTCGTTGCCGCACGGCGTTTGTCGCGTGGAAGCGAAAACTGTCGCTCTGGCTCAGAACGTTTCTCGCGCCGGCAGAACGTTCGCCGCGAGACCGGCAGGGAGAGGGCAACGGAGATGATCACGGACATCGAGTCGGCGACGCCCGCGCTGTGTCGACTCCAACTGGGCAGCGCGCTAAGAGCTCGTAACACGATCATGGTGTGCGGTGTTTCAGGCGTCGCCAGCAGATGAGGCCGCTGGCGAGGGAGACGAGGGCGTTGTGCAGGTCGAGTCGGCGTTCCCAGCGGACGGCCAGGCGTTTGAAC
>NZ_VDGT01000029.1 GCF_006335015.1 Streptomyces sedi
CAAAGTCCATCGCGACCGTGGTCGTCGTCTTGTTCCCCGTATGCGTCAGATCGTCGATCCCCGCCGACGCCGACGTCATCACCGCCTCGGTCCGCAGCGGATTGATCTCCGAAACCGACCCCACGAAGGTCGTCTTACCCACGCCGAACCCACCCGCCACGACGATCTTCGCCGAGGTCGTCGCCGTGGCCGGCGCCGCGCCCTCCCGGGGGGAGGCGGGGGCACCCTGGGCCGGGTGGCCGAATCCGTCAGAGCTTCCGAAGTCCACTGAGCACCCTTTCCAGCAGCGTCACGTCCGGCTGACCGCCGGGCTCTCTGTCGTTGCCCGGCTGATGGATCGCCACGAGTCCGGCCTCGGCCAGGTCGGCCACCAGAATCCGGGCGACCCCCAGCGGGATGGCGACCAGCGCCGACACCTCAGCGACCGACTTCACCTCAAGGCACAGCTGGCAGATCCGCTGGTGCTCGGGCAGCAGCCCCTGGAGCTGCATCGGATCGGCGGTGGTCGAGACCAGCGCCTCGATCGCCAGCTGGTAACGCGGCTTCGTCCGGCCGCCGGTCATCGCGTACGGGCGGACCAGCGGCTGGTCGCCCTCGTCGTCATAGGACCCGTAGTTGTGCGAGGCACCGTACGAGCCCTGCGAGGGCGGCGGGGTGTTCATGGCTCCTCCGAGGTGGGACATGAGGTTCGACGAGGCGGACGGTGGTGCTCATGTGGGGGGAGGAACAGTTCAGTTGAGGAGGCTGCCCTGGAGCTCGGCGCGGAGATCGGGCGTCAGGACCGTACCGGCACGATCCACCAGCAACGCCATCTCATAACCCACCAGACCGATGTCGGCCTCCGGATGCGCCAACACCGCCAACGACGAACCATCCGAGATGGACATGATGAAAAGGAACCCCCGTTCCATCTCCACCACCGTCTGATTCACCGCACCACCCTCGAAGATCCGCGACGCACCAGCCGTCAACGACGTCAGCCCCGAAGCCACCGCCGCCAACTGATCCGCACGATCCCGCGGAAACCCCTCGGACAACGCCAGAAGAAGACCATCGGCGGACACCACCACCGTGTGCGACACCCCCGGGGTGTTCTCCACAAAACTGGTGATCAACCAGTTGAGGTTCTGCGCCGCCTGGCTCATCGGGCTCACACTAACGCTCCTACTGATAGGTGGGGCCGTTGCCCCGGTCTGTGTGGCCGGCCGAAGTGCCGGCCTGGCGCCCCTGCTGGATGCCACGTCGGAGGTTGGTCAACCGGCCGCGGACGTCGTCCGGACGCCGGGAGACCTGCGGCCCGGTCTGGGGGGCCTGCTGCTGTGGCTGTGCCGCCCCCGCGACCAGGTTCGCCCGCGGCACCCGCTTGGGCAGCCCGGACGTGGTGACGCCACCCGCGCTCGGCTGACGCAACTGCTCGGCCTGGCGCCAGCGTTCGTCGTTGGGCGAGGACCGCCAGGTCGCCGGTCCCGCGCCGGAGGCCGGCGTCTGGGCCGGCGGCGCGATCGGGCTGGCCGGGCCGTCCGGACGGGCGGGCGGCGGGGGCGCCGCGTGCGACTGCCGCGCGGGGGCGGCGGGGGGCTCGGGCGCGGCCGGACGCGGCTCGGGCGGGCGCGGGCTCGCGGGTCGCGGCGCCTGGTACTGCGGCTCCTGGTGCTGCGGCTGCGGCTCCGCCACGGGGGCAGGCGGCTGCGGCTGCGGCTCGGCCGGCGGCGGGTAGGCCCGGCGGGTGCCGAACCAGGTGGACTCCATCTCCTCGAAGATCGGGGTCCGTTCGTTGCCCCGCGGCGGCTCCTGCGCCGGCAGGGGCGCGGTCAGCTCGTCCTGCGAACGCTGCCAGGACGAGGCGCGGTCGCCGCTCGCGGGCGGCAGGCTGGGCCGTTCCTCGCGGGCGGGCAGCTGCTCGGGCGCGCGGTAGTCGCCGGTCTGGAACTCCCCGGTGGGGTACTCCGGCGGCTGCGGCGAGCGCCGCTGGTGGCCGCCGGAGCCGAACTCGGCGGTCGGCCGCTCCTCGCGCGCGGCGGGCTGGGCGGGACGGCCGGGCGGCAGGCCGAAGACGGAACCCTCGTCCGCGCCGGGGCGCTGACCGCCGTCGGGACGGGGCGCCTCGTCGCGGCGCGGTGCCTGGCCGAACTGCTCGTACGGCTCGTACGACTGGCGCTGCGGGGGCGGCGGGCGTTCGGCGTCGAACCGCTGCCGTTCGGTGTCCCGGTACTCGCCGGCGGGCGGGGCGTCGTGGCCGCGCGGCGCGTCGAACTCGTTGCCCACGGCCGGTATTCGCGCGGTGTCGTCGCCGCCCGTGGCCCAGCTGGGGCGGCCGGCGGCCGGCTGCTGCGGCGCGGGGGGCGGCGTCGGCGCGGCGGGGGGCGGCGGCTGCGGGCTCTCGGCGCGCTGCGGCTCGGGGTTCCGCTGTTCGGGGCGCTCGTCCTGCCCGAAGGGCGCGGTGCGGCCTCCGCCGGGGCCCTGGCGGCCGTCGGCGCCGGGGCGGGAGGGCAGGGCCGGGCGGTCGGAACGGCTCGGCAGCCCGGTCTCCCGCTGGGCGCCCTCGGGCTTGCCGAGCGAGGGGCGGCGCACCGGCGGGGTGTCCGGCTGCATCGTGGCCGAGGTGGTGCCGACGCCCGCGGCCCGCGCGGGGCCACCGGGCCGGGGCCTGCCGCCCTGGGCCACGTCGGCGGGGAGCATGACCAGCGCCGTGGTGCCGCCGGAGTCGGAGGGGCGCAGCTGGATGCGGATGCCGTGCCGCAGGGACAGCCGGCCGACCACGAACAGGCCCATCCGGCGGGAGACGGAGACGTCCACCGTGGGCGGGTTGGCCAGCCGGTCGTTGATCTCGGCGAGGTCCTCGGGCGAGAGCCCGATGCCGGTGTCGTGGATCTCGACCAGCACCCGCCCGTCGGGCAGGGCGTGGCCGGTGACCTTGACCTTGGTCTGCGGGGAGGAGAACGAGGTGGCGTTCTCCAGCAGCTCGGCGAGCAGGTGGACGAGGTCGTTGACGACCCGGCCGGCGACCTCGGTCTTGGGGACGGCGCTCAACTCGATGCGCTCGTACTGCTCCACCTCGGACGCGGCGGCGCGCAGCACGTCGACCAGCGGCACCGGTCGGGTCCAGCGGCGGCCCGGCTCCTCGCCGGCGAGGACCAGCAGGTTCTCGCCGTTGCGGCGCATGCGGGTCGCGAGGTGGTCGAGCTTGAAGAGCGAGGAGAGCTGGTCGGGGTCCGCCTCGCGGGACTCCAGCTCGGAGATCAGCGACAGCTGCCGCTGGATCAGGCCCTGGCTGCGGCGCGAGAGGTTGGTAAACATCGCGTTGACGTTGCCCCGCAGCAGCGCCTGCTCACCGGCGAGGCGGACCGCCTCCTGGTGCACGTCGTCGAACGCCTGGGCCACCCGGCCGATCTCGTCCCTGGTGTGGACGCCGACCGACTCCACCGAGGTGTCGACGTCGCCGGGCTCGGCCTCGGACATCTGCTTGACGACCTCGGGCAGCCGGGTGCGGGCCACCTCGGTCGCCGTGTCCTGGAGGCGGCGCAGCGAACGCACCATGGAGCGGGCCACGACGAACGCGCCGACCAGCGAGATACCGAGGACGAGGAGCACGATGGCGCCGTTGATCAGCGCGTCGCGCTGCGCCTCGTCGCGCAGCTCGCGAGCCTGCTCCTGCATCTCGGAGAGCAGGGTCAGCTCGATGTTGCCCATCGCTTCGATCTTGGTGCGGTCCTGGTCGTACCAGTTGCGGTACGTCCGCTCCTCGGTGCGGATGCCCTCCTCGGCGGAGAAGACCCGCTGGGCGAAGTCGTCGGCCGCGACGATGTTGGCGATGCCGCCCTCAAGGGGCGAGAGCAGGGTTCGCACCTGGTCGGAATCGCCATAGATCTGACCGAAGTTGTCGATCGCGACTTCTTCGCCGATCAGGTGGGTGCGGCCGTACCGCCAGTCGGACTCGGACAGCTCGGCCTGGCCGCCGGGCAGCTCCGCGCGGGCCAGACCGGCGGTGATCACCGCCCGCTGGATGGAGGCGTGCTCCTTCGCCGAGGAGAACGCGGCCAGCGCGCGGGTGCTGCGGATCATGTCGCCGTTGTTGGTGGCCTGCGCCATGTCCTGCGACAGGTTCAGCAGGGCCTCGATGACCTCGCTGTACTGGGTGATCGTCTGCGAGGCGTAACTGGGGTCGTTGTAGGCCCCGTTGCGCACCTGGCTCAGCTCGTTGAGCCGCCGGGCGATGTCGTGGATGGTGGCCTCGACGCCACGCATCGACTCGTCGTAGCTGTTGATGTCCAGGCGCGCGTCACTGAAGGCGTCGATCGCCTCGTCGGTGTGCTCCCTGGAGCTGATGACCTCGTCGCTGTTGGGGTTGTCACCGCTGACGATCGGGCCGGCCGAGCGGTCGCGCTCCTCCTGGAGCGCGGCGGCCAGCAGCGTCGCCTGCTGGGTGATGTCCGTCAGCAGCTGCATGTCCTCCAGCTGCTCGACGTTGTCCAGTGACTGCTCGATACGGAGCGCGCCCATCACCGTGGCCGCCGCCACGGGCAGCGCGATCAGGGAGACCAGACGGGTGCTGATGCGCCAGTTGCGCAGGGCGAGTCGCGAACCCGCGCTGATCGGGCGCCGGGGGGCGGCGCCGGAGGGCGCGTCCGCGCTCTCGGGGGTCGATCGCTTCCCGGAGGGCAGATCCTTGCCGTCTGCGGCCGGCCGCGCCGGCTCGGCACCGGGAGTAGGCGCGAGGGAAGAGCCGCGATCTGTCGCGTCGCCCTGCCCCGCGTCCCCCGCGGCACTGCCTTCCTTCTTGAAACGTCCCTGCACTAGCGTCGCAACCTCTGGACCAGGCGTCTCGCCGCGAGCGCGGCGGACGGTATCGAGCCCGGGGCAGTCGGAGCCCCGTGACGGTCGTTTGGGCAAACCGGGCGGATGGAAGTGGCTGGATCGGGCTGTCGAGTGACGCCGGTGTGCGCCCACACAACCCGCTGACCCGCGCGGTTCGACGAATTCCAGCACAGTGGCCGATCTCCAACAAGGGCCCGGGATACTCCTGTGACATCTATGACGCTGTGAAGGCGATCCATCACCTGGCGTGCACAGACTGCGGGAGGAACCGGACTTTCGACCACAGCATCATCATCGAATGCACACGCACCCCGGGAGTCGGCCGAACGCGAAGCCGCTTCGGTCCGAATTCCCGAACAGCGCGCCGATGACGGATGCCCTGGAATGCCCGCCTTTGCCCCGTGCCTCGTGAGGAAACTCACACCTCACGGGCGTCTATCACCCCACCTTCGCCGGGTAGCCGGCGCATAGCCTCGCTTTACAAAGCTTCCCGGACTGACAAGGCTGACACACCGTGAAGACCACACTGCTCACGCACTCCCTCGCCAATCCTCGGCGCACCACCCTGGCACACCTGAACGACACGAGCGCACTCGCCCCCGCGGAACTGGCGCCGGCCGGCGACCCCGCGGTGCCGGCCCCCACCGCCAACCCGCGTCGCACGGTGCTGGAGAAGGGCCAGGAGCCCTCGGCGGCCGGATCGTTCGCCCTGGTGGACTGAGTTCGACGGCTTGCCGGTTCCGGCAGCGGCGCGGTTTTCCGGACATCGCCCCGACGCGCACGAGAAACCCCCGCGCTCCCGCCGAGACAGGGAGCCGGGGGTTTCGCACGTGTGCGGGGGCTTCGGGCTCAGCCCTGCCAGCTGTGCGGGGCGCGGTAGGCGCTGGCCCGCTCCAACCGCCGCCAGCCGGCGGTCGACTGGCCGGGCGCCGCGGCCTCGGCCGGGACGCCGCCGCGGGCGGCGCGGGCCATCAGCAGCGCGGTGACGGCGGCCAGCTCCTCGTCGCTGGCCGCGCCCTTCTCCACCCGCACCAGTCGCGGGTCGGTGGACTGCACGTTCATCGGTGAATTCCTCACTCGGCCTGGTCGGGGCCGGGTCACTGCGGCGGGTTGCCGTGCTTGCGGGCGGGCAGGTCGGCGTGCTTGCTGCGCAGCATGGACAGCGCGTGGACAAGCACCGTGCGGGTCTCCGCCGGGTCGATCACATCCTCCACCAGACCGCGCTCCGCGGCATAGTAGGGGTGCATCAACTCGGCCTTGTACTCCTTGACCATCCGGTCGCGCATCGCGTCGGGGTCCTCGGCGGCGGCGATCTGACGGCGGAAGATGACGTTGGCCGCGCCCTCGGCACCCATCACGGCGATCTCGTTGCTCGGCCAGGCCAGGGTCAGGTCGGCGCCGATGGACTGGGAGTCCATCACGATGTACGCGCCGCCGTAGGCCTTCCGCAGCACCAGCGAGATCCGCGGGACGGTCGCGTTGCAGTAGGCGTAGAGCAGCTTGGCGCCGTGGCGGATGATCCCGCCATGCTCCTGGTCGACGCCGGGCAGGAAGCCGGGGACGTCGAGCAGGGTCAGGATCGGGATGTTGAACGCGTCGCACATCTGGACGAAGCGCGCCGCCTTCTCCGAGGCGTGGATGTCCAACACCCCGGCCAGCGACTGGGGTTGGTTGGCGACGATGCCGACGACCTGGCCGTCCATCCTGGCCAGCGCGCAGATGACGTTGGTCGCCCAGCGCTCGTGGACCTCCAGGACCTCGCCGTCGTCGACCAGCTCCTCGATGACCGCGCGCATGTCGTACGGGCGGTTGCCGTCCAGCGGCACCAGGTCGACCAGGGCGTCGCAACGGCGGTCGGCCGGGTCCTCGGTCGGGGCCGACGGCGGGTTCTCCCGGTTGTTCGCCGGGAGCAGCGAGAGGAGGTAGCGGACCTCCTCCAGGCAGGTCTCCTCGTCGTCGTAGGCGAAGTGCGCCACGCCCGAGGTGCCGGCGTGGACGTCGGCGCCGCCCAGGCCGTTCTGGGTGACCTCCTCGCCGGTGACCGCCTGCACGACGTCCGGCCCCGTGATGAACATCTGCGCGGTCTCGCGGACCATGAAGACGAAGTCGGTGAGCGCGGGCGAGTACGCGGCGCCGCCGGCGCAGGGGCCGAGCATGACGCTGATCTGCGGGATCACGCCGGAGGCGCGGGTGTTGCGCTGGAAGATCCCGCCGTAGCCGGCCAGCGCGGAGACGCCCTCCTGGATGCGGGCGCCCGCGCCGTCGTTGAGCGAGACCAGCGGGGCGCCGGCGGCCAGCGCCATGTCCATCAGCTTGTGGATCTTCGCGGCGTGGGCCTCGCCCAGCGCGCCGCCGAAGATGCGGAAGTCGTGGGCGTAGACGAAGACCGTGCGGCCGTGGACGGTGCCCCAGCCGGTGACGACGCCGTCGGTGTAGGGGCGCTTGTTCTCCAGACCGAAGCCGGTGGCGCGGTGCCGGCGGAGCGCTCCCACCTCGTGGAAGGAGTCCTCGTCCAGCAGCAGACCGATGCGCTCGCGGGCGGTGAGCTTGCCCTTGGCGTGCTGCGCCTCGGTGGCCTTCTCTGAGGGACCGGCGAGGGCCTCGGCGCGGATCGCCAGCAGCTCGGCCACCCGGCCCCGGGTGTCGGTGGCGGCTGGCGCCTCGGGGGCTGCGGTATCGGCGTGATCGGTCATGTATAGACCCTACGAAACCCCGCTCCCCGGGTCTCTCGTTGGATCCTCACAGTCTCCTCCGCCGATTCATGGTCGCGCTGCACAGAACCGGAGGGCTCTCGTCGGGTTGGTGCCCGGACCACACAGAAGGCCCCCGAGGGCGTTTGGAGGAATCTCACAGGCGCCCGGCGGGCGTCACCGGCGCTCCCCCACTCGCGCGCGCCGGCGCCCGCCCGCTCGGGCTCCGGCGTGCTCACCCCTCGGGGCGCAACCCGGCGCGCAGCAGCCCGTAGGTGTAGGCGTCGTCCAACGCCTGCCAGGAGGCGGCGATCACGTTGTCGGCGACCCCCACGGTAGACCACTCGGCCTGTCCGTCGCCGCTGGTGATCAGAACCCGGGTGGTGGACTGGGTGCCGGACCTGCCCTCCAGGATGCGGACCTTGTAGTCGATCAGCTGGATGCGCGCCAGCTGCGGGAAGGTGCCCTCCAACGCGGTGCGCAGCGCCTGGTCCAGCGCGTGGACCGGCCCGTTGCCCTCGCCGGTGGCCAGCTTGCGTTCGCCCTTGGCCCACAGGCGCACGGTGGCCTCGTTGACCGTGCCGCCTTCGGTCCTGTGGTCGGTGATGGTGCGCCAGGACTCCAGCTCGAAGAAGCGGTGCGAGGTGCCGGCGGCCTCGTCGCGCAGCAGCAGCTCGAACGAGGCGTCGGCCGCCTCGTAGGTGTAGCCGTGCCGTTCCCGTTCCTTGATCCTGGCCACCACGCGGCCGGCCAGCGCGCGGTCGCCCTCCAGGTCGAAGCCCAGCTCGCGGCCCTTCAGCTCGACGGAGGCGCGCCCCGCCATGTCGGAGACCAACATGCGCATGGAGTTACCGACGCGTTCCGGGTCGATGTGCTGGTACAGGTCGGGGTCGACCTTGATGGCCGAGGCGTGCAGGCCGCCCTTGTGCGCGAAGGCGGAAACCCCGACGTAGGGCTGGTGGGTGGCCGGGGGGAGGTTGACCACCTCGGCGATGGCGTGCGAGATCCGGGTCATCTCGGTGAGCGCGCCCGGGGGCAGCACCCTGCGGTCGTACTTCAGCTCCAGGGCGGCGACGACGGGGAAGAGGTTGGCGTTGCCGACCCGTTCGCCGTAGCCGTTGGCGGTGCCCTGCACATGGGTGGCCCCGGCGTCGACGGCGGCCAGGGTGTTGGCGACGGCGCAACCGCTGTCGTCCTGGGCGTGGATGCCGAGGCGCGCGCCGGTGGCGGAGCGCACGGCGCGCACGGTGGCGTCGACGCGCGCGGGGAGCGCGCCCCCGTTGGTGTCGCAGAGCACGACCACGTCGGCGCCGGCCTCGGCGGCGGCGCGGACGACGGCCAGGGCGTAGTCGGGGTTGTCGGCGTAGCCGTCGAAGAAGTGCTCGCAGTCCACGAAGACCCGGCGGCCGTGGGCGCGCAGGTGGCGCACGGTGTCGGCGACCATGGCCAGGTTCTCCTCCAGCGTGGTGCGCAGCGCGAGCTCCACGTGGCGGTCGTGGGACTTGGCGACCAGCGTCACGACGGGGGCGCCGGAGTCGAGCAACGCGGCGACCTGCGGGTCGTCGGCGGTGTCGACGCCGGCCCTGCGGGTCGCGCCGAAGGCGACGAGCCGGGCGTGGCGGAAGTCGATCTCCCGGGCGGCGCGCTGGAAGAACTCGGTGTCCTTCGGGTTGGCGCCCGGCCAGCCGCCCTCGATGAAGCCGACGCCGAAGTCGTCGAGGTGGCGGGCGATGGTCAGCTTGTCGGCGACGGTGAGGTGGATGCCCTCACGCTGGGCGCCGTCCCGCAGCGTGGTGTCAAACACGTGGAAGTCGTCGTTCGGGGTCTGGGGCGAAGCGGCATCCGTCGTCATGGGCTTGGGGCTCCTGTGGTCTGCGTGTTCGTGGGGCGGCGTGGTCGCCCTCGCCCGGCGCTCCCGCTCCGGCCTGGTGGGCCGGAAAACGAAAAGACCCCTCGCGGGTGCGAGAGGTCTGCGCGCGGGTCTGGGACAGAGTGTGTCCGCTGCCGCTTCCTGCGATGCGGTGCGGGGGTCACTGCCGACCGGCGCGCTGGTCACCAATAATGATGGCGAACGAGAGCACGCCCGCAGTCTGCCACGGGGGTCCTGGACGGCCCAGCCATGTCTCACCATCCGGACCCGGCGGCGGGCGTCGGGTCCGGACGGCGGAGGGCGCGGGGTCAGCGGATGTGGTGCATCCAGCCGTAGGGGTCGGGACGCTGGCCGGTCTGGATGCCGAGCAGCTCGGCGCGCAGGCGCTGGGTGATCGGTCCCGGCTGGCCGTCGCCGACGGTCCAGTCGCCCTCGGCCGAGCGGACCGAGCCGACGGGGGTGATCACGGCGGCGGTTCCGCAGGCGAAGACCTCGCTGAGGGTGCCGTCGGCGTTGCCCTGGCGCCAGTCGTCGGTGGAGATCTTGACCTCGCCCGTGGTGTGCCCGAGGTCGCTGGCGATCCGCAGCAGCGAGTCGCGGGTGATGCCGGGCAGCAGGGTGCCGGTGAGCTGCGGGGTGACGATCTCGGCGTCCGGGCCCTCGCCCCGGACGAAGTAGAGGTTCATCCCGCCCATCTCCTCGACCCAGCGGCGCTCCACGGCGTCCAGCCAGACGACCTGGTCGCAGCCGTTGCGGGTGGCCTCGGCCTGGGCGAGGAAGGCGCCGGCATAGTTGCCGCCGGTCTTGGCCTCGCCGGTGCCGCCGGGCGCGGCGCGGACGTAGTCCTTGGAGAGCCAGACGGAGACCGGCTTGATGCCGCGCGGGAAGTAGGCGCCGGCCGGGGAGGCGATGACCATGAACAGGTACTCGTTGGCCGGCCGGTTGATGCCGAGGCCGACCTCGGAGGCGATCATGAACGGGCGCAGGTAGAGCGACTGCTCGCCGCCGGACGGCACCCACGCCTGGTCCTGGCGGACCAGGACGTCGATGGCCTCGACGAACGTCTCCACCGGCAGCTCCGGCATCGCCAGCCGGCGCGCGGAACGCTGGAAGCGCTCCCCGTTGGCCTCGGGCCGGAAGACCGCGACCGAGCCGTCGGCCTGGCGGTATGCCTTCAGCCCCTCGAAGATCTCCTGGGAGTAGTGCAGCACCATGCTGGCCGGGTCCATGGACAGCGGCGCGTACGGCTGGAGCCGCGCGTCGTGCCAGCCCCGGCCCTCGGTCCAGCGGATGGTGACCATGTGGTCGGTGAAGTGCCGGCCGAAGCCGGGGTCGGCCAGCGCCGCCTCGCGCTCCGCGTCGGGGAGCGGCTGGGAGGAGGGCTTGAGGTCGAAGGGGAGGGAGGGCGTCGTCATGTGAGCGCGTTCCTTCACTGGGTGTCGAGGCGGACCGCGACCCGCGCCCGGGCGGCAGTAGCGGCGGTAGTAGGAAGTCCGAGCATCGGGACACAAGAGTGACATATCCGAGGCGGGGAGGGCACCGTCGGGAGGCGACGGGGCTCGCCGCGGGGCGTGCGCCCCGCGCCCTTCAGGGGGTGCGGTCCTGGGAGGTTCCCACGGGGGGATGACGCCCGGCGGCGGACGGGGGCCGGCCGCCGGGCGGGAGAGCGTCGACCGCCTCGGTGACGGCGACCGGGCGGGTCAGGCCGATACTCGGGCCGCCAGCGCGTCACCGATGGTCTCGGTGGTGCGCGGCGACTCCGCGTCGCGCTCGGCGAGGTCGGCCGTGACGGCGTCCTCGATCCGGGCGGCCTCGGTCTCGTGGCCGAGGTGACGCAGCAGCAGGGCGACGGACAGCACGGTGGCGGTCGGGTCGGCCTTGCCGGTGCCGGCGATGTCCGGGGCCGAGCCGTGGACCGGCTCGAACATGGAGGGGAAGGCGCCGCTGGGGTTGATGTTCCCCGAGGCGGCGAGGCCGATGCCGCCGGTGATGGCGGCGGCCAGGTCGGTGAGGATGTCACCGAAGAGGTTGTCGGTGACGATCACGTCGAACCGCTGCGGCTGGGTGACCAGGAAGATGGTGGCCGCGTCCACGTGCAGGTAGTCGACCTGGACGTCGGGGTACTCCTCGGCGACCCGGTCCACCGTCCGCTTCCAGAGGTGGCCCGCGTGGACCAGCACGTTGTTCTTGTGGACCAGGGTGAGCCGCCTGGCCGGGCGGGCGGCGGCGCGCGCGAAGCCGTCGCGCACGAGGCGCTCGACGCCGTAGGCGGTGTTGAGGCTGACCTCGGTGGCCACCTCGGCCGGCGTCCCGGTCCGCATCGAGCCGCCGTTGCCCACGTAGGGACCTTCGGTGCCCTCGCGGACGACCACGAAGTCGATCTCGGGGCGGCCCGCGAGCGGCGAGGGGGTGTTCGGGAAGAGGCGGCTGGGGCGCAGGTTGACGTAGTGGTCGAACGCGAAGCGCAGCTTCAGCAGCAGCCCGCGTTCCAGCACGCCCGAGGGCACGGTGGGGTCACCGATCGCGCCCAGCAGGATGGCGTCGTGGCTCCTGAGGCGGTCCAACTCCGCGTCGGGGAGGGTCTCCCCCGTCCGGTGCCAGCGGCTGGCCCCCAGGTCGTAGCTGGTGGTCTCCAGCTTCGCCTCGGCCGGGAGCGCCGCGCGAAGGACCTTCAGCCCCTCGGCGACCACCTCAGGGCCGATGCCGTCACCGGGAATCACCGCGAGATCGATACCGCTAGCCATGCCCGCACCCTAGAGCCGTCCCATCTTTCGAGGAGCCGGCGTCCACGATGCGGACGGAGGGGTCACTCCTCGACGGCGCCGCCGTTGTCCCTGCGGTCGAGCGCGGACTGGAGGGCGGTGGCCGCGTGCCGGCGGGCGGCGATCCGGGCCGCGCGGGCCTCGGCCCTGGCCCGGCCGCGCGCGGTAGGGCGGTCGACCGACGCGTCGTGGACGGGAAGTTGGGCGACGGCGGTGACGGCGGGGGCAGTGGCGACTGCGGTGGCGTCCATGGCGGTCAGCTCCAGAGGTGAGAGGGCCGCGTCCGGGGCGACGGTGCCCCGGCGAGGGAGGGTCCGCTGTGGGGTCTCGACAAAGTTCGCCGACCCCTCGGTGGGACCTCAACCAAAATAGCCCGGGCTCGCGACGCTGTCTGCCCAAATGCTTGACCGTCCTACTATCTGAGACGCGGACGGCCCCCCACCGTCGCCGACGGGTCCCGTGGGACCCGTGGGGCGGGTGGGGGGCCGAACCGGCCGCCGGGGCCGAGGGGTCACCCCATGTGCGGATACCGGTAGTCGGTGGGCGGGACCTGCGTTTCCTTGATCACCCGGGGGGAGACCCAGCGCAGCAGGTTGAACTTCGAGCCCGCCTTGTCGTTGGTGCCGGAGGCGCGTCCGCCGCCGAAGGGCTGCTGGCCGACGACGGAGCCGGTCGGCTTGTCGTTGAGGTAGAAGTTGCCGGCCGCGAAGCGCAGCCGCTCGCTGACCTCCGCCGCCACCACGCGGTCGCCGCCCAGGAAGGCGCCGGTCAGCGCGTAGTCGGCGACCGACTCCATCTGGTCGAGCATGGCGTCGAAGTCGTCGTCCTCGTAGACGTGGACGGCGATGATCGGCCCGAAGTACTCGGTGCGGAACACCTCGTCCTCCGGGTCCGAACAGGTCAGCACCGTCGGCCGGACGAAGTACCCCACGCTGTCGTCGTAGGTGCCGCCGGCGACGATCTCGCAGTTCGGGGCGGCCTTGGCCCGTTCGATGGCGTCACGGTTCTTGGCGAAGGCGCGCTCGTCGATCACGGCGGCCATGAAGTTCCCCAGGTCGGTGGGGTCCCCCATCGTCAGCCCCTCGACCTCCGCCCTCAGCTCCTCGCGCAGCCCGCCCTCCCAGAGCGAACGCGGGACATAGGCGCGCGAGGCGGCCGAGCACTTCTGGCCCTGGTACTCGAAGGCGCCGCGCACGATCGCCGTCCGCAACACCACCGGGTCCGCGGTCGGGTGGGCCACGATGAAGTCCTTGCCGCCGGTCTCCCCCACCACCCGCGGGTAGCTCCGGTAGCCGTCCAGGTGCTCGCCGACGCCGCGCCACAGCGCGCGGAAGGTCCCCGTGGAGCCCGTGAAGTGGATGCCGGCCAGCTCCGGGTGCGGCAGCGCCACCTCGGAGACGGCCAGGCCGTCGCCGGTGACCAGGTTGATCACCCCGTCGGGCAGCCCCGCCTCCTCCAGCAGGCGCATCAGCAGCACGGCGGAGTGGGTCTGGGTGGGCGACGGCTTCCACACCACCACGTTGCCCATCAGCGCGGGCGCGGTCGGCAGGTTGCCGGCGATCGCGGTGAAGTTGAACGGGGTGACCGCGTAGACGAAGCCCTCAAGCGGCCGGTGGTCCATCCGGTTCCAGACGCCCCTGGGCTGCACCGGCGGCTGCTCGGCCAGGAGCTCGCGGGCGAAGTGGACGTTGAACCGCCAGAAGTCGATCAGCTCGCAGGGCGCGTCGATCTCGGCCTGCTGCACCGTCTTGGACTGGCCCAGCATCGTGGAGGCGGCGATGGTCGCCCGCCACGGGCCCGAGAGCAGCTCGGCCGCGCGCAGGAAGATCGCGGCGCGGTCGTCGAAGGAGAGCGCGCGCCAGGCCGGCGCCGCCGCCAGCGCCGCGTCGATCGCGTCCCTGGCGTCCTGCTCGGTGGCGTTGCCGTAGGTGCCGAGCCGGGCGGCGTGGCGGTGCGGCTGCACCACGTCGCGACGCTCGCCGCCGCCCATCCGGCGCTGCCCGCCGATGGTCATGGGCAGGTCGACGGGGTTCTCGCTCAGCTCCTTCAGCTCGCGCTCCAGCCGGGCGCGCTCGGGCGAGCCGGGCGCGTAGCCCAGCACCGGCTCGTTGACCGGCGTGGGGACGTGGGTCACAGCGTCCATGGCCGTTTCTCTCCTTCGGGGTGCCGCGGTCGGTCGGGCTCGGGTGGGGTGGGCTCGGGGTGGTCGGTTCCCGGTGGTCGGTTCCCGGTGATCAGTTCCTGGTGGCCAGGGAACGGGCGAAGAAGGCCAGGTTGGCGGGGCGCTCGGCCAGCCGCCGCATGAAGTAGCCGTACCAGTCGCCGCCGTAGGGCACATAGACCCGCACCCGGTGGCCCTGCGCCGCCAGCCGGCGCTGCTCGGCGTCGCGGATGCCGTACAGCATCTGGAACTCGTAGGCGTCGAACGCCCGCCCGCCCCGCTTCGCCAACTCCTCGGCGACGGCGACCAGCCGCGGGTCGTGGGTGGCGACCATCGGATAGCCCTCGCCGGTCATCAGCAGCCGCAGGCAGCGGACATAGGCCAGATCGACCTCCACCTTCCGCTGGAAGGCGACCTCGGCGGGCTCCCGGTAGGCGCCCTTGACCAGCCGGACGCGGGCGCCGGTCGCCGCGAGCCGCCGGGCGTCGTCCTCGGTGCGGAAGAGATAGGACTGGAGCACCGCGCCCGTCTCCGGGTGCTCGGCGCGCAGCGCCTCGTGCACCGCCAGGGTGGAGTCCACGGTGGTGTGGTCCTCCATGTCCAGGGTGACCGCCGTGCCGGCGGCAGCCGCCGCCGCGACCACCCGGGCCACGTTGCGGTGGGCGATGTCGTGCCCGTCGGGCAGCGCCTGGCCGAAGGCCGAGAGCTTCACCGACAGCTCGGCCCGCTCCGCGACACCCGCGGCGGCGAGCTCGTCGACCAGCTCCAGATAGCCGTCGCGGTTGCGGATCGCCTGAAGCGGGTCGGTGACGGACTCGCCGAGGCGGTCGAGCGTGACGGTCAGCCCCTGGGAGAGCAGCGTCCGGCTCGCGTCCAGCGCGTCGGGCAGCTCCTCGCCGGCGACGAAACGGTCCACGACGGGGCGGGTCAGCGGCGTCGACGACACCAGCCGCCGCACGCGTTCACTGCCGGCGGCAGCCAGCAGCACGGGTCCCAGCACGGGCACCTCCCGAGGTCGGCCGAACGGATCGGCGATGCGGTACCAGCCGGTCAACGCCACCGTAGGACCGCGCGGGCCCGGCGCCTATCGACAGCTGTCGAGCGCCGGGTCGACGGGGTTCAGACATCTGTATGAGACTGCACGAGAATGGTGGCCAACCGGCGGCACCGGCGCGAGACGGGAGGTGACGAACGGGGGATGCGCACCGCTTACCAGCAGCTGATCGACGAGGTCTGCGCGTTGCTCGACGCCCCGGCGACGTTGGAGGGCAGGGACTTCCAACTGATCGCCTTCGGCGCCCACGACAGCGACGACGACCTGGCGCTCGACCCGGTCCGCACCCGTTCCATCCTGGGGCGCGGCTCGACCGCCGCCGTACGGGCGTGGTTCGAGGACTTCGGCATCACCACGGCGCACGCCCCCGTGCGTATCCCACCGGAGCCGTCCGCCGGCGTGCGCACCGGGCGGCTCTGCCTGCCCGTGCGCCACGGCGGCGTGGTGTACGGCTACATCTGGCTGCTCGACGACGGCGCGCTGCGGCTGGACGACCCGCGGCTGGACGAGGCGATGGCGATCGCCCGGCGCGCCGGCGCGCTGCTGGCCGAGGACGCCCGCGGCGGCGCGCGGATAGGGAACCTGCTGCACGCGCTGCTGACCGGCCACGCCGACGAGGGCCCGGCGCCCGCCGGGGAACTGGCCGACGCGCTCGGCCCGGCGGCCGACGGGCCGCTGGTGCTGCTCGCCGTCGCGCCCTGGGAGGCGCCGCACGAGCTGCCGGCGACGCCGCCCGGCGCGTTGGCGCTGACCACGCTGCCGGGGCAACGGGCGGGGACCGCCTGGGCGTTGGCCGCGCTGGTGCGACCGCCCGCGGCCAGGGCGCTCGCCCGCCGGCTGGGCGTGGGCGCCGGGCGCGGCCCGCACGGCGGGCTGAGCGCGGCGCGGCACGCGGTCGCGGAGCTGCCGGCGGCCTGGCCGGAGGCCCTGGGCGCGGCGCGCGCCGCCGGTGCCTCCGACCGCCTCGGGGCGCTCGCCGAGTGGGCCGAGATCGGCCCGTACCGGCTGCTGACCGCGCTGCCGCCCCGGCTGCCGCCCGACCCGGCGGTGCTGCCGTTGCTCCGGCCCGAGCACCGCGAACTGGCCCACACCGCCGAGACGTTCCTCGACCACGCGGGTCAGGCGACCCGCACGGCCGAGGCGCTGGGCATCCACCGCCAGACGCTCTACTACCGCGTCTCCCGCGTCGAACAGCTCACAGGACTCGACCTCGACGACGGCGAGGACCGGCTGCTGCTCCACCTCGCGCTGAAGACGGCCGGCTGGTGAGCGCCCTCGTCCGGCTGTGGTCCCGTGAGCTGCTGCCGATCGTCGACGCGCTGCACCTCGCCGACGGGCCCTCGTACGAGGCCGCGCTCGACCCGGGCGCGCCCGGCGGGCTGCGGCTCGGCCCCGCCTTCGACCTCGCCGGGTGGCTGGCCGCCGACTCCACGTCCGAGTGGCTGACGGCGATCGACCCGCACCACCCGCTGCGGCTGCCGGACGGCCGCGCGCTCCACGGCGGGGAGGGCGCCCACGGCTCGGAGGGCTTCGCCGCCTGCCTGGACGCCGCCGGGCGGCCGGAGTGGGTGCTCTACCTGGCGGAGAGCAACCCGTTCACCGAGATCACCTGCCGCGGCGGCCTCGCCACGTTCCGCTCCACCGCCGGCCACACGGTCACCCTCCCGGTCACCTCCCCCGCGGGCGACGGCGCGCGGCGCGAGCGCCCCTCCCGCGGCGCGGGGGCGACCACACCCCGGGGCCGCCCGGGCGCGTAGCCGCCCCCGCCGCGACGAGGGCCGCCCGGCCCGGTCCCCTCCCGCCCGTCAGGGGCTACGGTGCGGGGCATGACAGAGGAACCGGCACGGCCGCTGCTCTTTCTCGACGTCGACTTTACCGACCGCGGGTAGTGCCGCCCGTGATGTCCGTCTGGGCCCGTGACGAGGACGTCATGGGCTCGTTTACCGACCGGGACCGGGACGTCTGTCATGTTCCGGAGTCGGTACGGAGGACAAGTGGTACGGCACGTCGTGATCGGAGACCTGAGGGTCCAGCGGATCGAGCGGAAGGGCGGGCGGAGATCATGGACGATCGTCTGGTCCGAGGGCACGCTCCACACGGAGGCGGACCGGTTCCTGCGCGAGCATGAGGGCTCGGGTACGCAGAAGACCTACGCGTACTACCTGGTGGACCATCTGCGCTGGCTGGAGCGCGAGTGCCTGACCTTCGAAACGGTCCAACTGCGCGACCTGGAGCGTTATATGGGGATCGTCGGTGCCGAGGTCCGCATGCCTCTCGGGGAGCCGTGGCGGGTCGGCAAGCGCCCCTACAGCCGTTCTGCGCTGTCGACCGCGGCGGCCTGCCTGAAAGGCTTCTACCTGCACCAAGCCTCCCTCGGCATCAACGGCGAGCTCGGCAGGAAGCTCGATAGCTCCCGGCTGCCCTCACGGGTGGACCGCCGCCGCTCGTTCCTCGGTCACGCGAAGTCGCCATTGCCCACGAACCCGCTGGCGCCGAAGGGGCCGCACCGCCGGCACCCGAAGATGCTGCCCGACGGGGCGAGGGAGAGGCTGCTGGAGACGGTGAACACCGCCCGGGATCGGCTGGTCGTCGACTGGCTCGCCGACGGGGGCCTGAGGATCGGCGAACTGTGCGGGCTGCACCTGGTCGACCTGCACCTGCGGGGGAACGCGGCCTGCGGCGAGTGCCGCACCCCGCACCTGCACGTCTGCCACCGGCCCGGCAACCCGAACCAGGCCGAGGCCAAGACCAAGCACCCGTGGCAGGTCGAGCGCGGGATCGTGACCGGCGGACTGATCAAGCGAGTCAGCCCGGCGATGGTGCACTCCTACTTCGAGTACATGACGACCGAGTACCCGCGCGGCGCTTGGCACGGCATGCTCCTGGTCCAGCTGCACGGCGCCGATGCCGGCCAGCCGTGGGCCCCGGTCGGCGCCCGCCGGATGCTCGGACGGGCAGGGAAGCGCGCTGGTCTGGGGCTGGTGAAACCCCATGCCTTCCGGCACACCTTTACCTCGGCTGTTCTCGACGCTGCGGACGGCAACACCCTGATCGCCCGGGACGCGGGTGGCTGGGCCTCGGCCGCGATGGTCGACGAGGTCTACGGTCACGTCGACATCCACGATCCGGTCTTCGACGCCGCTCTACGCACAGTCTGGGGTGAGAACCGATGAAGCGCCGGGACGCCTTCCTGCTGCCCTTGCTGACCTCGCACCAGAACGACACGCGGATCGGCAGAGATCGTTTGGAGATCCTCACCGCGCTGATAAACGCGCCCTCCTTCGACCCTCTGTTCCGCGACGACATCATCCAAATCCCACAGGGACATCAGACCTATCGATGGTTCTGCCGGGTCGGTGGTTGCGAGCGCGCTACCGGCCTCGGCGACTTCTGCCACAGCCATCGAGAAGAGTGGCTCACCGTCGCGAAGCAAGGAGTCAGCCGGTCTGCTTTCCTCAGCACTGCTGAACCTTTGGGCCAGTCAACCGACCATTACGGCAATATGTCTTGCCTGATCTGTCCCGAGCGCCCCGCGCGACCAGGTGAGTATCGTCTCTGCGAATTGCACTTCGCGAAGTGGAGTCGGGCGCGAGCTAGAAAAGAAGCCGCACTCGACTTGGATGGGTGGGTAGCCGAACAAAACCCTTCTCCGGGGTTCGGGGCTTGCGCGGTGCTGGTCTGTCCTCTTTTGGCAGAGTCGCCGCTTGGACTATGTCGTCGGCACGGTAACGCCTACCGGAGGGCAGGTGCCCCCGGCGGCGCATTGATTTCGCAGGGATGGTGGCGTGACGACCAAGCAGCAGTCAGTTACACGGACCACAACCGGTTCCAGTCATGGTGTAATGCAGAGACCGCAGTCGCCCTGCCCGCTCAGTTGAACCTGCGTGGCCTGCGTCCGCTGGCGCAAAAGGAGATCCAGTGGGGGCTGTTCACTCACACCCAACGGTCGCGTCCAGCTCGTTGGGATGTCATCGCACTCCGCATGGTAGTGAATGCCTGTCGCGGAACAGATGCGACCTCGATCATCGATCTGGACGTTTCCTCTTTGAGTAAGACCGCCACAGGGATCACGAAAGAGATCCTTCACGAGTTGCGTCTGATCTATTTCACGCGCGAGGAAACCAAGGAGGCTGGATTCATCGAGACCAGACACTTCGGCATCACCCTCGATCAGCGACTCGGGCATATCAGCCTCACCGGGATCTCTCAACGATGGCTACGGGGAATCGCATGGGACTACTTTGCCGAGATCCTGAGTTCGCCCCGTTGTCCTAGCGCTCACAAACTCGACCAAATTCGCCGTGCGATGACTGAACTGAGCGCTTTCCTTGAAGCCGATGCCCCTGGCGGAGGCCACGACCCAGCAGTCTTGACGAAGGAGCACGCTGATCGCTTCGTCGCGGATCAGAGACATCGCGAGCGTCATGGGCTCCCCTCTCTGGCCATGGTCCGGTCCGATGGGAAGCCGAGCATCGTCACAACCGGCACGCGGTCGGTGGTCTTCAACCACACGCGTAAGATCCTCCGCAAGGCAATGGACGACGGTGCGACCAATGCTCTTGGCCTCGCGAGAGAGTTTGTCGTCGCGTTGCCGAACGCCGGCGCCACCGCCTACCCGAAGCGTCGGCGCCCCTTTGCTGACGAGGTGGCACGCGCACTGGCAGACGAGCGCAATCTCGCCGAGCTCACACGCGTCCACGATCCGGATGACGAGGGCGCTCGAGACATCTGGGAGATCGTCGTGGTCACCGGACGACGGTTGGGCGAGGTCATCGAGCTCCGCTGGAACTGCATCGGTCGGCTCAGCGGGCTCGCGATGCTCTGGCATGACCAAACCAAGGTAGGCAACTACGACGCGGCCATCCGCATCCCCGAGTCCCTCTACGACCTCATCGCCGACCGGCAGCGCAAAACGCTCAGCCGGTTCGCCGACGAACACGGCTACATCCCCACGGGCAAGGAACGCGACGGACTCGCGCTGTTCCCCACCAACTACCGCAGCACCGACGGAACGATCGCGCTGAGCAGACCGTGGTTCTACAGCCGTTTCCGTCCCTGGGTCGACGCTATGGACATCGGCCATTGCGTCCCCCACCAGGCTCGCCACACCCTGGCCACCAGCCTCCTGCGTCAAGGCGCCACCCTCACCCACATCCGCCGCTACCTCGGACACGTCTCGGACCGGATGGCCGAGCACTACGTCCACCTCTCCAACACCGATCTGGAGAACGTGCTCCAGCATGTCTGGGTCGCCGGCCCCGGCACGGCCTCTCCTGGGGAGCTCCTCGCAGGGGACTCAGCCAAGGCGCTCACGAAGGAGCAGGCCCTCGCTATCGCCGTCGACCTCGCCCGCCGCAGTACCCCGGCCGAGGGTGGTTTCTGCACCTTCCAGCCGGTCGTCGACGGCGGTGCCTGTCCCTGGAACCTCGACTGCCACAACTGCGATAAGTTCGTCCTCTCCGGCGCCGACCTTCTTTACTGGCGGCGCAAGCGGGAACAGTGGCGGCTGCTGGCCGAGGGCGCCCCCGACGACGCCACCGCCGACTACCTCCACCGTTACTTCGAGCCCACCGCCCGTGCCATCGACGGCCTGGAGAAAGCCCTGGCCGGCCTCGGCCTCCTTGATGACGCGCTCGCCCTGGACCTGCGCAAACCGCAGGACTACTTCCACCGGGTGTGGTCCACCGCCTTCCGCGCCGCCGATCTCGCCGACGCGGGCAGCAGGGAGCAGGACGAGTACAGCGATACGTGCACAACAGACGGCGACGATCTCAAACAGGACATCGCATGAAGACCGCCACCGTTCCAGAACCCCGCACGGCAGCTGCCCTGGCAGCCCGCCGTCGCAAGACCGAGACCGCCCTCCAGCGAGTCCACGAGGCCATCACCTGCCTCCGACGTGAGAAAGCCCAGATCAGCGTCGCCGCCGTCGCCCGCCGCGCAGACGTATCCCGCACCTTCCTCTACGACAACCCCGAGGCCAGGACGGCCATCGCCTCAGCCATGGCCGAGGCCGGCGAACGCCGGTCCCGGACCCTCGCCGAGCAGGACGACGAGCGTGAGGCGACCTGGCGCGAACGCGCACTCAACGCGGAGGACGCCCTCAAGGCCGCTCACGCCGAGATCCTCACCCAGCGGACCCGTATCGGTGAACTCCTCGGCGAAATGCGGGACTTGCAGGCAGAATGGACCGAAGAGGCTATCCAGCGGATCACCACCGAGAACACCACCCTCAAGCAGCGAGTCCGCCAGCTCACTGCCGACAACCGCACCCTCGACGAGCGGCTCAAGGCCGCCCGCTCCAACCTCCGCTTTCAAGACCGACGCCTCGCCGACCTGGAAGCCCGCGTCGCCGATCCCGGATCGGCAACATGATCCAGTCCCCGAAGCCAACGAAGGACTACGCGTTGAGTATGCAGTTCCCCGCCCCTGGGCGCGTCATCGACATCGAGGTACGGCTCAAGGCCCAGCGGGTCCTCAAGGCCATGTCCACCGATGCCCTCAGGGTGTGGGAGGAAGCCATGGAAGAGGTCAAGGAGGATGCGCTGGGCGAAGGCGTTGTGCTGTCCACCCAGGTATTCAAGGGGAAGTTTGATCCTGACGATGAAGTCTGGCTTGGTCCTAGGGAGTTGAACCTGGACAGGTACATGTGTGAAGAGGGCGTGGGCGTGCTGACGATGATCGAGTACGCCATCGCTGGCACCGTCACCCGGTGCGAAGTTACGACATGCCGTCAGTTCGGCGAGGTGGTCCACCGCATGGTGATCGGGGAAATCGTCGTGGGTGGCACGCCTACCAGCGCCACGCCTCCGGGGCTCCCCCGAGGGGCGGTCTGATCTCAGTTCTCCGATCCTGAGACCGAAACCGGAACACCTCACGGCCCGTCCACCGTCCCGGTGGGCGGGCCGTCCCATGGGGCCATCCGGACGAGCTGCAGAACCGGTGTCAATCCACCGTCACGGACATGTAGTCTATGAATCGTCGCAGTTCAGAGCGGTTTTACGAGCTTCTGCGGTCGGTAAAATCGACGGAACCCTGCTCCCCTACGCCTCCGCCACGCTGCCGACCACCGACGCCGAGTGGGACGCCTGGCAGCACCCTTCCAACCCGGCCCTGGCCACGGTCGATCCCGCCCACGGCCCGCGCCTGCTCGGCCTGGAGTGCGCCCTGATGTGGGCGACCGGCTGGATGGCGCACGCCAACGAGGTGATCGCCCCGTTGGTCGGCCTCCCCCGGCTCCCGGTCTGCGCGCTGCCGGACTCCCCGCTGGAGGAGACGCCCGGCGGGCCGCACTGGAAGACCGAGACCCTGGTCGCCACGGCGGCCGGCCGGCCGTTCGTCTGGGTCGACGACGAGATCGGCGCCTCGGACCGCGACTGGGTCGCCGCGCACCACGGAGGTCCGGCCCTGTTGCACCGCGTCGATCCCCTACGCGGCCTGGGTGAACGGGACTTCGCCGTCCTCACCGACTGGCTGCGCGGCCTCGGCACCGCCGGCTGACCGCGAGCGGACGGCCCACACCCCGGCCCGACATCGACCCGGCATCGACCCGGCATCGGCTCGACGAGGTCCCGCGCGAGCGGTTTACGCCCGCCCGTCGAGCGGCTATGTTCGGGCGAACGCAATGGGAGCGCTCCCACCCCACGCCAGTCGTCCCGAGAGGAACGATCCATGCGCACCCCAGAAGTGGCGCAGTCCCCCACAACCCCCACCCGCGGTCGACGCCGGAGGGCGCCGTTCGCGCTGGCCGCCCTGGCCGCCGTCAGTGGGTTGGTCGCCGGCCTCACGCTCGCCTCCGGCGCGCACGGCGCGACGGCCGCGGACCTGCCCGACGACACCGTTTTCCACAACTACCCGGCCAACGTGCACAGTTGGGTGGAGGAGAACCCCGACGACCCCAGGACCCCGCTGATCTCCGAGCGGATAGCCAGCCAGCCGCAGGCGGTGTGGTTCGCCAACTACGAGCCGGGGACCGTGACCGAGGAGGCGAGCGCGGTCACCTCGGCGGCCTCGGCCGCGGGCGAGGTGCCGGTGCTCGTCTCCTACATGATCCCCAACCGCGACTGCGGCGGCGCCTCCGCCGGTGGCGCGCCCGACTTCCCCGCCTATCTGGACTGGGCGGAGAACTTCGCCGCGGGGCTCGGCAGCGACCCGGTGCTGGTGATCCTGGAGCCCGACTCCCTGGCGTTGACCACCTGCCTCGACGACGGGGAGCGCGCCGAACGCTTCTCGTCGCTGGCCGGGGCGGCGGACCGCATCCACGCCGCCAACCCCCAGGCCAGGGTCTACTTCGACGCGGGCCACTCCAACTGGCACGACCCGGCGACCATCGCCGGGACGCTGCGCGAGGCCGGCATCCTGAACAGCGGCGACGGCATCTACAGCAACGTCTCCAACTACCGGGTGACCGGCGAGGAGAACGCGTTCGTCGAGGGCGTGCTCAACGAGTTGGGCGACCCCGAGCTGACCGCCGTCATCGACACCAGCCGCAACGGCAACGGTCCGGACGGCGAGGAGTGGTGCGACCCGCCCGGGCGGCTGGTCGGTGAGAACCCGACGGCGAACACCGGCAACGCGCGCGTCGACGCCTACCTGTGGGTCAAGCTCCCGGGCGAGCTGGACGGCTGCGCCGGCCCCGCGGGTTCGTTCTCCCCGGACATGGCCTACGAACTGGCCGGAGGCAACTGACCCCCGACCGATCGCACCTTCCCCACCGACCGGCGTCGCCCCTCCCCCGGGGCGGCGCCGGTCCCGTGTGCGTGCCGATCCGGGCGCTCACCGATCCCGTAGGGCTGGCGAATGATACGGAAACCGACAACTTCTGTCGCCTTGAGCTATTCGTCCTAGCGTGGAGCCAGGATGTGTCCACGGTTGGTCCGGGACGAGCACCGCGAGGAGGTCGGGACATGAAGGCCGTGCAGTACCGGGAGATCGGAGCCGCGCCCGAGGTGGTGACGCTGCCCGACCCGGAGCCGGGTCCCGGGCAGGTCCTGCTGCGGGTCGCGGCGGCCGGGGTCTGCCACTCGGACATCGCGCTGATGAGCTGGCCGGCGGAGAGCTTCCCCTACCCGCTGCCGCTGACGCTCGGCCACGAGGGCGCCGGGACCGTGGTGGCGCTCGGCGACGGCGTGCGCGGGATCGAGGAGGGCGACAGCGTCGCGGTCTACGGGCCGCAGGGCTGTGGCCGCTGCGCCAAGTGCGCGCGGGGCCGGGAGAACTACTGCCTGCGCGCCGCCGAACTGGGCATTTTCCCGCCGGGGTTGGGGGCGCCCGGCGCGATGGCGGAGTATCTGCTGGTGAACGACGCCAGGTTCCTCCAGCCGTTGCACGGTCTCGACCCGGTGACCACGGTGCCGCTGACGGACGCCGGGCTGACCCCGTACCACGCGATCCGCCGCGCGCTGCCGAAGCTGGTGCCCGGCAGCACCGCCGTGGTGATCGGCGCCGGCGGGCTCGGACACGTGGCGATCCAGCTGCTGCGGGCGCTGACCCCGGCGCGGGTGGTGGCGTTGGACGTCGCCGAGGAGAAGCTGGCGCTGGCCCGCGACGTCGGGGCACACGAGGTGGTGCTCTCCGACGAGCGGGCGGCCGAGCGGGTGCGGGAGCTGACCGGCGGGCTGGGCGCCGAGGGCGTCTTCGACTTCGTGGGCGCGGAGCCGACGACGGCCCTGGCCGGCTCGGTCGCCGCCGTGGAGGCGGATGTGGCGATCGTCGGCCTCGGCGGCGGCGCGGTGCCGGTGGGGATCAACACCACCGCGTTCGACGTGGCGGTCGCCGCGCCCTACTGGGGCAGCAGGAGCGAGCTGGCCGAGGTGCTGGAGCTGGCGCGGGCGGGCGCGGTCGAGGTCAGGGTGGAGACCTACTCCCTCGACGAGGCGCCGGTCGCCTACGAGCGGCTGCACGAGGGCAAGGTCAACGGCCGCGCGGTGATCCTCCCGAACGGGTAGGCGCGGGGGCCGTGGAACGGGTCCGCCGCCCGGCGCGGGTTGTGGTCCGTGCCGGGCGGCGGAGTGCGGGTGCGGGGTGGGCGCGCCGCGCGCCGTCAGTCGTTGAGGTCGACGCCCCGGGCGGAGGTGGCGCCGATCTCCTCGGCGACCTCGCTGAGCACGCCGGACGGGATGGTGCCGTCCACGGTGAGGACGATCAGCGCCTCACCGCCCTCCTCGGCGCGGGCGACCTGCATCCCCGCGATGTTGATCTCGGCCTCGCCCAGGATGCGGCCGAGGGCGCCGACGACGCCTGGCCGGTCGCCGTAGCGCAGGAACGCCATGTGGTCGGCGACCGCGAGGTCCACGGTGTGTTCGCCGATGCCGACGATCTTCTGCTGGTGCTTGGGGCCGGCCAGGGTGCCGGAGACCGAGATGACCTGGCCGTCGGTGAGGGTGCCGCGGACCGTGATCAGGTTCCGGTGGTCGGGCGACTCGGAGCTGGTGGTCAGCCGCACCTCGACACCGCGCTCCTGGGCGAAGAGCGGCGCGTTGACATAGGAGACCGTCTCGGCGACGACGTCCTCGAAGACGCCCTTGAGCGCGGAGAGTTCGAGCACCTTGACGTCGTGCTGGGTGATCTCGCCGCGCACCTCGACGTCGAGCCGCTGGGCGACCTCGCCGGCCAGCGCGGTGAAGATCCGGCCGAGGTTCTCGGCGAGCGGCAGCCCGGGGCGGACGTCCTCGGCGATCACGCCGCCCTGGACGTTGACCGCGTCGGGGACCAGCTCGCCGGCGAGCGCCAGGCGCACGGAGCGGGCGACGGAGACGCCGGCCTTCTCCTGCGCCTCGCCGGTCGAGGCGCCCAGGTGCGGGGTGCCCACGACCTGGTCGAACTCGAAGAGCGGCGAGTCGGTGCACGGCTCGGACGCGTAGACGTCGAGGCCGGCGCCGGCGACCCGGCCCTCCTTGAGGGCGCTGTGCAGCGCGGCCTCGTCGACGATGCCGCCCCTGGCCGCGTTGACGATGCGCACGGTGGGCTTGACCTTGTGCAGCGCCTCGTCGCCGATGAGCCCCAGGGTCTCCGGGGTCTTCGGCAGGTGGACGGTGATGAAGTCGGCGGTCTCCAGCAGCTCGTCCAGGGTGAGCAGCTTGACGCCCAGCTGGGCGGCGCGCGCGGCCTGCACATAGGGGTCGTAGGCGACGATCTTCATGCCGAAGGCCGCCATCCGCTGGGCCACCAGCAGCCCGATCCGGCCCAGCCCGACGACGCCGAGGGTCTTCTCGGACAGCTCGACGCCGGTGTACTTGCTGCGCTTCCACTCGCCGTTCTTCAACGCGGCGCTGGCCTGCGGGATGTTGCGCGCGGTGGCGATCAGCAGGCCGCAGGCGAGCTCGGCGGCGGTGATGATGTTGGAGGTCGGCGCGTTGACGACCATGACGCCGGCCTTGGTGGCGGCGGCGACGTCGACGTTGTCCAGCCCCACACCGGCGCGGGCGACGACCCGCAGCCGTCCGGCGGCGGCGATGGCCTCGGCGTCGACCTTGGTGGCGCTGCGGATCAGGATGGCGTCCACCTCGGCGATGGCGCCCAGCAGTTCGGCGCGGTTGGCGCCGTCGCAGTGCCGGATCTCGAAGTCCGGTCCCAAGGCGTCAACCGTGGCGGGGGAAAGCTCTTCGGCGATGAGTACGACGGGCTTGCTCACTGGGTCTCACTGGTCCTTTGCGGAAGGCCGCGTCCCGACGGCCGTCGACGGGGTGGAGGAGAGGTGGGGCGGGCAGCCGCGTGGAGACGCACGACGCTGTGAGCCTGTGACGCGCTTGTGTCTGGCAGTGTATCGGCGCCGTGTGGGCCCGGCGGTCGCCCGCCGGACCCACCGCTCGGACGAGCGAACTCCCGTGGCCCTCACGGAGATCCGCCCGTCGGTCAGGCTTCCTCGTCCACCCAGCTCATGAGCTTGCGCAGCTCGCGGCCCGTGGTCTCCAGCAGGTGGTCGCCGTCGGACTTCTTGTACTCGTTGTAGCGCGGCAGGCCGGCGCTGTACTCGGCCATCCAGTTCCTGGCGAAGCTGCCGTCCTGGATCTCGCCGAGGATGCGCTTCATCTCGGCCTTGGTGTCGGCGTTGATCAGGCGCGGCCCCGAGACGTAGTCGCCCCACTCGGCGGTCTCGGAGATGGACCAGCGCATCTTCTCCAGGCCGCCCTCGTACATGAGGTCCACGATCAGCTTCAGCTCGTGGAGGCACTCGAAGTAGGCGATCTCCGGCTGGTAGCCGGCCTCCACCAGGGTCTCGAAGCCGGCCTTGACCAGCGCCGAGGTGCCGCCGCAGAGCACGGCCTGCTCGCCGAAGAGGTCGGTCTCGGTCTCCTCGGTGAAGGTCGTCTTGATCACGCCGGCGCGGGTGCCGCCGATCGCCTTGGCGTAGGAGAGGGCCAGCGCGAACGCGTTCCCCGAGGCGTCCTGCTCGACCGCCGCGATACAGGGCACGCCGCGCCCCTCCTCGTACTGGCGGCGCACCAGGTGGCCCGGGCCCTTGGGGGCGACCATGCAGACGTCGACGCCGGCGGCGGGCTTGATGAACTCGAACCTGATGTTGAAGCCGTGGCCGAAGAAGAGCGCGTCGCCCTCCTTCAGGTGCTCGCGCACGGACTCCTCGTAGACCTTGGCCTGGATGGGGTCGGGAACGAGGACCATCACCACGTCCGCCTCCGCCGCGGCCTCGGCCGGGGTGACGACGCGCAGGCCCTGCTCCTCCGCCTTGGCGCGGGACTTGGAGCCCTCGTGCAGGCCGACCCGGACGTCGACGCCCGAGTCGCGCAGGGACAGCGCGTGGGCGTGGCCCTGGCTGCCGTAACCGAGGACCGCGACCTTGCGGCCCTGGATGATGGACAGGTCGGCGTCGTCGTCGTAGAACAGCTCGGCCACTTCGGTTTTCTCCTTGTTTTCGCCGGTGGTCCCACCGTGAGGGGACCACCGTATGACATCGGCCGCCGCCGGCCGGGCGTGGCCGGAGGGGGCGCGTGGGCGTGACGAGGGGCGCGCGCCAGGGTCAGGCGGAGCGCTCCAGGGCGCGCAGCGACCGGTCGGTGATGGACCGGGAACCGCGTCCGATGGCGATGGCTCCGGACTGCACCAGTTCCTTGATGCCGAACGGCTCCAACATGCGCAGCATCGCCTCCAGCTTGTCGCTGCTGCCAGTGGCCTCGATGGTGACGGCCTCCGGCGCCACGTCCACGGTCTTGGCGCGGAAGAGGCGGACGATCTCCACGATCTGGCTCCTGGTCTCGTTGTCGGCCCTGACCTTCACCAGCACCAGCTCGCGGGCGACGGCGGCGGTCGGGTCGAGCTCGACGATCTTCAGGACGTTGACCAGCTTGTTGAGCTGCTTGGTCACCTGCTCCAGCGGCAGGTCCTCGACGCTGACCACGATCGTGATCCGGGACACCTCGGGGTGTTCGGTGGTCCCGACGGCGAGGGAGTCGATGTTGAAGTTCCGGCGGGAGAAGAGGGCGGTGATCCGGGAGAGGACACCGGGCTTGTTCTCCACCAGAACGGAGAGGGTGTGCTTGGACATGGCGGTTCTACCTCGTGGTGGCGGGTCGGCTGCGGGCACGCGCGGCGGTCAGTCGGTGGCGTCGCCGAAGTCGGGGCGCACGCCGCGGGCCGCCATCACCTCGTCGTTGGAGGTGCCGGCGGCCACCATCGGCCAGACCATGGCGTCCTCGTGGACGATGAAGTCCACGACCACGGGGCGGTCGTTGATCGCGTTGGCCTTCTCCAGGACGGCGTCCAGCTGGTCGGGGCTCTCGCAGCGCAGGCCGACGCAGCCCATGGCCTCGGAGAGCTTCACGAAGTCGGGGACGCGGGTGCCCTTGTTGGTGGCGGTGCCGGTGCCGGCGGCGGAGCCGCTGTAGGCGCCGGTGGTGCCGTCGTCGCGCAGCACGGTGTTGGAGTAGCGCTGGTTGTAGAAGAGGGTCTGCCACTGGCGGACCATGCCCAGGGCGCCGTTGTTGATGATGGCGACCTTGACGGGGATGCCGTTGAGCGCGGCGGTGACCAGTTCCTGGTTGGTCATCTGGAAGCAGCCGTCGCCGTCGATCGCCCAGACCGGGGCGTCGGGGCGGCCGGCCTTGGCGCCGAGCGCGGCGGGGACGGCGTAGCCCATGGTGCCGAGGCCGCCGGAGTTGAGCCAGGTGCCGGGGGTCTCGAAGCGGAGGTAGTGCGCGGCCCACATCTGGTGCTGACCGACGCCCGCGGTGAAGATCGTGCCCTCGGGGGCGAGTTGGCCGATGCGCTCGATGACCTGCTGCGGCGAGAGGCTGCCGTCCTCGGGCAGGTCGTAGCCCAGCGGGTAGGTCTCGCGCCAGCTCTCCAGCTGGCGCCACCAGCCGGCGTAACGCTCCCTGCCGCGCGGGCCGTTCGCGTCCTCGGCCTCGTCGGCCTCGACGGCGCCCAGCAGGTCGGTCATGACCTCCTTGACGTCGCCGACGATCGGGACGTCGGCCAGGCGGTTCTTGCCGATCTCGGCGGGGTCGATGTCGGCGTGCACGATCTTGGCGTGCGGGGCGAACGAGTCGATCCGGCCGGTGACGCGGTCGTCGAAGCGGGCGCCGAGGGCGACGATCAGGTCGGCCTTCTGGAGCGCGGTGACGGAGGCGACCGAGCCGTGCATCCCGGGCATCCCCAGGTGCTGGGGGTGGCTGTCGGGGAAGGCACCCAACGCCATCAGCGTCGTGGTGACGGGCACGCCGGTGCGCTCGGCGAGGGCCAGCAGCTCGGCGGCGGCCCCCGCCTTGATGACGCCGCCGCCGACGTAGAACACCGGGCGCCTGGACTCGGCGATCAGCCGGGCCGCCTCCCGGATCTGCTTGGCGTGCGGGCGGCTCACGGGGCGGTAGCCGGGCAGCTCGGCGGTGGGCGGCCAGCTGAACGTGGTCTGCTTCTGGAGCGCGTCCTTGGCGATGTCGACCAGCACGGGTCCCGGGCGGCCGGTGGAGGCGATGTGGAACGCCTCCGCGATGGTGCGCGGGATCTCGGCCGGGTCGGTGACCAGGAAGTTGTGCTTGGTGACCGGCAGGGTGATGCCGCAGATGTCGGCTTCCTGGAAGGCGTCGGTGCCGATGGTGGACGAGGAGACCTGGCCGGTGATGGCGACCAGCGGGACCGAGTCCATGTGGGCGTCGGCGATGGGGGTCACCAGGTTGGTGGCGCCGGGGCCCGAGGTGGCCATGCACACGCCCACCCTGCCGGTGGCCTGGGCGTAGCCGGTGGCGGCGTGCCCGGCGCCCTGCTCGTGGCGGACCAGGATGTGGCGCACCGTCGTGGAGTCCATCAGCGGGTCGTAGGCGGGGAGGATCGAGCCGCCGGGGATGCCGAACACCGTGTCGGCGCCCACCGCTTCGAGGGAGCGGATGAGCGACTGGGCGCCCGTGACCTGCGCGACGGTGGACGTGGGCTGGGGTGCTCCGTTGCGGGGAGCCCGTGGTTGCGGCTTGGGTGCCCCGGTGGCCTGCTCGGTCATCACGATCTCTTCTCGGGGGGATGTGGGTGCCGGCGCCGCGGGGAGCGCGGGCGGTCGGCTTGAAGGGAGCTGGGGAGTGCTTCGGCTGGCGGTGCGGCTGGCGGCGGCGCGGACGTTCATGGTCTCGGATGACGTCGGTGCAACAAAAAACCCCCCGTGCCGTCAGGCATACGAGGGGAAGCGCGTCGCTGGGAGCCGCAGGGGTGCCTGGGGGTCAGCCGACGCGCCACGAAAGTACGAGAATTCCGGTGTGCATGGCACAGACATTGCTCCCCTCCGCCATCGCCTGTCAAGCGCGCGGGACAGAAGTCTCACTATGTGAGCGAGGGGGCTGAACGGCGCCCGCGGGCGGCAGCGCGGCGGCCGGCGCGCCGGGTCCCGCGGCGCTCGCGGCGCCGGCCGGCGCGACGGCCCCGGCCTGGCCGGGGGGCCCGGCGGGGCTCGGCGCGCCCGCCTGGCCGGCGGTGCGTCCCCGGGGGATGGCGGGCGTGAGGGCGCCCGTCGGGTGGGCGGGCAGCGGCAGCCGGCCGCGCTCCAGCAGGCGGTGCAGGGCGACGGCGTCCAGCGGCGCGCTGAACGCCAGGCCCTGGGCGCGGCGGCAGCCGAGGGCGCGGAGCGCCGCCGCCTGCTCGGGGCGGTCGACGCCGTCGGCGAGGGAGTCGATGCCCAGGTCGTCGGCGATCCGCAGCAGACCGGCGACGATCTTGCCGAGGACCGGGGACTCCACCACTCCCGCGACGAGCGCCCCGTCCAGCCTGACCAGGTCGACGGGGAGCCGGTGCAGGGCGGTGGTGGCGGTGCCGGGGCCGCCGAAGCCGCCGAGCGCGACGCCGACGCCGAAGCGGCTGAGGTCGGTCAGCCGGCGGCGCAACTCGTCGGAGGCGAGCACGGGATCGGCCTCGGACAGCTCGATCAGCAGGGCGGTCGGCGGGAGTTGGTGCTCGGCGAGCCTGGCCTGGAGCGAGCCGACGGCCAGTGCGCGGTCGGTCAGCCGGGCGCTGGGGACGCGCAGCGTGACGGGGACCGTGTGGCCGGCCTCGTGGCGGCGGGCGGCGGCCACGACGGTCTGCTCGACCAGCCAGCCGGTCAGGTCGGCGGCGGCGCCGGGGGCCTCGGCCTCGCCGGGCGGGACGAAGTCCCAGCGCCCGCCGCGCAGGCACTCCAGGGGGGTGGTCAGCGGGCCGTGTGAGGAACGCCAGCGGGCCTGGGCGTGCAGAGCGGCGAGCCGTCCGTCGCCGAGGTGGACGACGGGCTGGTGGAGAAGGGTGAACTCGCCGGCGTGCAGTGCCCTGCGGAGCCGGTCGGCCAGCTCGGTGCGGCGAAGGACCTCGGTCTGGAGCTGGGGCGCGTACAGCTCGACCCTGGCCTTGCCGGCCTGCTTGGCGCGGTACATCGCGAGGTCCGCGTTGCGCATCAGGCCGGCGGGGGTGCAGCCGGGCTCGGCGAAGGCGACGCCGATGCTGGCGGCGACCCGCAGCTCCCGCCCGTCGACCGTGTAGGGGCGGGAGAGCGCGGCGCGCACGCGCTCGGCGATCTCCAGGATGCGGTACTCGCGCGGCTGCGGCTCCCCGCCGCCGTCGCCGGTGATCAGGGCGGCGAACTCGTCGCCGCCGAGCCTGGCCGTGGTGTCGTCCGAGCGGACGGCCTCGCGCAGCCGGCGCGCGGCCCGCACCAGCAGCTCGTCGCCCGCCTGGTGGCCGGCCGAGTCGTTGACCGCCTTGAAGCCGTCGAGGTCGATGAAGAGGACGGCAGCGTCCGGGTCGGCGCCCCGCCCCGCGCCCAGGGCCTGCCGGACGCGCTCGGTGAACAGCGCGCGGTTCGGCAGGTCCGTGAGGGCGTCGTGGGAGGCGCTGTGCTGCAACTGGGCCTGGAGGCGGACGCGTTCGGTGACGTCGCGGGTGTTGAAGATCAGACCGCCCTCGTGGCGGTTGACGCTGGACTCGACGTTGAGCCAGTGTCCCGCGCCGTGCCGGACCCGGCACTCGACGCGGGTGGCGGGCTCGCGGCTGGGGGGCACGGCGAGGAAGCGGCGCAGCTCGTGCAGGACCCGCCCCAGGTCCTCGGGGTGGATCAGCGTGGACAGCTCGCTGCCGGTCAGCCGGTCCGGCTCCTGCCCGTAGACGCCGACGGCCGCGGGGCTGACGTAGCGCAACTTGCCGTCGGGGGCGGCGATCATGATCACGTCGCTGGAGCCCTGGACGAGCGAACGGAAGTAGTTCTCCTTCTGGAACAGCTCGCGGGTGAGCGAGATGTTCTCCATCAGGGTGATGCCCTGGCGCACCAGCAGTGCCAACACCACGGCGCAGGCCATGTAGACCACGGCGGCGTCGACACGGCGGCCGAAGATTATGGTCACCAGGATGCTCAACACACAGACGGCCGCCGCCAGATAGGGCGCCAGCGTGGAGACCGAGCCGCCGAGCGGGCGGCAGGCCGGCGGGCGCGGCTCGCGGAGCCCGGGCACCTCGGGCGCCGGGGAGGAACGGCCAGCCGTCCAGGGCGCGGCGGCCAGCAGCAGCGAGCCGGCGAACCAGCCCGCGTCCAGCAACTGGCCCGAACTGTACTGCTCGCGCAGCGGCGGGCTGGTGAAGAGCGCGTCGCAGAAGACGGTCAACGCCAGGGCGCCGATCGCCGAGTTGATCGCGGGACGGTGTCGGGCGCTGCGCCGGAAGTGCAGCACGACGACCATGCTGATGAGCACGATGTCCAGCAGCGGGTAGGCCAGCGCCAGCGCGACCCGCCCCACCGAGCCGGTGCGCACCGCCGTGTGCGCCAGGGCGACGCTCCAGGAGAGCGTCATCAGGGAGCCGCCGATCAGCCAGACGTCCAGCCCGAGTCTGGCCCAACCGGCCTTGTTCATCGGGCGTTTGGCGAGCAGCAGCAGGCCGACGATGGCCAGCGGGGCGAAGAGCAGAAACGCGATGTCGGCCAGCGAGATGTCCGGAACCTGACGTCCGAGCACCACCTCGTACCAGCCCCAGATGGCGTTCCCCAGGCCGATCATGATCGAGGAGACGCCGAACATCGTCCACGCGGCGCGGAACTCCTCGGCCTGCCGTCTGGCGTACCAGAGACAGGAGATCGCCGCGGCGAACGCCGCCGCCGCGAGGCCGAAGTCCCCCATGACCCTGGCGAGTCGGGGCGAACCCCAGCCCGCCAGGGCCCCCGCGGCGTAGCAGGCGCAGACCGCCGCGAGCGCGAGCTGCGGGAGCGGGCCGCCCAACGGCGGACCCGCCGGGACATCACGCGGTCCTCGCCGCGTCCATGGGTGGTGCATCGCCATCGCCCCCCTTCGTTCCGGGCTCACCCCGAAGCGGACGATACACCAGTATGGTCACTCAGCGATATAGAGACATCACCCATAGTGATGGTTTGGGGCGAGGCTAACGCTCTGAACCGCTGGTCGCCACCCTGTGGCGGAGTTCCTCACCGAGAGCGAACCGCGTCAACTGCGCGCGCAGCAGCGCCTTCGCGCGCGGCTCGAAGGCCGTGGAGGGGCCGCCCACATGTGGCGTGATCAGCACCCCGGGGGCCCGCCACAGCGGGTGATCGGCGGGAAGCGGCTCCGGGTCGGTGACGTCGAGGGCCGCCCGCAGCCGGCCGCCGGAGACCTCCGCCAGCAGCGCGTCCGCGTCGACCACCGGGCCGCGCGCGACGTTCACCACCAGCGCGCCGTCCGGCAGCAGCGCCAACTCCCGCGCGCCCAGCAGCCCGCGGGTCCGCTCGGTCAACGGGGTGGCGACCATCACCACCTCGGCGCGCGGCAGCAGTTCGGGCAGCTCGGACGAGGCGTGCACGGGGCCGCGCGGCGCGTTCCTGGCGTGGCCGGCCACCCGGATCACCTCGGCCACCTCGAACGGCAGCAGGCGCTCCTCGATCGCTGCGCCGATGCCGCCGTAGCCGAGGATCAGCACCCGCCGGTCGGCCAGCGAGGTGTGTATGGCCGGCGCCCACCGCCCCTGAAGCTGGTCGCGGGCCGCCTGGTCGACGCCGCGCAGCGCGGAGAGGGCCAGGGCCAGCGCGAGTTCGGCGGTGCTCGTGTTGTGCAGGTCCCCGGCGTTGCACAGCACGGCGCCCTCGGGAAGCCGCGGCACCTCGGGAAGCATGTGCTCCACCCCCGCGGTCAGCGTCTGGACGACCCGCACCGAGGTCATCTCGGCCAGCGGCCGAACGGCGACTTTCGGCCCTTTCAGATACGGCACCGTGTAGAACGCGCAGTCCGCCGGGTCGCCCGGGTAGGTGTCCTCGCCGCGCCAGAGCAGGCAGCGCAGGGAGTCGGGCAGGGGGGCGAGCTCGTCGGCGGAGTAGGGCAACCAGACTTCCTGAGTACTCATGGCGCCAGGCTAGCCGCGCGGCCACCGGCGGCCCGGGGTCCGTGGGTGGCTGTCGGTGGCAGGGGATACGTTGGGGGCGATCACGGGGACGACGGGGACGGCCGGCGAGGGACCGGGGGAGATCCGGGGCGGGTTCGGCGCGGGGAAGGGCGAGGACAGGCCAGGTGCGGTATCGGACGCTGGGCGCCGGGGCGCTGGCGGTGGGCGCCGTGGGTCTCGGGTGTATGCCGATGAGCTGGGGCTACGCGGCGTCCCAGCGCGACGGGGAGGCCTCGCTGCGGGCGTTGCACGCGGCGCTCGACGAGGGCTGCACGCTGCTGGACACGGCGGACATGTACGGCCCGTTCACCAACGAACGGCTGCTGGCGCGGGTGCTGCGCGAGCGGCGCGACGAGGCGACCGTCGCCACCAAGTGCGGGCTGCTGGTGGGCGAGCAGCATCTGGTGGCCAACGGCAGCCCCGCGTATGTGCGGCGGGCCTGCGACGCCTCGCTGCGGCGGCTGGGCACGGACGTGATCGACCTCTACCAGCTGCACCGACCCGACCCCGAGGTGCCGGTCGAGGAGACCTGGGGCGCCATGGGCGAGTTGGTGCGCGCGGGCAAGGTGCGCGCGCTGGGGTGGTGCGCCCTGGAGCCGCCCGATCCCCGGCGCGCGCGGGGCGGGGCCGCGGCGCATCGAAGGACCCTGGAGCTGCTGGGCAGGGTGCAGCAGGTCTTCCCGGTGTCGGCGGTGCAGACCGAGTTCTCGGTCTGGTCGCCGGGCGCCGCCGCCGAGTTGCTGCCGTGGTGCGAGGCCAGGGGCGTGGGGCTGCTCGCCGCGATGCCGCTGGGCAGCGGCTATCTGACGGGCACGCTGGTGCCGGGCGGCGGCTTCGAGCCGGACGACCCGCGCGCCCGGCATCCCCGCTTCACGGCGGAGATGATGGCCGCCAACCAGCCGCTGGTGGTGGGGCTGCGCCGGGTGGCCGCCCGGCACCCGGGCGCGACGCCCGCGCAGGTCGCCCTCGCGTGGCTGCTGGCCCGGAGCCCCCGGGTGGTGCCGCTGCCCGGCACCAAGCGGGAGCGCTGGGTGCGGGAGAACGCGGCGGCGGCCGAGCTGGACCTGACGCCGGCGGACCTGGCCGAGCTGGCGGAGCTGCCGGCGGCGCTGGACTCCTGGGGGTGAGGGGCCCCGCCGGTGAGGGGCCGGACGGTCGACATCGCGCCGGCGCGCGGCGCGATGTGGTGTGCTGGGTGGTGCCGCAGTCCGCGTCACCACGGAGGTCCCGATGAGCGCACGACCGGTCGCGGGTTCGTTGCTCGCCCTGGCCCTGGCCGTTCCCCTACTGGCCGGCTGCTCGTCCGAGGACGACGCCGCCTCCGAGTCGGGCGACGAGGCGTCGACCGCCCCGACCGGGGACGCCGGCGAGGAGCCGGAGGAGGACGCGGGCGAGGCGTCGGACGAGGCGGAGCGCACGCCGGAGGCCGCGCCCGCGGAGGGCGACGCGGAGGTGACCGCGACTCTGGCTGAGAATCTGCGTTCCCCCTGGGGGCTGGCCGCACTGCCGGACGGCACGGTGCTGGTGGCCTCCCGCGACGACGGCACGCTGTCCCTCGTCGACACCTCGGACGGCGAGCCCGGCACTGTCAGCGAGGTCGGCTCGGTGCCCGGCGTGCGCGCCAACGGGGAGGGCGGCCTGCTGGGGCTGGCGCTCGACCCGGAGTTCGAGAGCAACAACCGGCTCTACGCCTACGCCACCACGGCCTCCGACAACCGGATCATCCCCCTGGAGCTGCGTCTGGACGCCCCCGAGGGGGAGCGTCTCGACGCCGGGGAACCACTGCTCGACGGCATCCCCAGGGGCGAGGTGATCCACAACGGCGGCGGGCTCGCCTTCGGCCCCGACGGGATGCTCTACGCCACCACCGGCGACGCGGCCGACGCCCCACTGGCCCAGGACCCGGACTCGTTGGCCGGGAAGATCCTGCGGATCGACCCGGCGACCGGCGGGCCGCCCGAGGACAACCCGGCCCCGGACTCGCTGGTCTGGTCGCTGGGCCACCGCAACGTGCAGGGGCTCGCGTGGGACGCGGAGGACCGGCTGTGGGCGGCCGAGTTCGGCAACGACACCTGGGACGAGCTGAACCTGATCGAGCCCGGCGGCAACTACGGCTGGCCCGAGCACGAGGGCGACGGCGGCGCGGACGACGGCTTCGTCGATCCGGTGGAGGTCTGGCCGCCGTCCGAGGCGTCGCCGAGCGGGCTGGCCTACAGCGGCGGCGCGCTGTGGCTGGCGACGCTGCGCGGGGAGCGGCTGTGGCGGGTGCCGCTGGACGGCGCGGAGCCGGTGGCCGAGCCCGAGGCGTTCCTGGAGGGCGAGTACGGTCGGCTGCGCGGCGTCCTCGCCGTCGGCGGGGACGAGTTGCTGCTCCTCACCAACGAGACCGACGGGCGGGGCTCCCCCGACGCCGACGACGACCTGCTGCTGCGGCTGCGCGTCCGCTGAACCGGGGCGCGCGCGACGGGCGTTCACTCCCCGCCGCCATCCGGTGCGCGCCTCGTGCGCGCCGGGCGCCGCCCCGGGTGGCAAAGGGCTTGCGGCCCCCGCGCGCCCGAAAGAGGGTGTGGGAAGCGGCACAGCGGACCCCCGGGCGACACCCGGGCGGGCGCGCCGCGACAAGCCGGGGAGCGTGCGATGTCGGGCGTGGTCGTGGTGGGCGCGGGAATCGTCGGCGCCTCGGTCGCCTACCATCTGGCGCGCCGAAGCGTCCCCGTCACCCTGCTCGACCGGGAGCCCACGCCGGCCACGGGGGTGACGGACGGTTCGTTCGCCTGGGTCGGCGGCTGCGGGAACGGCGGCTCACCGGGGGCGACGGACCTGCGCGGATCGGTGCTGGAGGACCATCGACGCCTTGAGGCAGAGCTGCCGGGGCACCGCGTCCGCTGGGTGGGCTCGCTCTCCTGGTCCGATGCCGCGCCCTCGGGCGGGGAACGGCTGTGGCCCGGGCAGTTCCGCGTCGGCCGGGAGGAGATCGCGGCGCTGGAGCCGGCCCTGATCGACCCTCCGGAGACGGCCGTCCACACCCCGAGCGACGGCGGTGTCGACCCGGTGGCGATGACCCGCGCGCTGGTCGACGCGGCCCGCGCGCACGGGGCGGCACACGTCCCGAACGCGACCGTCTCCGCCCTGCGCGTCGCGGGGGAACGCGTCGAGGGGGTCTGGTCCTCGGCCGGCTACCACGCGGCGGAGGCCGTGGTGTTGGCGGCCGGCACCGAGGTACCCCGACTCTGCGCGCCGCTCGTGCCCGAGCTGCCGGTGACCGTCTCCCCCGCCCAACTCGTGCGGCTCTCCGCGCCTCCCGGGCTGGTCAGAACCATCCTGGACAGCCCAGGCCTTGAGGTCAGGGAGGTGCGGGAGGGCGAACTCCTGCTCCCCCTCGCGGTGCCCCCGGGCGCCTTCTCCCCCTCGTCGGCGCGGCGTGCGGCAGACGAGGCGCTGGCACGGGTGCGGGCGCTCCTCCGCGGCGGGGCGGAGTGCCGGCTGCTCGACCAGCGGGTCAGCGGGCGCCCGATGCCCGCCGACGGCCCGCTCGTCGGGCCGGTGACCCGCGACCGCTCCCTCTGGGTGACGGTCACCCACGCGGCGATCACCCTGGCGCCCACCGTCGGCCGGCTCGTCGCCGACGCACTCGTCACCGGCGCGCTCGCGCCGGAGCTAAGCCGGTGTCAGCCGCGCCGGTAGCGCGGCCTGCCGGGTGCCGCCGTCGTAGGCGTCGTAGGCGCAGCTTCGTCTCCCTGACGCCCACGAGGCTCTCGGCGAGCGTCGGGCGATCGCCTGCCGGCGGAGGCTTGGAGCCGGCTCCTGGACCACGGCCTCGCACGCGGCGTACGGCCCGTACCGGTCGGGGGGATCGACGACTGTGGTGGCCCCGCCGGTGCAGGAGTCGTTGGACGCGCAGGTCTCCCGGGGCGGTGACGCGTCGAAGTCCCCGCCGCGATCCACGTACGTGGCCCGGTGCTCGGCGGGCCACGTGCCCGTCGCGGGCTCGTCCCCGCTCCTCGATCGACACCGGCTCGGCGTCGCAGCGTAGGACGGTGCGCGCCTGACCACCCGCGCAACGCGAGATGCCACGCGGCCGGGATCGTGACGCCGCCCGCGAGCCCGCGGGCGCGGCGGTCACGGCCGGGCGGCCACCAGGCGGAACCGGTGCGCGACGGCCGCCGCCTCGCCCCTGCTGGTCACCTCCAACTTGGCCAGGATGCGGGAGACATGGACGCTCACCGTCTTCGGTGAGATGAACAGCTGCTCGGCGATCTGCCGGTTGCTCCGACCCGCCGCCACCAGCTCCAGCACCGCGCGCTCCCTCGGCGTGAGTCCGAATGGCTCCTCCGGCGCCGGCTCGGGCGCCGGCCCCGCCGGAGAGGCGAGGTCGAGCCCGGCGCGCTGCGCCAGCCGCGCCACCCGCTCGCCCAGCGGCCCGGCGCCCAGCCGCGTGACCAACTCACAGGCGGCGCGCAGCTGCTCGCCCGCCGCCTCGCGGCCGTCCGGCCGCCCTTCGGCCAGCAGCGCCTCGGCCCAGCCATACCGCGCCTCCGCCACGTGGTGCGGAAGCGGCAGGGGGGTGAGCTGGGCGACGGCCTCCGCCCAGTGCCGTGGCGTGTCCCGCCCCCGGGCACGGGCCAGCTGCGCGTCCACGAGCACGCCCATCGCCTCGCGTATCGGGACGTTGCGCGGGAGGCGTCGGGTCAGTGACCTGATCTCCTCGACCGCCGCCTCCCGCCCCTCCTCCGCGCCCGGCAGCCCGCGGCTCTCCGCCTCGGCCGTGGCGGCGGCGAAGGCCAGCATCCAGGCCAGCAGCGAGGCGCCGAACAGCTCCCCTGCGGCCATCCCGCGCACGACCTCCCGCGCGTGCGGCGGGCGCCCGCGCGCCACCGCCAGGTCGATCCGCAGCCTGGCCAGCTCCCAGTGGAACTGGGTGCCGCCCCTCACCCCCTCGATCTCCGCCAGTACCGCCTCCGACTCCGCCTCGGCCCGCGCCAGGTCCCCGCGCAGCACCGCGAGCTGGCCGGTGAGCACGCGGCTGATCTGGCGACTCTGCGAGTGGCTCGCCCGCCGGGTCGCCTCGTCGAGCGCGGTCTCGGCCTCCGGCCAGCGGCCCATCGCGGTGCAGGCGAAGGCGCGGTTGCCCCACAGCCAGCTGTGGCCCTCGACCAGCCCGTAGCGCTCGGCCAGCTCGACGCTCTCGTCCAGATGCTCCAGGGCCTGCGCGAACTCGCCCGCGTCGATCAGCACGGCGCTCAGGTTGTTCAGGCAGCGCCCCAGCAGTGCGACGTCGCCCCCGCGGAGCACCGTCGCCAGCACGGCCCGCATCTCGGTGACCGCCCCCTGGCCGTCGCCCGCGTCTGCCTGAAGGGTGGCCAGGGTGTAGCGGGCGTAGAGCTCCGTGCGGTGCGCCCCGACGAGACGGGCCAGGGAGACGGCGCGCTCGGCCCGCTCGATCACGTCCGGGTCCGGGCCGCGCTTGGCGAGCAGGGCCGCCTCCAGCGCCAGCACCCGGGCGTGCACCTCGGAGGGCGGCAGCCCACGCAGCAGCTCCTGGGCGCGGGCCAGCTCCGCCGAGCCGTCGCCGCGCATCAGCCGCTCCGCCATGCCGACCCGTTGGGTCCAGAACCAGGCGGCGTGCAGCGGCTGTCGGACCTCGTCCAGCTCGCGCAGCGCCCGCCGGCAGAGCGCCAGGGCGCGTTCGCCGCGACCGGCGAGCTGCGCGGCTATCACCGCCTCGGCCATCAGGTCGACCCAGCCCACCGGCTCCTCCGGCTCCGGCGCCGGATAGCTCCAGACGCGCTGCGCCGGACGCAGCCCGACGCGCGCCTCCGGCTCCACCGCGTCCCACAGCTCCAGCGCCCGCTCCAGCAGCCGCAGCTGCTCCGCGTTGGCGAACCTGCGGCCCGCCACGACGGCCGCCGCCAGCACGGCGGGCAGCGCCCGGGGACGGTCGCCCGCGTGGTACCAGTGGCTCGCCAGCCGGGTGGGCAGCTCCTCGGCGGCCACCAGCGTCGGGTCGTCGGCGAGGGCCTCCGCGTAGCGGCGGTTGAGCCGGGCGCGCTCGCCCGGCAGCAGGTCGTCGGCGAGGGCTTCCCTGGTCAGGGCGTGTCGGAAGCGGTAGCCGTCGCCTTCGTCCGTGGCGACCAGCAGCCGAGCGCCGACGGCCGCCCGCAGCGTGGCCAGCAGCTCGGGCTCGGGCAGCGCGGCGACCCGGGCGAGCAGCCCGTGCTCCACGGAGGCTCCGCCCTCGGCGACGACCCGCAGCACGTCCTGCGTCCGCTCGTCCATCTCCTCGACGCGCACCAGCAGCAGGTCGCGCAGCGTCTCCGGCAGCGCCCCGCGCGGCCGGCCGCCGACCGTCAGCTCCTCGACGAAGAACGGGTTCCCCTCCGTGCGCGCGAAGACGGAGAGCGCCAGCGCCGCCTCCGGCGGGGCGCCCAGGATGCCGGCCATCTGGGCGGCGACCTCGTCGCCGCTCAGCCGGCGCAGCGCGATCCGGTGCACCGTGCGCAGCCGGTCCAGCTGGGCGAGGAACGGGCGCAGCGGATGGCGCCGGTGCAGGTCGTCGGTGCGGTAACTCCCCACCACCAGCAGCCGGGCGGATCGCACCGAGCGGATGTAGTAGGCCAGCAGCTCCCTGGTGGAGCGGTCCGCCCAGTGCAGGTCCTCGAAGACCAGCACCAGGGTGCGGTCCCGCGCCAGCCGCTCCAGCAGCCGGGTCAGCAGCTCGAAGAGGCGCGCGCGGTCCCACGCGTCCCCCTCGACGACCGGCACGGCCGCGCCGGACTCCTCCCACTCGGGCAGCAGCCGCGCCAGCTCTCCGCGCCGCTCCCCCGCCGCCTCGAACAGCTCGTCGCCCAACTGCCGGTGCAGCGCGCGCAGCAGCCCGGCCACCGGCGCGAACGGCAGCCCGTCGGCGCCCAGCTCCACGCCGGCCCCCACCGCCGTCGTCGCGCCGGCCGCGCGGGCGGAGGCGAGGAACTCCTCCAGCAGCCGCGTCTTGCCCACCCCGGCCTCGCCGCCGACGACCACCCCCTGCGGAATCCCCTCGTCGGCGCCGCGCAACAGACCCGCCAGGAGGGCCGACTCGTCCTGTCGCCCCACGAAGACGGGGCTCACGCTCTGTGTCTCCACAGGGTCGAGGATGCCACGAAACACTGACAGAGCGTTACCATTTTTGCCGGTGATCTCTCGGTCCGCGGGGAGCGGAGGCGCGCTCATGCCGCCGTGGCCCAGACGGCGGAGGTCGCACCGCGCGGCGGACGTCTCTCGCGGCGGACGCGACGCAGCCGCGCGCCCGCGCGGTACGCACGCGCCGCCCTCTCCAGCTCGGCGGCACGGTAGCGGTGCAGTTCGTACTCCAGCACGAGGACTCCTCGGATCGGCGGTGGCGGCCCCCGGCGATTCGCCGCCGGGCGCCCCTTCCACCGCCCACCTTCCGGGCCTTACCCGCACCGCCACATCGGACGAATGCCCAGGTCTCCCCACCCGTTCGCCTCAGCCGCACCTCAGTCACGCCGAGGCCCCCGGCGCCTGACGCTGCCGGGGGCCTCAGTCCGGGCCTCAGAGGCCTTAGAGACCTGGAGACCTTAGGGACCTGGGGACCTTAGGGACCTGAGGAGCTGAGGAACTAGCCCTCGACGCCGAGTCGTTCCAGGATCAGCTCCTTGGCCCTGGCCGCGTCGGCCTGTCCCCTGGTCGCCTTCATCACGGCGCCCACCAGGGCACCGGCCGCGGCCACCTTGCCGGACCTGACCTTGTCGGCCACGGCCGCGTTGGCCTCGATGGCCTCGTCCACGGCCTTGCCCAGCGCGCCCTCGTCGGAGACGATCCGCAGCCCGCGCTTCTCCACCACGGCGTCCGGGTCGCCCTCTCCGGCGAGCACGCCCTCGATGGCCTGGCGCGCCAGCTTGTCGTTGAGCGCCCCCTCGGCGACCAGCGCGGTGACCCGCGCCACCTGCTCCGGGGTGATGGGCAACGCGGCCAGCTCCACGCCCTGTTCGTTGGCGCGCCTGGCCAGCTCGCCCATCCACCACTTGCGGGCGGCGGCCGGCTCGGCCCCCGCCGTGACGGTGGCGACGATCAGCTCGACGGCGCCCGCGTTCAGCGCCGACTGCATCTCGTGGGCGCTGATGCCCCACTCCTCGCGCAGGCGGTTGCGCCGGGTCAGCGGCAGCTCCGGCAGGCCGGCGCGCAGCTCCTCGACCCACTCCCTGGACGGGGCGACGGGCACCAGGTCGGGCTCGGGGAAGTAGCGGTAGTCCTCCGCCTCCTCCTTGACCCGGCCGGAGGTGGTGGTGCCGTTCTCCTCGTGGAAGTGGCGCGTCTCCTGCACGATGGTGCCGCCCTCGTCGAGGACGGCGGCGTGCCGCTGCACCTCGAAGCGGACCGCGCGCTCCACGCTGCGCAGCGAGTTGACGTTCTTCGTCTCGCTGCGGGTGCCGAACTTCTCCCGCCCGTGCGGCCGGAGCGAGAGGTTGACGTCGCAGCGCATCTGGCCCATCTCCATGCGGGCCTCGGAGACGCCGAGCGACCTGATCAGCTCGCGCAGCTCGGCGACGTAGGCGCGCGCCACCTCGGGGGCGCGCTCGCCGGCGCCCTCGATCGGCCTGGTGACGATCTCGATCAGCGGGATGCCGGCGCGGTTGTAGTCGAGCAGCGAGTGCGAGGCGCCGTGGATGCGCCCGGTCGCGCCGCCGACATGGGTGGACTTGCCGGTGTCCTCCTCCATGTGGGCGCGCTCGATGCCCACACGGAAGACCTCTCCGTCGGAGAGCTGAACGTCCAGATAGCCGTCGAACGCGATGGGCTCGTCGTACTGCGAGGTCTGGAAGTTCTTCGGCATGTCCGGATAGAAGTAGTTCTTCCGGGCGAAGCGGCACCACTCGGCGATCTCGCAGTGGAGAGCGAGTCCGATCCGCACGGCCGACTCCACGCCCACCGCGTTGACGACGGGCAGCGCGCCCGGCAGGCCGAGGCAGGTGGGGCAGGTCTGCGCGTTGGGGTCGGCGCCGAGGGTGGTGGCGCAGCCGCAGAACATCTTGGTCTTGGTGCCCAGCTCGACATGGACCTCCAGGCCCATGACGGGGTCGTAGGACGCCAACGCGTCCTCGTACGACACCAGTTCGGTGACGGTCACGGGGTGTACCTCTCGGATGGTCGAAAGCGCTCAGTCACTGAGGATGCCGCCGCCGTCCTCGTTCATGCGGCGCAGCTCGCGGGCGAGCAGGGCGATCCCGGTGGCGAGGGCGGCGGCGGAGACGACGGCGTCCACCAGCCGCAGGTTGTCCCGCTCCTCGCGCGCCTCGCGCAGCTGCTTGGCCACGCTGACCGCCCCGAAGAGCGAGCCGCCAATGGAGATGTAGGTGCCCACCTTGGACTTCGGCTTCTTGCTCACAGCGCCGGTACCTCCTCGATAATCGGGTGCCCCCAGCGTGCCTGGAACGCGGCCTCGACGGCCGAACCGACGCGGTAGAGACGGTCGTCGGCCATCGCGGGGGCGATGATCTGGAGGCCGACCGGGAGGCCGTCCTCGTCGGCCAGGCCGCAGGGCAGCGACATGGCGGCGTTCCCCGCCAGGTTGACGGGGATGGTGCACAGGTCAGCGCGGTACATCGCCATCGGGTCGTCCGCGCGCTCGCCGATGGGGAACGCGGTGGTCGGCGTCGTCGGCGAGACCAGGACGTCCACGTCGGCGAAGGCCCGCTCGAAGTCCCGGCTGACCAGGGTCCGCACCTTCTGGGCGCTGCCGTAGTAGGCGTCGTAGTAACCGGAGGAGAGCGCGTAGGTGCCGAGCATCACGCGCCGCTTGACCTCGGGGCCGAAGCCGGCCTCGCGGGTCAGCGAGGTGACCTCCTCGGCGGAACGGGTGCCGTCGTCGCCGATCCGCAGCCCGTAGCGCATGGCGTCGAACCTGGCCAGGTTCGACGAGCACTCGGAGGGGGCGATCAGGTAGTAGGCGGCCAGCGCCAGGTCGAACGAGGGACAGGAGACCTCGACGACCTCGGCCCCCAGCTCGCGCAGCAGCTCCACGGACTCGTCGAACCGCCGGACCACGCCCGGCTGGTACCCCTCGCCGCGGAACTCCCTGACCACGCCGATCCTCATCCCCTCGACGGAGCCGTTCCGCGCGGCGGCGACCACGTCGGGCACGGGGGCGTCGATGGAGGTGGAGTCCAGCGGGTCGTGGCCGGCGATCACCTCGTGGAGCAGGGCCGCGTCCAGCACGGTGCGCGCGCAGGGGCCGCCCTGGTCCAGGGAGGAGGAGAACGCCACCATGCCGTAGCGGGAGACCCCGCCGTAGGTGGGCTTGACGCCGACGGTGCCGGTGACGGCGGCCGGCTGGCGGATCGAGCCGCCGGTGTCGGTGCCGATCGCCAGCGGCGCCTGGAAGGAGGCCAGCGAGGCGGAGGAACCGCCGCCGGAACCGCCGGGGATGCGGGTCAGGTCCCAGGGGTTGCCCGTCGGGCCGTAGGCGCTGTTCTCCGTGGAGGAGCCCATGGCGAACTCGTCCATGTTGGTCTTGCCGAGGATCACCACGCCCGCCTCCTTGAGGCGGCGGGTGACGGTCGCGTCGTAGGGCGGGATCCATCCTTCGAGGATCTTGGAGCCGACGGTGGTGGGCACGCCCTCGGTGGTGAAGATGTCCTTCAGCGCCAGCGGGACGCCGGCCAGCGGGCCGAGCCGCTCGCCGGCGGCGCGGCGCTGGTCGACGGCCTTGGCCTGGGCCAACGCGCCCTCGCGGTCGACGTGGAGGAAGGCGTGGACCTTCTCGTCGACCTCTTCGACGCGGGCCAGGTGGGCCTCGGTGACCTCGACGGAGCTGGCGGTGCCGTCGGCGACGGCGGCGGCCAGCTCGGCCGCGGTGAGCCGGGTCAGATCTGCCATCTCGCTCACTCCTCCCCCAGGATCTGGGGCACCTTGAACCGCTGCTGCTCCTGCGCCGGGGCGCCGGCGAGCGCCTGGGCCGGGGTGAGGCCCTGGCGGACCTCGTCGGGACGCATCACGTTGGTGAGCGGCAGCGGGTGGGAGGTCGGCGGTACGTCCTGGGCGGCGACGTCGGAGACGCGGGCGACCGCGCCGATGATGTCGTCGAGCTGTCCGGCGAAGTGGTCTAGCTCCTCGGCCGAAAGCTCCAGACGCGCCAGCCGGGCGAGGTGGGCGACCTCCTCGCGCGTGATGCCGGGCATGTGGCGATCCTCTTGCTCGTCGCGGGCTGGTTCGGTGGCGACGGGTCCGGCCGGTCCGGCGCCTCGGCGCGGGCGCCGGGGCGGGGCCCGTCGCGCGGTGGACCGCCGGTCCCGTGTGCGCCCAATCCTAGGACGCGGCGCCGACTGCCCGCGCACCGCTTTCCCCGGGGGCCCGTCGGCGCCCGGGGAGGCCGTCGGTCAGCGGACGGAGGCGCGGCGGACCGGCAGGGTCCTGGCGGCGGGGCCGGGCGGGGCGCCGGCGGCGGGCGGGCGGCCCTCGACCGCGCGGGCCTCGGGGGAGCTGCTCCTGCGGGCGCGGAGCCAGGCGGTGGTCTCGGGGGCCGGCATCGCGGCGGAGACCAGCCAGCCCTGGACGGCGTCGCAGCCCAGGTCGCGCAGCCGTTCCCAGGTCTCGTCGTCCTCCACCCCCTCGGCGACGACCATCAGCTTCAGCGAGTGCGCGAGGTCGATGGTGCAGCGGACGATCTCCGCGTCCTCGGCGTCGGCCACCAGCCGGGCCACGAACGAACGGTCGATCTTCAACTCGCTGACCGGCAGCCGCCGCAGGTGGACCAGGGAGGAGTAGCCGGTGCCGAAGTCGTCCAGCGACATCCGCACGCCGTGGCCGGCGAGGGCGGCGAGGGTGTCGGCGGCGTGGTGCGGGTCCTCCAGCATGACGTGCTCGGTGATCTCCAGCTGGAGCGCGTCCGGCGGGACGCGGTGGCGGGACAACCGGGCGGCGACGTCGCCGGCGAAGCCGGGCGAGAGGACGTCACGGGGCGAGACGTTGACGGCGACGGGGACGGTGAGCCCGGCGGCGCGCCAGGCGGCGACCTGGTGGAGCGCGGTCTCCAACACGTACTCGGTCAGGCGGGGCATCAGCCCCGAGGCCTCGGCGATGGCGATGAACTCGTCGGGCGCGACCCTGCCGCGTTCGGGGTGGTGCCAGCGGACCAGCGCCTCAAGGCCGGCGACGGCGCCGTCGAAGCCGACCTTGGGCTGGTAGTGCAGCTCCACCTCGCCGTCGTCCAACGCCTGGCGCAGGTCGCCCAGGAGGGCGAGCCGGTCGGGGGTGTTGCCGTCGCGGCTGGCCTCGTAGACCTCGACGCCGGTGCGGTCGCGCTTGGCCAGGTACATGGCGACGTCGGCGCGGCGCAGCAGGCCCTCGGCCTCGGGGGCGTGCTCGGGGTAGACGGCGACGCCGGCGCTGGCTTCGACCAGCAGGCTGAGGCCGTCCAGCTCCAACGGGGCGTCCAGGGCGCCGATCAGCTCGCGCGCGGTGCGCTGCGCCGCGGTGGCGGAGCCGGTGTGCGGCAGCAGCACGGCGAACTCGTCGCCGCCGAGCCGGGTGAGCTGCGCGCCGGCGGGCAGCCGCGCCCGCACCCGTTCGGCGATCAGCAACAGCAGCCGGTCGCCCGTGAGATGGCCGAGGGTGTCATTGACCGATCGGAAGCTGTCGAGGTCGATCAGTATCAGCGCGACCCTGCGCTGCTCGTGGGCCGCCTCGTCCAGCGCCTCGGTGGTGCGGGAGAGGAGCCAGCCGCGGTTGGGCAGCCCGGTGAGCGGGTCGAGCAGCTGGTCCTCGGCGCGCGCCATGGCCATCCGAAAGGTGGAGTCGACGGCTATCAGCGGGACGGCGAAGAGCGGCAGCAGCCCGGGGGCCGCCTCGGCCACCACCGCGGTCAGCGGCGCGGTGCCGAGCAGGGCGAGCGCCACGGTCAGCTGACGCGACCAGGCGAGACGGGTCAGCGCGCGGCCGGCGCCGCCTCTGCCCTCCTCGGCGAGGGAGGGCAGGGCGCGGCTGACGGCGATGTAGGCGCAGCCGGCGAGGAAGAGCTGGGGCAGCGCGCCGAGCCCCCAGTCGGTGGGCTGCCAGGGGTGCTCGACGCTGGGCGTGGTGCCGAAGAGGGCGAGCAGCAGGGCCGCGGCGCCCACCCCGTGGACGCCCACGGCACCGTGCCACAGCGCGTCGCGGCGGTATCTCGGGCGGACGGCGGCGACCAGACCGGCGATGACCAGGACGACGACGACGGCGGGCAGCCAGCCGTGCACCAGCAGCACGGAGAGCGCCAGCGCCGAGCCGGCGCTGCTGCCGCCGGCGCGCGAACGCCCGTCGCCGAGCGCCATCTCGGCGGCGACCAGCAGGGTCAGGACGGCGAAGCCCCAGCCGACGCGGTCGTCGGGGAAGAGCTGTCGCCCGGCGCCCAGCGCCCAGGCGATTCCGCTGGTGGTGAGCAGTGCGGCCGTGGAGACGACGGCCGCGCGGCCCCAGCGGCGCGGCCTGGGAAGGCCACACCGCGAGGGCGTTCTCCCTCTCGGGGTGGTCTGCATGGCGGGAACCTCTCACGGCGATCCGGCCCCGGTCGGACGGGCGGCTGGGGCCCTGTCCACCCTAGGCGGCCAACCGCCGTCGGTGGCGGCGAACTTGGCGGGTTGCCGAAAGCGACCCGGCGCGAACTAGTCCCCTGGTATATGCCGCGCGCGGGGGCGGTAAATGCTTGCTCCCCTCGATCCACGACGCGCTCCGGCGCGCTCCCCCCGCCCCCCGACCCCGGTCTCGCGGGAGAAGCCGCTGGTCACGAGAGAGGCGCGCGGCGCGCTACGACGCGCCCTCATCGCTCTCACTCGTCTCCTCCTCGGCCGGCTCCGGCGGTCGGACGGCCACGGCGCGCGCCGCGTCCGCCCCCTCGGCGAGCAACACCTCGAATCCGGCCTCGTCGAGAACGGGCACCTTCAGCTGCATCGCCTTGTCAAACTTCGATCCCGGACTCTCACCGACGACCAGAAAGTCCGTCTTCTTCGAGACAGAACCGGTCACCTTCGCGCCCAGACCGCGCAACGCGTCCTGGGCACCGTCCCGCGTGTGGCGCTCCAGCGTGCCGGTGACGACCGTCGTGATCCCGGCCAACGGGCGGGGCGCCTCCTCCCGTTCGCCCGACTCGGCCAGCCGTACCCCGGCGGCACGCCAGCGCTCGACGATCTCCCGGTGCCAGTCGACGGCGAACCAGTCCTTCAACGAGGCGGCGATCGTCGGCCCCACGCCCTCCGTGCCGGCCAGCTCCTCCTCCGTCGCCTCCGCGATGCGGTCCAGCGAACGGAACTCCCGCGCCAGCGCCTCCGCCGCCACCGGCCCCACGTGCCGGATGGAGAGCCCGGCGATGATGCGCGCCAGCGGGCGCTCCTTGGCCGCCTGGATGGACTCCAGCATGGCCAGCGCGTTCTTCTTCGGCTCGCCCTGCTGGTTGGCGAAGAAGGTGACCACCTTCGGCTCGCCGGTCTCCGGGTCGGTCTTGGGCAGGCCCGTGTCCTGGTCCAGCACGTGCGACCGGATCGGCAGCAGCTCCTCGACCGTCAGCTCGAAGAGCCGCGCCTCGTCCCTCAGCGGGGGCTCGGCCGGCTCCAGCGGCTGGGTCAGCGCCGTCGCCGCGACATAGCCGAAGTGGTCGATGTCCAGGCAGCGGCGGCCCGCCAGGTAGAAGATCCGCTCCCGCAACTGCGCGGGGCAGGAACGGGCGTTGGGGCATCGCAGGTCGATGTCCCCCTCCTTCATGGGCATCAGGCCCGTGCCGCACTCGGGGCAGTCGCTCGGCATCACGAACTCCCGCTCGCTGCCGTCCCGCAGGTCGGCGACCGGACCCAGGATCTCCGGGATCACGTCGCCCGCCTTGCGCAGCGCCACCGTGTCCCCGATCAGCACGCCCTTCGCCTTGACCACCTGCTGGTTGTGCAGGGTCGCGAACTCCACCTCGGAGCCGGCGACCGTGACCGGCTCGACCACCGCGTACGGCGTGACCCGGCCGGTGCGGCCGACGCCGACGCGGATGTCGACCAGCCGGGTGTTGACCTCCTCCGGCGGATACTTCCAGGCGATCGCCCAGCGCGGGGCGCGCGAGGTGTGGCCCAGCCGCCCCTGGAGCGGGATCTCGTCGAGCTTGACCACGACGCCGTCGATCTCGTGCTCCACCGCGTGCCGGTGCTCGCCGTAGTACGCGATGAACTCCCGCACCCCGTCCAGCGAGGTGACCACCTTGCTGGCGCGCGCCGTCGGCAGGCCCCACTCGGCCAGCAGCTCGTACGCCTCCGACAGCCGCGCGATGTCGAAGCCCTGTCGGGCGCCGATGCCGTGGACCACCATCTGGAGCGGGCGGCCCGCCGTGACCTTCGGGTCCTTCTGGCGGAGCGAGCCCGCCGCCGCGTTGCGCGGGTTGGCGAAGGGCTTCTCGCCCGCCGCGACCAGCCGCTCGTTCAGCTCCTCGAAGCGCTCCATCGGGAAGAAGACCTCCCCCCTGATCTCCACCAGCTCGGGGACGCGGTCCCCCAGCAGGCGGTTGGGCACCTCGCGGATCGTGCGGACGTTGGGCGTGATGTCCTCACCCGTGCGCCCGTCGCCCCGGGTGGCGGCCCGGGTCAACCTGCCCTGCTCGTACGTCAGGTTGACCGCGAGGCCGTCGACCTTCAGCTCGCACAGGAAACGGTGCGGGATGCCCGTCAGCTCGTCCGCGACCCGCTGCTCCCAGGCGGCCAGCTCCTCGTCGTCGAAGGCGTTGTCCAGCGAGAGCATCCGCTCCCGGTGCTCGACCGAGGTGAACTCCGTCTCGTAGCTCCCGGCGACCTGCTGCGTCGGCGAGTCCGGGGTGCGCAGCGCCGGGTGCTCCTCCTCAAGGCCCTGGAGCTCGCGCAGCAGCGCGTCGAACGCGGCGTCGCTGACCACCGGCGTCTTCACGTAGTACCGGAAGCGGTGCTCCTCGACCTGCTCGGCGAGCAGCTTGTGGCGCTCGCGCGCCTCGGGCGGCACGGACGACTCGTCTTCCAGGGGGCGTTCGCCAGCCACTGTCCTTCTCTCCCGTCACTCAGGGTTGTCCGCGAGGGATCTCGCCGCCCGGACGCAGTGGGCCAACGCGGCCCGCGCGTACGCCGGAGACGCACCCGCGAGCCCGCAGGACGGGGTGACCACCACGGACTCCGCGAGAAGTCCCGGTGACAGCCCCAGCCTGCGCCAAAGCGACCTGACGGGAGTGACAGTACCGGCCGGGTCTGACAATCCCGCCGGATCGGCGCCCGCCCCCGGCACCACCCCGGCGAAGAGGGCGACTCCGCCCTCCACGGCCTCGCCGACCGCCTCGTCATCACGCTCGGTGAGTAGCCCCAGATCGCAGGAGACCGCCCGGAACCCGGCCCGGCGCAGCAGCGCGAACGGCACACCGGGGGCGCAACAGTGCGCCACCGCCGGCGCCCCTCCCGCGCCCGCGACCGCGACCAGTTCCCGCAGCGTCTCCTCCACCACCGCGCGGTCCACGGCCCCGTGCGTGCGGTAGCCGCTGGCGGTGCGCACCCGGCCCGCCAGGACGGCCGGCAGCGAGGGCTCGTCGAACTGCGCGACCACCGTCGCCCCCGGCACCCGCCGCCGCACCTCGGCCAGATGCCCGCGCAGCCCCTCGGCGAGCGACTGCGCCAGGTCGCGGCAGGCGCCCGGGTCGCCGAGCATCGCCTCGCCGTTGCGCCGTTCCAACGCCGCCGCCAACGACCAGGGGCCCACCACGGCGACCTTCAGCACGCCCTCGTACCCCTGCGTGAACTCCTCGACCGCGTCCAGGTCCTCGCGCAGCCAGGCCCGCGCGCGCCGGGTGTCGCGGCCGGGGCGGTCCCCGATCCGCCAACCGCTCGGCTCCAGCCGTGCGTACAACTCGGCCAGCAGACCGGTGGAACGCCCCACCATGTCGGCGCCGGGGCCGCGCGCGGGCAACTCGGGCAGGAACAGCGGGGACTCCAGCTCACCGGCGACCGTCCTGGCCGCCTCCCTGGCGTCCTCGCCCGGCATCGAACCGACCCCGGTGGCCGCCGCCGGGCCCCAGGGGAACGCGCGCGTCTTCTCAGTCACTTCCGTCTCTCACATCATTCACGTCACTCACATCGCTCACATCGGTGGGTTTTCGGGGGTCGGGCCGCCGGCCCGTGGGAAGCGACCCAGGCCATCTCGTTTGGATCTTCGCGGGGGCGCGACGCCAGCTACAGCGCCTCGCTGCGTTACCGAATCGCGCGAATACGATCAAGTATGAGCTGCGATCCGGCGCCTTGCGATGCACCGCATCTGACGCCGCGCCCTGATCCACGAAGATCCAAACGAGACGACCTAGCCGACCGGCCGGACCTGGAGATCGGTGATCTCGGCGTCGCGCGGCAGGTCGAGGGCGAGCAGCACCGTGCGGGCCACCGACTCCGGGGTCATCCAACGCTCCGGGTCGTACTCGCGTCCCTCCTGCTGGTGCACCTTGCGCTGCATCGGGGTGGCCGTGCGCCCCGGGTAGACCGTGGTGACGCCCACGCCGTGCGGGCGCTCCTCGGCGCGCAGCGCGTCGGCGAGGGCGCGCAGGCCGTGCTTGCTGGCGGCGTAGACGCCCCAACGCGGGTTGGCGTTGAGCCCGGCACCCGAGTTGACGAACACCACCCGGCCCTTCGCCGCCCGCAGCTGCGGCAGCAGCAGCCGGGTCAGCTCGGCGGGCGCCACCAGGTTGGCGGCGAGCACCGACTGCCACACCCTGGGCGTCAGTTCGCCGATCTCGGCCAGCTCGACGACGCCGGCGCAGTGCACCAGCCCGTCGATCCGGTCGGGCGGCGACTGGTGGCCCAGCGCCCAGGAGAGGCGCTCGGGCTCCGCGAGGTCGCCCACCAGCGTGCGCGCGCCCCCGAAACGCTCCCGCAGCTCCTTCGCGCGCCCCGCGTCGCGCGCCCAGAGCCACAGCTCGTCGCCGCGCGCCAACAGCTCTTCCGTCAGAACCGCGCCGATGCCCGAGCCGGCCCCTGTGATCACGTGTGTCGCCATAGCACCATGGTCCCCCAGGGCCGTCGAGGGAAGGACCCAACCCCATGCGCATCGCGCTCAGTCAGCTGGCCGCCACCGTCTCACCCGAGGAGAACCTGCGCGCGGTCGTCGACCAGACGGAACGCGCCGCCGGGCAGGGCGCCGAGCTGGTGGTCTTCCCCGAGGCGGCGATGGCCAGGTTCGGGGTGCCGCTCGGCCCGCTGGCCGAGCCGGTGGACGGCCCCTGGGCGAACGGCGTCCGCGCGGTGGCGGAACGGACCGGGACGCTGGTGGTGGCCGGGATGTTCACCCCCGACGAGGACGGCAGGGTGCGCAACACGCTGCTGGTCACGGGGCGCGGCGTGGCGACCCACTACGACAAGCTGCATCTCTTCGACGCGTTCGACTTCGCCGAGTCGGCCACCGTGGCGCCCGGGGACCGGGTGGTCACCGCCGACCTCGACGGGCTGACGCTGGGCTTCGCGACCTGCTACGACGTGCGGTTCCCCGCGCTGTTCGGGGCGTTGGCCGAACGCGGGGCCAGGGTCGTGGTGCTGCCGGCCTCCTGGGGCGCGGGGCCGGGGAAGGTGGAGCAGTGGGAGGTGCTGGTGCGGGCCAGGGCGTTGGACAGCACGTGCTGGGTGCTGGCCGCGGGGCAGGCCGACCCGGCCACGGTCGGCGCCCCGCCGGCGACGGGGGCGCCCACGGGGGTCGGCCACAGCATGGTGGTCTCCCCGCTGGGCGAGGTGATCGCCCGGCTCGACGGGGCGCCAGGGCTGCTGCTGGCCGACCTCGACCTGGCGGCGGTCGACGCGGCCAGGCGCACCGTCCCGGTCCTCGCCAACGCGAGGCGCCTGGCCGGCGGGGGCGGGAACGGGGGCGACCACGGTGACGACGTGGTGCGGTGAGCCGTCGCCCTCGGCCCGGCGGACGGTTGCCCGCGCAGTCCCCCGCGCCCCTTCGACGCCGGGGGCGGGAACGGGGGTGCGGGGAACTGCATCCGTGGCGGGGGCTGGTCGACTACGGAGCCTCGTGGCCAGGTGAGTTGTCGTCCTCACCCCGGCGCGGAGTTGCTCGCGCGGTTCCCCGCGCCCCCAAGCCGCCCACCGGCGTGAAGGGGCGCGGGGAACTGCGCGCATGCTGAGTGGCGGGCCGCACACGACCATCACACCGGCGGCACCGCGGCGGGCTGTCGCCCCCGGCCCCCGGCGGAGCGGTCAGCGAGCCGCCGTCGTGTGCGCGATGGTGCCGGAGCCGACGACGCGGGTGCCGTCGTAGAGGACAACCGCCTGGCCGGGGGCGACGCCGCGCACCGGGGCGTCGAAGGCGACGCGCAGCTCGCCGTCCACCACCTCCGTCGTCACCGGTGTCTCCGCGCCGTGCGCGCGCAGCTGGGCCGTGTAACGGCCGCTGCCCTCGGGGGCGGTGCCGCCGCACCAGCGGGGGCGGATCGCGGTGAGCGCGGCGATGTCCAGTGCCTCGGCGGGGCCGACGGTGACCGTGTTCTCCACCGGGGAGATGTCCAGCACGTACCGGGGCTTGCCGTCGGCCGTCGGGTGGCCGATGCGCAGCCCGCGCCGCTGCCCGACGGTGAAGCCGTGGGCGCCCTGGTGGGTGCCGAGCTTGGTGCCGTCCTGGTCGAGGATGTCGCCCTCAGCCGAGCCGAGGTGGCGCGCGAGGAAGCCCTGGGTGTCGCCGTCGGCGATGAAGCAGATGTCGTGGCTGTCGGGCTTGCGCGCGACGGCGAGGCCCCGGCGCTCGGCCTCCGCCCTGATCTCGTCCTTGGTGGCGCCGGTGTCGCCCAACGGGAAGAGCGCGTGCGCCAGTTGACGGTCGTCGAGGACGCCGAGCACATAGCTCTGGTCCTTGGCCTGGTCGTGGGAGCGGTGCAGCTCGCGCCGCCCGTCGTCGGTCAGCCGGACGGTGGCGTAGTGGCCGGTGCAGACGGCGTCGAAGCCGAGGGCCAGCGCGCGGTCCAGCAGCGCGGCGAACTTGATCTTCTCGTTGCAGCGCAGGCACGGGTTGGGGGTGCGGCCGGCCCGGTACTCGTCGATGAAGTCGTCGACCACCTCGGCGCGGAAGCGCTCCGCCAGGTCCCACACGTAGAACGGGATGCCGATCACGTCGGCGGCGCGGCGCGCGTCGCGGGAGTCCTCGACGGTGCAGCAGCCGCGCGCTCCGGTGCGGAAGGACTGGGGGTTGGCGGAGAGCGCGAGGTGGACGCCGGTCACCTCGTGTCCGGCCTCGACCGCCCTGGCCGCGGCGACCGCCGAGTCGACGCCGCCTGACATGGCGGCGAGCACGCGCAGTCGGGGCCCCGTGCGGGGGCCGGTGGGGGCACCGGGGAAGGCGTCGGGGGCAGCACCGGGAGTCTCAGTCATAGCCCGTCCAGGGTACGACCCCCCACTGACAGCACGCCCCCGCCGGTGGGTCAGCGGAGGGCCGGTGCGGCACGCGGCCCGGGCGGGGGCCGTCAGCTCAGGCCGGCGGCCCTGGCCCTGGCGACGGCCGGGCCGATGGCCTCGGCGACGGCCGTGACGTCGGCCGCCGTGGAGGTGTGGCCGAGGCTGAACCGCAGGGTGCCCCTGGCCAGCTCGGGGTCGGCGCCGGCGGCCAGCAGCACATGGCTGGGCTGGGCCACTCCCGCCGTGCAGGCGGAGCCGGTGGAGCACTCGATGCCCTGGGCGTCGAGCAGCAGCAGCAACGCGTCGCCCTCGCAGCCGGGGAAGGCGAAGTGCGCGTTGGCGGGGAGCCGCCCGTCCGGGTCGGGGTCGCCGTTGAGCACCGCGTCGGGCACGGCCTCCCGCACCCGGGCCACCAGCTCGTCGCGGAGCGCGCCGACGCGGCGGGCGAACGCGGACCTTCGCTCCACGGTGAGCCGGGCAGCGGTGGCGAAAGCGGCGACGGCCGGCACGTCCAGGGTGCCGGAGCGCACCTCGCGCTCCTGGCCGCCGCCGTGCAGCACGGGGACGGGGGTGGCTTCCCTGGTGAGCAGCAGCGCGCCCACGCCGAGCGGGCCGCCGATCTTGTGGCCGGAGACGGTGAGGGCGGTGAGCCCGGAAGCGGCGAAGTCGACGGGCAGCTGACCGACGGCCTGTACCGCGTCGGCGTGCAGCGGGACGTCGAACTCGGCGGCGACCGCGCTCAGTTCGGCGACCCGCTGGACGGTGCCGATCTCGTTGTTGGCCCACATCACGGTGGCCAGGGCCACCTCGTCGGGGGCCCGCTCGATGGCGCTCCTCAGGTCCTCGGGGCGCACCCGGCCGAGCGCGTCGACGGGCAGCCACTCGACGACCGCGCCCTGGTGGTCGGCGAGCCAGTGGACCACGTCGAGCACCGCGTGGTGCTCGACCGGGCTGGCCAGCAGCCGGCGGCGCCGGGGGTCGGCGGCGGTGCGGGACCAGTAGAGCCCCTTGACGGCGAGGTTGTCCGCCTCGGTGCCGCCGGAGGTCAGGACCACCTCGCTGGGGCGGGCGCCGAGCGCGGCGGCCAGCTCCTCCCGGCCCTCCTCCACCGCGCGCCTGGCCCGGCGGCCGGCGGCGTGGAGCGCGGAGGCGTTGCCCGTCAGTCCGAGATGGGCGGTCATCACCTCCTGCGCTTCGGGGAGCATCGGGGTGGTGGCGGCGTGGTCGAGGTAGGGCATGGTGGGGCCAATTCTATGAGCCGTTCTCCGAGCCGGCCGGGGGCGCCTTCCATGAGCCGGCGCACAGCCGGCCCGCGGGCGGAACCCCGGCGGACCATCGGCCGTTCTTCGGGACGGAGGCGCGCATGGGTGAGGACACGGGGGACCGGCAGAGCACGGAGCGTCGCTCCGACCTGCCGCGCAGGGCGCTGCTGGTCGGCGGGACGGCGGGGGTGGTCGGGCTCGGCTTCGCCAACCGGGACCGGCTCAACGCCTGGTGGTGGCGGTACTCGGGCACCCGGGTGCACCGCGAGGAGGGTGAGGTGGATCACCCGGGCGCGGAGTGGGTGCCGGCGCACAGCGCCAACTACCGGACGGCCAACCGACCCAGGGACTTCACGGTGGACCGGGTGGTGATCCACATGCCGGAGGCGGACTACGACGTGACGCTGCGGGTCTTCCAGGACCCCTCGCACGGCGCGGCCACCCACTACGTGGTCCGCTCCTCGGACGGCCATGTCGCGCAGCTGGCCAGGGAGTTGGACGTGGCCTACCACGCCGGCCACCGGGCGTTCAACGAGCGCAGCGTCGGCATCGAGCACGAGGGGTGGGCGGACCGGCCCGAGTATCTGACGGACGAGATGTACGCCTCCTCGGCGCGGCTGGTCGCGGGGATCTGCGCGCGGCACGACATCCCGGTCGACCGCGAGCACATCGTCGGCCACAACGAGGTGCCCGAGGTGGTGCGTGTCTGCCCCGGGCCGCACTGGGACTGGGACCGCTATCTGGCGATGGTCGCCGAGGCCGCGGCCGAGGGGCCCGACGAGGCACCCGACGGCGCGTAGCCCCGGCCGCGGGTCAGCTGAGGGTGCCAAGGCGGGTCAACTCCTGGGCACAGCGGCGGGCGTCGGCCTCACGCTCGAAGAGGGCGGCCCGCAGCTCCTGACTGTCCGGGTCGGGTACATGAGCCAGATGGCCCTCGTCGGAGACCACGTACCAGCCGCGGGTCTCACTGTGGCGTGCTTCGTAGCGCATGGTGACCAACGTAGTACCCACCGCTGACAATCGGCCGGGGCGTGGTCGTCAGGTGCCCCAGTAGAGCGTCTCGGCGCGCAGATAGGTGACGTCGATCGGCTCGTCCCCGTGGTGGGCCAACTCGACGCGCAGCCGCCGCGATCCGGAGAGATGGCCGTTCCACGCGTAGGTGAAGTGGGCGTCGCCGCCGTCGTGCACCGGGGAGTTGATCGGCATCCCGCCGCTGCGCTCCCAGCCTCCGCCCTTCTTCTCCGCGTAGTGCGCCACCCGGATCTGGAGCTCCTGGCCCCGGCTGAGCCCGGAGGCCCGCACCGCGACGGTGGTGGAGTAGAAGCAGGCGCCGAAGGCGATGGACGGCTCGGCGTCCTTGGTCTGCCACTCCTTGCCGTCGTGCTTCCGGTCGAACCTGACGGTCGTCCAGGAGCCCGGCTCCAGGGTCTGCGTGTAGTCGCCGGTGGTGCCGTACAGGGTCCGCTTGGGCACGTCGTCCTCCTCTGCGGGCGGCGCGGAGCCGCCCGGACTCCAACCCGCCTCGTTCTTCAGGCGTTCGCTGACCCGCTTGCGAATGTCGCCCATGGAGACTCCGGGGCCGCGCGGGTCGACCTTCCCCGGCTGCCATTCGACATGGCCGATGACGGAGGTGTCCCCGGACTTTCCCCAGCCGTGCGCGCGGCAGATCGCCGCCGAGGCGCGGACGATGGCCTCGACCTGGGCGGCGGGCCAGGGGTCCTTGTTGTCCCCGAGGTTGACGCATTCGAATCCGTAGAAACGGGCGTTGCCGTCGGTGTCCGCCTTCTTGTCGGCAGGCAGGGCGCGTTCGTCGATCACCGCCTGGAGCACGTCGCCGTCGCCCGAACCGGCGTGGTTGGCCCGGCCGTTGCCGACGAGGTACACGGTGCCGTCCTTGGCGATCACACCGTGGCAGAGCGGTCCCGGCAGGTCGGATCTGCCCTTGTAGCAGAGGTCGACCGAGCCGGAGGTGCCCGAGGTGACGGTGTGATGGATCATCACCCCGTGCACCGGGCCCCAGGCGCCGGCGCCGTTGCGATTGTGGGTGCGCCAGCTCTCGTGTTCGACGATTTTCACACCCTCGTCCTTGAGGGCTCTCACCAGTTTGTCGGCGGAGAGCGGAGATGCCATGTGGTGACCCTCCTGGAATTCCTCGACTCTCCCGCAGAGTATTCCCGTTGGGGCCTTCGGCACGCTCACTGTCCGAGGTTCCCCGAGGTTGTCCATCGCCTTTCCGCTTCCGTTCGGACGTCGCCGGTGTGGGCTCGGGGAAGTTTCGCCGCTGTTCGGTCGGGCGTCGTTTCCACTCTCCGGGCGCCACACGAACGGGGACGACAGTCCTGCCCGAGCCCCTACCAAGGAGGAACGTATGGCTGTGACACGGAGAACGGTGCTGGGCGCGGCCGGAGCCGGCGGGCTGGTGACGGCGGGCGCCGCGTGGCAGGCGCCGGGGGCGCGGGCGCTGGAGGCGAACGCGGAGGAGCGCGGTCAGGGGCGCGCGGGGTGACCGGCTGCACGTCGTCTCGTTCAACATTCGGATGGACGCCGAGGCGGCGCCGGGGACGCCGGACTCCTGGACCGACCGCCGCCCGGTGCTGGCCCGCTTTCTGGCACGCGAGCGGCCCACCGTGCTCGGCGTGCAGGAGGCGCTGTACCACCAGGTCAAGCAGGTGGACGCGGACCTGCCCAAGGGCTACGACTGGATCGGGCTCGGCCGGGAGGGCGGCGGTCGGGGCGAGTTCATGGGCATCTACTACGACGCCGACCGGCTGGAACCGCTCGACTTCGACCACTTCTGGCTGTCGGACACCCCGAACGTGATCGGTTCCGCCAGCTGGGGTAACTCGGTGATCCGGATGACGACCTGGGCGCGCTTCCTCGACCGCCGCACGGAGCGCGAGTTCATCCACGTCAACACGCACTTCGACCACCAGTCGGAGAACGCGAGGCAGCGCTCGGCCGCCCTGGTCGCTGAGCGGATCGCCGGCTTCGGGCCCGACGTGCCCGTGGTACTGACCGGTGACTTCAACACCCCGGCCGGCTCCTCCGAGTCCTACCGGCTGCTGGTCACCGAGGGCGGCCTCGTCGACACGGCCCTGTTCTCCCGAAGCTGCCGCGAAGTGACAAGTAGCTCTCTGTAGCGGATCTGGGGTGCGCTTGTCAGCGTTTTCGACCTTCTGGGTTCATCGGGGGCCGTGCTCGGCGACCTTGGTCCGGTCATGACGACCGGAAGGAGCCCGGGGTGCGGCAGGAGTGGGAGCCGGAGGACCTGATCGAGGTCTGGACGCTGCTGGAGGAGGACCAGGAGCGGTTGCGGGACAAGTCGGGGGCGAACCGGTTGGGGTTCGCGCTGTTCCTGAAGTTCTTCGAGGTCGAGGCCCGGTTCCCGGAGAACGCCGAGGAGATCCCGGCGCCGGCGGTGGCGTACGTCGCCCAGCAAGTGAAGGTGTCTGCCGAGGAGTGGGCGGCGTACGCCTGGGCGGGGCGGGCGATCAAGCGGCACCGGGTGGAGATCCGGGGCGCGTTCGGGTTCCGCGAGTGCACGGAGGAGGACCAGGCCCAACTCGCCGAGTGGCTGGCGGTGGAGCTGTGCGGGGTGGAGTTGTCGAGGGACCGGCTGGCGGAGGCGGTGGTGGCCCGCTGCCGCAAGGACCGGCTGGAGCCGCCGACGCCGGGGCGTATCGCCCGCCTGGTGGGGTCGGCGGTCAGAGCCTCCAGGTCGTGGAGAACTGGAACAGCGCCAACCACGATCTGTTCTACGGCAAGGACGGCGACCTGACCGGCTCCCACAAGGAGTCCCAGGAGGTATCCATGCTCGCCCTGCACCTGCTCCAGTCCGCCCTGGTCCACGTCAACACCTTGCTGCTCCAGGACGTCCTGAGCGAGGAGAAGTGGCAGAAGAGGCTCACCGACGCCGACCGGCGGGCCCTGTCCCCGCTGTTCTGGACCCACGTGAACCCTTATCTGGACGTTTTGTGTGGCTGGCCACTGGACGGGTCTTGAGGTTCACGAGCGCTCATAGAGCCTTGCTGGCACTCTCTTCTTATGGATGCTGGGACTTCAGCGGTTCTGGGTGCCGGGGTGGGA
>NZ_VDGT01000002.1 GCF_006335015.1 Streptomyces sedi
CGGGGGTTGGTCGACTACTGACCTTGCCGGTCTGGGTGGGTTGTCGTCTGCGCCCCGGTGGTGGGTTGTTCGCGCAGTTCCCCGCGCCCCTGGTGGGGGCTGGCGTCGTCGTGCGGGTGCGGGTTCACCTGCGGCAGGTGACGGCCCGCTTGGGGGCGCGGGGAACTGCGCGGTGCATGGGTGGCGGGCCGCAGTCGACCACGGTCCGCACCGGCAAGGTGGGTTGTCGGCGTGAGCCCGCTGGTGGGTTGCTCGCGCAGTTCCCCGCGCCCCTGGTGTGGGCTGGCGCCCCCTCACCCCGCCGGAGGCGCCGGCGGAACGCCGGCCCCGCGGTCGGCCTCCGCGAGCCGCTCCGCGACCCGCGCCGCGGCCTCCGGCTCCCGGGTCAGCTCCGCGAGAACCAGCAGCGCCGCCCGCGCCTTGGCCCACAGGCCGAGGCGTTCGGCCAGGGCCGCCGAGGCGTCCAGCGCGGCGACGGCCTCCGCCGTCCGGCCGGCCGCGCGCAACGCCTCCCCGCGCACGAGGCCGATCCGCGCGTGCAGCGCCGCGTTGCGTTCGCCCGGCACCCGGGCCAGCGCCTCGTCCAGCTCGGCGAGCGCGGCCTCGGGCCGGCCGAGGTCCAGCAGGGCGCCGGCGAGTTGGTAGCCCTGCACGGCCATGCCACGCTCGTCGCCCGCGTTGGCGTCCTTCGCCGCCCGGAAGTGCTCCGCCGCCTCCGCCGGGCGCCCGACCGCGCGGGCCAGCACGCCCCTGGTCTCGTGCAGCACACCGCGCAGCTGCCGCTGCGGGACCGCCGCGAGCAGCGCCTCCGCCGGCTCCAGGGTCTCCTCGGCCGCCGCGTACTCGCGCAACTCCACACGGGCGCGCGCCAGTTGGTTGACCATTCGCAGCTCGGCGTCCGGCCGTCCGGCCCAGCGGGCCGCCACCACGCCGAGCCGGTGGGACTCGATCCAGTCCCCGTAGGGCTTGCGGCTGTGGTAGTACGCCCACAGCGCCTGACACATCAGCCACACCCGCTCGTGGCGCCCGTCCTCGGCCGCCGCCCGCAACAGCGCCAGCACGCCGGCGTGTTCGCGTTCCATCCAGTCCAACGCCTCGCCGGGCGCGGAGAGTTCGGGAAGGGCCGCCACCTCGGGGCGGGGCTCGTCGCCGGTCAGCCGCAGCCGTTCGCCGAGCACCGCGCGGTCCACCAACTCGCAGACGGCCCATGCGAACGCGGAACCCGCCTCCCGCGCCGCCGCCCGCTCCGCCTCGTCCGGCAGTGTCGCCGCGTGCGCCCGCACCTCGTCGTGGAACGCGTAGTGGCCCGGCGCCCGCCGGGTGACCAGCCGCGCGGCCTCCAACGCGTCCAGCCCCGCGGACGCGTCGTCGACCCCGAGGCTCAGGGCCAGCTCGCGGGGGAACGTCGGCCCGGGCAGCGCGCCCAGCAGCCGGTAGAGCCGGCGCGTCGCCGGCGGGAAGCTCGCCAGGACCCGGTCGAACGCGTGCCGCATCGTGACGGCCTCTCCCTCCCGGGCCAGCTCGGCCACCACCCGCTCCACGCCGGCGCCGGAACCGTCCAACAGCCGTTCCCCCACCGTCCACAGCGTCAGCGGCCGGCCCCCGCACACCCGCAGCAGCCCGCCGAGCGCCGCGTCGCTGACCTCGCTCTCGTCCAGCCAGGAACGGACCAACTCCCGGCAGGCCGCGGTGTCCAGCTCGCCCACCGGCACCGGCCGCGCGCCGTCCATCCGCAGCGTGCCCAGCGGGCGGCGGCTGGTGACCAGCACCATCCCGTGACGCGGCAGCAGGGCGCGGACCTCGGCCGCGTGTTCCGCGTTGTCCACCACCAGCAGCAGCCCGTGGCGGCCCGCGGTGGCGGAACGGTAGACGGCGGCGCGCCCCGCCGGGTCGGCCGGCACGAAGTCGGCGCCGACGCCCAGCCGTCGGGCCAGGTAGGCGGCCACCGTGCCCAGGTCGACGGCGCCGCCCCGGCGCTCCTGGGCGAGGTCGACGTACAACTGGCCGTCGGGGAACCGCTCGACGTGCCGGGCCGCCCACTGGTAGCTCAGCGCCGACTTGCCGATCCCGCCGTCGCCCGTGAGCACCAGCAGCGCCGGGCCGCCCGCGCCCTCCGGGCCCCGCGCCCGCGCGGCCTCCCACGCGGCGTCCAGCGCGGCGAGTTCGGCCGCCCGGTTGACGAAGCCGTGGGCGGGAGCCGGCACGTCCCGGGGGACGGGCGGCCGTTGGGCGTGCACCACGGTGAGCGCCTCGATCACGCCGGCCTGGACCTGCGCCCCGAACACCGTTCCGCTGCTCTGGTTGTGGACCCGCCCGTCCCCGCCGCTCATCGCCCGCGCCCTCCCCTTCGTCGACGCCGCCCGCCGATGCCCGACGGGAGCCTTCCCGTCCCCCAGGGTGTCAGTCGCCGGGCGACACCTGGATCGACACGTCGTTGTCGATCGTGAAGTACGGCCGGAACACGGCCGAGCCCACCGTCGCCTCCGGGTAGACGAAGACGGCCTTGCGGTCGGGGATATCGTCCAGCAGCCGCGCCACCCGCACCGGGCGGGCGTCGGCGGCCGGCCGGACGAACACGTTCCACACCGACGTGGCGCCCGCCTCGGTCGGCAGCGCCCGGTAGTCGGCGGTGAACGTGAACGCGCCGTCCTCGCCCGGCTCCAGCGCCGCCTCCCGCTCCGGGCCCGCCTTGCCGCGCCGCCGCAGCACGACGGCGGCACCCGGCCCGAACTCGCGGCCCAGCAGCCGCCCGCGCACCGTCACGCCCTCCGGCTCCGGCCGCACCTCGTCGACCTCGGCGTGCCCGTCGCGCTGCCAGGCGCGGACCGCGAGAAACCCGTCCTTGGTGCGGTAGGGCAGCCGCACCCGCAACACGCCGTCGGACAGCAGCGGTTCGACGGGCGCCGTGGGCGCCAGCGCGCGCAGGTCGCGCAGCCCGGGCAGCAGCCGCGCCCGGGGCCGCTCCGGGTCCGCCAGCACATAGGTGTCCCAACGCCCCTCGCGCAGCCGGGGGTTGGACCCGATCTCGGCCCGCCAGCGGCCGGGTGTCTCCGCCACCTCGACCAGCTCGACGGCGTGCCCCGTGGTCTCCTCCTCGCCCTTCTTCGGCCGAAGCCGCAGCAGCAGCTGGGGCGCGGTGGCCTCGGGCAGCTCCAGCTCGAAACGGAGCCTGCCCTCCTCGTCGACCCGGCAGTCGACGCGCGGCGCTTCTACGACGGTGGCCTGGCTCAACGGTTACCCCTTCGGACGGTGCGCAACGTGGAGACGGCGGCGGCGAACGCGGCGTCCCTGACCAGATGACCACGGTTGACCAGTCGGGCCCCGACCCTGGCGCCCAGCGAGACGCGCGGCCGACCACTCGCCTTGACCTCGTGCAGCTCGGTGAAGAGCCGTTCGGCCTGCTCGATGATCGGAACCGGGTCATAGCGCCGGGAGTTGACCAGTGCGCCCTCGCTCATGGAGGCCCGCAGCGCGTCGTTGTTGACCAGTTCCAGCAGCGCCTCGCCGAGCGCCCGCTGGTCACCGACCGGCACCAGCCGGCCGTCCTTCCCCGGGGTGATGATCTCCGCCGGCCCGTGCGGGCAGTCGGTGCTCACCACGGGCAGCCCGCAGCGCATCGCCTCCACCAGCGTCATCCCGAACGGCTCGAAGCTGGAGGTGGAGGCCCCGATCGAGCCCTTCACCCACTCGGCCTCCATGGCGGGCGCGGCACCCATCAGGAACACGTTGTTGTACAGGCCGAGTTCGTTGATCAGGGCGCGCAGCCGGTCGCGCTCCTCGCCCTTGCCGTAGATCCGCAGCTGCCAGTCGGGCCGCTCGGCGGCGACCCGGGCGAACGAGCGGATCAGCAGGTCGTAGCGCTTCACCCGGACCAGCCGCCCCGCGGCGACCACGATCTTCGCGCTCGGGTCGGCGGGCGGCAGCGCCGGCGGCGGAACGCTGTTCGGCAGCGCCTCGACCCGCACGCCGGGAAGCCGCATCTTCCGCTGGTAGGCGGCGGCGTCGGCATGGGTGACGGTCGTCAGGGCGTCCAGCCGCGGATAGACACGGCGCAGCTCGTTGCGCAGCCCCGGCGGGTGGTTGTCGAGCGTCAGATGCTCCTGGCCGACCAGCACCGCCTCGCGCGGCCCCTGGAGCGCGAGATGCACGTTCAGCCCCGGGCGGGTGCCGATCACCACGTCCGCTTCGAGCGTGGCGAGGCAGTGGGCGATCCGCTCGTCCGTCAGGGCGCTGTACTGGCTGTAGCGGTATTCGGCGGCCGGAAAGACCCGGGCGGGTCTGAGATGCCGCGGATCGTCCCGTTCGGTGCGCAGGTCGACCAGCGGGCGCAGACGCACCCGCGGGTCGAGCGAGAAGTTGGGCTCCTCGCGGTGGCGGAGGACGGAGATGATCTCCACCTCATGGCGCGGGACGAGGGCCTCGGCCAGGTTGAACGTCGTCCTGATCGTGCCCCCGATCCCGTATGCGTTGTGCAGCAGGAACGAGATCCTCATACCGGTTTCGACCTCCTGGGAAGCCTCGTGGGTTGCCGGTGAGCGAGTGACGCTCGTCACGTGCCGCGTGGTCGGGTGGCGGCGTGGCCGCGTACCCGCCTGCGGCGAACGGTTCACCGGGACGTTTTCGCGAACTCATCAACGAGCGCCCCGCCCCGAGGATGTGCCCCTGACGGGGCATAACCGGAACGACCTCGCGCCCGCCCACCGGCAGTGAAGGGGCGCTGTCCGCTGTGCGCTGCCCACTGTGCGGTGTGTGACGACCCGCCGTGTGGTCTTGTCGTCGCCGTCGTCTGATCCCCGCCACGAATGCACCGCGCAGTTCCCCGCGCCCCCAAGGCGCCTACCGGCGGTGAAGGGGCGCGGGGAACTGCGCGAGCAACCGTCTGCGGGGTGCACGCGACAACGCACCGTGCGGCCCGGGCGCCGTTGTCGTCCGCGAGCCGCCCGCAGGGCTACACCGCGCCCCAGTGCCAGTTCGCGACCTCCGGGAGGTCCGTCCCGTGTTCCGTCACCCAACGCCCGTGCCGGAAGCGGGCCTCCGCCATCCGTTGCCGCAGCCGCGCCGCCCGGACCGAGAGGCCGGGGACGCGGTCGATGACGTCCATCACCAGCCGGTACCGGTCCAGGTCGTTGCGGACCACCATGTCGAACGGCGTGGTCGTCGACCCCTCCTCCAGATAGCCGCGCACATGCAGCTGCGGGTGGTTGTCACGGTGGAACGTCAGCCGGTGGATCAGCCACGGATAGCCGTGGTACGCGAAGATCACCGGCCGGTCGCGGGTGAACAGCGCGTGGTAGTCGCGGTCCGACATCCCGTGCGGATGGTCCTCCGGCGCCATCAGCCGCGCGATGTCCACGACGTTGACGACCCGCACCGCCAACTCCGGCAGATGCCGCCGCAGCAGGTCGGCCGCCGCCAGCACCTCCTGCGTCGGCACGTCGCCCGCACACCCCAGCACCACGTCCGGCTCTCGGCCGCCCGGGCCCGCGCCGCCCGCGCCCCCGCCGCCGGAACCCTCCGTTCCGGCCCACTCCCAGATCCCCGCGCCCGCCGCGCAGTGCGCCCGCGCCGCCTCCAGGTCGAGCCAGTCGAAGCACGGCTGCTTGCCGGCGACCACCACGTTCACGTAGTCCCTGCTGCGCAGCACGTGGTCGGCCACGGCCAGCAGCGTGTTGGTGTCCGGCGGCAGATAGACCCGCACGACCTCGGGCGCCTTGTTGAGGACCTGGTCGACGAAGCCCGGGTCCTGGTGCGAGAAGCCGTTGTGATCCTGTCGCCAGACGTGCGAGGTCAGCAGGTAGTTCAGCGACGCCACCGGCCGCCGCCAGGGCAGCCGCCGGGAGGTGCGCAGCCACTTGATGTGCTGGTTGGCCATCGAGCCGACGATGTGCGCGAACGCCTCGTAGCTGGAGAACATCCCGTGGCGGCCGGTCAGCAGGTACCCCTCCAGCCAGCCCTGGCAGAGGTGTTCGGAGAGCACCTCCATCACCCGGCCCTCGTGGGACAGGTGCTCGTCCACCGGCAGGATCGCCGTCTGCCAGGTCTTGTCCGTCGCGCGGTACACGTCCTGGAGCCGGTTGGACGCGGTCTCGTCCGGGCCGACCAGCCGGAAGTCGCGACGTTCCGCCGTCGACGCCATCACCCGGGCGAGCAACCCGCCCAGTACCTTGGTCGGTTCATGACTGCCCGTGCCAGGTGACGCCACCTCGACCGCGCACTCCTCCAGCGCGGGCAGCGGCAGCGCGCGCAGCAGCAGACCGCCGTTGGCGTGCGGATTGGCGCCCAGCCTGCGCTCGCCCGTGGGAAGCCCCGACAGCACGGCCGCCGTCGGCCCGCCCTCCTCGTCGAACAGTTCCTCGGGGCGGTAGGAACGAAGCCACTTCTCCAACTCCGCCAGATGCGCCGGGTTCCCCCTCGGGTCGGACAACGGGATCTGGTGCGCCCGCCAGGTGCCCTCCACGGGCAGCCCGTCCACCTCGGCCGGCCCGGTGAACCCCTTCGGCGTGCGCAGCACGATCATCGGCCAGCGGGGCCGCGCCCGCACGCCCTGCCGCCGCGCCGCCCACCACACATCGGCGATCCGGTCCAGCGCGGTGTCCAGCGCCGCCGCCAACTCCCGGTGCACGGCGGCGGGTTCGTCGCCCGTCACATAGAGCGGGTCGTGCCCCACGCCCCGCAGGTACTGGTCAAGCTCCGGCTCGGGAACGCGGGCCAGCACCGTCGGGTTCGCGATCTTGTAGCCGTTGAGGTGCAGGATCGGCAGCACCGCGCCGTCGTGCACCGGGTCGAGGAACTTGTTGGCGTGCCAGGACGCGGCCAGCGGCCCCGTCTCCGCCTCGCCGTCCCCGATCACGCAGGCCACCAGCAGGTTCGGGTTGTCGCAGGCCGCGCCGTACGCGTGGGCCAGCGAGTAGCCCAGCTCGCCGCCCTCGTGGATCGAACCCGGCGTCTCGGGCGCCACATGGCTCGGCACCCCGCCCGGGAAGGAGAACTGCTTGAACAGCCGCCCCATCCCCGCCGCGTCCCTGGTCACGTCCGGGTAGGTCTCGGTGTAGCTGCCGTCCAGCCAGGAGTTGGCCAACGGCGCCGGCCCGCCGTGCCCCGGCCCCCAGACGGCGAGGGCGTCCAGATCCCGTTCGACGATCGCCCGGTCCAGGTGCGCGTGCACCAGGTTCAGCCCCGGGGTGGTGCCCCAGTGGCCCAGCAGCCGGGGCTTGATGTGCTCGGGCCGCAGCGGCTCCCGCAGCAGCGGGTTGTCCAGCAGATAGATCTGCCCGACGGACAGGTAGTTCGCGGCCCGCCACCGCGTGTCCAACGCGGCGAGCGTCTCCTCGTCCGGCAGCACCACCGGAGCGTGACCCCCGGCGGGCGCCTCCGCCCGCCGGGCGTCCTCGCCCGTGGTCAACGGGACCTGGCCCGGCGGGTCGCGCGCCGGTTCGCCGCCTTGACGGCGCCCAACAGCTCGCGACGGTCCATCCGGGAACGCCCGGGAACGTCCAGCCGCCTGGCCATCTCGTACAGGTGCGCCTTGGTGTCCTTCTCGTCCACGCCCTGCCCGCTGCGCCCGCCGACCTGGCGCGGCCTGGCCGACTGGGGATCGGACGGCGCCTTCCGGCCGCGCTCCTTGCGTTCCCAGTGGTCGCCGACCTTCTCGTGCGTGTGCTTGAGCGCCCCGTAGGCGACCCGCTGGGCGCGCTGCCCCCGGCCGTACTCCTTGAGCGCGTTGTCGTGCGCCTTCACCCAGGTGCGCTGCGCGCTTTCCGGGGAGCGCTCCAACGTCGAGGGCATGTCCTTCCGTCCCGGCATGGGCCGATCACCTCCTGGTACGGGCCCGGCCGGATGAGAACCCGGCACGGGCCGGCGCCGGGTACCCGTGGGGGAGGGAACGAAACGGGCCGGCCGCCGCGAGCGGCGTCGGGTGGCCGCCGCGAACGGTGCCAGCCGGTTGTCGCGAACGGTGTCACGTGGCTGTCGGGAACGGCGTCAGGTGGGGTGGGGGTGCGGGGTGAAGCTGATGTGGGAACTCTCCGCGTCCAGGGTGACACTCAGCGCGCCGTCCAGCGCCTTCACCAGCCGTTGCAGCGGTTGCAGCGTCGGCAGGGAGCCTCCGCCCTCGATGCGGGACACCTGCGAACGCGTCATCTCGGCGCGCTCGGCCAACTCGGTCCGGGACAGTCCCAGCGCGACCCGGCGCTCGTGGATCAGCCGGCCGAGCTCGACGGCGAGGAGGGCGTCCAACTGCTCCTGGTCGTACGCGCCCGCCCCACGCGGCGGCGCCCCCGACGGCGGGTCGGCGTCCGGGGCTTGTACCTGGCCTTGGTTCATACGGTCTCCCCTGTCTGACGGTCCCGTTCGCCCGTTCGTCCGTTGCTTCTTCCGTTGCTGGGGAATGCGGCAGCCTTGGGGAACTCGGGAATTCCGCAGAGACGATGCCTCCTTCCGCGTCCCTTCTTCCACCCGAAACGGGAGGATTCATCCGTTCGAGCTGCGCACGGCGGTGGCGGTGACGGTGGTCGGACTACCTGGCGCATGTCCCCGCTTCCGCGGCAGCTGTGGGCGGTCTACGTGGCGCGTGGTCGGCCGGCTCTCCGTCGCGTGCGGATGGCCGTGGCAGGCGGCTACGAGGGGGAGGGGCGCGGGGCGTGGCGTCGTGCGCTGTCGACGGGGGCGTGGGCGGCGGGGGCCGCGCCACCCGGGCGCCATGACCGCGCGTTCTCCCCGGGCCGGCACGCCGCCGGTGGCGCGGGCGGCGCGCACCCGGCTCCGCCGGGCCTCCCACGGCGCCACCTCCCCACTACGCTGACCGCGCCGCGGGGCTACCGTCGTTCCACCGGGCGCGACGCCACGAGGAGCGTGACGCCACGAGAAGGAGGCCCCCATGCGTCGCACGACACCGCCCGTGCCGTGACGAGGCCGGCCCTTCGGTGACTCGCGAACCGGGACCGTACCGCGCGCTACGTGAGTGACGGCGGGAACGTACGCTGTCCCGGCGGCGGCAGTCGAGGCGCTGTCGCGCGTGCCCAACGCGATGACGAGGGCGGATCACTTCTTCGACGCGTCCGTGTGCGGCGGACTCGGTTTCGTCTGACCGGGATGACAGGGAACTTCGTGGCCACCTCCTACGCCTACCGCCATATCTCGGGCCCCTGGGGCCTGCTCGTCGACCTGACCGCTTCGGTCAGGGCGAACGAACCCACCGGAGCGGCTGTCCCGGTCGCGGACGGCCTGTCGTTGGAAGTGCGGGATCAGAACACCACGGAGGAAGACCGGGAGCAGTTGGTGCCAGGGCTGCTGTACGCCGCGCCGGCGATCAGGACCGCCGTGGGAACGGCCCAGGTGACGGTCACGGTCGAGCGGTTGGACTACCCGCTGACCGACTACCAGCCGGAGGCGGCGGCGCTCGCCGTACTCGGCTGGGCCGCCGAGTACTTCGGATTTCCGCCGCTGCCGGCCGAGGCCCGCTATGACAGGGCGTCCAACAGGTACGACGTCGTCCTGGGCGAGGCCGACGAGACGCGATGAACCCGGGCCCACCATGTCGGCGCACCGTGCCGGGCTCATCCGTGTGAGGGAGTCGACGGTCACCCTTGAACGGCGAGTGCGCTTTCCGGCGGGACCTACCGCCGGTACGGGTAGACGAACGGCTCGGTGGATCGCCGCACGGACTCCTGTACGGCGCGGGTCCTCGGCCCCGCCGTGTAGAACCGACCTCGTGCCTCGCCGTGTTGTTCCAGCCAGTCCGTGCGAACCAGTTCACGTATGTCGCGAGTGGACTGTTGCAGGCTCAGTTCAGCGTCGGACTGGTAAACCGGCCGCCGAACGCGGGACTAGGGTCGTTCTCCCCGGGCGGCCGGGCCTGGCCGTCCGTGTGGAGTCCACGGAGGGAGGCGGCCACGAGTGCCCCGACGAACGAGCCGAAGCGCGGCCCGCCGCCCCGTCGGCATCTTCGCCGCGGACGTGCGGGTGTTCCGCCTCTACCGGGACGGCACCGTTCTCGACGTACTGGTCAAACCCGCGCCGGGGCCCGAGCAGGCCGCCGCGCTCGCGCGGTGGCTGCGCCCGGACAACCCGATGCGCGGTGTCCACCGCTCCACGTACACGCTGCGCGGCCGGCGGCTGTCGTTCGCGACGCGCGGCCATCTCGACGGGGGAATCGTGACGGTCGACGGCATCTGGAACGGGGACGCGTTGCTGCTCGACATCACCGGCGGGGGTCGGACCGAGAGGGCCCGCCGCTTCCGGCGCATCGACACCGGGGTGCCGCGCTGAACCGGGACATGCCCCGGGCGGGGATGGGGCCGGGGTGCCCGTCGGGTCAGAGCGTCCAGGTGTAGGTGGCCACCGCTCCGGCGGGGAGGGTGTCGGTCAGGGAGGCGCCGTCGTCCGTGAGGGAGAAGTCGCGGGCGGTGTCGCTCGCGTTGACGACGTAGGCGACGCGGGTGCCGTCGGGGTTCTCGAAGACCACGTTCTGGAGGCCGCCCGGGTCCTCGCTGGTGGAGTCGAGGCGGCGGGCGCCCGGGTCGAGGAACTTGGTGAGGTGGCCGAGGACGTAGAACTCGGCGTTGCGGGTGACCTGGTCGCCGGCGATCTCGACGACGCCGTTGCAGCGGGTGTCGCAGTGGCCCTGGTGGGGGCCGCCCTGGGCGTCGAGGGCGAGGTTCCAGGTGATGACGGTCTCGCCGCCGTGGCGCATGTTGCGGACGACCAGGTTCTCGGCCTGCCAGCGCAGCGTGTCGGCGAAGGTCGAGGACGGGTCGTCGCTGTCGGTGCCGGAGCACTCGGTGAAGAAGACGCGTTCACCCGCCGCGACGAGTTCGCCCTGGGCCTCGGGCTGTCCGCCGTAGCAGTGGAACGCGGCGCCGGCGACCCGGTCGAGGTCGGAGGTCGCCCCGAGCACCTCCAACGGGTAGCCGGGCTCGTCCCAGTTGTGGTCGTAGGCGAACAGCTGGGTCGGCAGCCCGGCCTCGGTCAGCGCGGTGTCCAACACCCGGAGGAACGCGGCCTGTTCGGACGGGCTCATGGAGGTGGACGGGTAACTGGTGGCGAAGAGCGGTTCGTTCTGCGCGGTCAGGTCGCTCAGTTCGATGCCCGCGTCGCCGTAGGCGCGCACCGCCTCGACCAGGTAGTCGGCGTAGTCCTCGTAGTGCTCGGGGAGCAGGGTGCCGCCGTTGAGGGAGTTCTCCGACTTCATCCAGGCCGGCGGTGACCAGGGGCTGCCCATCAGACGGAGGTCGGGGTTGCGGGCCAGCGCGTCGTTCAGCACCGGGATGATCAGCTCGCGGTCGCGGTCGATCGAGAACTGTCCCGGGGTGTCCTCGTAGGTGTAGAAGTCGCCCGTGTTGAAGTCGGTGCTGCCCAGCGGCTGGCGCAGATAGCTCAGCCCGATGCCGTCGCCGTCCCGGGAGAAGAGCGAGTCCAGCAGTGCCTCGCGGTCGCCGTCCGGCAGCGACCGCACCAGGCCGGCGGAGGCCTCGGTCACCGAGGCGCCGGCGCCGCTGAACTCCTGGTGGCGCTGGCGGCCGTCGACCCAGATGTCGGTGGCGGCCGGCTGGCCGTCGAAGGACAGCTCGCCGCGGTCGGCGAGCCGGTTCTGCCCGTCCGGCGTGGTCAGCCACGCCCGGGCGGTGCTCGGCGCGGCCTGCGCCGAGGTGCCGGCGACCACGCCGAGGCCGCCGGCCAGCAGCGCGCCCGCGGTCAGCCCCAACAGGCCGACGCGCAGCGGTGAACGGTGTCGTGCGAGGACGGTTCTCATGTGCGGCTCCCTGGGATGGGCCGGGACGTGGGGGATCGCTGTGGGGCGTCGACCGGGCACTGGTCACTGGTAACCGGTCACTGGCAACTGGTCACTGGTAACTGGCAGCTGGTCGCCTGATGTCAGCTGATGTCAGGTGACCAGTTGAGTGACCAGTCGTTCCGGCGGCACCGACCACCGGCACCGACCACCGGCAGCGACCAGTGGTGGCGACCACCGGTTCCGACCGGTCGGTGGACCCGTCAGGAGAGAGGTAAGCAGACTGACTGACCAGTTGGTAGGTCCGGAACGGAACTGGATGGTTCCGGAACCTGGGGGCGCCGCCCGGCCGGTCGTAGACTGCGGACGTCCGACCCGAGCCCGAGCGTGAACCCCAAGGCAGGAGCCGGTCATGTCCTCAAGCGCGCCCGCGCGTGCCCAGGGTGCCCAGCGGCGGGACGACATCCTGCGCATCGCCATGGAGACCTTCGCCACGCGCGGCTACCACAACGCCTCGCTGGCCGAGATAGCCGAACGCTCGGGCCTCACCCAGGCCGGGGTGCTGCACCACTTCCGCACCAAGGCCGGTCTGCTGACCGGGGTGTTGGAGCTGCGCGACAAGTCGGACATCGAGGCGCTGGGCGACGGCCGCCCCCGTGGGCTGGGGATGCTGCGGCACCTGGTGGACACCGCGCGGCTGAACGCCGAGCGCGCCGGGATCGTGCGGCTCTACACGGTGCTCTCGGCGGAGAGCGTGACCGAGGGGCACCCGGCGCAGGAGTACTTCCGCAGCCGCTACACGGGGTTGCGTGCCATCGTGGTCAGCGCGCTGCGGGAGGCGGTGGACGCGGGGGAGGTGGCGTCGACCCTCCCGGTGGAGAGCGTGGCCAACGGGATCATCGCGGTGATGGACGGGCTCCAGACCCAGTGGCTGCTGGACCCCCGGGCCGTTGACATGGTGGAGACCACGGAACGGGTGATCACCGCGCTGATCGGGGTGCGACCGCCGCCCGAGGGGTGAAGTCCCCCGCGCGCGGGGGAGATACGGGGTGTACGCGCTCATAGTGGGGGCGCGCGCTTCGCCCTGCCCGCTCACTTTGTCCGGCAGGTGGATGAAGTTGTGCCATCTTGTTTCAAAGGGGTTTCCAGTCAGGGAGAAAGTCGTTACCGTCCCTGTGGTGTACCGGTCAACTTCGAGCGGCGCGGCCGTCCCCCTCAACTGACGGCCGCACCGTTCACCTGGCGCGACGGCGCGCGCCTGTGCGACAGCCTCACCCCCCACCCCCGTGCGCTCTAACGGAGGAACGCTCGTGCACAGGAGACTCAAAGCCGTACTCGCGACCGTGGCGGGCATGACGCTCGCCTCGGCGGGTGTGGTGATCAGCCAACAGACGGCGACGGCGGCCGAACCGCCGCCGCTCGACGAGTTCCAGCAGGTCGAACTCGCCAAGGGCGAGGCCGAGATGGGCGAGCCGATGACGCTCGCCGTGCTGCCCGACACGTCCGTCCTGCACACGTCGAGGGACGGCACGCTGCGGCTCACCGGCGCCAACGGACTGACCCAGGTGGCGGGCGAGATCCCGGTCTACAGCCACGACGAGGAGGGTCTCCAGGGCGTCGGGGTCGACCCCGACTTCGAGCAGAACCGCCACATCTACCTCTACTACGCGCCGCCGATGGAGACCCCCGCCGGCGACGCGCCGTCCGACGGCACCGCCGAGGACTTCGCCCCCTACGACGGCGTGAACCGGCTCTCCCGCTTCACGTTGAACGAGGACGGCACCCTCGACAACGGCAGTGAGGTCGAGATCCTGGACGTGGCGGCCAGCCGCGGCCAGTGCTGCCACGTCGGCGGCGACATCGACTTCGACGCCGAGGGCAACCTCTACCTGACCACGGGCGACGACACCAACCCGTTCGCCTCCGACGGGTTCAGCCCGATCGACGAGCGGGAGGACCGCAACCCGGCGTTCGACGCCCAGCGTTCCGCCGCCAACACCGACGACCTGCGCGGCAAGCTGCTGCGCATCCACGTCGAGGACGACGGCAGCTACACCATCCCCGAGGGCAACCTCTTCCAGGAGGGCACCGAGGGCGCCCGGCCCGAGATCTACGCCATGGGCTTCCGCAACCCGTTCCGGATGAGCGTCGACCAGGCCACGGGCGACGTCTACGTCGGCGACTACGGCCCCGACTCCGGCACCGCCGACCCCGAGCGCGGCCCGTCGGGGCAGGTGGAGTTCAACCGGGTGACCGAGCCCGGCAACTTCGGCTGGCCGTACTGCGTGGGCGACAACGAGCCGTACATCGACTACGACTTCGAGACCGGCACCTCGGGCGAGGCCTTCGACTGCGCCGCCCCCGTCAACGAGTCGCCCCACAACACGGGCCTGACCGAGCTGCCGCCGGCGCAGCCGGCCTGGATCCCCTACGACGGCGACTCCGTCCCCGAGTTCGGTGACGGCTCCGAGTCCCCGATGGCGGGCCCGGTCTACCGCTACGACGCCGACCTGGACTCCGAGCGCAAGTTCCCCGAGTCGCTGGACGGCACCTTCTTCGCCGCCGAGTTCGGCCGCCAGTGGATCAAGGCCGTGGAGCAGGACGAGGACGGCAACGTCTCCGGCATCCACGACTTCCTCTGGGAAGGCACCCAGGTCATGGACACCGCCTTCGGCCCCGACGGCGCGCTCTACGTCCTTGACTACGGCACCGGCTACTTCGCCGGCGACGAGAACAGCGCCCTCTACCGCATCGACTACACCGCGGGTGTCAGCGCCCCGGTGGCGAGGGCCAGCGCCGACGTCACCTCGGGCCAGACCCCGCTGGAGGTCGCGTTCAGCTCCGAGGGCTCGACCGACCCCGACGGCTCCGAGCTGACCTACGCGTGGGACTTCGGCGACGGCGCCACCTCCGAGGAGGCCGACCCGACCCACACCTTCGAGGAGGCCGGCACCTACAGCGTGGTGCTGACCGTGACCAACGCCGCCGGCGCCACCGGCAACGCGTCCGTGCAGGTCGTGGCGGGCAACACCGAGCCCGAGGTCAACCTGCTGCTGCCGGGCGACGGCGCGCTGGTCGACTTCGGCGACGAGGTGCCGTTCGAGGTGGAGGTCACCGACGCCGAGGACACGGAGATCAACTGCGAGGACGTGACCGTCACGTTCATCCTCGGCCACGACTCGCACGGCCACCCGCAGACCTCGGCCAACGGCTGCTCCGGCACCCTCCAGACCCTCGCGGACGGCGAGCACGACCCGAACGCCAACATCTTCGGGGTCTGGAACGCCGAGTACACCGACGCCGGCTTCGGCGACGCCCCGCCGCTGACCGGCAGCGACGAGGTCGTCAGCCAGACCAGGCAGCGCCAGGCCGAGCACTTCGGCGAGGCCGAGGGCCCGACCACGGTGAGCGTCGACGCCGCCCACGGCGGACGCGCGGTCGAGGTCACCGACGGCGGCTGGATCTCGTTCGAGCCGTATCTGCTGGACAACGCGACGGAGTTCACCGCACGCGTCGCCTCCGAGGGCGGCAGCGGCACCGTCGAGGTGCGCGCCGACGCCCCCGACGGCCAGCTGCTGGGCACCGTCGAGGTCGGCGACACCGGAGGCGCGGACGCCTTCGAGGACGTCACGACGGAGCTGGCCGACCAGCCGGCCGAGTCCACCACGCTCCACCTGGTTTTCACGGGTGGCACGTTCAACCTGGACGACTTCACCTTCAGTACCGGAAGTGAGGAGTGAGCGCGTTGAGTGAAACTACCCGCAGCACCCGGTTGAGACGAGCCTGCCTCCTGCTCGTCGGGGGCGCCCTGTGCGCCACCGCACTGCCCGCGATGTCGGCGGGGGCCGCCGAGGCCCCCGACGGCGCGGGGCAGGAGACCGCGGCCGAACCGTTCGACGTACTGGTCTTCTCCAAGACCGCCGGATTCCGGCACGACTCGATCGAAGCCGGCATCGAGGCGATCACGCAGCTGGGCGAGGCCAACGACTTCACGGTGACCGCGACCGAGGACTCGGCGCTGTTCACCGAGGAGAACCTGGCCCAGTACGAGGCCGTCCTCTTCCTGTCCACCACGGGCGACGTGCTCGACGACACGCAGCAGACCGCGTTCGAGGGTTACATCAACAACGGCGGCGGCTACGTCGGCGTCCACGCCGCCGCCGACACCGAGTACGACTGGGAGTGGTACGACGGCCTGGCCGGCGCCCTCTTCGACAGCCACCCGCAGATCCAGCAGGCGACCGTCAACGTCGAGGACCACGACCACCCGGCCACCGCGCACCTGGGCGACACCTGGGAGCGCACCGACGAGTGGTACAACTACCGCACCAACCCCAGGGAAAGCGCCCGCGTGCTGGCCTCGCTCGACGAGTCCTCCTACGAGGGCGGCAACATGGACGGCGACCACCCGATCGCCTGGTGCAAGGAGTACGAGGGCGGCCTCGCCTTCTACACCGGCGGCGGCCACACCATCGAGTCCTTCGCCGAGGAGGACTTCCTCCAGCACCTGCTGGGCGGCATCCAGTACGCCGCCGGCCAGACCGACGCCGACTGCTCCGTCCCGAGCGAGGACCCCGAGGACCCCGAGGAGCCCGAGTACACCTCGATCTTCGACGGCACCTCGACCGAGGGCTGGACCCAGGCCGGGCCCGGCGAGTTCGAGCTGGACGCCGAGGAAGGCACGCTGACCAGCGTCGGCGGCATGGGCCTGTTCTACTACGAGGCCGAGTCGTACGAGAACTTCTCGCTGCTGCTCGACTGGCGCCAGATCGGTGACTCCAACTCCGGTGTCTTCCTGGGCTCCCCGGTCTCCGACGACCCCTGGGACGCGGTGAACCAGGGCTACGAGATCCAGATCGACGACACCGACGTCCCCGAGCGGACGACCGGCTCCGTCTACACCTTCCAGGGCGCCGACATCGAGGCCAGGGACGCCGCGCTCAACCCCAACGGCGAGTGGAACACCTACGAGCTGCGGGTCGAGGGCGACCATCTCCAGATCTTCCTCAACGATGTGCTGATCAACGACTTCACCTCGACCGAGGAGGACCGTAGCCTGGCGGGACACATCGGGCTCCAGAACCACGGCGACGACGACACCGTGCAGTTCAGGGACGTCCGTGTCGCCGAGCTGACCGACACCGACTGCCAGCACTGACCCCACAGAGCCGACCCACCGGTACCCCGACAAGCACCACCCCACGACTCCGTCCACCGCCGCGAGGGGCGGCGGGGACGGAGGCCGGCCCCGCGCGGGCCGGAGGGTGACGGCAGGGGCGGAACCGCCGAACCCGCCCCGCGCCGCCGCCTCGCGCGTTGCCCGGTCACGCCGCACACGTGGCCGGGCACCGCGCGCCCTCGCCCCTTCCGCAGCTGCACAGAAAGCCGCGACATGACAACAGAACCCCTGAAACGCGTCGGAGTCTGGCTGATCGGCGCCCGGGGCTCGGTGGCCACCACCACCGTGGCCGGCCGCGCCGCCCTCGCCGCCGGACTGCACCCACCCACCGGACTGGTCACCGCAGGGCCCGCGTTCGCGGGGGCCGGCCTGCCCCCGCTGGAACAGCTGGTGTTCGGGGGCCACGACACCCACCCCACCCCGTTGCCCAAGCGCGCCGAACAGCTCGCGGAGGCCGGGGTCCTGCCGCACGGACTGCCGTCCGCCGTCGCCGACGAACTGGCGCGCGCCGACGCCGAGATCCGCCCCGGCGGCCCCCAACCCGACGACCCGCGCTCCGACGAGCGGCTGGTCGAGGCGTTCGCCGCCGACATCGCCGCGTTCACCGCCGGCCACGGGCTGGCCCGCACCGTCGTCGTCCACCTGGCCAGCACCGAGCCGACGCCGGCCCCCGGCGACGCCCGCGCCCCGGCCAGCGCGCTCTACGCCGCCGCGGCGATCGCCGCCGGCGCCTCCTACGTCAACTTCACCCCCGCCACCGGGATGCACGCCGAGGGCCTCGCCGCCCGCGCCGCCGCCGCCGGGCTGCCGCACGCCGGACGGGACGGCAAGACCGGGCAGACCCTGCTGCGGGCCGTGCTGGCGCCGATGTTCGCCCAACGGGAGCTGGCCGTGCGCGCCTGGTCCGGCAGCAACCTGCTGGGCGGCGGCGACGGCGCCACCCTCGCCGACCCCAGGGCCGCCGCCGCCAAGAACGCCGGCAAGGCCAGGGCGCTCGCCGACAACCTGGGCAGCGAGCCCGAGGGCGAGACCCACATCGACCACGTGCCGGCGCTCGGCGACTGGAAGACCGCCTGGGACCACGTCGCGTTCGACGGCTTCCTCGGCACCCGGATGGTGCTCCAGACCATCTGGCAGGGCTGCGACTCCGCGCTCGCCGCCCCCCTCGTCCTCGACCTGGCGCGGCTGGTGGCCCGCGCGCACGAGACGGGGATGACGGGACCCGTTCCCGGGCTCGGCTTCTTCTTCAAGGACCCGGACACCGACCCGCCGGGCCTCGCCGAGCAGTACCGCGAGCTGCTGGCGCTCGCCGACCGGCTGGCTGGCCGCTCGTGACCGGCGGCAGGGCCCGCGCCTGGGTGGAGCTGGTGCGCGGGCCGGCCGCGCTGACCGTGCCGGGCGACGCCCTGGCCGGCTCGGCGGCCGGCGGCGCGCCGGCCCGCAACACGGCGCTGGCCATCGGGAGTTCGGTCTGCCTCTACTGGGCGGGCATGGCGCTCAACGACTGGGCCGACCGCGCCGAGGACGCCCGCGACCGGCCGCACCGGCCGCTGCCGTCCGGCCGCGTCGCGCCCGCCGCCGCCTTCGGCGCCGCCGCCGGCCTCACGGCCGCCGGCCTGGCGCTGGCCGCCGCCGGCAACCGCGCCCAGCTGGCCACCGCCTCCGCGCTGGCCGCGACCGTCTGGGCCTACGACCTCAAGCTGAAGCACACCGCGGCCGGCCCCGCCGCCATGGGCGCCGCCCGCGGCCTCGACCTGCTGCTCGGCGCCGCCGGCGCCGGCCGCGTCGCGCCCGCGGCGCTGCCGCCGGCCGCGCTGCTCGCCGCCCACACCACCGCCGTCACCCATGTCTCGCGGAACGAGGTCGGCGGCGGCGACCGGACCGCGCCGCTGGCCGCGCTGGCCACCACGGCCGGCATCGCCGCCGTCGTCAGCCGCCCCGGGCCCGAGGCCGGCACGGCGCGCGGCTGCGCCGCCAGCTACCTGCTGACGGCCGCGCCCGCCCTGACCCGCGCCGCCGGCCAACCCACCGGCGCGCACACCAAGGCCGGCGTCGTCGCCGGCCTCCAGGCGCTGGTGCCGCTCCAGGCCGGCCTCGCGGCCCGCGCCGGCGCCCGCGCCTCCGTGCCCGTGCTGCTGACGCTGCTGGGCGCGGCGCGGCGGCTGTCCAGAAAGGTCAGCGTCACATGAGTCCCGGCTTCCGCCTGGCGTACGGCACCAACGGCCTCACCGACCTGCGCCTGGACGACGCCCTCGCCCTGCTGGCCGACCTCGGCTACCGGGGCGTCGCGCTGACCCTCGACCACATGCACCTCGACCCGCTCGCCCCCGACCTGGCCCGCCGCACCGAGGCCGTCGCCGCCCGGCTGGACCGGCTCGGCCTCGCCGTCGCCGTCGAGACCGGCGCCCGCTACGTCCTCGACCCGCGCCGCAAGCACGGCCCCAGCCTGCTCGACCCCGACGCGGAGGCCAGGGGCCGGCGGATCGCGATGCTCACCGACGCCGTCCGCGTCGCCGCCGACCTCGGCGCCACCGCGCTGCACTGCTTCAGCGGCCACCGTCCCGAGGAGACCCCCGAGGAAGTGGCCTGGAGCCGGCTCGCGGACTCCTTCGCCCCGCTGCTGGACGCCGCCACCGACGCCGGAGTCCCGCTCGCCGTCGAACCCGAGCCGGGCCACCTGCTGGGCGACCTCGCCGGCTTCCACCGGCTGCGCCGCCGCCTGGACTCGCCCGAGGCGCTGCGGCTGACCCTGGACATAGGCCACTGCCGCTGCCTGGAGCCGGCGCCCGTCGCCGACTGCGTCACGGAGGCCGGCCCGTGGCTGGCGCACGTCCAGATCGAGGACATGCGGCGCGGGGTCCACGAGCATCTGCCGTTCGGCACCGGGGAGATCGACTTCCCGCCGGTGCTCGCCGCCCTCGCCGACACCGGCTACACCGGGCTCGTCTCCGTGGAACTGCCACGCCACTCGCACGCCGGACCCCAACTCGCGGCAGAATCGTTCCAGTTCCTGGAAGCCGCGCTCACCGACACCCGGATGAGCAGTCGTTCGGAGGTCCCCTGATGGACTCACCCACCCTGCCGCAGGCCCTGGCCGCGCTCCGCGCCGAGCTGGTCGAGGCCGTGCCCCACGAGGCCGCCGAGTGGCTGGAGGCGACCCTGGGCTGGGCCGCCGACGCGGACTGGGAGTCCTCGTTCGCCGTCGCCACCCGCCGCGTCGGCCGCGGCGCGCTGCCCGTGTCCGGGATGCCGGCCGCCGACGCGGCCCGCGTGCTGCTGCTGCACGCCGCCGACGCCGACCTGGCGACCGTCACCCGCCTCTACCAGCAGGGCGACGCCGCCGAGCGCCGCGCCGTGCTCCAGGCGCTGTCCTATCTGCACCTGGGGCCGGAGGCCGTCCCGCTCGTCGAGGACGCCCTGCGCACCAACGACACCCGGCTGATCGTCGCCGCCGTCGGCGACTACGCCGCCGCCCACCTGGACCAGCACCAGTGGCGGCACGCCGTCCTCAAGTGCGTCTTCACCGGCGTCCCGCTGACCGCCGTCTCGGGCCTGGCCACCCGCACCGACGCCGAGCTGCTGCGGATGCTCGGCGACTACGCCGCCGAGCGCGAGGCCGCGGGGCGCCCCGTTCCCGAGGACGTCGGCGAGGTCCTCGCCGCCCAGCCGCCGCACCAGCCGCAGCACCCCCAGGAGCCCTGATGCGCATCTTCGACCCGCACATCCACATGTCATCCCGCACCACCGACGACTACCGCGCCATGCGGGACGCGGGGGTGCGGGCCCTCGTCGAGCCCGCGTTCTGGCTGGGGCAGCCGCGCACCAACGTCGGCAGCTTCCTGGACTACTTCGACGCCCTCCTCGGCTGGGAGCCGTACCGGGCGGCCGAGCACGGCATCACCCACCACTGCGCGCTGGCCCTCAACCCCAAGGAGGCCAACGACCCGCGGTGCGTCCCCGTGCTGGCCGAGCTGGACCGCTATCTGCGCAAGGACAGCGTGGTCGCCGTCGGCGAGATCGGCTACGACTCGATGACGCCCGCCGAGGACGAGGCGCTGGCCGCCCAGCTCCAGCTCGCCGTGGACCACGAGCTGCCCGCCCTCGTCCACACCCCGCACCGCGACAAGGTCGCCGGCGTGACCCGCACCGTCGACGTGGTCAGGGAGTCGGCCCTGCCCACCGAGCGGGTGCTGCTGGACCACCTCAACGAGACGACGGTCGCCGCCGCCAAGGACAGCGGCTGCTGGCTCGGCTTCTCGGTGTACCCGGACACCAAGATGGACGAGACCAGGATGGTCCGGTTGCTGCGCGAGTACGGAACGGAGAAGGTGCTGGTCAACTCGGCCGCCGACTGGGGCAACAGCGACCCGTTGAAGACCCGGAGGGTCGGCGAGGCCATGCTGGCGGACGGCTTCAGCGACGACGAGGTGGACCTGGTGCTCTGGCGCAACCCGGTGGCGTTCTACTCTCTCAGCGGGCGCCTCGACCTCGGCGAGCGGCCCGAACGCGACGACTACGCCGGCAACGTGCTGCGGCGCGGGGCGCCCGCCGACAGCTGAGAGGGTTACCTGTGCGCTTCCGACACCCCAGTGGTGGGCTGATACACCTCGCCTACTGCACCAACGTCCACCCCGCCGAGACCCTTGACGGGGTCCTCACCCAGCTCAGCGAGCACTGCGCGCCCGTGCGCCGTCGGCTGGGCCGGGAGCGTCTCGGCATCGGCCTGTGGCTCGCCGCCGACGTGGTCAAGGCCCTGAGCCGCGACCCGAAGGCGCGCGCCACGCTCACCGAGGCGCTGCGCCGGGAGGGCCTTGAGGTGGTCACCCTCAACGGCTTCCCGTATCGCGGCTTCGGCTCGGCGAAGGTCAAGCACCGCGTCTACCAGCCGGACTGGACCACGGACGCCCGTCGGGAGCACACACTCCAACTCGCGTGTCTGCTCGCCGGGCTGCTGCCCGACGACGTCACCGAGGGCACCATCTCCACCCTGCCGCTGGCCTGGCGCACCCCCTACGACGCGGCGGCCGAGTCGGCGGCCGTCCAGCAGCTGAACCGGCTCTCCCGCGAGCTGGACCTGCTGGCCAGCGGAAACCGCCGGCAGATCAGGGTCGCCCTGGAGCCCGAGCCGGGCTGCGTCATCGAGACCACCGACCAGGCCAGCAGGCTGCTGACCGGCCCCGAGGCGCCGCCCACCGACCGGATCGGGCTCTGCCTGGACACCTGCCACCTGGCCACCGCGTTCGAGGACCCGGACGAGGCCATCGACCGGCTGGTGCGGCAGGAGGTCCCGATCTACAAGGCGCAGCTGTCGGCGGCCCTGCACGCCGAACACCCGGAACGGCCGGAGGTGCGCCAGGCGCTCGCCGAGTTCGTCGAGGAGCGCTTCCTGCACCAGACCAGGGAACGCGCCCAGGACGGCACCGTCACCGCCCGTGACGACCTGGACTTGGCGTTGGACGGCGAGAAGCCGCTGAGCGCCTCCGGGCCCTGGCGGGTGCACCACCACATCCCGCTGCACGCCAAGCCGCCGGCGCCGCTGTCCACCACGCTGCCGGTGCTGCGGCAGTCCCTGGCCCGGCTGGTCGGCGGGCGGCGCCCGCTCACCCGGCACCTGGAGGTGGAGACCTACACCTGGCAGGTGCTCCCGCCCGAGCTGCGCCCCACCGACGCCGACCAGCTGGCCGACGGCATCGCCGCCGAACTCTCGCTGGCGCGCGACCTGTTGACCGACCTCGGCCTGAAGGAGGAGGCGTGAGCCGCGGCCGGCGCCCGCACGCCGGCTGATCCTCCCCGAGCAATCACGCACCGAAAGGAAGTGCTGCCATGAGCCGCCGACTGGTGGTCATCGACGTGGTGGGACTGACGCCCGAACTGCTCGACCACATGCCCACGCTCAAGGCGGTCGCCACCGCCGGCTCCCAGGCGCCGCTCGGCACCGTCCTCCCGGCGGTGACCTGCTCGGCGCAGGCGACGTTCCTCACCGGCGAACTCCCCTCGGGCCACGGCATCGTCGGAAACGGCTGGTACTTCCGCGAGTTGGGCGACGTGCTGCTGTGGCGGCAGCACAACGCCCTCGTCGGCGGCGAGAAGATCTGGGACGCCGCGCGCAAGGTCGACCCCGAGTACACGGTGGCCAACGTCTGCTGGTGGTACGCCATGGGCGCCGACACCGACTACACCGTCACGCCCCGGCCGATCTACTACGCCGACGGCAAGAAGGACCCCGACTGCTACACCAGGCCGCCGGAGCTGCACGACGAACTCACCTCGCGCTTCGGTGAGTTCCCGCTCTTCACCTACTGGGGGCCGACGGCGGCCATCGACTCCTCGCGGTGGATCGCCCACGCCGCCCGCCGCCTGCTGACCACCCGTCAGCCCGACCTGACCCTGGTCTATCTGCCGCACCTGGACTACGACCTCCAGCGCTTCGGTCCCGACTCCCCGCAGGCCAGGGCGGCTGCCGCCGAACTCGACGGCGAGCTGGCCCCGTTGCTCGACGCGGCGCGCGCGCAGGAAGCGACGGTGGTCGCGCTCTCCGAGTACGGCATCAGCCCCGTCAGCCGCCAGGTCCACATCAACCGCAGGCTGCGCGAGGCCGGGCTGCTTGAGGTCTACACCCAGGCCGGGATGGAGTACCTGGACCCGTGGGTCTCCCGCGCGTTCGCCGTCGCCGACCACCAGGTCGCCCACGTCTACGTGCGCCGCCCGGAGGACCTGGAGCCCGCGCGCGAGGCGCTGAAGGACCTGCCGGGCATCGCCGAACTCCTCGACGACGAGGGCAAGGCCGCCCACGGCCTGGACCACCCCCGCGCCGGCGACCTGGTCGCGGTCGCCGACGAGGACTCCTGGTTCACCTACTACTACTGGCTGGACGACGCCGACGCGCCGGACTACGCCCCCACCGTCGAGATCCACCGCAAGCCCGGCTACGACCCGGCGGAGCTGTTCCTCAACCCGGAGGACCGCCTCGTCAAGGCCCGCGCGGGGGCGGCGCTGGTCCGCAAGAAGATCGGGATGCGCTACCGCATGAACGTCGTCCCCCTCGACGGCGCCCAGATCCGAGGCAGCCACGGCCGCCTCCCCACCGACCCCCGCCACCAGCCGGTGCTGATCTGCTCCGACCCCGACGCGCTGAACGGCGACGAGGTCGCCGCGACCGAGGTCAAGTCGCTGCTGCTGCGGCTGGCGGAGCTGGAGAAGGGCGAGGAACGGGCAGGGGAGTAGGCCCGGGGGCGGGCGGTCCTCGCCGTTTTCCCGTGTTGCGGCGCTGACATACTGGCGGCCATGGACACGCGAGACCAATTCCGTTCCCTGGCCGCGCAACGCGGGTTCACCGCCGAGGAGATCGAGGGCTGGTTACGGGAAGCGCGCGTGCATACCGAATTGTCCTCGGGGCCACCCGAAGGCGCCATTCCGGGGCCCGGCATCGTGGCCGGTCGGGTCGGCGGTCTGCCGAGGCTGCCGGTCGGATCCGAGTGGCCGCGAGGATGCGCCCCGTATTACGAGACCCCGTTGACCAGTGGCGGTCGGCTGATCCGGGAGGCCGCGGACAGAGCCTGGCCCATTCCCTTTTTCTGCTCGGTCGACTGCGCCGCGCTGCCGTCCGAGACGGATCTGCCCTTTCCCGCCGGCGGCACGCTGCTCTTCTTCGTCGAACAGGACTACCTGGACCCGATCGGGCGCGTGGTCTACGTGCCGGAAGGCGTGGAGACCGTGGAGCAGTCTCCGCCCGAGCCCGAGCCCGAGCCCGAGCCCGAGGACGACGAGGACATGGTGATCCTTCCCGAGCAGGACCTCTATGCCTTCGTCACCTACAGCTGGCCGCCGTGGTTGCTCTCCTCGCCCGAGGACGGCACAGACCTGGAGCCCGAGGAGAAGGCGTTCCACGCTCGCGTTCCCCGAGCGGGCGAGATCAGCGGCGTGGCGGCGGAGATCTGGCGGGAGCCTCCCTTCGGATGGACCACCGTCAAGCTCGGAAGTCACCACTACGCTCCCCAGGGCTACCCGGAGCACAAAATCGCCGAGGAGCAAATCCGGGAGGAATACCGGGCCGCGTCCCGGGAGGACGCGCTTCAGGACGAAGAGGCGATCCGGGAACTCGCCCGGGAACGCGGGGAGCAGCTCGCCCTGGCGAAGGAATGGGTGACGTTGGGCGTTTTCGAGATACCGGACAACGAGAGCTTCTACGCGAGTTTCCTTATCCACAGGGACGATCTCGCGGCCTGCCGCTTCGACGATGTCAGGTTCTTCGTCGAACACTGACCCCGTTTCCGGGGAAGCCGCCCGCGGCTCAGCTGAAGGCGGCCTCCGGCCGGTCGGCGTTGATCAGCAGCGGAAGCCTGCGGCGCCGGCCGGCCGCGATGATGGCGTACTGGTAGAGCGCCGGCGGCTCGTGGAGCTCCCGCATGGGAACCCAACTCGCCCCGTCCTTCGGCGGGTTGGCCGGGACTCCGGGGGTGTGCCCGCCGTCCAGGACGTAGGTCAGGCCGTTCAGCTCGCCCCGTTCGTCCGTCATCGGGCTGACGGCGTAGAACTCGGACAGGGCGCGGTCGTATCCCGTCGTCTCCATGAACAGCTCGCGCGCGGTGAGGATCACGCACCGCCCGTCCGGCACCTCGCCGTGCGGCAGCACCCAGCCGTCCTCGCGGCCCTCGCGCGGGCCGCGCACCATCAGGGCGTGGTTGGTCTGCGTGGTGGCCAGGACGTGGAACGTGACGGACAGGCCGGAACGGACGATGGTCGTGTGCATGGTGCTGACTCCTCGGTGAGGTGGTGGGTGGGTGGGCCGGGACGCGTCGTGGGGCCCGGTTGGCTAGCCGAGGCCGGGGAGCAGCCCGGCCAGCGCGGTGAGCAGGCACATCAGCCCGACGAACGCCGGGCCCCCGAACCCGCCGGAGCCCCGCGCGGGTGGCGGCGCTGGCGGGTCGGTGCGTGGGAGGACCCGCCAGTGGCGTTCGGTCCTGGCGAGAAAGAAGGTGTGCTCCGGGTGGTCCTGGGAATGCTGGATCGCCCAGACGGCGGTGGGCAGCGGGTCGTCGTCGAACAGTGGGGACGTGGCCTCGCACGTCATGCACGCCACGCCGTGGATGCCCTCCGGCACGCCGGGGCCGCGTGCCTGGACCAGCACCCGGTCCGCACCCCTGACGATCTCGTTCACGACGGGTCCCCCTCGCCGGTCGGCTCGTACAGCGGTTCGGCGCGGGCCGCCTCGGCGAAGTCCCAGGCCATCGCGTTCAGTTGACGCAGACACGCGTCACACGCGTACAGCGGAGCGGCGACCCCCGACGACGTCAGGCAGCCGATCCACACCACGGGGCCGGAGCGGAAGCCGCAGTAGAACCAGCAGGGCCCGAACGCTCGTTGCTCCTGCCCCACCCGTTCCGGAGTCGGTATCTGGAACTCCCACTCCACGGGGCGCGACGTCCCGACGGCGTTCACTCGGCACCCGTCCCGGGGAAGGCCGAACGGCACCTGAACCAGACCGACTTGCCCATCAGCGGCCCGACGGGGGAGGCGTAGGGCATGGGCATGTACCCGAGGTCGTCGGCCATCTCGCGCAACAGCCACAGCCCGCGCCCGCACTCCGCCGACCAGTCCGGGGTCTCGCCGATCACGGGTGGTTGACTCGACCGGTCGCACACCTCGACCAGCACCTCCCCGCCCGCGCGTCGGATGCGGAGGCGGCAGCGCGGATCGGTCACGTGGCGGCTGACGTTGGTGAGCAGTTCGGTGACGCCGAGCCGCACCAGTTCCACGGCCTCGGTCGAGGCGCCCCACCGGGACATCAGCTGTCCGGCGGACCGGCGCCAGGTCTCCATCCGGCGCGCCTCGGCGAGTAAGCCCCGGACGAACACCGGGGGCGCTGGCCTCGAACTCCTCTGACTTCTCAAGCCGTTCACGGGACACCTCCAGCCGCGACAGCGCGGGCATGGGCAGCAGAAATCCGTACACACAGCGGAGTCGCTCGATGCCGCTGTGCACTTTCAGCAGTGTGGGTCACGTGACCTCGTTCGCGCAACTCCCGCGTTCTAAGCGGTAATCGAACACGTTCCACCTGCGGGTGAAGCAGGGTTGCGCAACGCGTACAACCGGCCGATACGCTGCGAACACTTCGTCAGGAGCGGTTCAGGGAGGGGCCCATGTCCATCAACCTCAACACCAACGCGATCTTCGCCATGCGCGACGTCGGCGAGCAGTTGCAGGCGTTGCGTGACCGGTCCGGCCTGCGGCAGGACGACGTGGCGGCCAAGCTGGGCGTCACGCGGTTCACGGTCAGCAAGCTGGAGCGCGGGCAGGCGTTTCCGACGCCGGCCCAGCTGAAGGTCTTCTTCAAGCTGTACTCGATGAGCCCGGAGGAGCGGGCGAAGATGCAGGTGACGGTTGACCAGGGCCGCTCGTACGGTCGCGCGTGGTGGGAGGAGCAGCGCTTCCGTGACCTGTTCAAGGGCGACTCGTACCGCTACTTCCATGTCGAGGACGCGGCCGAGCGGTTGGCCAGCCACTCCGGCACCTATGTCCCCGGGCTGCTCCAGACCCGCGACTACGCCGAGGCCACCTCGGATTTCGGAATGCAACAGGACAGCGCGGAACGGCGGGAGTCCTTCGTCGAGTCACGGGCGCGCCGCCAAGCCCTGCTGACCAGGAAGAACCCGACCGAGGTCGACCTGCTCTGCCTGGAGTCGGCGGTGCGCGCGGTGGTCGGCGGCCCCGAGGTGATGCGGGCCCAACTGGCGCATCTGATCGCGATGATGGAGCTGCCGAACGTCACCTTCCGGCTGATCCCCTACTCCGCGGGAGCCGCCAGCATCGTGAGTGAGGTGTTCACCATCGTGGACTTCCCCGGGACGGACAACCGGAGCGTGGTCTCCCAGGAGAAGCTCACCGGTGAGATGCTGCATGATGACCCTGTGGAAGTTCGGCGGGCGCGACGCAAGTTCAGCGGTCTCGCGGACTACGCGCTGAGCCCGGACGAGACGCTTCAGCTCCTGCGGACGATCGAGAAAGAACACCGATGAGTGACGAGAAGGAACGACTGCGCTCCGCCCCGTTGGACGGGGTGTGGGTCAAGTCGTCCTACAGCAACGGCAGCAGCCCCGACTGCGTGCAGTTGATGGCCATCGACGGCGGTGTCGCTGTCGGGGACTCCAAGGCCCCCGGCCGCACCCCTCAGCGCTACACCCGTGCCCAGTTCGCCGCCTTCCTGGCGGACGTGAAGACGGGCGCGTTCCCCGAGACCCCGGAGCACTAGCGCGACCCGGTACCACCCCAACACGGCCCACGCCGCCCCGCGGCGTGGGCCGTTCAGTACTCCAGCCCCCGGTGCGTCGCCCAGGCGTGCGTGGCGTCGAACATCGCGCGCAGCCAGGGCTCCTCGGGGCGGCGGAGTGCGCGGTGGCGGTTCATGCGGGTGTAGGCGACGACGAACGCGTCGATGGCCTTCGGATCGGCGTCCACCCAGGCCGGGCAGCGCGCGGCCCAGGACTCGGCCTCCTGGGGGGTGTGAGCGTCGGCAACCAGTTGGAGCACCAGCATCGCCGGGTCGATGAAGGCGGCACCTCGGGTGGGCCAGGACCAGTCGACGATCCAGGAACGTCGTTCACAGATCAGGAAGTTGGACGGGTTGATGTCGGCGTGAAGCAGCGTGTCGCCTCGGAACAGGTCCGTCGTTCCCGCGTCGGCCCACCAGTCCCAGCGGGTCTCATGCCACTCGCGGGCGATGTCCGGCAACTCCAGCCGCCCGATCTGGTTGAGCATGCCGACGATCGTCGGCAGATCACCTGTGTGGGAGTCGAAGGCAGCCTCGCGAGCATGGACGCGCTCGAACGCGAGCACGATCCAGTGCTCGTCCTCCGTTGACCACATCAGCTCCGGAGACACGGAGCGCACGAAGGGATTGATCAGCCCTTCCCGCACCATTTGATCGCGCCGCCCTCCGGGACGGTTACGCATTCCCTTCAGAAAGAACGACCCGTTCTCGCATTCGACGACCAGCAGTACATCCGTGCTGAACCCGTGCCCGTCCGGCGGTGGACCGTGGTGGGTCACCGCGCCGGTGTAGGGGCGGATCAGCGACCAGAATTCCGGGCCGGGCGTGCTGGTCATCGAGAGCGTCACCTTCGTGGCCTGCGGACTGTGGGTGTGTGGGTGGCACTGCGGGGGAGCACTCCTCATCGTCCGGATTGCGGGGAGGCGGGAAGTCTCCCCTGGGAGGGCAGGGATCACCGGCGGGACAACGCGCCGCCGCTGACGCTGCCCGCCTGCACCGTGTCGCGGGAGGTGCCGGACAGCTCCGCGTGGGAGTCGCCCCGCGACGGCTCACTCACACCTGTCCCCGCGCGGAGAAGGGCGAGGGGAGGTGGGCGACGTAACGGTCCACGTAGGAGACCACGTCCTCGCCCTGCTCGTAGAGCCCCTGGATGAACGCCGTCCAGCGCCGGATCAGTTCGGGGTCGGTGTAGCGCCGGCAGCCGTCCAGCACTCCGCCGTCGGTGTAGAGCACCTCGTAGAGCACCAGGTCACCGAGGACGACCACCTCGGGAAGCGGGCCGCCGGCCGGTTCCCACTCCCGCACCCGGTCCGCCCCGATGACCCGGATCCCCTTGCCCGCCTTCGCCTGCACCCGCAGCGCGTGCAGCTCCCACTGCATGTACGGGGTCAGGGGCTCCTCCACCACCCGGATCCGGTGGAACGGGGCGCGGCGTTCCTCCTTATGTCGCACCGCGGACAGCCAGTCGTCGTGCTCCTCCTCCAGCAGCCGCAGAGCGTCGTCCCAACGGCCCTCGGCGAGCGCGTCCCTGCTGGGGTCGTCCTGCTCCTCGAAGTGCTGGAGGCGTTCGAACTTCCAGGAGGAGCGGTCGAGCACGGCGTTGTCGCGTTCCGCGAAGTCCGCGCGGTAGGGGGCCAGTGCGAGGCGGGTTCCCAGTTCCGGGTCGAGGCGCAGGTCGGAGGAGTCAGTCATCGGGGATGTCCTTCTTCGCCAGCCGCATCATGCGGCCGGGGATGATCACGAGGCGTTCGTCGGAGGCGACGGCCACCCCTTCGGGGAGGCGCGCGCGGTAGGTCTCGGTGTGGTCCCGGCCTATCACCGCGACGTCCCCGTTCTCCAGCTCCCAGATGTCCGGGCAACCGTTGTTGTCCTTCGAGTCGCCGCTCTCCGCCGCCGAAACGCCTGACCGGCGCGCGAACCCCGCTGACGTGTCGGCTTCCCCGAGGGGGCGACGCCGGTGCATGGGTGGCGGGGGTTGGTCGACTACGGAGCTTCGTGGCTGGGTGGGTTGTCGGCGTGAGCCCGGTGGTGGGTTGCTCGCGCAGTTCCCCGCGCCCCTGGTGTGGGCTGGCGCCGTCGTGCGGGTGCGGGTTCACCTGCGGCAGGTGACGGCCTGCTTGGGGGCGCGGGGAACTGCGCATGCGAGGTCGGTTCGTAGGAGAGCGGCAGGTGTTCGATGTATGTGCCGGGCCGTGCTCGCTTGAGGATTCGTACGGAAGGTCGAAGAGGGGTTGTTTCGTCCGCCTGGTTGACGTGCATCGTTGACGCACCTGGTTGACGCGCGCGGCGTCGGGCTTCGGGGCGGCAGAATGGGGTGTATGTGTGCGTTGGCCGTGCGGCTGAGGGAACCGGGTGCGGGGGTGGCGTGGGTCGAGGCCGGCGTCGTCGAGGGGTTGTTCCGGGTGGGGCCCGGGAGAGGCGGGGAGCGGGAGCTGTCGCTGCGCGGGGTCGTCGGGCCGGTGGTCGGGGCCGGGCGGCTGGGGCCGGGAGAGGTGGCGCTGCTCGACGACGCCGGCGCGGTGCTCGGCGCCTACCCGGTGGAGGAGGTGGCCCTCGGCGCGGTCAACGGGCGCGCGGTGACGGTGACGTGCTCCTTCCACCGGTTTCCACACCCGGGCGCCGGCGCGGTGTGGGAGGAGTGGGCGCGCGCGTTCCCTTCCACGCCGGGGGGTTGGGCGGCGGGTGGTGCGGAGCGCCGCGCGGGGTGGTTGGAGGCGGCGCGGCTGCACGCGGTCACGCCGGGGGCGCGCGCGGGCGGGGCATACGCGCTCGACGGCCGCCACCTCGTTGACCGCGCCGCCCTCTACTGCGCGCTCGGCGAGGCGTTGAACGGCCCCGGCGGCTACTACGGCGCCAACCTCGACGCCCTCCACGACTGCCTGACCGGCGGCTTCGGCCCCCGGCCCCCGTTCACCCTGCGCTGGCGCCACGCGGCGGCTTCCCGCGCCCGGCTCGGCGAGGAGTACGTCGACGCCTTCGCCGCCACGCTGCGCGAGGCGGGCGTGGGCCTGGCGTGGGAATGACCGGGGCCGGCGCGCTCACGCCCCCAGGTAGCGCAGCACCGCCAGGACGCGGCGGCTGTGGGTGGTGGTCGCCGTGTTGGTGAGGTCGAGCTTGGTGAAGATCGCGTTGACGTGCTTCTCCACCGCGCTGCGCGAGACGAACAGGCGGGCGGCGATGGAGGCGTTGGTGTGGCCCTCGGCCATCTGCGTCAGCACCTCGCGTTCGCGGGCGGTCAGGGAGTCGAGGGAGCGTCGTTGGCCGCCCCTGGCGAGGAGTTGGCGGACGACCTCGGGGTCGAACGCGGTGCGTCCCTCGGCGACGCGGTCCAGCGCGTCGAGGAACTCCTCGATCTCCACCACCCGGTCCTTCAGCAGATAGCCGACGCCCTCCGGCGAGCCGGTCAACAGCTCGGTGGCGTAACGGCGTTCGACGTACTGCGACAGGACCAGCACCCCGACCCCGGGCCAGCGCTCGCGGATGGCGAGCGCGGCGCGCAGCCCCTCGTCACGGTGGTCGGGCGGCATCCGGACGTCGATCACCGCGACGTCCGGGGGCTCGGCGGCGACGGCCGCCAGCAGGGCGTCGGCGTCGCCGACGGCGGCCAGCACCCGGTGGCCCTCGTCGGCGAGGAGCCGGGCCAGCCCCTCGCGCAGCAGCGTGGAGTCGTCGGCGAGGATCAGGCGCATGGCAGCTCCGCTGTGATGACGGTGGGCCCGCCGGGCGGGCTGTGGATGTCGAGTCGGCCGTCGAGCGCGGCGACCCTGCGGGCCAGGCCGAGCAGCCCGCCGCCCGCCGGGTCGGCTCCGCCGCGCCCGTCGTCGGCGACCCGCAGCGAGAGCGGTTCCGCCGCGCCGCCCGTGACGGTCACGGTGACCTCGGAGGCGTCGCCGCCGTGCTTGACCGTGTTGGTGACCGCCTCGCAGATCACGAAGTACGCGGCCGTGGCCACGGGGCGCGGCGGCTCGGTCGGCAGGGTGTGGTGCAGCCGCACGGGCAGCGGGCAGCGTTCGGCGAGGGTCTCCAACGCGGCGCCGAGACCGGCCTCGTCCAGGACGGTCGGATAGACCCGCCAGGCGACCTCGCGCAGCTCGGTGAGGGCGAGTGCGGCCTCCCGCCGAGCCTGGCCGAGGAGTTCGGCGGCACGTTCGGGGGAGCGCTGGGCGCGGCTGAGGGACAGGCCGAGGGCAACCAGACGCTGCTGGACGCCGTCGTGCAGGTCGCGTTCGATCCGGCGGCGTTCCTCGGTGATGGCCTCCACCACCCCGGCGCGGCTGTCGGCGAGTTGGACGATGCGCTGGCGAAGCGCCTCCTGCTCGCTGGGCCCGAGGAAGTGGTGGGCGAGCTGCCGTTCCAGGCGGATCACCGCCGCCAGGCCGAGCACGGTGAGGGACGCCAGAAACGCGCCGCCGATCCCCGAGGGCACGGTCGCCAGCGGCGAACCCAGCGCCCACCCCCACAGCAGCAGCGACCCGTATCCGACCCCGACCACCAACGTGGCCAGCATCAACGCGCCCAGCGCCGCCAGCCCGACGCGACAGCTGAGATAGGGCAGCGCGCGGTGCGCCGGCCAGCTTCCGGCGATGTCGGCGTCGAGGAGACGGATCAGCCGGGCGCGTTCCAGCCGGGCGGCGCGGACGGTCAGCGCGGTGAACGGCGGCGGTTGCGCCGTGCGGCGGAGGCGTCCGGCCCAGCCGAGGAGGACAAGGGGCGCCAGGACCAGCCCGGTGCCGACACCGGTGGTGACGCCTGCCAACTGCCGCAGCAGAAGGCGCGACCGTTCGAGTGGGCCCAGTTTTCGCACTCCTGGGACGTTAGGCGAGGCGGGGCGTGGGCGGTACTGCGGAGATCCACAGGGTGACCGCTGGGAACCACACGGTGAGTCATGAGGTGGTCCGCGTGGCGTTCCGGGTCGGGGGACTTGTAGCGTCTCCCATGTGATCGTATCCTCCGCAACTCACCAACTCGCTTCCTCGGCCGAGGACCCGGGCGGCATCGCCGGGTGGGCCACCGACCTGATGGAGGCGATGGGCGCCCCGGGCGCCGGCCTGGCCATCGCCCTGGAAAACCTGTTCCCTCCGCTGCCCTCCGAGATCATCCTGCCGCTGGCCGGCTTCACCGCCAGCCGCGGTGAGATGGATCTGTGGGCCGCGCTGCTGTGGACGACTCTCGGCTCCGTGGTGGGCGCCGTGGCGCTCTACTGGGTGGGCGCGGCGCTGGGACGTGACCGGCTCATCGCGATCGCCGAGAAGCTGCCGCTGGTGAAGATCTCCGACATCGAGAAGACGGAGGCCTGGTTCGCCAAGCACGGCAACAAGGCGGTCTTCTTCGGTCGGATGATTCCCATCTTCCGAAGTCTGATCTCCATCCCCGCCGGGGTGGAGAAGATGCCGCAGCGCACGTTCCTGCTGCTGACCACCCTCGGCAGCGCGATCTGGAACAGCATCTTCGTGATCGCCGGCTACCACCTGGGCGAGAACTGGGAGGAGGTGACCGATCTCGTCAGCGTCTACTCCAAGGTCGTCCTCGTGGTGGTGGTGCTGGGGCTGATCGGCTTCATCGTCTACCGGTCCACGCGCCCGGGCGGCGGCAGGCGCCGTGCCAAGGCGGGTCAGGAAGCCGGCCAGGACGACTGACGGTCGTCGTTTTCCCCAGGGAAGCGCGCGACGTGGGGTGTTCGCCTCGGGAGTAACCCGGGACGGACACCCCACGGGTGTGTCAGGGGCCCTTTCGGCGGGGCGGCGGGGCGGCGGGGCGGCGGGCGCTGAACGGTGAGCGGTGAGCGGTGAACGGCGGGCGGCGGGCGGCGGGCGGCGGGCGTCAGTAGGCGACGGGCCAGCCGCTGCTCCAGTCCAGGAGGTTGACGCCGAGCTTGGGGGCGCCGTTCTCCTGGCCGTCGTAGTAGTGGTAGACGAGCAGGTCGCCGTCGGAGTCGTTGAGCACGCTCTGGCCGCCCGGGCCGATCCACCGGTCGTGGCTCTCCAGCACGAAGGTGCCGCCGCCGTCGCGCAGGTCGACGCCGTCGGCGTCCAGATAGGGGCCGGTCGGGCTGCTCGCCCTGCCGACCCGGACGCGGTAGGTGCTGTCGGTGCCGGCGCAGCAGGTGCCATAGGAGTTGAACAGGTAGTAGTAACCGTCCCGCTTCACCAGCGCCGGTCCCTCGATGCCGCCGTCGGCCGAGGCGAGGCCCTGCGGTGCCGGGGCGTCGGGAAACTGCTTGCCGGTCGCCGGATCGATCTCGATCAGCTTGATTCCGGTCCACCACGATCCGAACGCCAGCCACCAACGGCCGTCGTCGTCCACCATCAGACTCGGATCGATCGCGTTGTAGTCGTCACCCGAGCCGGTGCGGTGCACCATGCCCTGGTCGTCCCAACTGCCGGGCAACCCGGTCGCGCTGGTGGCCAGGCCGATCGCCGAGGTGTTCTGCCCGAAGTTGGAGACCGCGTAGTAGAGGTAGTAACGGCCATCGTGGTACGAGACGTCCGGCGCCCACGGGTTGCGGTCGGGGGAGATCTCGCCCCACCAGTCCTCGGGCGCGGTGAACGCGGAGCCGGCGTCGCTGAACGCGGTCCGGTCCGTCGAGATCCGCGCCTCCAGCAGGTCGTTGGAGCCGTAGACCACGTAGCCCTGGTCGGTGCGGACCATCGAGGGGTCGTGGATCCCGATGTCGCCGGTGACCAGCCCCGGCGGCGGATAGGCGGCGGAGGCCGTCGGCTGCCACAGCAGCAGGGCGCAGGCGAGTCCGAGCAGCGTGGCGAGGGCGGTGCGGGTCACGCGGGTCGCGCGGGTCGCGCGCCTTGCGCGCGTGGGTGGGGGGAAGGGCACGGGGTCTCCTTCTGCGGACGGGGTGCGGCCCTTCGTGGTCGCCGCCGTGGCGGGGAACGTTGCCGCGGGGCGGGCGGGGGTGACGGGCATCACAGTTCCGCCCGGTGGTGGGTTGCTCGCGCAGTTCCCCGCGCCCCTGGTTGTGGTGGGCGTGGTCGGTTACCTGCGGGTTCACGTGCGGCAGGTGGCGGCCTGCTTGGGGGCGCGGGGAACTGCGCGGTGCATGGGTGGCGGGGGTTGGTCGACTACTGACCTTGCCGGTCTGGGTGGGGTGTCGGCGTGAGCCCGGTGGTGGGTTGCTCGCGCAGTTCCCCGCGCCCCTGGTGTGGGTGGGCGTGGTCGGTCGGGTGCGGCGGCCAGGCGGGTTGCCGTCGCCGGAGGCGATGATCGACGAGCGGTGGGGGCGGGTTGCGGGGAGGCTGAGGGGGTGGAGAACCATCGCACGGACGTCGGGCGCCGGATCGCGCTGCGGCGCGAGCAGCTGGGGCTCGACCGCCGCGCGGTCGCCGAGCGAGCCGGGGTCGCGCCCGAGTACCTGCGGTACCTGGAGGAGCGGCCGGCCTCGCCGAGCTACGCGTCGTTGACCAGGGTGGCGCGCGCCCTGGAGACCACGGTCGCCGAGCTGATCGGCGGCCCGCCGCCCAGCGGCGCCGCCCCGCCGGAGGTCAGCCACCGGGACGCGCTGGCCGAGCTGGACGAGGCGACCTGCTGGGAGCTGCTGGCCGGGCACACCGTCGGCCGTGTCGCCGTCGAGACGGACGGTGGTCCGGCGATCGTGCCGGTCAACTACGCGCTGGACGACCACACGCTGGTCTACCGCACCGCGTCCGAGACCTCGCCGGCACGGGCGACGGAGGCGGAGGAGCTGGCGTTCGAGGTGGACCATCTCGACGAGGCGCAGCGGGTCGGCTGGTCCGTGCTGCTGGTGGGGCCGGCGCGGCGGCTGGCCGACGCGGAGGAGATCCGGGTGCTGACCGAGCGCCTGGCCGGCGCCGGTGGCGACCCGGCGGGGACCGAGCCCTGGGTCGGAGGGGACCGCGACCTGTGGGTGCGGCTCACCCCGGAGCGGGTCACGGGCCGGCGCGTCACCCTCGTCTGAGTCCTTCGCCGAGCCTTCGCCGAGCCTGTGCCGAGCCTGCGCCCGGCCTTCCGCCGAGCCTGCGCCGAAGCCTCCCCGGTGCCCCCTCCCGCGGGCCGTGGGGCACCCGTTTGCGGGGCCGCCGCCGGCGGGTTCCCATGGAGGGAACGCCATGGCGCTGCCGTGGCCGACCAGGGAGGCGGTGGTGCCCGGTGACTGCGACCGTGCCGGACCTGTGGGAGTGCCATGCGGTCATCTTCGACACCGACGGGGTGATCACCGACTCCGCCTCGGTGCACGCGGAGGCGTGGAAGGAGGCGTTCGACGAGGTTCCGGGAGTGGACCCGCCGTTCGACGCGGACGAGGACTACCGGCGGCACGTCGACGGCAAGTCCCGGCTGGACGGCGCCGCCGCGTTCCTCGCCGCGCGTGGCATCGAGCTGCCCGTCGGCGACGTGGAGGACGCGCCGGGCACCGAGACGGTCTGCCAGGTCGCGGCGCGCAAGGAGGAGGCGTTCATGCGCCGTCTCCACGAGCGCGGCGTGGACGTCTTCGCCGGCACCGTGCGGCTGTTGAACAAGCTGCACGAGGCGGGCGTGCCCTGCGCCGCCGTCTCCTCGTCGCGGCACGCGCGCGACCTGCTGGCCAGGGCGGGCGTCCGTTCGCTGCTGGGCACGGTGGTCGACGGCAACGACATGGCGCGTCTCGCGCTGCCGGGCAAGCCGGACCCCGCGCTCTTCCTCGAAGGCGTGCGCCGGCTGGGCTGCGACCCGGCGACGGCCGCCGTCGTCGAGGACGCCCTGGCGGGGGTGGAGGCCGGGCACCGGGGCGGCTTCGGGCTCGTCGTCGGCGTCAACCGCACCGAGACCGAGGACGGCGCGCACGACCTGAGCGAGCACGGCGCCGACCTGGTCGTCGACGACCTCGCCCGGCTCGTGCGGAGGTGACCGGCGTGGCCACCGGCATGGACGCGGAGGAACCCACCTGGCCCGGCGGTCCCGACGACCGGACCGGGCCCACCGAGCCGATGGACCGCTGGGCCGCCTGGTCCGAGGAGGAACGGCAGATCGACGGCTGGGAGTGGGAGTACGAGGGGTACGACCCGCGGGAGGAGCGGCTGCGCGAGGCGCTGTGCACGCTGAGCAACGGCTACTTCTCGACGCGCGGCGCCGCCCCCGAGGCCCAGGCCGGCCCGGCCCACTACCCGGGCACCTACGCCGCCGGCCTCTACAACCGGCTGACCTCCACCCTCGCGGGGCGCCGGCTGACGCACGAGGAGATCGTCAACCTGCCGAACTGGCTTCCGCTGCGTTTCCGCGTCCACCCCGACGAGGGCGCGACCGGCGAGTGGTTCACGCCCGACGCGCACCCGGAGGGGCTGCTGCGGTACCACCAGTCGCTCGACCTGCGACGCGGGGTGCTCACCCGCGAGCTGCGGCTGCGCGACCCGCACGGCCGGCACCTGAACGTCACCCAGTCCCGGCTGGTCTCCATGGCCGACCCCCATCTGGCGGCGCTGCGCACGGAGTTCAGCGCCGAGGACTGGACGGGTTCGATCGAGGTGGAGTCCGCGATCGACGGGCTGGTCGGCAACACCGGCGTCGCCCGTTACCACGACCTGGCCGGCCACCACCTGACGGAGCTGGGCACCGGCGCCGAGGAGCCGGACGTGGTGTGGCTGCGTTGCCGCACCAGCGCCTCCGACGTGCGGATCGTGCTGGCCGCCCGCACCCGCGCCACCCCGCAGGGGCCGCCGGAGGCGACGCACGACCGGCTGACGGACTTCCGCGCGGCGCAGCGCGTGATCCTGCCGCTGGGCCCGGGACGGCCGTTGACCGTCGAGAAGGTGGTGGCGCTGCACACCTCGCGGGACCGGGCGATCGTCGGGCCGCTGCCGGCCGCGTTGGAACGGGTGCGCCGGGCGCCGGACTTCGAGGGGCTGCTGGCCGAGCACGCCGCCGCCTGGGCGCGGCTGTGGCGGCGCGCCGACCTCCAGGTGCCGGGGGAGCCGGGGCATGTGCTGCGGGTGCACATGTTCCACCTGTTGCAGACGCTGTCGCCGCACAGCGCCGACCTGGACGTGGGCGTTCCCGCGCGGGGGCTGCACGGGGAGGCGTACCGGGGGCACGTCTTCTGGGACGAGCTGTTCGTGCTGCCCTATCTCAACCTGCACTTTCCCGAGCTGTCGCGGGCGTTGATGGGCTACCGCCACCGGCGGCTGCCGGCCGCGCTGCGGGCGGCGGCGGAGGCGGGCCGCGAGGGCGCGATGTACCCGTGGCAGTCGGGCTCCGACGGCCGCGAGGAGACGCCGGAGGTCCATCTCAACCCGCGCTCCGGCCGTTGGCTGCCCGACAACTCGCGCCTCCAGCACCATGTGGGCGCGGCGGTCGCGTACAACGTGTGGCGTTACGGGCAGTCCTCGGGCGACACGGAGTTCCTGTACGCCGAGGGCGCCGAGATGCTGACCGAGATCGCCCGGTTCTGGGCGGCGATCTCCGAGTTCGACCGGGACGAGGGCCGTTACCGGATCAGGGGCGTCGTCGGGCCCGACGAGTACCACGAGGCGTACCCCGACGCGGAGCGCGCCGGCCTGGACGACAACGCCTACACCAACGTCATGGCCTCCTGGACCCTCGCCCGCGCCGCCGAGCTGGTGCGCACCATGCCGGTCTCGCGCCGCTCCGAACTGGCCGACCGTGTCGGCCTGTCGGACGCCGAGCCGGAACGCTGGGACGAGGTCTCGCGGCTGCTGCGGGTGCCGTTCCACGAGGGCGTGATCAGCCAGTTCGACGGGTACGGCGAGCTGGCCGAGCTGGACTGGGAGGGCTACCGCCGCCGTTACGGCGACATCCGTCGGCTGGACCGGCTGCTGGAGTCCGAGGGCGACTCCGTCAACCGCTACCAGGCGTCCAAGCAGGCCGACGTGCTGATGCTCGGCTATCTGCTGACCCCCGGCGAGCTGATCGAACAGTTCGCCAGGATGGGATACGAGCTGACGGAGGAACGCTGGCGCGCCACCGTCGACCACTACCTGCGACGCACCAGCCACGGCTCGACGCTCAGCGGCGTCGTGCACGCCTGGGTCCTGGCCAGGGCCCGGCACGCGGACGCGTGGTCGTTCGTCAAGGAGGCGCTGGCCAGCGACGTCGCCGACATCCAGGGCGGCACCACGGCCGAGGGCATCCACCTGGGTGCGATGGCCGGCACGCTGGACCTGGTGCAACGCGGGCTGACGGGGCTGCGCTCGGAGGGCGGCGCGCTGTGGCTCGACCCGTCGCCGCTGCCCCAACTCCAGGAGTTCGGCTTCTCGTTGCGCCACCGCGGGGTGGGGCTGCGGCTGCGGATGCGGCCGGGACAGCTGTGGGTCGGCGTCCCCCCGTGGGAGGAGTACCCGGTGCGGCTGGTCCTCCCCGACCGCATGGTCGACGTCGCCCCCGGCGAGGACACGGCGGTCCGGCTACCGGACTGACGCCGCCCGCCGGGGCGGGGGGCGGCGCGGGTGACCGTCCGCCGGGGCGCGGTCGACCGGTCACGTGTGTGTCCGGCTGAGGCAGTCGTTCCGCGAATCCGCCCGGAGGGCTACTCGTCGTGCGGCACCACCGCCACCGGGGTGCGGGCGTGGTGGAGGGCCGCGTGGGTGACGGGGCCGGCGCGCATGGCCAGCAGGGGGCGGCGCGTGCGGCGGCCCGTGACCAGCAGCGCCGCGTGGAGGGAGCCCGCGTCGAGCAGCACCTCGGCCGCGTTGCCGTAGCGCAGGTGCTCGACCACCGGCACGCCCGGGTACCGCGCCCGCCAGGGCGCCAACGCCTGGACCAGTTCCTCGCCGCGCTGGGCCTGGAGGTCCGCGTGCTCGGGCGTGGTCTCGAACTCCTCGGGCGGCGTGGACCCGAAGAGCGACGGCGTGCCCCAGGCCCGCACGGCGCGCACGGCCGCGCCGCGCGCCGAGGCCATCGAGAACGCGAACTCCAGCAGGGTGGCGGCCGGTTGCCCCAGATCCTTGAGGCCGACCACGATCTCGTCGCCCTCGGTCTCCTCGGCGGGCGCCCGGTCGTTCGGGCCGTCGTCCGGCCCCGAGCGGACCAGCACGACGGGCCGCGCGGTATGGGTGATCACCGGCAGCCCGACCGAGCCCAGCAGGAAGCCGGCGACGGGGCCGTGGCCCCGCGAGCCCAGGACCAGCAGTTCGGCCCTGGCGGCCTGTTCCACCAGGCCGGCGGTCGCCATCTCGGGCAGCAGCTCCGTGGTGACGGTCAGCTCCGGGTGCCGGTCGGCGACCTCGTCGTGGTGGTCCTGGAGCAGCCGCTGGGAGGCGGGCTCGTCGGGAACGGGCGGCGCGTACAGGGGCTCGTTGATCCAGGCGTGCACCAGGTGCAGGGGCAGCCCGCGACGCACCGCCTCGCGGGCCGCCCACTCGGCGGCGGCGCGGCTCTGCCGGGAGCCGTCCACGCCGACGATGATGGGGCGGGTCATGGCGTACCTCGAATCTCGCCTCGTTCACGGCAGCGGCGGGGCCCGCGGCGGGCGCCCGCCCTCCGTGCCACTCTCCCGCGCCGAGCCGCGCGGGGCGAGCCGGGCGGGGCCGCCCGGGGCACGCCGGCGTTCGGCTCAGCGCAGCCGCAGCGGGTGGACGGGCAGCGCCAGCGCCGGGTCGTCGGGGGCGTCGAGGCAGACGCCGGTGGCCAGGTCGAAGCGCTGCTTCAGCAGCGGCGAGGCGACGAAGGGACGCCGCTCGGCGCCCGCCGAGCCCAGCAGGCCCCGGGAGATGACGTAGGCGCCGGTGAACGGGTCGCGGTTGCCGACGGCGTGCGCCTCCCCGTGCCGGTCGACGAAGACGGCGGCCTGCTCGCCGTCCGGCAGCAGCACGGCCACGCCGCGCCCCGGCAGCAGCGCGGCCGGCGCGCACACCGGGACCCACGCGCCGGCGTGACCGATCTCCAGCAGCGGCGAGGGGGCGGGAAGCGGACGGGTGAGGGTCGCGGTGGCGGTGGTCATGACGGGTTGCTCCCTTCGAGGGTGCGGACCGGGAGGGTGGGCCCGGCCAGCACGGTGAGGTCCGGCTTGTGCTGGTCCCGTTCGGGCACGAAGCGGACCGAGGGGTCGGGGGTGCCGGGCGCGTTGACGAACGACACGAAGCGCGCCAGCTTCTCCGGGTCCTCCAACGTCGCCGCCCACTCGTCCCGGTAGGCGGCGACGTGCGCGGCCATCCGGGCCTCCAGCTCGTCGCAGATGCCGAGCGAGTCGTGGACCACCACGTCCCGCACGTGCGCGAGCCCGCCGCCGATCCTCTCCAGCCACACGGAGGTGCGCTCCAGACGGTCGGCGGTGCGGATGTAGAACATCAGGAACCGGTCGATCAGCCGCACCAGTTCGGCATCCGACAGGTCCCGCGCCAGCGACTCGGCGTGGCGCGGGCTGGCGCCGCCGTTGCCGCCGACGTACAGGTCCCAGCCGCTGGCGGTGGCGATGATCCCGAAGTCCTTGCTCATCGCCTCGGCGCACTCCCGCGCGCAGCCGGAGACAGCCGACTTCAGCTTGTGCGGCGCGCGCAGTCCCCGATAGCGAAGCTCCAGGTCGATGGCCATCCGCACGCTGTCCTGCACCCCGTAGCGGCACCAGGTGGAGCCGACACAGCTCTTCACGGTGCGCAGCGCCTTGCCGTAGGCGTGGCCCGACTCGAAGCCCGCCTCGACCAACCGGGCCCAGATCGAAGGCAGTTGGTCGACGCGGGCGCCGAACAGGTCGATCCGCTGGCCCCCCGTGATCTTGGTGTAGAGGCCGAAGTCCCTGGCCACCTCGCCGATCACGATCAGCTTCTCCGGGGTGATCTCCCCGCCGGGGACGCGGGGCACCACCGAGTAGGAGCCGTTCTTCTGGAGGTTGGCCAGAAAGTGGTCGTTGGTGTCCTGCAACGCGGCCTGCTCGCCGGCCAGCACATGGCCGTCGGCGCCGATCGCGGGCGCCAGCGAGGCGATGATCGAACCGACCGTCGGCTTGCACACCTCGCAGCCCTCGCCGCCGCGCGCCTCCGGCCTGCCGTGCGCGTCGAGCAGCGCGCGGTGCGAGGCGATCTCCAGGCTGGCGACGATCTCGAAGAGCTCCTGGCGGGTCTGCGCGAAGCAGCCGCAGAGCCCGGTGTCCACCGCGATCCCGCCCGCCGCCAGCTCCGCGTCGACCAGCTGGCCGACCACGCGCACGCAGGAGCCGCAGCCGCTGCCGGCCCCGGTGCAGGCGCGCACCTCCGCGACCGAGGCGCGGCCCTCGTCGGCGACGGCCGCCACGATCGCGCCCTTGGTGACGTGGTGGCAGCCGCAGACCACCGCGTCGTCCGGCAGCGCCGCCGGGCCCAGCGCGGCGGCCGGCGCCAACCCGGCGGGCAGCACCAGCTGTTCGGGCGGGGCCGGCGGCACCGAGCCGGTCAACGGGCGCAGCATCCCGTAGGAGTCGGCGTCGCCCACCAGCACCCCGCCCAGCAGCGTGCCGTCCGGCCCGACCACCAGCTTCTTGTACACGCCGGCGCGCGAGTCGGCGTACACCACGTCGAGCGCGCCCTCCGTGCGGCCGTGCGCGTCGCCGAAGCTGGCGACGTCCACGCCCAGCAGCTTCAGCTTCGTCGAGGTGTCGGCGCCGGTGAACGGCCGTCCCTCCCCGCCGGCGACCAGGTCGGCCGCCGTGGCCGCCATCGCGTAGCCGGGGGCGACCAGCCCGTAGACCACGCCGTCGCTGGCCGCCGCGCACTCGCCGATCGCCAGCACGGCCGGGTCGGAGGAGCGGCAGTGCTCGTCCACGGCGACGCCGCCCCGCGCGCCGACGGCGAGCCCGGCCGCCCTGGCCAGCTCGTCGCGCGGGCGTATCCCGGCGGAGAAGACCACCAGGTCCGTCTCCACCCGCGAACCGTCCGACAGCACCACCCCGTCGACCGCGCCCCGCGCGTCCACGGTGACCTCCCGGCCGCCGACGCCGGTGTGCACCACCAGGCCCATCTTCTCGACCGTGCGGCGCAGCGCCCCGCCGCCGCCCTCGTCGACCTGGAGCGCCATCAGCCGGGGGCTGAACTCCACGACGTGCGTGGCCAGTCCGAGGTCGCGCAGCGCCCCGGCCGCCTCCAGGCCCAGCAGCCCGCCGCCCACGACCAGGCCGGTGCGGGCACGGGTGGCGGCGTCCCGGATCGCCGCGACGTCGTCCAGCGTGCGGTAGACGAAGCAGCCGTCCGCCTCACGCCCCGGCAGCGGGGGGACGAACGGGGCCGAGCCCGTCGCCAGCACCAGCGTGGTGTACCCGACGACGGCACCGGAGCGGGTGGTGACCGTGCGGGCCGCCCGGTCGATCGCCGACACCGGGTCGTCCAGCCGCAGTTCGACGCCGTGCTCCTCCAGGAAGCCCTCGGGGACCAGCGACAGCTCCTCGGCGCCCGTCCCGCCGAACCACGACGTCAGATGGACCCGGTCGTACGCCGGCCGGGACTCCTCGGCGAGCACCACGACCCGGGCACGCGCCGTGACCCCGCGCGCCGACAGCTCCTCGACGAAGCGCTGGCCGACCATCCCGTGGCCGACCACCACCACCGTCGGCCTCGGCGCCTGCCCGGACAGGTCACGTCCCTCCATGTCACAACCCTCCGTCGTCGGTGAGCAGATGCAGCAGCGGGGCGTCGTCCGGCAGCGGTTCGTCGCCCTCCCAGGCGCGTGCCAGCGTGCCGACGCCGCCGAGATCGCCGACGAGCACCCCGCCGCGCAGCCGGTCGCCCCTGACCACGACCTTGCGGTAGGCGCCCCGGGTGGCGTCGGCCAGCCGCACCACGTCGTCGCCGGGCGCGGCCTCGGGCGCGCCGAAGGCCGCCAGGTCGAAGGCGTCGCCGTCCGGCGAGGTGAGGCAGAGCCGGGTCAACGACCTGGTGCCCGCGTAGCGGGCCGGGCCGCCGGTGAGCACGTCGGCCAGCACGTCCGCCTGCTCCTGCGCGGGCACCGCCAAGCCGTAGAGCCGGCCCGCGTGTTCGGCGCAGTCGCCGAGCGCGTACACGTCCGGGTCCGAGGTGCGCAGCCGGTCGTCGACGGCGACGCCGCCGCCGGCGCCGAGGGCGAGCCCGGCGGCGCGCGCCAGCGCGGTGCGGGGGCGGACCCCGCCGGCCGCCACGACCAGGTCGGCCGGGCGCTCCGCGCCGTCCGCGCCGACCACGGCGGCGACCGCGCGGCCCCGGCGGCCCCCGCCTTCGGGCCGGGTGCGCAGCGCCCGCACCGGCAGGCCGGTGCGCACCTCCACGCCGGCGTCGGTGAGGCGGGAACGGAGCAACGTCGCCGCGTCCGCGTCGAGTCGACCGGGCATCAGGCGGTCGGCGCGTTCGGCGAGCAGCACGGCGCAGCCGCGCGCCGCCAGTGCGCCGGCCGCCGTCACGCCCAGCGGGCCGCCGCCGACGACCACGGCGCGGACGCCGGGGCGTGCCGCCTCGGCGACGGCCAGGGCGTCGTCCAGGGTGCGCAACGTGTGCGCTCCGTGCGGCGTCGCGTCGTCGGTGCTCCCGTCGGCGCTCCCGTCGGCCGGCGGGGCCGGCTCCGGTGTGGCGCCGGTCGCCAACACGAGTTTCTCGTAGGGGAGTTCGGTGCCGTCGGCGCAGCGCACCAGTCGGCGTTCCCGGTCCAGCTCCCGGGCCGTGGCCCCGGCGCGCCAGTCGACGGCCTTGCCTGTCGCCGGCAGGGCGATCGTCTCGGCCGGGTAGCGGCCGGCGACGACCTCGGTCAGCAGCACCCGGTTGTACGCCGGGCGCCGCTCCTCGGCGAGCACGGTCACCGGCGGCCCGTCCGGCGCGGTGCCGAGCGCGCGGGCCAGCCGCGCGCCGGCCATCCCGCCGCCGACGATCACCACCCGGGGTCGTTTTCTCATGCTTCTCAGTATCGAGGGGCCTGTTACCCGACCACATCACCGCCGTTTCCCCGGCGCAACGCTGCCCTCATCCCCGCCCGACGGCGGGTGTGAGCTGGCCGCCGGCCTGTTCCGTGGGGTGTCGGCGTGAGCCCGGTGGTGGGTCGCTCGCGCAGTTCCCCGCGCCCCTGGATGGGGCTGGCGTGGTGGGGCGGGTGCGGGTTCACGTGTGGCAGGTGACGGCCTGCTTGGGGGCGCGGGGAACTGCGCGGTGCATGGGTGGCGGGCCGCAGACGACTACGGAGCTTCGTGGCTGGGTGGGGTGTCGGCGTGAGCCCCGGTGGTGGGTCGCTCGCGCAGTTCCCCGCGCCCTTCACTGCCGGTGGGCGGCTCGGGGGCGCGGGGAACTGCGCGAATGCTGGGTGGCGGGCCGCAGACGACCACGGTGCCCCGCTGTCAAGGCGGGTTGTCGGCGTGAGCCCGGTGCATCCGTGCCTGGGTGCGGACGACAGCGACGGTGCACCGTCCACCCGGGTGGTCGCCCGGTCAACCCCCGGAGGGAATCGCGCTCTTCTCCCGGCCCCCTCGGTGATCCACAATGAACTCCACCGGGCACACCGGCCCCATCCTGCACTGCGCGGGACCTGACGACACGGCGCCGCCATCACGCGCCGGCGGGCCCGCCGAGGGGCGCGCCCGCCCCCCGGCGACCTGCCGCGACGCGCATGGCGGCTGCGAGGATGACACATGACCGAGCTTCGGACCGCCCACACGGCCGACCTCGACACCGGCACCCTGGCCGCAGCCAGGGCCCTGCTCGACACCGTCTTCGGCGGGGACATGACCGACCAGGACTGGGAACACTGCCTGGGCGGGGTGCACGCCCTCGTGTGGGAGGGCGCGGAGTTGATCGGCCACGCCGCGGTGGTGCAACGGCGCGTGCTGCACGGCGGACGCGCCCTGCGGACCGGCTATGTCGAGGGCGTGGTGGTCCGCGCCGACCGCAGGGGGCGGGGCCACGGGGCCTCGATGATGGCCGAGTTGGAGCGGGTGGTCAGGGGCGGCTACGAGTTGGGCGCCCTGTCGGCCTCGGAGGAGGCGTTGGGCTTCTACGCGGCCAGGGGCTGGCAGCGTTGGCAGGGACTCACCTGGGCGCTCACGCCGTTGGGCATCGCCCGCACCGAGGAGGACGACGACGGCGTCTTCGTGCTGCCGCTGCCGCGGGTGGCGATCGACCTCACCGCCGAGCTGGTCTGCGACTGGCGCGACGGCGACGTCTGGTGACCCCGGGGCGGCCCGCCCCGCCCCGCCTCAGTCGGTGGGCGCCCAGGCGCCGGCGGTCGCCGCGCGGCGGGCGTAGCGGGCGAAGTCACCGGCCGGGCGGCCCAGCACGGCGGGGATGTCGTCGGTGACCGGGGTGTTGCGTCCGTCGAAGACCTCGACGAAGAGCTGTGTCAGCAGTTCGGCGTGCGCCTCCGTCAGCCCGCCGGCGACCAGCGCCTCCCGGTAGACGGCGGGCGCGACATGGCGGTGGGTCACCGGCCGGCCGGTCGCCGCCGAGAGCGCCTCCGCGGCCTCCGCGAGGGTCAGCGCGCGCGGCCCGGTCAACTCGTACACGCGGCCCTCGTGTCCGGGGCGGGTCAGCGCGGCGACCGCCACCTCGGCCAGGTCGTCGAGGTCGACGAACGGCTCGGCCGCCGCGGGCGGCACCGGCAGGGTGAACGTTCCCCCGCGCACCTCGTCGACCAGGAACTCCTCGCTGAAGTTCTGCGCGAACCAACTCCCGCGCAGCACCGTCCACTCCAGGCCCGACTCGGTCACGGCCTGTTCGGACGCGGCGGCCCACGGCATTCCGCGCCCGGACAGCAGCACCAGCCGGCGCACCCCGGTGCGGGCGGCGAGGGAGGCGAACGCGGCCAGGTTCTCCGCCGCGCCCGGCGCGGCGACGTCCTCGGGGTAGCTGAGATAGACAGCGTCGACGCCGGCCACCGACTCGGGCCAGGTGGCGGGCCGGTGCCAGTCGAAAGCCGGGTCGCCGGAGCGCGAGGCGACCCTCGCGCCCGGCAGCAGGGCGGCGATCCGCCGCCCGGTCTTGCCGGTGCCGCCGGTGAGCAGCACCCGTGCGGCGGGGATCTCCCCGGGGGCGGTGCGTGTGGGGGACGTGGGGCGGGGCGTGAAGGTCTCCGTGTTCATGGCCTCAGTCCACCGCGTGGCCCGCGCGGGCACCATCGTCTTCCGGCGCGCGGCCATAAGCGAGCGTCTAGGCTGTGCTCATGGACCCGTTGACCAGTCTTCTGGAGGGCCCCAGGGCCCGGGACGCCTTTCTGCTGCGTGCCCTGCTCAGCCCTCCGTGGTCCGTGCGGGTGCGGGACCAGGCCCCGTTGACCATGCTCTGTGTCGTGCGTGGCACGACCTGGCTGCTGCCCGACGGGAGGGAGCCGCGGCAGTTGACGGCCGGTTCGGTCGCGCTGCTGCGCGGCCCCGAGGCGTACCGGGTGGCGGACGATCCGGGCAGCGCGACGGGGGCGGAGATCCTTCCGGGCGGGTGCAGCGTCGATCTGGACGGCGGCAACCTGTGCGAGACGCTCTCGCTCGGCACCCGCACCTGGGGCAGCGAGTCCGACGCCCCCAACGAGCTGCTGATCGGCACCTATCCGCTGGCGACCGAGGTGACGGGCGGCCTGCTGCGCGCCCTGCCGCCGGTGCTGTCGCTGAGCCCCGCCGAGTGGGACTGCCCGCTGATGGGGCTGCTGGCCAACGAGATCGACCGCGACGCCCCCGCCCAGGACGTGGTCCTCGGGCGGATACTGGACCTGCTGCTGATCTCCGTGCTGCGCGCCTGGTTCGAACGGCCGGGTGCCGAACCGCCCTCCTGGTACCGGGCCCACGGCGATCCCGTCGTCGGCCCCGCACTGCGGATGCTCCAGGAACACCCCGCGCACGCCTGGACGGTGGCCTCGCTCGCCGCCAAGGTCGGCGTCTCGCGCGCCGCGTTGGCCCGCCGCTTCAGCGAGCTGGTCGGGCGGCCCCCGATGGCCCATCTCACGGACCGCCGCCTCGACCTCGCCGCGGAACTGCTCCGCGACCCCGACCTGACGGTGGAGGCGGTGGCCCGCCGCGTCGGCTACGGCAGCGCGTTCGCGTTGAGCACCGCGTTCAAGAGGGAACGCGGCATCACCCCGAGCGACCACCGCGGCGCGGCCCTCGCCGGCGGCTGACCGGCCGCGCCGGGGCCCGACCGGTCAGGCCGGCCGGTAGACCGTCAGCGGAGCCGGGTGCTTGTCGATCAGCAGCTCCCCGGGGGCCGGGCCCGCCTCGCCGTCGTAGGCGAGGGAGGCGTCTCCCGCGAGCCCCCTCAGCCGCAGCCTGGGCAGCCGGGCCGCCGCGTAGACGCCCGAGTTGTCCAGCGTGCCGGTGAGCGCGGCGAGCACCACCCGGGTGCGGGCCAGCCTGCGGTCGGCGCGCACCACGCGGACGTCCAGCAGCCCGTCGTCGAGCTGGGTGCGGTGCGCGGGCGCGAAACCCTCGGGCGAGTACAGGCCGTTGCCGGCGAAGAGCAGCCACAGCTGCTGGCGGTGGCCGTTGACCTCCACCTCGATGGGCTGTCCCGTGCGCATCAGCCGGACCATCGCCACCACCGCCGACGGCCACTTGCCGATCCGGCCCTCCAACCGCTCGCGGGCGCGGACCAGTTCGGGGTAGAGGCCGACGCTGAACGTGTTGACGAAGTGGGTGGTGGGGCCGTCCGCCTCGCCGACCGGGCGGACCCGCGCCAGGTCGACCGCGATCGCCCGGCCCTCGGTCAGCGCCGCCGCCGTGTCGTCGAAGGTGTGTATCCCGGTGTCCAGCGCGAAGTGGTTCAGCGTGCCGCCGGGGAAGACCGCCAGCGGCAGCCGCCGCTCCACCGCGCGGGCCGCCGCCGCGTTGACGCTGCCGTCGCCGCCGCAGACGCCCAGCGCGCCGCCGCGCTCGGCCGCCCGGTCGGCGGCGGTGTCCAGCAGCGTCAACAGGTCCTCGTCCTCGCCGCGTTCCAGCACCTCGGCCTCGGGCAGCAGCACGCGCAGCCGCTCCGCGTCCGAACCGCCCTGCCCCGCGCTCTCGTTGACGACCACCACCAGCCCGGCGCCGTCGGCGAGGGCCGGCGCGTGCGCGGCGTGGTGCTGCAACCGGGTGTCGGCGGGGCGCCGCGGCCACCAGCGGTGGGTGATCAACGCGGCGCCCACGCCCAGGGCGCAGCCGGCCACCACGTCCGCCGGGTAGTGCACGCCGACATAGACCCGGGAGGCGGCGACGGCGGCGGCCACCGGCGCCACGGCGGCGCCGAGCGCGCCGGACTCCAGGGCGACGCCCGTGGCGAAGGCGGCGGCCGAGGCGGCGTGGCCGGAGGGGAAGGAACTGGTGCGCGGCGCCCTTGCCAGCCGTCGCGTCAGCGGAACGCCGTCGATCGTCGGGCGCTCGCGGCGGGCGGCGTACTTCACGAAGACGTTGCTGGTCAGCGAGGCGAGCGCCACGGCGGCGAGGCCGCGGGCGGCGGCCCGCCGGCCCGGTCGGCCGCCGACGGCCGCGATCCCGGCGGCCGAGGCCAGCCAGAGCCGGCTGTGGTTGGCCGCCCGGCTCAGCCGGGGCAGCACGGCCTGCACCAGGGGAGGCTCCGCCTCCGCCACGCGCGCGAAGATCTGCCGATCCCACCGTCCCCACGTGCTCATCCGAGTCACGCTCCTCCCGCATCGACCGACGTCACCGCGAGCGAACGTACCCGCTCCGGCGCGCTTCACCGCCCACCGGGGTGCGTCAGACCACCCACCCGGCCGCCCGCGTGGCCTCCGCTACGCGGCCTGCCCGATCAGGTCCAGTCGGCGCCGTCTCGTGTGCCCGTCGTTCACCGACGCCAGGGTCGTGATCAGCAGCAACGAGCCGCCGACGCCGCCGAACCCGGCCGGCAGGGCCAACGTGGGGACGTCCCGCGCGGGGGCGACCCGGTCGCGCGGGTCGTAGAAGAGCGGCAGCCGGTCCCCGACGCCCTCCCGCTCGCAGCTCGCCAGCCGCTGGGAGAGCGTCCTGCCGTCGTCGACGAGCCGCACCTCGCACGTGGTGCCGCCGCGCGCGGGGCTGCGTTTGCTGACGATCTCCGCCGTGGCCCACTCGCCGCGCTCCCGCAGCGCCAGCTCCTGGTGGCCCTGCCAGCCCATGATGGCGACGCAGATCCCGCCGAGCACGAAGAGCGTGAGAAACCCGACGCGCGACCCGTAGTGCACTATCTCCAGGAGCAGCAGCACCAGGAAGCAGGCGGCCAGCGCCAGCAGCGGCCACACCAGGAAGTCGTTGGACCGTCGGGGCAGCACGGCGGCCAGCAGCGCCAGGCCGCAGCCGACCAGGCACAGCAGCGCGGAGAGCAGCAGCGCCCTCCACCGGGACAGGCCGCCTATCCATCGGCTGGCCCGCGCGCTGAGCCGGCTCAGCGCCCAGGGCTCAGCGGCCGAACGGTAGTTGGCGTAGAGCTGGCGGCGCCGGCCCTCGGGGCTGTCCGGCGGCGGCGACGCGCTCTCGACGGGCGGCTGGCCCGGCGCCCAGCCCACCGGCGGCGGCACCCAGCGCGGACGCCGGTGGCGCAGCGCCCGCACCAGGCCGGGCACCGACCAGGCGAGCGCGAGGAGCCCCCAGACGAGGAGGGCGGCCACCACCGGGCCGTTCCCCCGCTCGTCGTCCGAGCCGACGAGCGCCTCGCGCGCGCCGGCGCCCAGGCAGACGAGGGTGAACAGCAGCCCGGCGCCCGAGACCGCGCCGAACAGCAGCCGGCGTCCCGGCATCGAGGGCGCCGCCAGCGGGGCGGCGCGCAGCAGCGGGGCCAGCTCGGCGGCGGCCCGGTGGCCGGAGCGCAGCAGCAGCGTCAGCAGCCAGGTCGCCACGGCCAGCGCCGGAAGCCCGACGAGCAGCCCCGTCCTGGCCTCGTCCGTCTCACCGTCGGCGCTGAACTCGACGCTGCTGAAGAAGGCGGCGGAGATCAGCCCGAAGCCGACGGCCAGCGTCATATGCCCCAGCAGTCGCAGCGGTGAGAGGAGTCTGCCCAGCAGCAGCTCCGCCCGCGCCGCCGTCTCCGGCGGGACGGCGTAGGGATCGGCCGGCCCGGCAGGCCCGGCCGGCCCCACCGGCAACCGGGGAGGCCAGGGCGGGAGTTCGTCGCCGTCGCGCCCGCTCGTCCGCTCGTTCATCTGGTGCGTCCCCCCGCCGAAGTAACTCTGGCGTATCAACCCGTCGCTCGTCGTCACCTTAGCGGGCGCCTATGACAGTGGCCCATCCCCCCTTGACGGCGGCGGGCCCGCCCCCGGGCCCCTCGCGCGACGGTGCCGGGACCCTCAGTCCGCCGCCGGCGTCCTGCGGGTGTCGGTGACCACGACCGGTTCGCCCGTGGCCGTGACAGAGGTCAGCAGCACCACCGCGTCGCTCACCGCCGTCAGGTCGTGGCGTTCCCTCGGCACCGGCGCGAGCTGCCCGGCACGCAGCGTCAGCTCCGACTTCGCCGAGTGCAGCCGCACCTCCCCGCGCAGCACCTGGAGGCTGGCCGCCGGCGGCGACTCGTGCTCCTCCAGCCGGGCGCCCCCGGCGAGCGCGATCACGCTCTGCCGCAACGGGCCGTCCCGCAGGAAGAGATGGGCGCTGCGGCCGTGTTCGGCTGCCAGCGCCGTGGCGAGGTGCTCGTCGGCGAGGCGGGTCAGGTCGTCCATGCCCTCCATGCTGCCCGCGCCGCCCGCCCCCGCAACCGGGCCGGACGGGGGAGCCGCACCGTTCACCCGTTGACGGCGCGTTCCACCCGGACCGCGCAGACCTTGAACTCCGGCATCCGCGACGTCGGGTCGAGCGCCGGGTTGGTCAGCGTGTTGGCCCGCCCCTCACCCGGCCAGTGGAACGGCATGAAGACCGTGTCCGGCCTGATGTCCGGGCTGATCCTGGCCGGTGCGACCGCCCGGCCGCGCCGCGAGACCACCGCGAGCCGCTCGCCGTCCGCCACCCCGAGCCGCGCCGCGAGCCGCGGGTGGAGCTGCACGAACGGGCCCGGCGCCGCCTCGTTGAGCCGCGCCACGCGCCGGGTCTGCGCCCCCGACTGGTACTGCGCCAGCACCCGGCCCGTCGTCAGCAGCAGCGGGTACTCCGCGTCCGGCTCCTCGGCGGCGGCGCGGTGCAGCACCGGGGCGAACCTGGCCCGCCCGTCCGGGGTGGCGAACCGTTCCAGGAACAGCCGGGGCGTCCCCGGGTGCGGGGCGTCGTCCGGCGTCTCGGTGCGTGTCTCCGGGCACGGCCAGAAGACGCCGTCCTCCTCCGCGATCCGCCGGTAGGTGATCCCCGAGTAGTCCGCCTTGCCGCCGGCCGAGGCGCGCCGCAGCTCGTCGAACACCTCGGCCGGGTCGGTCGGGAAGCCCTTCTCCCAGCCCAGCCGCGCCGCCAACCCGTGGAGCACCTCCAGATCCGTCCGGCAGCCGGGCGGCGGGTCGAGGGCGCGGCGCCGCAGCAGCACCCGGCCCTCCAGGTTGGTCATGGTGCCGGTCTCCTCCGCCCACTGGGCCACCGGCAGCACCACGTCCGCCAGCCGCGCGCTCTCCGAGAGCACCACGTCGCAGACGGCCAGGAAGTCCAGCGCCCGCAGCCGTTCCTCCACGTGCGCCGCCCTCGGCGCGGAGACCACCGGGTTGGAGCCGAGCAGCAGCAGCGCCCGCACCCCGTCGGGGGTGTCCCGGCCGAGGGCGTCCAGCAGCTCGTAGGCGCTGCGCCCGGGGCCCGGCAGCGTCGAGGGCTCGACGCCCCACACCCCGGCGACGTGCTCCCTGGCCGCCGGGTCGGTCAGCATCCGGTAGCCGGGCAGCTGGTCGGCCTTCTGCCCGTGCTCCCGCCCGCCCTGCCCGTTGCCCTGCCCGGTCAGGCAGCCGTAGCCGGAGAACGGGCGGCCGGCGCGGCCCGTCGCCAGGCACAGGTTGATCCAGGCGCCCACGGTGTCGGTGCCCTTGGCCTGCTGCTCCGGCCCCCTCGCCGTCAGCACCATCGCCTCCCGGGGTGCGCAGAACATCCGCGCCGCCTCCCTGAGCCGGGGCACCGGCACCCCGGTGACGCGTTCCACCAGCTCGGGCCAGTGCGCCATCGCCCCGGCCCGCGCCTCCTCCCAGCCGCTGGTGCGGGCGGCGACGAACTCCTCGTCGACCCGGCCCTCGGCGACCACCAGGTGCAGCAGCCCCAGCGCCAGCGCCAGGTCGGTGCCGGGGCGCGGCGCCAGATGCAGGTCCGCCTGCTCGGCGGTGCGGGTGCGGCGCGGGTCGACGACGATCAACGTGCCGCCGTTCGCCCGCAGTTCGGTGAGGTAGCGCAGCGCGGGGGGCATGGTGTCGGCCGGGTTGGAGCCGACGAGGATGACGCAGCCGGTGCGCGGGATGTCGGCGAGCGGGAACGGCAGCCCCCGGTCCAGGCCGAACGCCAGGTTGCCGGCGGCGGCGGCCGAGGACATGCAGAACCGGCCGTTGTAGTCGATCTGCGAGGTGCCCAGCACCAGCCGGGCGAACTTGCCCAGCGCGTACGCCTTCTCGTTGGTCAGCCCGCCGCCGCCGAAGACGCCGACGGCGTCGGCGCCGTGGGTGCGCCGCGTCCCTGCCAGCCCCTCGGCCACCCGCGCCAGCGCCGTCTCCCAGTCGGTCGGCACCAGCGCGCCGCTGCCGGGGTCGCGCACCAGCGGCTCCGTCAGCCGCAGCCCGCGCGCCAGCGTCTCGGGCGCGGCGCGGCCCTTGCCGCACAGCGCGCCCCGGTTGACGGGGAACGCGGCCCGCTCGGCGACGGCGACCCCGCCGGCCGCGCGCGGGTCGGGCACCAGCCGCATCCCGCACTGGAGCGCGCAGTAGGGGCAGTGGGTGTCGACGGCGCCGCCCGCGTCGTCGGACGGGTGGGCGCGTGGCGTGTCGCGGCTCATGCGGCCATCGTCGTCCGGACGTGTTACGGAAGCCAACGCGGCCCGTTACGTGGCCCGTTGCCGCGCGTTACCCGCCGGATGCGTTCCGCTCAGCGCGCGCCTCCGGCGGCGGTGAGGAACGGCGCTCGGGGTCGTGACGCCGGCGCAACACGGTGGCAATCCGCCGGGCGCAGGCTTGGCACATGAACGACCGCCGCCCGCCCACCCTCGTCGCCGTCGCCCACGGTTCGCCCGACCCGAGGGCCGAGCCCGCCGTCCGCGCCCTGCTGCGGCTGGTCGGCGCGATGCGGCCCGGGGTGCGGGTGGCCGTGGGGTACCTGGAGAACGACCGGCCCACGCTGGAGGGGACCCTGGCCGGGCTCGGCGGCTCGGCGGTGCTGGTGCCGCTGCTCTTCAGCCGCGGCTACCACGTGAAGCAGGAGATACCGGGTGCGCTGGCCGCCGTCGACGACCGGTTGCGGGTCACCGTCGCCGGCTCGCTCGGCCCCCATCCGCTGCTCGCCGAGGCGCTCCACGGCCGGCTGGTCGACGCCGGCTACCGCGGCGGCCCCGTGGTGCTGGCCGCCGCCGGCTCCCGTGACCCGGAGTCGGCGGCCGGCACCGGATACACCGCCGCGATGCTCGCCACCCGGCTCGGCGGCGTGCCCGTCGTGCCGGCCTACGCCTCCGCCGACTCCCCGACGGTCGCCGAGGCCGTCGAGGCGCTGCGCGCCAGCGGCCACCGCGAGGTCGCCGTCGCCTCCTGCTTCGTGGCGCCCGGACGGTTCGCCGAACGCTGCGCCGCCGAGGCGCCCGGCGTGGCCGCCGCGCCGCTGGGCAACCACCCCGCGCTGGCCCGGCTGGTGCTGCACCGCTACGACCAGGCGCGCCGCCACTGGCAGGCGCCCGCGCTCGCCGCCACGGCCGGCTGAGCCACGCGCCGGCCGGCGCGTTACGGTCAAGGAATGGTCGAGTACGTCGAGTACAGGGACGTCGAGGGCGGCTACGAGCCGCACGCCGCCGAGCGGTTCGACGCCGAGCCGGACAAGCGCCCCGGCCGCACCGCCTTCCAACGGGACCGCGCCCGCGTGCAGCACTCCTCAGCGCTGCGCAGGCTCGCAGGCAAGACGCAGGTCGTCACGCTCGACGAGGCCGCGGCGCACCAGGACTGGGACGCGGCGCCCCGCACCCGGCTGACGCACTCCCTGGAGTGCGCGCAGATCGGGCGCGACCTCGGCGCCGCCTTCGGCTGCGACACCGACGTGGTGGAGGCCGCCTGCCTGGCGCACGACCTGGGCCACCCGCCGTTCGGCCACAACGGGGAGCGGGTGCTGGACCGGGTCGCCGCCGAGGCCGGCGGGTTCGAGGGCAACGCGCAGTCCCTGCGGCTGCTGACCCGGCTGGAGCCCAAGCGGCTGACGGAACCCGACGGCGGGGGCGCGCCCCGTTCGTTCGGGCTCAACCTCACCCGCGCCACCCTGGACGCGGCCACCAAGTACCCCTGGCCGCGCGGCGGTCACCCCTCCGACCCCGGCTCGCCCAAGTACGGGGTCTACGACGACGACCTGCCGGTCTTCGGCTGGCTGCGCCGGGGCGCGCCCGAGGACAGGCGGTGCTTCGAGGCGCAGGTGATGGACTGGGCGGACGACGTGGCGTACTCCGTCCACGACGTGGAGGACGGGCTGCACGCCGGCCATCTCGACCCGGCCGCGCTGACCGCGGCCCCGGAGCGCGCCGCGGTCTTCGAGGTGGCCGCCCGCCGCTACGCGCCGCCGGGGGTGACGGGGGAGGAGCTGGCCGAGGCGCTGGACAGGCTGCTGCTCCAGGAGTGGTGGCCGCACGGCTACGACGGGGGCGCGCTCGCCCAGGCCCGGTTGAAGGACGCGACCAGCCAGCTGATCGGCCGGTTCTGCCTGGCCGCCGAGCACGCCACGAGGGAGGCGTTCGGCACCGGCGCGCTGCGCCGCTACGGGGCGGACGTCGTGGTGCCGCGCGCCACCCGGCTGGAGTGCGCGGTGCTCAAGGCGGTGGCCGACGTCCACGTGATGCAGCGGCCGGAGCACTCCCAGGCGCGCGGCGAACAGCGCGAGCTGCTGGAGGAGTTGTGCGACGCGCTGCTCCGGCGCGCGCCCGAGGGGCTCGACCCGCAGTACCGGGCGCTGCACGCGGCGGTTGAGGACGAACGGGCCGCGCTGCGGGTGGTCGTCGACCAGGTCGCCGCCCTCACCGACGCGGCGGCCCGCGCGCGCCACGCACGACTGCGCCGCTGACCGCCCCCTTCCGGTGTCGCCCGAGGTGGGGCAGGCTCCATGGGGGTGAACGGGCGGGAAACACCCCGTGCGCACGGGGCACGCGCAGGCCGTGCGCGCGCGGGGGGCACCGCCGGACAAGGCCGGTCTGGGAGGCAGGCGCGTGGACGGGACACAGACGTATCTGATCATCGGCGGTGGGCTCGCGGGCGCCAAGGCGGCGGAGTCCCTGCGCGCCGAGGGCTTCGGCGGGCGGGTGATACTGCTGGGCGACGAACACGAACAGCCCTACGAGCGGCCCCCGTTGTCCAAGGACTACCTGGCGGGGCGCGCCGACCGCGGCAGCGTCTTCGTCCACCCGGCCGGCTGGTACGCCGCGCACCGGGTCGAACTCCACCTGGGGCAGCCGGCGGTCGCGATCGACCGGCACCGCCGCGAGGTCCGCCTGGGCGACGGCACCCGGCTGCCCTACGACCGGCTGCTGCTGACCACGGGCGCCGAACCGCGCCGGCTCGGCATCCCCGGCACCGAACTGGCCGGCGTGCACCACCTGCGGCGGCTGGCCCACGCCGACCATCTGCGGGGCGCGCTCACCGCCCCCGGCCGCGAGGGCGACCCGCTGGTGATCGCGGGCGCCGGTTGGATCGGCCTCGAAGTGGCGGCGGCGGCACGGACGCTGGGCGTTCCCGTGGTGGTGGTCGAGCCGGAGCCGACGCCGCTGCACCGGGTGCTGGGGCCCGAACTGGGCGAGGTGCTGGCCGGGGTGCACGCCGAGCGCGGCGTCACGTTCCTCTTCGTTGACCGGCTCGCGGCGATCGAGGGCCGCGACGGCATCGTCTCCGGCGTGCGCACCGAGGGCGGCGCGCGGCTGCCGGCGCGCGCCGTGCTGGCGGCGATCGGCGCCGCGCCGCGCACCGCGCTGGCGGCCTCGGCCGGCCTCGAACTGGCGGACGAGGGTGTCGGCGGCATCGCCGTCGACGCGGCGCTGCGCACCAGCGACCCGCGGATCTTCGCGGCCGGCGACGTCGCCGCGCAGGAGCTGGGCAGCGGCAGCGACCGGCGCCGCGTCGAGCACTGGGCCAACGCGCTGCACGCGGGCCCCGCGGCGGCCCGCGCGATGCTCGGCCGTGACGTGGTCTTCGACCGGGTGCCGTACTTCTTCTCCGACCAGTACGACCTGGGCATCGAGTACTCCGGCTGGGCGCCGGCCGGCGACTACGACCGGGTGGTGTGGCGCGGCGACCCCGAACGGCGGGAGGCGGTCGCGTTCTGGCTGCGCGGCGGCCGGGTGCTGGCCGGGCTCTCGATGAACGTGTGGGACGTCACCGAGGCGGTGCAACGGCTGGTGCGCTCCGGCCGCGAGGTCGACCCGGCGGCGCTGGCCGACCCGGACGTGCCGCTGGCCGCACTGGCCGACGGCGAGCCGGTCGGGGAGGCGAGATCGGGGCAGGGGGGTTAGAAAGGGGGCAGGGCGCCCCCCTCGGGCCCCGACGTCCGAAGCGCCCGGCCGGGAGGTGCGGTGCCCACCGAGAACCCCTCGCGGGGTACCGTCACCCGGCTGGTGGAGGCCGCGACGGCGGCGCCCTCCCTGCACAACGCGCAGCCGTGGCGCTTCCGCTACGCCGCCGACGGCGGGGTGTTGGAGCTGCGCGCCGCCATGGACCGTTGCCTGCCGCACTCCGACCCGCACGGGCGCGCGCTGCACATGGGCTGCGGCGCCGCGCTGCTCAACCTGCGGGCCGCGGCGGCCGAAGCCGGCTGGCGCACCGCGTTCCGCGTGCTGCCCGACCACTACGACCCGCGGCTGCTGGCCGCGGTGCGGCTGCGCCGCGTCCCCGAGGACGCGCCGCCGGGCGACCCCGACGGCGCGGCCGAGGCGGCGGCCCTCGCCGAACTGGCCGCACAGATCCCCCGCCGCCACACCAACCGCCGCCCCTACACGGCCGAACGGGTGCCCGACCCGGTGCGGGCGCTGCTGCGCGCGGCGGCCGAACGGGAGGGCGGACAGCTGCTGTTCGCCTCGCCCTGGCACGCCACGGCGGTGCTGCGGCTGGCCGTGGACGCGGAGGGGCGCGACTTCCACGACCCGGGGCGGCTGACGGAGCTGGCCCAGTGGACCGACGTCGACGAACGGCCCACCGCCGCGACCGGCGACCCCGGCCACCGCCCGGCCCCCGTCCACGACTTCGCCGGCCGGCTGGCCCCCACGGAACGGATGCCGGGCGCGGGGGACGGCCCCCCGCCGCAGCTGGCGCTGCTCTCCACGGTGGAGGACCGGCCGGCCGACTGGGTGCGCGCCGGGCAGGCGCTGGAACGGGCGCTGCTGGTCGCCACGGCGCACGGGCTCTCGGCCGCGGTCAGCTCCGGGTCGCTGGCCTGGACGGAGCTGGGCTGGACGGTCAACGACCCCCTCCTCCCCGCCGGCCAGGTCCACGCCGTCCTCCGTCTCGGCTACGCCACGGAGACCCCCGCCTCCCCGCCCCGCCTCCCCCTCCACCAGCTCCTCGACCTCCGCTGACGCGCTGCCGCTGGGCTTTCGGGGTTCTTTGCGCCCTCACCCCGGTGGCTGGTTGCTCGCGCCGTTCCCCGCGCCCCTTCACCCCCGGTGGGCGGCTTGCGCGCATGCTGGGTGGCGGGGGTTGGTCGACTACTCACGTGCGTGGCTTGGATGGGTGGTCGTCCTCGGCCCGGTGGGTGGTTGCTCGCGCAGTTCCCCGCGCCCCTGGGTTGGGGCTGGCGTGGTGGGTTGGGTGCGGGTTCACGCTCGGCAGGTGACGGCCTGTTTGGGGGCGCGGGGAACTGCGCGGTGCATGTGTGGCGGGGGTTGGTCGACTACGGAGCTTGCTGGTCCGGGTGGGTTGTCGTCCGCGCCCCGGTGGCTGGTTGCTCGCGCCGTTCCCCGCGCCGCCGGCCGTCAGGGACGGGGAACGTTGCGCAGGTTGGAGCGGGCCAGTTGGGCCATGCGGCCCACGCCGCCGTCGAGGACCATCTTGCCGGCGGAGAGCGCGAAGCCCGTCACCATCTCGGCCTTGATCTTCGGCGGGATGGACAGCGCGTTCGGGTCGGTCACGATGTCGACCAGCGCCGGCCCCTTGTGGCGCAGCGCGCCACGCAGCGCCTTGCGCAGTTCCTTGGGCTTCTCCACGCGCGTCGCGTGCACCCCGACCGCCTCCGCCAGCGCCGCGAAGTCCGGGTTGCGGTAGCCGGTGCCGAACGCCGGCAGGCCGCCGACCATCATCTCCAGTTCGACCATCCCCAGCGAGGAGTTGTTGAAGAGGATCACCTTCACCGGCAGGTCGTACTGGACGAGCGTCAGGAAGTCGCCCATCAGCATCGTGAACCCGCCGTCGCCCGACATCGAGACGACCTGTCGCCCCCGGTCCAGAAACTGTGCCCCGATGGCCTGCGGCAGCGCGTTGGCCATCGATCCGTGCCGGAAGGAGCCGATGACCCGGCGCTTGCCGTTGGGCGTGAGATAGCGCGCCGCCCACACGTTGCACATCCCGGTGTCCACCGTGAAGACCGCGTCGTCGGCCGCCTCCTCGTCCAGCACGTAGGCCGCGTACTCGGGGTGGATCGGCGTGTGCCGTTCGACCTTGCGGGTGTAGGCGTGGACCTTGCCCTCCAGCGCCTCCACGTGCTTCTTCAACATCCGGTCCAGGAAGCGGCGGTTGTTCTTCTCCTTGACCCTGGGTGTCAGACAGCGCAGCGTCTCGCCGACGTCGCCCCAGACGCCGAGGTCCAGCTTGGAGCGGCGCCCGAGGTGTTCGGCGCGCACGTCGACCTGGACGATCCGCACGTCGTCGGGGAGGAAGGCGTTGTAGGGGAAGTCGGTGCCCAGCAGCATCAGCAGGTCGCACTCGTGGGTCGCCTCGTACGCCGCGCCGTAGCCCAGCAGCCCGCTCATCCCCACGTCGAACGGGTTGTCGTACTGGATGAACTCCTTACCGCGCAGCGCGTGCCCCACCGGTGCCTTGACCCGTTGGGCGAACTCCATCACCTCGTCGTGCGAGCCGGCGACCCCGCCGCCGCAGAAGAGGGTGATCCGCCGCGCCTGGTCGACCATCTCCGCGAGCTGGGCGATCTGCGACTCCGAGGGCCGGACCGTGGGCCGCGCGGTGACCAGCGCGTGCTCCTCGGCCTGCTCCGGCACCTGCTGGGCCGCGATGTCGCCCGGAAGCGCCACGACGCTGACGCCGCCCCTGCCGATCGCGTGCTGGATCGCGGTCTGGAGCACGCGGGGCATCTGCTGGCGGTTGGAGATCAGCTCGCAGTAGTGGCTGCACTCCACGAAGAGCCGCTCGGGATGGGTCTCCTGGAAGTAGCTGGTGCCGATCTCGGCGCTCGGGATGTGCGAGGCCAGCGCGAGGACCGGGGCCATCGAACGGTGCGCGTCGTAGAGGCCGTTGATCAGGTGCAGGTTGCCGGGGCCGCAGGAGCCGGCGCAGGCCGCGAGCACGCCGGTGAGCTGCGCCTCGGCGCCGGCCGCGAACGCGGCGGTCTCCTCGTGGCGCACCTGGACCCAGTCGATGTTCTTGGTCCTGCGCACCGCGTCGACCACGGGGTTGAGGCTGTCGCCCACCACCCCGTACAGCCGTCTCACGCCGGACCGCACCAGCGTCTCCACCAGCTGCTCCGCCACCGTCTGCTTGGCCATGGCCACCGACCACCTCTCGGACGTTCCTGCCGACCCCCGGGTAACTTATCCCGTAATGCCCGTAACACCCGTCTCATCCCTGTCCCGTCCGGTCGCCCCGGGATCATCCGGGTGAAGGAGGAGGAGGTGAGGGAGGAGGGAGGGGCCGCCGGGTCCCGGCCCCGGGGCCGGCTGTCGGTGGGCGGCCGTAGACTGCGAGCGTGGCGGGCAGGATCAACGACGACGACGTGAAGGCGGTCAGGGACGCGGTCCCGATCGACGCCGTGGTCGCGGAGTACCTTCAGCTGCGCCCCGGCGGCGGGGGGAACCTCAAGGGCCTGTGCCCGTTCCACGACGAGAAGTCCCCCTCGTTCCACGTCAGTCCGAGCAAGGGCCTCTTCCACTGCTTCGGCTGCCAGGAGGGCGGGGACACCCTCGCCTTCGTGATGAAGATGGAGCATCTCTCCTTCTCCGAGGCCGTCGAGCGGCTCGCCGCCCAGGCCGGCATCACCCTCCGCTACGAGCAGGGCGGTTACACCCCGGGCCGGCAGGCGGGGGAGCGGACCAGGTTGCTGGAGGCGCACCGCGCCGCCGCCCGGTTCTACGCGGAGAAGCTCGCCTCGCCCGAGGCCGAGATCGGCCGGACCTTCCTCCACGAGCGCGGCTTCGACCAGGCCGCCGCCGAGCACTTCGGCGTCGGGTACGCGCCGGCCGGCTGGGACCATCTGACGCGCTATCTGCGCGGCGCCGGCTTCAGCGACAAGGAGCTGCTGCTCGCCGGCCTCGCCCAGGACGGCAGGCGCGGCCCGATCGACCGTTTCCGCGGCCGGCTGATGTGGCCGATCAGGGACATCACGGGCGAGGTCGTCGGCTTCGGCGCCCGCCGCCTGCGCGAGGACGACAACGGCCCCAAGTACCTGAACACGCCGGAGACCCCGATCTACCGCAAGTCCCAGGTGCTCTACGGCATCGACCTGGCCAAGCGGGACATCGCCAACAACAACACGGCGGTCGTCGTCGAGGGGTACACGGACGTGATGGCGTGCCACCTCGCGGGGGTCACCACCGCCATCGCCACCTGCGGTACCGCGTTCGGCGGCGAGCACGTCAAGATCCTGCGCCGGCTGCTGATGGACAGCTCCGCCTCGCACCGCGCCGGCGAGGTCGTCTTCACCTTCGACGGGGACGCGGCGGGCCAGAAGGCCGCGCTGCGCGCGTTCGAGGACGACCAGAAGTTCGCCGCCTACACGTTCATCGCCGTCTCGCCCGGCGGGATGGACCCGTGCGACCTGCGGGTGGCCCAGGGCGACGAGGCGGTCAGGGAGCTGGTCGAGGCGCGCGCCCCGCTCTACGAGTTCGCGGTCCGTTCCCTGGTCAACCGGCACAACCTGGAGACGGCGGAGGGCCGTTCCGCCGCCCTGGAGCACGCGGCGCCGCTGGTCGCGCAGATCAAGGACGCGGCCATCAGACACGAGTACGCGGTCCGTCTCGCCGGCCTGGTCGGCATCCCCGACGAGCGTTTCGTGCTGCGCCGGGTCGCGCAGCTGGCGCCGTGGAGCCGGCAGCGCGGCGAGCGGAACGGCGCCGCTCGGCAGGGCGGCCCGCAGCAGGGCGGTGCGCGGCACGGGGGCGCGTGGGACCCGCAGCACGCCGCCCAGCCGGCCGCCGCGCCCTCGTTCGGGCAGCCCCCCGGGGGCCCCGCGCTCAACCTGCGCAACCCGGCGCATCTCGGCGAGCGCGAGCTGCTGAAGCTGGCGCTCCAGTTCCCCGAGCTGGTCTCCCCGGCGTTCGACGCCTACGGCGAGGACGAGTTCACCGCCCCGCCCTACGCCATGGTCCGCCGCCTCATCATGGACGCCGGCGGCGTCGCCTCCGCCGACCCGTCCTATCTGGGGCGGGTCAGCGAGGCCGCCCCCGACGACGCGGTGCGGGTCCTGGTCAACGAGCTGGCGGTGGAGCCGCTCCAGGTCGGCCGCAAGCGGCAGCGCGAGATGGACTCCTACGCCGGCTCCCGGCTGGTCCAGGTGCGGCTGGCGGCGGTCAACCGCCGCGTCCAGCAGCTGGAGTCCGACGCCCGCCGCGCCGAGGCCCAGTCGGGGAACACGACGGCGGCCGACGTCCGCCAGGAGCTGTGGACGCTCAACCAGTACGCCAGGGCGCTGCGCGAACGCGGGGTCGCGGCGCTCTACGCGGTCTGAGCCGCGCCGGGCGACCGCTCGGGGCGGCCCGGGGAGGGTGCGGCGGCGGTCCTGGGCCGGGTCGCGGGCGGTCAACTTCCGGGTAGCCGTCGAAAATTGTGGCCGCACGCATCTCGTGGCCGGAGTCAGGTGTACCTCACACTGGGGAACGGTGCCGCTCCGCTCCCGCCGCGACCCTCCTGGAGGTCGTCCACGTGCAGACCCCGACACTCAAGCGCGCGGCTCCCGCCGCCCCCACCCGGTCCGCGACCGAGGAGCTGGAGGAGCTGGAGGAACGGCCACTCGCCGTCACCACCAGGGCGGAGCCGGGCGGTGGCACGGCCAACGACCTCTTCCGCCAGTACCTGCGGGAGATCGGCCGGATCCCGCTGCTCACGGCGGCCGACGAGGTGGAGCTGGCCAAGCGGGTCGAGGCCGGCCTCTTCGCCGAGGAACGACTCAGCGGCACCGCCCAACTGGACGATCGCCTGGCCCTCGACCTGGACCGGCTGGTGGTCAGGGGCCGGATGGCCAAGCGCCGGCTGATCGAGGCCAACCTCCGGCTGGTGGTCTCCGTCGCCAAACGCTACGTCGGCCGCGGCCTGACCATGCTCGACCTGGTCCAGGAGGGGAACCTCGGGCTGATCAGGGCGGTCGAGAAGTTCGACTACACCCGCGGCTTCAAGTTCTCGACGTACGCGACCTGGTGGATCCGCCAGGCGATGTCCCGCGCCATCGCGGACCAGGCGCGCACCATTCGCGTTCCGGTCCACGTGGTCGAGCAGATCAACCGCGTCATCCGCGTCCAGCGCCGGGTGCTCCAGGAACGCGGCTACGAGCCGCCGCCCGAGGAGGTCGCGGCGCTGCTGGGCCTCACGGCCGCGCGGGTCGGCGAGATCCTGCGGCTGGCGCAGGACCCCGTCTCGCTCCAGACGCCGATCGGCGACGAGGACGACGTGGCGCTCGGCGACCTGATCGAGGACGTCGACATCCCCTCGCCGGCCGAGTCCGCAGCTTTCCTGCTGCTGCGCGAGCAGTTGGAGGCGGTGCTCTCCACGCTGGGCGACCGCGAACGCCGGGTGGTCGAGCTGCGCTACGGCCTGCTCGACGGGCGCCCGCGCACCCTGGAGGAGATCGGCGGCCTCTTCGGCGTCACGAGGGAACGGATCCGCCAGATCGAACACAAGACGCTCGGCAAGCTTCGCGACCACACCTACGCGGAACAGCTCCGCGGCTACCTCGACTAGCGGCTGGCCGCCGGCCCCCGGGACCGCCCCGTCGGGGGCGCGGGCAGCTGTGTGCCGTGGTGCGGTCGACGGCTTGCCTTGGCCGGCGAGGGCCGGTTGTCGTGCGCGGCTTCGCGCTTTCTGGCGCCGTTTCGGGGTGGCTTGGGTGGTGGGGGACGGTCCCCGTGGTGCGGGTTCGCCCCCGTCGGGGGCGCGGGGAACGGCGCGAGTAACCGTCCACCGGGGTGCGGTCGACGGCTCACCCGGCCGGCAAGGCCGGTTGTCTTCCGGGGGCCGCCGGTCAGGCGATCGCCCCCGGGTGGATCTCGTCGCGGACGGCCGCGTACTGGAGGCGGACGGAGGAGCCGACGGCCGGCTCGTCCTCGTCCGGCTCGAACCGTTCCCCCCGCGCCGGCGCCCACGCTGGCGGCGCCTCGGCCGTCAGCCGGCCCTCGTCGACGCCCAGCGCCCACGCCGCCTGGCGGGCGGCGCCAATGGCGGTGTAGTCCGCCGGTTCGGGGACGACGACCGTGGCGTTCAACACCGCGGGCGCCAGCTTCCGCACCGCCGGCAGCGTCGCCACCTGGCCCAGCAGGAAGACCCGGTTGATCGCCACGCCCCGCCGGCGCAGCATGTCGGCGGCGTCGGCCAGCCCGCAGAGCATTCCCTCGAACGCGGCCCTGGCCAGGTGTTCCGGTTTCATCGACTCGCGGCGCAGCCCCGCCAGGGTGCCGGCGGCGTGCGGAAGGTCGGGGGCGCGTTCGCCGGCCAGATACGGCAGCAGGACCAGGCCGTGCGCGCCTGGCGTGGAGGAGAGGGCCAGTTCGGACAGCTCGGGCAGGTCGCGGCCGAGGAGTTCGGCCGTGCCGCGCAGCACCCGGCTGGCGTTGAGGGTGCGCACCATGGGCAGATGGTGGCCGGTCGCGTCCGCGAAGCCGGTGATCGTGCCGGTCGGGTCGGTCAACGCCTCGTGGTGCACCGCGCAGACCGAGCCGGAGGCGCCGAGCGCGATGACGGCGTCGCCCTTGCCCACGCCCAGCCCGAGGGCGGCGGCCATGGTCTCCCCGGTGCCGGCCGAGATCAGCAGCCCCTCGGGTGTGCGCCCCGCGGCATCGGCCGGGCCCAGCAGCTCGGGCAGGCTCACCGGGTGGCCGATGGCCAACTCGGCCAGCTCGTGGCGCCAGTTGCCGGAGACAGCCGACCAGTAGCCGGTGCCTGAGGCGCCGCCGCGGTCCGTGGACCAGCGGTTCGGGCGGCCGAGCAGCTGCCACACCAGCCAGTCCTGCGGCTGGAGCACGGTCGTGGTGCGCCGCGCCGCCTCCGGCTCCTGACCGGCGAGCCAACGCAACTGCGCGACCGGGTGCGTCGGTTGGGGCACCGAGCCGACGGCCTCGGCCCAGGCGGCCCGCCCGCCCAACGCGTCCACCAGCGCGAACGACGCCGCGCGCGCCCGGTCGTCCGCCCCCGCCAACGCGGGGCGCACCGGCTTGCCGTCCGCGTCTATCGGGACCACGCTGTGCGGCTGGGCGGCGACCCCGATCGCGGCAACCTCGTCCAGCATCCCGCCGTCGGCGGCCTCGCCGAGGGACAGCAGCCAGGACTCCGGCGCCGCCTCGCCGGACGGGTGCTCGGCGTGTCCCTGACGCAGCACCTCACCGGTCTCGGCGTCGCAGACGACGATGCGGGTGTAGGCGGACGAGCTGTCGAGACCTGCGACGATTCCCATGGGTCCGAATAATGCCTCATCCGTTGGCCATGGGCGGACGGGCCCCGGAAACGGTGACCAAACCCGGAACAGCTCTGCTATGGGGCGGGAAGCGGACCCCGTCCGCAGGCGGGACGCGACTCCGTCCGCAGGCGGGACTCGGGTTCCGTTCCGTGGGCGGGACTCGGGCCCGCGCGCTCCCCGTTGCGCGGGCCCGAGTGCCGCCTACGAGCCGGCCTCGGTCGCCGGCCGCACGTCGGTCAGCACCGTGGAACCCGCCTGCTTGGCGGCGCGGCGTTCCATCAGGTTGCGGGCGACCGGTTCCGTCCAACGGGCGGCCAGCGGGCCCACGATGACCATGATCAACACATACGCCGTCGCCACCGGCGCGATCCGTGGTTCGGTCGCCGAGGCGAGTCCGGCGATCACGATGGAGAACTCGCCGCGCGCCACCAGGGCGCCGCCGGCCCGCAGCCTGCCGCGCGGCCCGATGCCCGCACGACCGGCCGCGTACCAGCCCGTGGCGATCTTGGTGAGAACGGTCACCACGGCGAGCAGCAGCGCCGGAACGAGCACCGGCGGTATGTCGCTCGGCGTGGTGGAGAGACCGAAGAACACGAAGAACACCGCCGCGAAGAGGTCACGCAGCGGCATGAAGAGCCGGCGGGTGGTGTGCGCCACCTCGCCGGAGAGGGCGATGCCGACCAGGAACGCGCCGACGGCCGCCGACACCTGGAGCTTCTGCGCGATCCCGGCGACCAGCAGGGTCAGGCCGAGGACCACCAGCAGCAGCATCTCCGGGTTGTCCGAGGAGACCGTCTTGCTGATCCACCGGCCGTGGCGCAGCGCGACGAACAGCGCGATGCTGGCGGTGCCCAGCGCGATAGCCAGCGTGACGCTGCCGCTGACCAGCCCGACGCCGGCCAACACGGTGGAGAGAACCGGCAGATAGACCGCCATCGTCAGGTCCTCGATGACCAGGATGCCCAGGATGACGGGGGTCTCCCGGTTGCCGAGGCGGTTGAGGTCGGTGAGCACCTTGGCGATCACGCCGGAGGAGGAGATGTAGGTGACGCCGGCCAGCGCCAGCGCGCCCACGGGGCCCCAGCCCAACAGGAATCCGGCGAGCGCGCCCGGCGTCGCGTTCAGCAGCAGGTCGACCGCGCCGGACGGGTACTGGGTCTTGAGGCTGTCCACCAGTTCGGGCGCGGTGTACTCCAGGCCCAGCATCAGCAGCAGCAGGATGACGCCGATCTCGGCGCCCACCTCGATGAAGCCTTCCGTGGTGTTCAGGGGGAGCAGTCCGCCCTGCCCGAAGGCGAGTCCGGCCAGCAGATAGAGGGGGATGGGGGAGAGACCGAGCCTGCCGGCCAGCCGTCCGACCAGGCCGAGGCCCAGGACGACCGCCCCCAGTTCGATCAGCATGATGGTGGTGTCGTGCAAGAGTCACCGCACCTTTCAGTTCGCCCTGCCGCGCCCGGGCGCCGCATGTGTCGTCGGTGTTCGAACCCGGCGTGCGGCAACCCGCGCGGGGGCGTGCGTGACGCCGGGTCCCAGCGCTGTGGGCGGTCCCGGACGTACGGACCGCGCTGATCAGCCGCCGGCGATGATGTCGGAGAGGTCGTCGACGCCCTCGCGGGTGCCGACCACCACCAACGTGTCTCCCGCCTCAAGGCGGTAGTCGGGACTGGGGGAGGGATGCGTGCTGGTCCTGCGCAGCACGGCGACGATGGAGGCGCCGGTGCGGGTACGGGCCCGCGTGTCGCCCAACGGCCGCCCACGGTAGGGGGAGTCGGGGCCGATGGGGATGCGCTCGGTCACCAGGTCGAAGCCGAGTTCGCCGCCGGGGAGCGCGTGGTCCGCGAGGTCCGGCGCGATGATCGAGGCCAGCCGGGCCGCCTCCTGGGCGTCCAGCGGCACGGTGCCCTGGCAGGCGTCGGGGTCGTCAGGCGAGTAGAAGGCGATGAACCGCCGACCGTCGTCGTGCGCGACCACCGAGATGTGTCGACCGTCCCGAGTGGCGAGGTCGTACTGGGTGCCGACGCCCGGTAGTGGCGTGCGCCGCGTCACCATGAAAACGCCCTCCTCAGGCGGGGGTTCGTGCTGAGCATAACGTCAAGAGGAAACCAGCCTGTTTCCGCAGTCAAGAAAAACCCTGGCAAAGCGAGGCATGGGAACAGTAAAGAGGGCATGTCAGGGGAGTGCCAACGACTCTTTGCAAAGAAGTGTTTGCGGTTTATCGTGGCCGGATGACCGACACTCCACGCGCGGCCGGCGCTTCGGCCGAACGCCCCGCTCAGCCGCTTCCCCACCTGACGGAGCCGCCCGTCTCGCACATCGAGCTGGACGCGCGCGGGCTGCGTGCGCTGGCCCATCCCGTGCGGGTCAGGCTGCTCGGACTGCTTCGTGTCCACGGGCCGTCCACCGCCACTCTTCTGGCCCAGCGCATGGAGCTGACCAGCGGCGCGACCAGCTACCACCTGCGCCAGCTGGCCGCGGCCGGCTTTGTCGCCGAGGACACCGGACGCGGCAACGGGCGCGAACGCTGGTGGCGTTCGGTGCACCAGTCGACCGCTTTCCGTGACATGGACCTGGCGCGGCGGGAGATGGACGCGACTCTCGGCTATCTGCGGTCGATTCTGGCCTCGCACACGCTGATGGGGCAGCGGGCGCTGAACGAGCTGGAGACCATGCCGCGCGAGTGGGGCGAGGTCGTGGAGTTCAGCGACGCGCTGCTGCGGCTCACCCCCGAGGAGGCCAAGGAGCTGCGACGGGACATCTCCGGCGTGCTCAACCGCTACCGCCGCTACGATCCCGACCAGCCGGCGGCCCCCGAGGGCGCCGAACGCGTCTCGCTCGTCCTGCACCTGCTGCCAGACCTCGACGGCGGTGGCGATGGCGACGGCGACGGCCACGGTGAGGCAGGTGGCGCAGAGAGTACGGGGCGCACGGGGGGTGCGTCATGAGGAGGGCCGCGGACGCGGGGAGACAGCGACTCCGGCCGCTGATAGGCGTGTTGACGGCGATGGGCATCGCCTACACGGGGAGCCGTGTCGCCGCGATCGCGCTGCCGTGGTTCGTGCTGACCTCCACGGGCAGCGCCGCCCAGACCGGACTGGTGGCGTTCTGCGAGATGACGCCGTATGTGCTGGTCAAGGCGCTCAGCGGGCCTGTGATCGACCGGATCGGGCCGCGCGTCGTCTCCTGGACGACCGACCTGTTCAGCGCGGTGGCGATCTGCCTCGTCCCGGTCCTGCACGCCGCCGACGCGCTTCCGCTGTGGGCACTGCTGGTGCTGGTCGCGTGCGTCGGGGCGACCCGGGGGCCCGGAGACCTGGCCAAGGAGGTCATGATCCCGGAGGCGGCCGAACGCGGCGCGCTCCCGCTGGAAAGGGCCACCGGCTCCGCCGGGGTGATCGAACGGCTGGCCACCACGGTCGGGCCGCTCGCCGGCGGCGGACTGATCGCGCTGGTCGGGCCGTTGGCGGGGCTCTATGTCAACGCGGCCTGTTTCGTGGCCGGTTCCCTGGTGATCGCGCTGACCCTGCCGAGGGGGATGGGGCGCCCGGTGCCGTCGGAGCCGGCGGAGGACGGAGCGGACGCGCCGGCTGCCGGCTACTGGCGACAACTCGCGGAGGGCTTCCGCTTTCTGCGCGGAGCGCCGCTGCTGCTGGCGTTGATGATCACCGTCGCGATCACCAACCTGCTGGACGCGGCGTTCAGCTCCGTGCTGCTTCCGGTCTGGGCGGAACGCAGCGGCGCGGGGCCCTCGGCCATCGGCGTGCTGGTGGCGACCTTCAGCGTCGGCGCGGTCGCCGGGAGCCTGATCGCGACGGCGCTGGCGCACCGGCTGCCCCGCAGGCCGGTGGTGCTGATCGGATACACGGCGTGCGGCCTGCCGCGCTACCTGGTCATGGCGCTGGCGCTGAACGGGCACGCGCCCCTGCCGGTGGTGGCCGTGGTCTTCGTGCTGGCGGGCCTGGGGGCGGGCTTCCTCAACCCGATCATCGGGGCGGTGATGTTCGAGCTGATACCCCGTCGGCTCCTGGGCCGCACCAAGGCGCTGTCCACCTCGCTCGCCTGGTCGGGCATCCCGCTGGGCGGACTGCTCGGCGGTCTGGCGGTCACCGCTGCCGGGCTCGGCCCGACGCTGCTGGTCGTCGGTTGCCTCTACCTGCTCACCACCACCGTCGCCGGACTCCGCCCGGAGTGGCGGCAGATGGACACCTCCCGCCGGAAACGGCGAACGCCGGGGAACGACGATCCCGACACCACCGGTCCCAGCCAACCGGACTCCGCAGCCGCCGGCCCCGACGCCGCCCCCGCGACCGCCGGTACCGGAACCACCGACTCCGGGACGACCGACTACGGCACCACCGCCTCCGACGCCACGGCCTCCGGAACCACCGTTACCGGCGCTCCCCACTCCGGAACCGCCGCCCCCGACACCGCCGTTGCCGGGAACGCCGGCTCTCCGGGGGGCGACTCCGGAACGGCCATGGCCGAGCGGCCCCTCTCCGGGAGAGTCGTGCCGGAGGCGGCCATGCCCGTGAGAGCCGCGTCCGACGAGGCCGTTCCGGGAGACGCCATCTCCGGTGTGGCCGTCTCCGGTGAGGCTGTGTCGGGGAAGGCTGCCCCGCCGGTCGACAACGGACGGTGGCCGCAGGCCACCTGAGGCGGAACGACCTCCGGGAGGAGGCCCGGCTCCTTCCCGGGGACGACCCGCCGGCTCCGTGCCCCGGCTAACGTCGACATCGTGCGGATGAGCTGGCTCACCGATGCGGTGAGCGACCGGAGGGGGCCGGTGCGGCTGGTGCCCGCGCTGCTCGCCCCCGGCTGCCTGCTGCTGGTCGGCAGCGGCGAACCGACCGCGGCCGACTGGGCGTTCGCCCTGGTCGCCGCCCTCGTTCTCCTTCCCGGCGGCTGGTTTCCGCTGTCGGTGGTCCTTGTCGAGGCCGCGCTGGTCGTCGCTGTCGGCGCCGTGGCGGAGGTCCCGCCCGCCGTCGTGAAGGTGGCGGCCTGCCTCGCCCTGGTCGAGCTCGCCGCCCGCCGCCCGCCCAGGGCCGCGCTGCTCGGCGGTGCGGCCCTGTCGCTGGCCTACCTGGTGGTGTACCTGGAGTGCGAGAAGTACGCGGACGCCGTGGGGATCGGCTACCTGCTGGTGGTCCTGGTCGCCGCGCCGCTGCTGCTGGGGTGGTGGCTCTCCGCCCTCAGTCAGAACCTGGCCCAGGCGCAGGCCAGGGCGCGCGACGCCGAGGAGCGCAGGGAACTGGCCGCCCTCGGCGCGCGGTTGGCCGAACGCGCCGAGCTGGCACGGGAGGTGCACGACCTGGTCGCCCACCACGTCGCCTCGATGGCGTTGCGCGCCGGGGTGGCCAGGGAGGTGTTGCCCGATCTCGACCCGCGGGTGCGCACCGTGCTGGACGACGTGCACGGCTCGGCCACCACCGCGCTCGTCGACCTGCGTCGCCTGGTCGCCGTGCTCCGCGACCCTGCCTCGGTCACCGACCCGACCCGCTCGCTGCTGGTCGAGCCGGCCGAACTCCCCGCCGCCCTCGCCTCGGTGGTGGAACGCTCCGGCCGCAACGGCCTGGTGCTGGAGAGCCGGATCGATCCCGAGGTGGCCGGGCTGGACGCGCTGCGCGGGCTCGCGGTGCTGCGGATCGTGCAGGAGGGGCTGACCAACGTCGCCAAGCACGCGGGGGTCGGTGCCCGTGCACGGGTCTCGGTGGCGCTCGCCGACGGCGTTGTCCGCGTCGAGATCAGCGACGGAGGGGACGGCGCTCCGGCGCCCGAACGGCTGCTGGTCGACTCCGGCTACGGCATCGAGGGGCTGCGTGAACGCGTCACGCTGCTCGGCGGTACCGTCACCGCCGGACCCGAGGGCCGGGGCTGGCGGCTGAGCGCGACGGTGCCGACCGACGCCGCCCGGGCGACGAGGAGGTGAACCGTGCCGACCCGCGTGCTGCTGGTCGACGACCAGCAACTGGTCCGCGCCGGACTGCGGATGCTCTGCGACTCCACCGAGGACATCCGGGTGGTCGGCGAGGCGGCTGACGGCGAGGAGGCCGTGCGGCTGGTCGCCGCGACGGTCCCCGACGTGGTGTTGATGGACCTGCGGATGCCGGGGGTGGACGGCACCACCGCCACGGCCCGGATGCTCGCCGACCGGCCGGAGACCAGGGTCGTCGTGCTGACCACCTTCGACGACGACGACCATCTCTACCCGGCGCTCGCCGCCGGGGCCTGCGGCTTTCTGGCGAAGGACGCGACGCCTGCCGAACTGCTGGACGCGGTCCGCCAGGCGGCGGCCGGCGGCAGCCCGTTCAGCGGGCCGGTGCTGGCGCGGCTGGTGAGCCAGGCGACGAGCGCGTGGTCCGCGGAGCGCTCGCCGGAGCCACCCCCGCTGACGGCCCGCGAGCGCGAGGTGCTGGCCTTCGTCGGCGCGGGGCTGAGCAACGCGGAGATCGCCGACCGGATGCGGGTCGGCATGACCACGGTGAAGACCCATGTCGGCAGCCTGATGCGGAAGACGGCCAGCCCCAGCCGGGTCCGGTTGGCGATCTTCGCCATCCACCACGGTCTGGCGGGCTGAGCCCGGGGCACCGCGGGCGTGCCTCGGCGGTGCGGCGCGGCTCAGTGGCCGAGGCCGAGGCCCAGCCGGACCGCCGCCTCCACCGGGGAGTAGCAGCCGTCCGCCCGCGCCAACTGGAGCGGCGCCACCGGCTCCAACGGCGGCTGGGCGATGATCCTCGGTCGGCTGCCACGGTGCGGCTGGGCCGCGTGCACCAGGAAGGGGTGGCAGAGATACACGTCGCCCGCCCGCCCCGTCGCCAGGACCTCCGGGCGGTCCTCCGCGTTCAGCCGGCCGGCCTCGTCCATCGCCCGGCACAGCTCGAAGAGCTCCCGCCCCTTCTCCCCGGCATCCGACAGGAACGTCGGCACGTCGCGGTGCGAGCCGACCTTGATCCGGGTTGGCGCGTCCTCCTCGTCGACGTCGGTGAAGAGGAAGAGCAGCAGCAGGGCCCGGCCGCGCGAACGCAGATTGACCCGGTACTCGGCGCCTTCGGCCCCGCCGGCGAAGCTGGCGTCGAGATGCCAACCCGCGTCGCTCGGCTCGTCCCGATGGGGAAAGCGGATCGGGAAGCTCCCCAGGCCCAGCCGGGGCAACCATCTGCCCGCACCCACCAGTTGGTCGAACGCCCCCCGCAGCCGCTCCGTGTTGGCCGCCTGCCGGAACGGCTCCGCCCCCGATCCCTCGATCCGGATCAGTGGTCCCGGCCAACTGGACGGATCGTTCGGGTCGACCCCCGCCATCCGCCACAGCTCCGCTTGCCCCGCCTCCGCCACGGACCGGGGGAACGCCTCCGGCACCCGTACGAAGCCGTCGCGCACGAAGCCCTCGACCTGGTCCTGGGTCAGTGTGTCGTGTGGGTTGGCCATGGGCGTCGATGCTGAGGCACGAGCGCTCGGCGGGGCAATACCTTTTGGTCCCGCGCTCCGGTGTGGGCAACCCCAGGGCACGGCGCACGCTCGGGAGAACGCGCCGCACCCACCGCACGAGCCTGCGCGTCCTCCGGCGTCCCGTCTCCCGACACCCAGGAAACTCATTAATTAGTAAGAATTGTTGACAGGGGGCAGGAGACGAAGCAGGCTGGTGCGCGGACGGGGGACGACGATCGGGGGGAGGCGGGCCATGGAGCCCTACGCCTCCCGAGGTGTCCACGGCCAGACCGTCGAGGTGCTGGCCCACCGGCTGCTGGGCGGGGAGTGGCCGGAGGGCGGCACGCTCGACCTGGTCGCCCTCCAGACCGAGTTGGACGTCAGCCTCACCGCGCTGCGGGAATCGCTCAAGGTCCTCGCGGCCAAGGGGCTGGTCGACGCCCGGCAACGTCGGGGGACCTTCGTCCGGCCGCGGTCCCAGTGGAATCTGCTCGACCCGGACGTGATCCGCTGGCGGCTCGCCGCCGCGCCGGCCGACGGGGGAGCCGGCGCGGCCCTCCACCGGGACCTCGGTGAGGTCCGCGCCATCGTGGAACCCGCCGCCGCCCGGCTGGCCGCCGAGCGCCGCGACCCCGACGACCTCGCCGCGCTGGACGACTCCCTCGCCGCGATGGGACGCGCCACCTCGCCCGCCGAGGCCGCAGCGGCCGATGTGGCCTTCCACCGGGCGCTGTTGGCGGCCACCCACAACGAACTGCTGGTCCGCATGGAGCTCGTCATCGAGTCGGGACTCGAACGCCGCGACCTGCTCGTGCACAGCTCCGCCTCCGCCGGCGACCCGGTACCCCACCACGAGGCCGTCCTCTCGGCGGTGCGGGCGGGCGACCCCGCCGGCGCCGAGGCGCTGATGCGCGCGCTGCTCGACCAGGCGGCCCGCGACCTCGACCTCGCCAGCCGACCGGAACAGGACCGGCCCTAGCCTCCCTCGCGTCCCGCACCGTCCGACGCGGGCCGCACACCACGCACCCACCGCACGGAAAGCACGCACGAGGCACCGCACATGAAGATCACCCGCATCGAGACGTTCCTCCTCCCGCCGCGCTGGCTCTTCTGCCGTGTCGAGACCGACGAGGGCATCGTCGGATGGGGCGAACCCGTCGTGGAGGGCCGCGCCGAAGTGGTCCGCGCCGCCGTCGACGTGCTCGCCGAGTACCTCGTCGGGCGCGACCCGCTGCGCGTCGAGGACCACTGGCAGGTGCTCACCAAGGGCGGCTTCTACCGGGGTGGGCCGGTGCTCTCCAGCGCCGTCGCCGGGCTCGACCAAGCGCTGTGGGACATCGCGGGCAAGCACTACGGGGCGCCCGTGCACGCCCTGCTCGGCGGCCCGGTGCGGGACCGCGCCCGGGTCTACGCCTGGGTTGGCGGGGACGACCCCGGCGAACTCGCCGAGCAGATCGCCGCCCAGGTGGACGCGGGCTTCACGGCGGTGAAGATGAACGCCGCCGGCGTCACCCGCCCTCACGCCAGCGTCGCCGAGATCGAGGGCGCGGTGGCGCGGGTCGCCACGGCCAGGGAAGTCCTCGGCCCCGAGCGGGACATCGCGATCGACTGCCACGGGCGCTTCAGCGCCGCCAGCTCCCGGCGGCTGCTGCACGAGATAGCCCCGCTGCACCCGCTCTTCGTGGAGGAGCCACTGCCGCCCGAGCAGAACCACGTGCTGTCCGGGCTCGTCGAGGCGGGACCGGTGCCGATCGCCACCGGCGAGCGGATCTACGACCGCTCGGGCTTCCTTGCCGTGCTCCGGTCCGGGGTGGCCGTCGTCCAACCCGACCTCTCCCACGCCGGCGGGATCTCCGAGGTGCGCCGCATCGCCTCCCTCGCCGAGACCTTCGGCGCCCACCTGGCGCCGCACTGCCCGCTCGGCCCCATCTCCCTGGCGGCCAGCCTCCAGGTGGTCTTCGCCACACCGAACTTCCTGATCCAGGAGCAGAGTCTGGGCATCCACTACAACCGCGAGGCCGACCTGCTCTCGTACGTCCTCGACACCGAGCCCTTCCGTTTCGTCGACGGCCACGCCACCCGCACCGAGCTGCCCGGGCTCGGTGTCACGGTCGACGAGGCGGCCGTTCGGGAGGCCGACCGCGCGGGGCACAGCTGGCGCAACCCGGTCTGGCGCCACCCCGACGGCGGCTTCGCAGAGTGGTGAGACGAGGAGCCCCCGGATCGCGGCCCACGGCGATCTGCGAGGCTTGTGCCCAGGACACCGGCCCGTGACCTCCGAAGAAGGCTGAACGATGAACCTGCTGGAATCGCTGCGCGCCAGGCGACTGCTGGCGATCGTGCGCGGCTCCGACCCGGACGCCTCACTGCGCGCGGTGCGCACCCTGGTCAGCCAGGGCGTGAGTCTGGTCGAGATCTCCCTGAGTGGCCGCGACGCCCTGGAGGTCATCGCCGCCGCCCGCGCCGAGCTGGGCCCGGACGCCCCGCTGGGCGCCGGCACCGTGCTCACGGCGGAGGACGCCACGGCCGCCCACGCGGCGGGTGCCGACTTCCTCGTGACCCCGGGGCTCGGCGCCGGACTCGACGAGGCCCGCCGCCTCGGCCTGCCCACCCTGGCCGGGGCGTTGACGCCCAGCGAGATCATCGCCGCCCGCAGCGCGGGCGCCACGGCGATCAAGATCTTCCCCGCGGACGCGATGGGCGGCCCGCGCTATCTGCGTGCGCTGCGGGGACCGTTCCCCGATCTGCCCCTGGTCCCGGTCGGCGGGGTGGACGCCGAGGCGGCCAGGGCCTATCTGGAGGCGGGAGCGGTCGCGGTCGGCGTCGGCTCACCGCTGCTGGGGGACGCGGCCGACGGGGGAGCGCTCGACTCCCTGGCCGAGCGGGCCGGGGCCTATCTGCGGCTGACCGAGGAGGCGTCGTCATGAGCGAGACTCCCGAGGTCGTGGTCTGCGGCGAGGCGATGAGCCTGCTACTGGCCGAGCCAGGCGTGCCGCTGGAGCACGCCACCGTCTTCCGGCGCTCCATCGCGGGCGCCGAGAGCAATGTCGCGGCGGGGCTCGCCAGGCTGGGCCACCGCAGTCGCTGGCTGGGCCGGGTCGGCGACGACCCGGCCGGGCGGGCCGTGTTGGCGAAGCTGCGTTCCGACGGCATCGACACCTCCTACGCGGTCGTGGACTCCTCGGCGCACACCGGGATGCTGGTCAGGGACAGCCATCCGGCGCGCGCCATCGACGTGCAGTACTACCGGGCCGACTCCGCGGCCTCCCGTATGACGCCGGACGAGGTGGGCCCGGAGGCGCTCGCCGGGGCCCGGCTGCTGCACGTCACGGGGATCACCCCGATGCTCTCCGAGTCCACCCGCGCCGCGACGGAGCGACTCTTCGACCTGGCGGCCGAGGCGGGGGCGTTGGTCTCCTTCGACCCCAACATCCGGCTCAAGGTGGGCCCCGCCGAGCGGTGGCGCGAGGTCGTCGGCCCGCTGATGGCCCGCGCCGACCTCGTACTGACCGGCGAGGACGAGCTGGAGCTGCTGTGCGCCGACGAGACGCCGGAGGCCGCCGTGGAGCGGCTGCTGGCGACGGGGGCTCGGGCCGTGGTGATCAAGCACCGCGACAAGTCGGCCAGCTGCCGCACGGCCGAAGGCGCGTGGCGCCAGTCGGCGTTCACCGTGCCGGTGGTCGATCCGGTAGGAGCGGGTGACGCCTTCGCCACGGGCTTTCTCGCCGGTTGGCTGGCCGAGCTGCCCCCGCGCCGCGCGCTCGAACAGGGCGCCGCGACCGCCGCGTTGGTGGTGCAGTGCGCCAACGACACGGACGGGCTGCCGGATCGGCCGGGACTGGAGAGGGCACTGCTGTCCTTCACCCAGGACACCGAGGCCGTCAACCGCTGACCGTCGGCCGCGCCTGGCCGCCGCTGCTCGCTCATCCCCCGGCTCCCCCCTGGGCTTCGACGTCCGCGCGCCCCTCCGCCGCCCCCTCGGGGGTGTCGGGGGCGCGCAGACCGTCGAGGGCGGTGCGCACCACGACATCGACGTACTCCCCGGTCAGCGGGCCGTCCCGGTGGAGCCAGCGGTTGCGCACGGGACCCCAGATCATCTCCACCGCGACATCGAGGTCCAGCTCGGGGGAGAGTTGGCCCGCCTCCTGGGCGCTCCGCAGCCGCCGGCGCTTGACCTCGCGGATCGGCTCATCGAGCCGCTGCTGGTAGTCGGCGGCCAGCTCCGGATTGACCAGGACCTCGACCGTGAGCGCCCGCATCGGCTCGCTGTACCGGGGGTCGTTCAACTCGTCGGCCGTGGCGCGGAGCACGGCCCTGAGGTCGGACTCCAGGTCCCCCGTGTCGGGCAGCTCGCCGGGGCCGCCCTCGGGGCCCTCGGAGAGTGAGAGCAGGGCGTCGAAGAGCACCGCGCCCTTCGAGGGCCACCAGCGGTAGATCGTCTGCTTGCCCGCGCCGGCTCGGGACGCTATCCCCTCGACGCTCAGCTTCGCGTAGCCGACCTCGCCGACCAGCTCCAGCGCGGCGTTGAGGATCGCCTTGCGCGTGGCCTCGTTGCGGCGGGCGTTGTCCGGTGCTCTGCGTGGCGGAGTCATGCGGGCAGCATACCCCATGGCGAGACGAGACGCACCGTCTTGTTTTTGGCTCCGGGGGTGTGTATGGTTCCGCGGTGAGTCGAGACGGGTCGTCTCGTCTCGGTCGACTCTCGTCGAAAGGACGCGCCATGACCACGACTTCGTCCCGCCCCTCCTCCTCCGTCCCCGCCTCGCACGCGACGGTCGCCGCGCGGGTCAGGGCCCAGCGGGAGGGCCGAGTGTGGCTGATCACCGGCGCCAGCAGAGGGCTCGGCCGCGCCTTCGCCGAGGTCGCGCTGGCCGCCGGCGACCGGGTGGTGGCCTTCTCCCGCACGGTCGGCGCCATGGACGGCCTGGCGACCGCCCACCGGGACCGGCTGCTGGCCTTCGCGCTGGACGTCACCGACCGCGCGGCTGTCTTCGCCGTAGTGGCCGAGGCCGTCGCCCACTACGGCCGGCTCGACATCGTGGTGAACAACGCGGGTTTCCTCACGATGGGCATGGTCGAGGAGTGCACCGAGGAGCAGGCCCGCGCTCAGTTCGATGTGAACTTCTTCGGAGCCCTCTGGGTGAGCCAGGCGGTCCTGCCCACCCTGCGGGCCCAACGCTCCGGTCATCTCGTGCAGATCTCCAGCGTCGGCGCGCTGGTGGGCCACCCCTCGACCGGGCTGTACGGCGCGAGCAAGGCCGCGTTGGAGGGGATGAGTGAGGCGCTGGCCGCGGAGGTCGCCGAGTTCGGGGTCAAGCTCACCATCGTGGAGCCGGGCGGGTACTGGACGGACCTCTACACCACGGGACTCGTCTCCGCCGAGCCCCGGCCTCAGTACGCCCCGCTTCGCGCGGAGTTGGAGCGCCGGTACGCCGAGGGGTCCGTGGACAGCCCTCCCGACCTGGCGGCGCGAGCCCTGCTCACCCTGGTGGACGCGGAGGATCCGCCGCTGCGGCTGTTGCTCGGCAGTCTGGTCTACGACCTCGCGTTCGACGTCTGCCGGGACCGCATGGACACCTGGGCGGCCTGGGAGGAGGTCAGCCGGGCCGCCGAGCGTGCCGTTCCCGCTCCGGCTCCGGCGCCGTGAGGGGAGGGACCGCCCTCGCCGAGGCCTCCTCGGGAGGGGCCGAGTCCCCTCTCCGGGGACGGCGGTCCCGGGCGACCCTTCCGGCAGGTAAAGGGCCGCCCGGGGGACCGGGGGAGGGCGACGGCGGGAAGCGGCGGTCCGATGCGTCGGGGAAGCGGCGGCGCGTCGTGGGCACCGCCCTCCGGGACCGCGTCGGCGCCGCGTTCCGTGGCCTTGCATATCTCGTTCCCGTCGGCGTCCCTGTCGAACATGGGAAGCCGTCAACCCCGCGCTTCAGCGCGCGCTCGGTGGTGCGGCGTTTGCTCCGCGAGCCGGTCGTGCGCCCCGGTGGAACGGACGGTCGGACAGCTGGGGCCCACCGGCGGGGCGAGTGGCGTGCCGCCGTGGCGCCACCCGGCGCGACTCGCGTCGGTCGGCGGACAGCGCCGACCCGCCCACCGGCCCCTCCAGGGGACGATGGGCGGGGACGCGTCGCGGGCGTGGTGCCCGCGTCAGCGCGCGGCGGGGGCCAACCGCAGGGTGAGGATCTCGAACGGCCGCAGCCGCAGTCGCTCCAGCTCGGGCGCCTGCTGGTCGGTCAGCGGGCGCTCCAACAGGTCGGTCACGACGGCGCCGGCCAGCGGCAGGTCGCAGCCCAGCCGGGTGGTGGCGCGCCCGCCGAGCGACTCGTAGAGCCGCACCACCAGGTCGCCGGAGCCGTCGTCGGCCAGCTTCACGGCCTCGATCACCACCGCGTCGTTGTCGACCGAGACCAGCGGAGTGACCGCGCGGTCGCCGGGCACCCGGCGCTCAGCGAGGTTGAAGTGGTACCCCTCGCGGATGGCGTCGCCCAGCGAGGCGTTCACCACCAGCCCGTAGCGAAGCCGGTGTTCTCCCAGGTCCGCCTCCGGGTCGGGGAAGCTCGCCGCGCGCAGCAGGGTCAGCCGCGCCGTGGTGGTGGAGCCGCCGTCGGGTCGCACGTCCCTGGTGACCTCGTGGCCGTAGGAGGAGTCGTTGACCAGTGCGACACCGAAGCCCGGCTCCTCCAGGTGCAGCCAGCGATGCGCGCAGAACTCGAACTTGGCCGCCTCCCAGCTGGTGTTGCTGTGGGTGGGGCGCGGGGTGTGCCCGAAGGGGATCTCGCCGCGCGAGGTCTCGGCCCGGATGTCCATCGGGAAGGCCACCTTCAGCAGCTTCTCCCGCTCCCGCCAGTCGACCCGGATGTCCACGTCCAGCCGACGGACGCCGGCGGGCAGGGTGAGTATCTGCTCGATCCGCGAGTCGCCCGTGGTCCGCACCACCCGCACCCCGCCCGCCGGGGTGGCGGACACCTCCTCCGCCTCGGTCAGGTCGGTGACGGCGTTGCGGTAGAAGGCGTCGATGTCCCAGGCGTCCCACTGGTTGGGGAAGTCCTGATGGAGCTGGAGCAGGTTGGCGGCCGTGCCGGGGGCGACGGTCTCGCGTTCCGCCTCCGTGTCCCAGATCGAGGTGACCAGGCCCCGTTCGTCCACGGTGACCCGGAGCAGTCCGTTGTCCAGGAGGAAGGGGGCCCTCCCGGGCAGCGCCGGGGGCGTCTCCGGGGCTCCGGCTTCGACCGGGGCCGCGCCCAGGGCCGGTACCCCGCCGCGGGCGTGCGGGGCGGCGTTGAAGACGACGGTGCCCGAGCCGCCGCCGGCCAGGGCGCGTTGCGCCTCGTCGACCAGTCCGGTCAGTTCGGCCAGGACCTCGGAGTAGGTCTCCTCGGCCTCCTGGTGCACCCAGGCGATGGAGGAGCCCGGCAGGATGTCGTGGAACTGGTGTGTGAGCACCGTCTTCCACAGGCGGTCGAGCCGCTCGTACGGGTATGCCGCCCCGGTGCGCAGGGTCGCCGTGGCGCACCAGAGTTCGACCTCACGCAGCAGGTGTTCGCTGCGGCGGTTGCCCTGCTTGGTGCCCAACTGGCTGGTGAGCGTGCCCCGGTGCAGCTCCAGGTACAGCTCGCCGACCCACACGGGCGCCTGATCGCCGTACTCCTCGTGCGCCTTGGCGAAGAAGGCGGCGGGCCCCTCGATCTCGACCTTGGCGGAGCCACCGAGATCACCCAGCCGGGCGGCGCGGCCCAGCATCTCCCGGGTGGGGCCGCCACCGCCGTCGCCGTAGCCGAAGGGCACGAGCGAGCGGTTGGCCAGGCCCTTGTCGCGGAAGTTCCGCTCACTGTGGGCCACTTCGGCGCCGGAGAGCTCGGCGTTGTAGGTGTCGACGGGCGGGAAGTGGCTGAAGATGCGGGTGCCGTCGATGCCCTCCCACCAGAAGGTGTGGTGGGGGAAGTCGTTCGTGGTGTTCCAGGAGATCTTCTGGGTGACGAACCACCGCACCCCGGCCAGCTTCATCAGCTGAGGGAGGGCGGCGTTGTACCCGAAGGTGTCGGGCAGCCACATCTCCCTGGTCTCCACCCCGAACTCCTCCAGGTAGAAGCGCTTCCCGTGGACGAACTGCCGCACCAGGGACTCGCCCCCGGTGACGTTGGTGTCCGGTTCCACCCACAGGCTTCCTGTCGGGAGGAACTGCCCGGTGGCGGCCTTCTCCAGGGCGCGGGCGTAGACCTCGGGCCGGTGCTCCTTGAGCCAGGCCAGTTGCTGGGCCTGGGACATGACGAACTGGAAGTCGGGATGTTCGTCCATGAGCGCGGTGACGTTGGAGACGGTGCGGGCGACCTTGCGGACGGTCTCGCGCAGCGGCCACAGCCAGGCGGTGTCGATGTGGGCGTGGCCCACGGCCGAGATCCGGTGTGCCCGTTCGCCGGCCGGCACGGCGAGCGCGGGGGCGAGGAGCTCCCTGGCCGCCGCCGCGGTGCCCGCGATGTCGTGCAGGTCGACGGCGTCGAGTGCGCTCTCCACGGCGCGCAGCAGCTGCCAGCGTCGGGTGTCCTCCTCGGGCAGCTCGGCCAGCAGACCGCCGAGCACGTCCAGATCCTGGGTCAGTTCGAAGACGGTGCGGTCGAAGACGGCGAGATCGGCCCTGGCCAGCCGGTAGATCGGTTCGCCGGCCTCGCCCCGCCCGGTCAGCCAGGAGGCCCGGTCGCCGGAGCGGGTGGGCAGGAACGGCACCCCACCGGGGCCGTCGTCCAGGATCAGCGGGTTCGCCGCCGCCTCCACGAAGTAGGTGAACTCCTCGCCCCCGACGGCCTCTTCGGTGACGGTCAGCCAGGCGTTGCGCGGGTTGAGCGCCTTCACGGCGGTGCCGTCGGCGCGGTAGACGAGCCCTTCGGCTGCGAAGCCCGCCTTGGTCGCGTCGAAGCCGAGGTCCAGTACTGCCTCCACGCGCCGGCCGGCCCACGCCTCGGGCACGGTGCCGCTGATCCGGAACCAGCAGGTGGACCAGGCAGGGCCCCAGCGGTGTCCGACCGCTATCGGTCGGTACTCGGCCTCCAACCCCTGGGCGACGGGGACCGGTTCGCCGTGGACGGGCCACACCCCGACATCGAGTGGGACGCCGTGCGCGTGCACGGCCGGAAGCAGGCGCTGGGTGAGCACGCGGTGCAGGCGTCGCTCGATGAGAACGGGGTCACGATGCATGGCTGTCATGAAAAGCCAATGGATGGAGTAAGTCAACGTCCTCTCGCGCCACGGCAGGGGGCGGCCGGGGAGTCGACCTCTCGCGGCTACCCGTGCGGTCCTGCTGCCAGAAGTGGCGTGATCGGGCGGGCTAGTGGCGCCGGACTCGCAGGGAAGGTGTCAAGGGTTTTACTTGACGGGTTGCGGGAAGTGCGGGAAGTTTTCTGCCGCATGGTGGGTGCGCAGCCGTGGGGCGAAAGCGGCATGGAAGACGCTGGACGCGGCGCCGACCGCGGCGGCCGACTCGTTGAGCAGCGAGGGCGCCACCCGGACCGGACGCACGGCGCGGGCCGCCGCGAAGCGGTTGACCGCCGCGTCGATCTCCGCGAGGTAGATCCCGGCGATCTCGGGGCGCACCGCCGGCCCGCCCACGATCAACAGCGAGGTGTCCAACAGGTCGGTGACCCCCACGGCCCCGTGCGCGACCACGTCCGCGACCGAACGCAGCAGGGAGACCGCCGCCGTGTCCCCGGCGAACGCGGCGCGGCAGACGCGTTCGTAGGCGTGCGGGTCCTCCCTGGTGACCAGCCCCGCCGCCGCGGCCCGGCGCACCACGGTCGGTATCGGCGCGCACTCCTCGACGGTCCCCGGCCCGCCTCCCTCGGCGCGGCGGCCGACGCCCAGGGCGCACAGCGCGCCGAACTCCCCGGCGTTGCCGGTGTGCCCCCGGTAGACGTCCCCGTTGAGAAAGGCGCCGCAGCCGGCACCCGTGCCGAGGTAGAGGTAGACGAAGTCCCCCGCGCGTTCCGCGGCGCCCAGCCAACGTTCGCCGATCGCCGCCGCCGTGACGTCCTTCTCCATCAGCACCGGCAGGCCCAGCCGCCTGCGCAGCTCCTCGCGCAGCGGCACGTCCTGCCACCCCTCGAAGAGCGGTGGGTTCCTGACCACCCCCGCCTCGGCGTCCAGGGGGCCCGGCACCGCGATCCCCACGCCCAACGGAGGCGCCGCGCCGGTGGCTTCGGTGGCCTCGGCCACCATCCGCCCCACCAGCCCCATCACCCACTCGGGGTCGCTCCGCTCGCGCAGCGACACCTGTCGCCGCGCGACCACCCCGCCGCAGAGGTCGACGACGACCTGGGTGATCATCTCCGGGTCCAGATGGATGCCCACCGCGTGCGAGGCGTCGGCGCGCAGCCGCAGCGGGACTCGGGGCTTGCCCCTGCCGACCGACCTGTGGGCGTCCTCCACCAGGAAGGCGCTGGTCAACAGGTTCCGGGTGATCCGCGACACCGCCTGCGGGGTGAGCCCGGTGCGCCCGGCGATCTCCACCCTGCTGAGCGCGCCGGCCTCCCTGATGGTCTCGATGACCAGCTTCTCGTTGAACGAACCGAGCGCCAGCTGGTCGAAGGCACGCGGGGCGCGCGGCGGAGGACCGGGCAAGACACCGTCGTCCGGCCGACGCCACAGCGCTCCCCCCGTCCCCTTCTCCCCCCGTGCCGCACCACCGCGCAGGGTGGCCACCAGCGAGTCCAGCACCGGGCGCGCGGCGACCGGGGCATGGAGCAGTTCCGACGCGCAGAAGACGCCGAGCGTGGCCGGCCAGCCCATGGAGTCGGGCGCCCGATGCCAGCTCTCCCCGCCGAGGGGCGCCTCCGGCGCGAGCTCGCCCGCCGGATCCCAGAGCAACACCCGGAGCGGGCCGCCGTGGTGGGGCGCGGACCCGCACGCGCGCAGGAGCTCCGCCAGTTCGGCACGCTCCTCGGGGGTGACCGGGCGTCCGTCGGTCGGGGGCGGCGACAGTTCGGCGAGGAGCGCGGCGTTGCGCGCCATCCGTTCCGCGACCGGCGCCGGCCCCGCCTCCCGTGGCTCGGCAGGCGACTCGGCGACCACCAGCGCGGTCGCGCGCCCGCGCGACCAGAGCCCCAGGAGCAGCGGCCGTCGGCAGGTCAGCGGCGGGTCGGTGGGGAGGGTGAGCGTCGCGGGGGACTCCCCGTCCACGCCCCAGCGACGCCACACCGCGCTCAACGCGGTGTGCGAGACGCCCAGATGGTCCGCGAGCGCCCGCGCCGACCAGGCGCGGCGCGGTGCCGGAGGGCCGGCGAGCGTCGCGGCCACCACGTCGGCCTCGTCGATGCGCGGCGGTCGCCCGCTGCGCGGCCGGTGCGAGAGTCCCGGGAGCCCGCTCTCCGCGTAGCGGCGACGCCAGGAGGAGACCGTCGGACGGGAGACGCGCAGCGTCCGCGCGCTCTCCGAGACGGAGACGCCGTCAGCCGCGTCCCGCACGATCCGTGCGCGGACCTCGCGCTCCGGTCGGTCGGCGGCCCAGGCGCGCAGCGCCTCGCGGTCCGCCTCGGTGAGCGAGAGTCGCTGCTGGTCCTGCATGGCTCCATCCAACACCTTCCCCCGGAGGCTGCAAAAGTACTAAGTGTCCACCGGGGCGAGAGAAGGAGAGTCGGGCGGGCCGCACCCCGGCGGGGCTTTCGAGCCCGCTCACAGGGGCTCGGTCGCCGAGTCACAGGCCGTGGTGCGCCGACCGGGGCCGTGAGGAGCGCGGAGGCCGCGACGGCCTCGGCCCCGGTCGACGCGGGGTGTTCAGCAGACGCCGTCGCTCGGCTTGGGGTTGGCCAGGCCGAAGAACGGCCGGAGCCGCAGCCCCGCCCAGGTGCCCAGCAGCGCGGTCGCGCCCCACAGCCAGCCGCTCAGGCTGCCGGAGGCGATCCCCGCCAGATAGGCGCCGATGTTGCAGCCGCCGGCGAGCCGGGCGCCGATGCCCATCAGCACCCCGCCGAGCACGGCGGCCACCCCGGTACGCCACGGCACGCCCCGGTGCAGCGCCCAGGTGCCGCCCAGCGAGGCGGCGACGGCGGCGCCCACCATGATGCCGATGTCGGTGAGGCTGTTCTTGTCGGCGAGCACCGGGCCGGCCAGCATCTCGGCGTTGCCCTGCTGTTGCCAGAAGCTCCAGTTCTCCGGGTGTCCGCCGAGCGCGCCCACGAGCTCGCTGCCCCAGAGCGCGAACGCGCTGGTCACGCCCCACGGTCCGCCGGAGACCAGCAGCACGGCCGCGCCCAGCACCGCCAGCACCACCGCGCCGGCCGCCAGCGGCCAGGAGCCGCGCAGCGCGCGCCGCGCCACTCCCCGGGTCGTCGGGACCGCGCCGGTGGGCGGCGGGGTGCGGCGGCGTTGGATGACGCGGGTCAGGGCGTAGATCCCGGCCAGGGCCAGCAGCGTGATGCCCCAGGAGCCGAACCAGCCGACGTGGTCGGAGAGAACCACCGGGTCGAACGCCGGCAGGTCCTTCCACACGTCGAACTGCCAGGCGGCGAGCGTCGATCCGAGGATGAACCCGCCGAGTGTCAGCACGATCGACGTCTGTCCGCTGCCGACGGCGAAGAGGGTGCCGGAGGCGCAGGCGCCGCCCAGCTGCATCCCGATGGCGAAGACGAAGGCGCCGACCAGCAGCCCGATGCCCAACCTGCCGGCGGAGGGCGCGGGTTCCGACCCGAAGAGCCCGCTGCCGGTGCCGATGATCAGCGCGAAGAGCGTGGCGGTCGTGCCGAGCAGCAGGGTGTGGGCACGCAGCCCGGCCCCGTTGCCGACGGCTATCAGCTGGCGCCAGGCCGAGGTGAAGCCGAACCGGGAGTGGAAGAGCGTGAAGCCCAGCCCCAGGCCGAGCAGCAGGAGCACGCCGGGCTTGGCGCCGTGGCGGGCGAAGACATAGGCGTCGAGACCGGCGCCGAGCAGCAGCGCTACGGCCAGCGGCCCGCGCCGCACCGGCGGCGCCTCGGGCGCCTCGGGGGGCGGCACCCGGGTGGGCGACGACGCCAGCCAGGAGACGGCCGGCGTGGCCGGGGCCCGGGGCACGGGCGGTGGGGTCGGGGAGACGGTGGTCATGGGTGTTCTCCAACGGGGACGAACGCGCCCCGGGGTGGGCGGGCCGTGCGGGGTCGTGCGGGAGGGGAGCGGTCACGCGGCGCGGCACAGCGGTGTGCCGGCGGGGGCGTGTGGAGGGGCGGCAGAACTCGGTCAGCGGCGACAGAGGCCGTCATCGACACAGCAGGCCGACCCCGCGAAGAGCGCGAGGCAGAGAAGGCGACCTGGTGTGAACACGCCGCCATCCTAAATGTCCCTCCTGCCCGGCGGTACCCCCGGGCCGCCAGGGCTTTCCCGGACCCCGCCCGCGGGCCCCCTCGCGGGAGCCCGGCCGTGGGAGGCTGGGGGGAGGAGAGCACCGGGAGGCGGGAATGACCGAACGGAAGCCGCCGGGGACGACCTTCGAGTCCTGGGTGGACAAGCAGATTCGGGAGGCCGAGGAGCGCGGCGAGTTCCGCGATCTTCCCGGCGCGGGCAAGCCGCTGCCGCACACGTCCGAGCCCTATGACGAGCTGTGGTGGGTGCGCGAGAAGATGGCCAGGGAGGACCTGTCCGTCGTGCCGCCCAGTCTGCTGCTGCGCAAGGAGGCCGAGGACGCCCGCGCCGCCGCGCTGGCCGCGCCGACCGAGAAGGCGGCGCGCCGGATCCTCGCCCAGGCCAACGAGCGGATCAGACGCGGGCTGCGTGACTCCCCGGAGGGGCCGCCGGTCAACGTGGCGCCGTTCGACGAGGAGGCCGTCATCGCCGAGTGGCGGGCCGGCGTCGCGGCCCGGCTGCGCGGTTCCTGACCGACCGCGGGGCTCCTGACCAACTGCGGGGCTCTTGACCGACCGCGAGGCTCCTGACCGGCGGCCGGGTCGACGCGGTTTCCGAGGGGTCGCGCACGGGGGCGACGCGGTTCCCGAGCGGTCGCGCACGGCGCGAGACGGTGTCCGAGCGGCTGCCCGCCCCGTTCCCCCGAGGCGTCCGCGCGTGCGCGCGCACAGGTCGGGGCTCGTGAGACGGGCGCCGGGCCGGATGCCTCCCGAGCACCCGGCCCCGGGCCCCCGGCCGCCCTCCCGCGGCCCGGCAGGGCGGAGCGGTGCGCGCACGACGAGGGCCGTACTCCGAACGCGGGTACGGCCCTCGTGAAGGTCGCGTGAGGCGCGAGCGCCTCCGCGCGTGTCAGGCGCGGGCGCGGCGGGCGAGCATCACCGCGCCGCCGCCGGCGACCAGCACCGCGCCGCCGATGCCGGCGACGAGGGGCGTGGCGGAAGAGCTGCCGGTCTCGGCCAGCTCCGGGTCGTCGGTGTCACCCTGCGGGGTGGCCGAGTTGGGCTCGCTGGCCGGGGCTGCCGTGTCGGGCTCCGCCTGCTCCTCGGGGGTCTCCTCGCCGGGGGCCTCCCCACCCTCGGCGACGAGCGCCCACTCGGCCTCGTTCTCGGCGCGGTAGCACGTGCCCTCGGCCTGCTCGTCGAAGTGGCGCGCGCTGACCCACGCCTCGAACCAGCCCGGCCGGTCCTGTTCGGCGCGGGTGCGGATCTGGGCCTCGGCGGTCTCGCCCGGCGCCAGCTCGTCGATCACTCCGAAGTGCCCCTCGGCGGTGTCGCTCTCGAACGGCACGTTGCGCCATTCGCCGTCCACGTTCCACTGGAGGGAGAACGGGAACGGGTCGTCCGAGCCGTCCGAGACGTTGTACCAGCCTTCGAGCTTGGCGAAGATGTCGCTGACCGGCTCCTCGCCGACGTTGGTGACCACATAGGTGAACTCGGTCCACTCGGTGGGGGAGGCGCTCTCCTCGGGGACGCCGTCCAGCCCGACGGCGATGTCGTCGGCGTCCTGGAGGTCCTCGCAGTAGGGCAGTTCGCCCAAGCCCACCGGGGCGATCGGGAGCCCCGCCGCCTGTGCCGCCGGGGCCGTGGCGAGCAGCAGCGCGGGCAGGGACACGGCTCCGGCCGCCACGGCGGCCAGGGTACGACGCTGGGAACGCTTCACGGGAACGCTCACTCCTTCTTCGGCTACGTATCTGTGTGCGCGTCCGGTGGGGTGCTTCTCGCTCCCTGCGGACACCGGTTCGACGGTGGCCGCGGCGTTCCGGTTGCCCTCCTGTGTCACAGACGTGTCACCAGAAGTGGAGGATTCCGTTCACCTTTGATCGCTCCTGGCCCGTTCCCTCGTCACCGGGAGGGGCGCGGTCAGGGCTTCGCCCCCTCGGCGGCCAGCGGGGTCTCCTCCGTGGGCTCGGCAGGCTCCGTCGGGGCGTCCGCCGCGCGGACCGGGATCAGGGTGGCCACGGCGGCGGCCACCAGCGCGACGCCGGCGCCGATCATCATCGCCACCCGGAACCCGTTCTCCGAGGGCAGCGGGAACCCGCCGAACTCCGTCGTCATCTGGGCCAGCACCACACCCACCACGGCGGCGGCCACCGAGGTGCCCACCGAACGCATCAACGTGTTGAAGCTGTTGGCCGACGCCGTCATGGAACGCGGCACCGCGCCCATGATCAGGGTCGGCATCGCGCCGTAGGCGAGCCCGACGCCGGAGCTGACGACCATGGTCACCAGCAGCAGACCCCAGGTCGAACCGAGCAGCGGCAGCGAGACCGCGTAGCCGCAGGAGATCACGACGCTGCCGACGGCCAGCGTCACCTTGGGGCCCCTGGCCGCCGAGAGCTTGGCGCCGAACGGGGAGAGCACCATCATCATCAGCCCGCCGGGCGCCATCCACAGGCCCATGGCCATCATCGACTGGCCCAGGCCGTAGCCGGTCTCCTCGGGCAGTTGGAGCAGCTGCGGAACGACCAGCGCCTGGGCGTACATCGAGAAGCCGACCAGCACCGACGCCATGTTGGTGAAGAGCACCTGGGGGCGCGCGGCCAGCCGCAGGTCGACCAGCGGTTCCGCGAACCGCAGTTCCCAGCGGCCCCAGGCCAGCAGCAGCACGGCGGCGCCGGCGAAGAGCCCCAGCGTCGTGGCGCTGCCCCAGCCCCAGTCCGACCCCTTGGAGACCGCCAGCAGCAGACAGACCAGCCCGCCGCCGAGCCCCAGCGCGCCGACGCCGTCGAACCTGGCCCGGTGGCCGGCCGTGTCGCCCGCCGGGACGAATACCCAGATCAGCGCGCCCACCAAGGCGCTCAGCCCGGCGGCGACCCAGAACAGCGCGCGCCAGCTGGTGTTCTCGGCGACGGCCGCGGAGAACGGCAGCCCCAGCGCGCCGCCGACGCCCATCGAGGCGCTGATCAACGCGATGGAGGTGCCGAGCCGTTCGGGCGGCAGCACGTCGCGCAGCAGGCTCAGGCCGAGCGGGACCACGCCCATGCCCAGACCCTGGAGCCCGCGGCCGACGATCATCGTGACGACGGACGAGGAGAGCGCGCAGACCACCGAGCCGATCACCAGCGGCGCGACCGAGACCAGCAGCATCCGCCGCTTGCCGTACATGTCGCCGAGTCGTCCGGAGACGGGCGTGGCCACGGCGGCGACGAGCAGGGTCGCGGTGACCACCCAGGACGCGTTGGACGCCGAGGTGTCCAGCAGCGTCGCCAACTCGCCGAGCAGCGGCACCACCAGGGTCTGCATGAGCGCCGCCGTGATGCCGGCGAACGCGAGGATGCCGACGACGCCGCCGGGTGGGGCGGGACGCGGGGGAACGGACACGGGGGGCCTCTCTTCACGCGGTTCTACGAGTCTTCGTGCGGGTCCACGAAAGCGATATGCAGAATACACATCGTATGCATGATGCATGTGAGATGTAGCGTGCATATTGCCCGTGGTATACCTTCCGTGGGCGCACGAGGGAACGAAATGGCGCCCCGTGCCGGTCGGAAGCAGTCGCGAGTGACCGGAAGCAGTCGCAAGCGGTCGGATGCAGGAGGACGCGCCCGTGGACGAGCCCATCCGCCGGCTCGAATTCGAGACGATGTTGCTGACGCGCCACTCCGACCTGTTCAACGCGCAGGCCAGGCGCGCCAGTCGGCGGCTGGACCGCAGCGCCTACGTGTTGCTCAGCCGCATCGAGATCGACGGGCCGATGTCGATCGGCCAGCTCGCCAACGCGTTCGGACTCGACTGCTCGACGCTCAACCGGCAGACGGCGGCGATGCTGCGCGCCGGGGTCGTCGAACGCATCCCGGACCCGGAGGGCGGGATCGCGCGCAAGTTCAGCATCACCGCCGAGGGGCGCGCACGGCTCACGGACGACCGCCGGCGCAACCACGAGTCGCTGGCGCGCATCCTCGACGGCTGGGAGCCGGAGGAAGTGGCCGACTTCGTGGCCATGGTGCACCGTTTCAACGAGGGCATCGAACGACTCGAAGGCCGGCCCTGGCCCCGCCCGTAGGAGGCGTGCCGTAGGAGGCCCGCCATAGGGCGCCCTCCGTAGGGCGGCCCCTCAGGGCGGCGCCCCGTTCACCGCGCGCGGGTTTCCCCCCGAGGCGTGGCCCGAGGCGTGGCCCGAGGCCGAGGGCGAGGGCGGCGCCTCAGGCCCCCACCGTGCCGTCGATCGCCTCGCGGAGCAGGTCCGCGTGGCCGTTGTGGCGGGCGTACTCGTGGATCAGATGGAGCATCACCAGCCGCAGCGAGACCGGTTCGCCGGTCTTCGCGTGCGGCGCGGTCACCTCCAGCGAGGCCGCGGCCTCCTCGATCCGCCGCGCCGCGGCCACCTCGGACTCCCACGCGGCGAACGCGGTCGCCCGGGTCGCGGACGAGGCGTCGTACGCCTCCTGGAAGTCGCCGCGCGCCGACCAGACCAGCGGCACGTCCTCCCGGTCGATCGTCCGCCGGAACCAGGCGCGTTCGACCTCCGCCATGTGCCGCACCAGCCCGATCAGAGTCAGCGTCGACGGGGGCGAGGCGGCGCGGCGCAGCTGCTCGTCGGTCAGTCCGGCGCACTTGAGCGCCAGGGTGGCGCGGTGGAAGTCGAGAAAGCCGCGGAGCATGGTGCGTTCGTCGGCGACCAGGGGCGGGCCGACGCGTTCGGGCGCTTCGTCGTTCTCGGACATCCCGGCAGCCTACGTTCCTGCCGGGCGGGGCGCCGGGTCCGTGACGGTCGGCCCCGGGCGCGTCACCGCCGGTGAAGTACGTGATCAAACGCTTGACATGGACCGATCCAGCGACAACATTTCCGCTCACCTCCAAACAGTTCGAAGGCACGGACGTCAGCCCACCACCCGAACACGCTCGACTGCTCCACCTCACGAAGGAGTGAGCGATGGCAACCGCCGCCCCCACCGCACCCGGTGCGGCCGGAGACGACGCACCCGCCCCCGTCGACAACCCGAGACCCCGTTGGCGCGGCGGGGAGACCCGCGCCGCGCTGCTCTTCGTCGCCCCGGCCATGATCGGCTTTCTCGCCTTCTTCGCCTGGCCCACGCTGCGCGGCCTCTACCTCAGCTTCACCGACTACGACCTGCTGACCTCCGCCGACTTCAGCGGCCTGGACAACTACCGGCGGCTGCTGGAGGACGAGGTCTTCTGGAACTCGCTGTGGGTGACGCTCAAGTACGTCGTCATCAACATCAGCGTCCAGACCTTCGCCGCGCTGCTGCTCGCCGTGCTGATCCACCGGCTGACCCGCTCCGTGGTGCTGCGCGGGATCATCCTGCTGCCGTACCTCATATCCAACGTGGTGGTCGCGCTCCTCTGGTACTGGATGGCCGACTACAACCTCGGCGTCATCAACGAGATGCTCGGCTGGGTCGGCTTCGACCCCGTCGCCTTCTTCGGCGACGAGAGCTGGTCGATCCCCACCCTCGCGCTGGTCAACGTCTGGCGACACCTGGGCTACACCGCCCTGTTGATCTTCGCCGGGCTCCAGATGATCAACCGCGACGTCTACGAGGCCGCCGCCGTCGACGGCGCCGGCGAGGTGCGGATCTTCTTCCGGATCACGCTGCCGCTGCTGCGCCCGGTGATGGCGCTGGTGCTGGTCCTCACCGTCATCGGCTCCTGGCAGATCTTCGACACCGTCGCCGTCACCACCCAGGGCGGGCCCGTCGACGCCACCCGCGTCGTCCAGTACTACATCTACGACCAGGCGTTCAACCGCTTCGACTTCGGCTACGCGTCGGCGATCTCCGTGGTCCTGTTCCTGATCCTGGCCGGCGTCGCCCTGGCCCAACTCAAGCTGCTGCGGGCCGACGAGTCCGACCAGTCCTGAAGGAGGAGCGAGATGCGCACCACGTCACGCCCCCACGGCTCGGGCACCGTTCGCCGGTGGAACGTCGGACGGCTGCTGGCCTGGGTGGCCCTCTTCGTGATCATCGTGATCACCCTCGCGCCGTTCCTGTGGATGGCGCGCACCGCGCTGTCCAACAACCGGGTGCTCTTCACCGAGCCCGGCTCCTGGCTCCCCGTCGACTTCACCTGGGGCCCGTTCGAACGGGTGCTGGGCTCGGCCAGCACCGAGGAGGCGCAGGCCGAGGGCGGCTCGGGCGCCTCGCTGCGGTTCTGGGCCTATCTGCGGAACTCGGTGATCGTCTCCACCCTGATCACCCTCGGCCAGGTCTTCTTCAGCGCCATGGCCGCCTACGCCTTCGCGCGGCTGCGCTGGCCGGGCCGCGACAAGGTCTTCTTCGTCTTCGTCACCGCGCTGATGGTGCCGCCGGTCTTCACCATGCTGCCGAACTTCGTGCTGATCAAGAACCTCGGGCTGCTCAACACCTATCCCGGGATCATCGCGCCGTTCTTCTTCATGACGCCGTTCGCCGTCTTCTTCCTGCGGCAGTTCTTCCTCGGCATCAGCCGCGAGGTCGAGGAGGCCGCGATGATCGACGGCGCCGGCTACTTCCGGATCTTCTTCCGGGTGATCCTGCCGATGAGCTCGGCGCCGCTGGCCACGCTCGGCGTGCTGACGTTCATCAACGCCTGGAACGAGTACTTCTGGCCCCAGCTCGTCGGGCAGGAGGAGAGCGTGCGGGTGCTGACCGTGGCGCTCAGCGCGTTCCACTCCTCCACGCCGCAGACCGGGCCCGACTGGGCGGGACTGATGGCGGCGACGCTGATCGCCGCCGTGCCCACCATGCTGCTCTTCCTGGCGTTCGGGCGGCGGATCGTCAACTCCATCCAGTTCACCGGCGTGAGGTGAGGTCACCGTGCACCACGAGAGGGGAGGCGCACCCGCCATGCGCACCACCACACCACGACGCACCACACCACGACGCTCCGCTCCGCGGCGTTCCGTGCCCCGGCGCCTGGTCGCCGTCGCCGGCTGCCTGTCGCTGGGCGCGCTGCTCTCCGGCTGCGGCAGCGCCCTGGGCGACGACCCGGACACCGTCGACTACTGGCTCTGGGACGCCAACCAGCAGCCCGCGTACCAGGAGTGCGCCGACCGCTTCGAGGAGCGGAACCCGGACCTGGAGATCCGCATCGAGCAACGCGGCTACGACGACTACTGGAACGGCCTGGCGCTCGGCTTCGTCGCCGAGTCGGCTCCCGACGTGTTCACCAACCACCTCTCCAAGTACCCCGAGTACGTCACCCGCGACCTGCTGCTGCCGCTGGACGAGTACGTGGAACGCGACGAGGTGCCGCTGGACATCTACGAGGAGGGCCTGGCCGACCTGTGGCTCGGTGAGGACGGGCTGCGCTACGGGCTGCCCAAGGACTGGGACGCGGTGGGCATCTTCTACGACCGCGCGACGCTGGCCGAGGCCGGCGTGGACGAGTCGACGCTCGACGAGCTGACATGGAACCCGGACGACGGCGGCAGCTACGAGGAGCTGATCGCCCGCCTCACCGTCGACGTCAACGGGGTGCGCGGCGACGAGCCCGGCTTCGACCCGGGCCGCGTCGAGACCTACGGGCTCTGGCTGGAGATGACCGACGGCTTCAACCACGGACAGACCCAGTACGCGATGTACGCCTACGCCAACGGCTGGCAGGCCACGGACAGCAACCCGTGGGGGAGGGAGTTCCACTTCGACGACCCGAGGTTCCAGGAGACGATCGCCTGGTGGCGGGGGCTGATCGAGAAGGGCTACATGCCGAGCTTCGCCGCCCAGCGCGGCGTCCAGTCCAGCGACCAACTCGCCGCGGGCAACGCCGCGCTGGTCACCAACGGCTCCTGGATGACCGGCACATTCTTCTCCTACGAGGGGCTCGACGTGGGCGTGGCACCCACCCCGATCGGCCCGAGCGGCCAACGGGCCACCATGTTCAACGGCCTGGCCGACTCCGTCTACCGGGGCACCGACAACCCGGAGGCCGCCTGGCAGTGGGTGCGCTATCTCGCCTCCCCCGAGTGCCAGCGGATCGTCGGCGAACACCACGTCGTCTTCCCCGCGATCACCGAGGCGTGGGAGATCGCGCGCGGGGAGTTCGCGGCCGACGGCGTCGACGTCATGCCGTTCACCCGGCACGTCGAGGAGGGCACCACCGAACTCTTCCCGATCACCGACCACTCCTCGGAGATCGCGGCCCTGATGCAGCCGGCGCTGGAGGCGGTGATGTCGGGACGGGAGCCGGTCGAGTCGTTGAACGGGGTGAACGAGGAGATCAACCGGCTCTTCGAGTAGCGGGCCCGCCCCCGGTACGGGGCCGGGCCCCCGTACCGGGAGTACGGCCCGCCGTAGTGTGCCCGCGTGGCGGCTGCCGCAGACTGACGTGCGTGCGATGGACGAATGTGGGGCGTGACGCCCGGTACGCGTTGGTGGGGTTCGTGTCGGCGATGGCGATGCTGCCGTTGCTTCCGATGCTGTTGGCCGGTTTCGTGCTGGTTTCGGTGGGTGTCGGCCTGTGGCTGCTGCCCTGGATGGTGACCGGCACGCTGCGGTGGGCCGACGCCGAACGGGGGCGCGCCGCCGCCCTGTTGGGTGAGCCGCACGAGCCGCGCCGGCCCGCGGTGCCCGAGGGGCTGGTCGAGCGGTGGCGCTGGGTGGCCACCCACCGCGAGGTGCGCCGCGTGCTGCGCTGGGTGCCGCGCTTCCTCGGCGGCGGGATGGCGCTCGGGCTCTTCGGGGTGCTGTGCGTCGGCGGGATGCTCGGCACGGTGGTGACCATGGTGGGCTGGCCGCTGCTGCCGGACGACGCCAGCATGTTGGGGATACGGGTGGGCAACTGGGGCCTGGCGCTGGTCCTCGGCGTGGCGCAGTTCGCGCTGCTCGCCGCGCTGACCCGGTGGGTGCTGCCCGGCTTCGTGCGCTGGCAGGCCCGCGACAGCCTCACCGCGTTGACGCCGTCGGCCGAGGAGCGCCTCGCCGAGCGGGTCGACGAGCTGACCGAGTCCCGGGCCGACGTGCTGGACGCGCACGGCGCCGAACTGCGCCGCATCGAGCGGGACCTGCACGACGGCACCCAGGCCCGGCTGGTCGCCATCGCGATGCGGCTCGGCGTGGCCAGGGACGAACTCCCCGAGGACTCCGGCGCCTTGGGCCGACTGCTGGCGGAGGCCCAAGAGGGCGCCGAGGACGCCATGACCGAACTGCGTGAGGTGATCCGTTCCATGTACCCGCCGATCCTCGCGGACCGGGGCCTGGAGGGCGCGCTTACCTCGGTCGCGGCCGGCTCGGCCGTCGAGACCGACCTGGAGCTGGGCGACCTGGGGCGGCTGCCGGCCGCGGTGGAGGCCGCCGCCTACTTCGTGGTCACCGAGGCGTTGACGAACGTGGCGAAGCACAGCGGGGCGGAGCTGGCCAGGGTCCGGCTGGCGCGGAAGGAGGACCGGCTGGTGGCCGAGGTCTGGGACGGCGGTGTCGGAGGCGTGGACGAGGGCGGGGGCTCGGGGGTGGTCGGCATCCGTCGCCGGGTCGCCGCGTTGGACGGCACGGTGACGGTGACCAGCCCGGCCGGCGGGCCGACCGTGGTGCGGGCGGAGTTGCCGTGCGGGTCGTGATCGCCGAGGACAACGTGCTGCTCTCCGCCGGGCTGCGGCTGGTGTTGGAGAGCAAGGGCATGGAGGTGGCGGACATCGTCACAGAGGGGCCCGCCCTGCTGACGGCGGTCGCCGAGCACCGCCCCGACGTGGTGATCGCCGACGTGCGGCTGCCCCCGTCGTTCCGCGACGAGGGGGTGCGCGCGGCGTTGCGGCTGCGCGCCGAGCGGCCCGGGCTGCCGGTGCTGGTGCTGTCCCAGTACGTGGAGAAGGTCTACGCCAGGGAGTTGCTCTCCGACGGGCGGGGCGGCGTCGGCTATCTGCTGAAGGACCGGGTCAGCCGCGTCGGGGAGTTCCTCGACGCGCTGCGCCGGGTGGCGGGCGGCGGCACCGTGATGGACCCCGAGGTGGTCGCCCAGTTGATGGCCTCCACGGCGGCCCGCCCCATCGACCGCCTCACGCCCAGGGAACGCGAGGTGCTGGCGCTGATGGCCCAGGGCCTCACCAACCCGGAGATCGGCGCGCGGCTGGTCATCACGGACAACGCGGTGCAGAAGCACGTGGGCAACATCTTCGGCCGGCTCGCCCTGCCGGCCGAGGACGGAGGCCACCGCAGGGTGCTGGCCGTCCTGGCCTTCCTCGACAGCCGTTAGCCGTTAGCCGTTGCCCGCCGCCCGGGCGCGCCCCTCGGGCGCGCCCCTCGGCCTCCGTGGTCACCCGCGACCGCGGAAAGTCGTGCGGTAGGCGCCCGGCGCGAGGCCGAGCGCGGCGTGGAAGTGCTGGCGGAGGTTGGCCGCCGTGCCCAGCCCCGAGCGTTCGGCGACCCGGTCCACGGACAGGTCGGACTCCTCCAGCAACTCCCGCGCGAAGCGCAGCCGTTGCTCCGTCAGCCAGGCCATCGGCGCCATGCCGACCTCCGCGCGGAAGCGTCGCGTGAAGTGGCGCACGCTCATCGACTCGCGGGCGGCCAGCGCGGCCAGCGTGATCGGTTCGCCCAGCCGCCGCAGCGCCCACTCCCTGGCCGCAGCCGTGCCGGGGGAGGCGGGCTGGCGGACCGGTTCCCTGATGAACTGGCACTGGCCGCCCTCCCGGTGCGGCGGCACCACCGTGCGGCGGGCGACATCGTTGGCCACGGCCATCCCGTGGTCGCCGCGGATCAGATGGAGGCACAGGTCGATGCCGGCCGCGCAGCCGGCCGAGGTCAGCACCGCGCCCTCGTCCGCGCCGTCGTCCGTGTAGAGCACGTCGCGGTCGAGGGCGACGCCGGGGAACAGCCGCGCGAAGGTCTCCGCGTGGCGCCAGTGCGTGGTCGCCCGCCGCCCGTCGAGCAGGCCGGCCGCGGCCAGCACGAACGCCCCGGTGCAGATGGAGGCGATCCGGGTGCCCGGCCGCAGGTGGGAGAGCGCCCGTGCCAGCGGCGGCGTCAGCTCGGGCCGGCTCAGCGTGTAGTCCTCGGGCGAGGAGAGCACCAGCACGGTGTCCGCCTCGGCCAGCGCCTCGGGGCCGTGCCGGACGGTCAGCGTGAAGTCGCCGTCGGTGGGCAGCTCGCCGGGCTCGGCGGCGCAGGTCAGCACCTCGTAGAGCAGTGCGCCCTCGGGGTCGCCGCCCGCCTTGGCGCGGCCGAGGAGCTGGTGGACGATCCCCAGCTCCAGGGAGAGCAGCCGGGGGCGGACGAGGACGGCGACCCGGTGCCGGGGCGCCGTTCCGGGAGGCGGGGGAGGGAACGCGGTGCGCGGGGTCATGGCCCGATTGTTGCGCATCTAGGCGTTCGGGCCACTGGGCGGGGTCCGGGGCCGACGCGAGGCTGGAGCCCATGACCTGCGAAAGCGCCGTACCGGTTGCCGTCACCTCACCGCCGTCCGAGCCGCGGCGGGCCCTCCCGCACCGCGCCTGGGGGATCGCGGCGGTGGCCGCCGTCGTCATCGTCACGGCCGGTGCGTTCGCCACCGTGCCGGGGTTGCTGGTGACGCCGTTGGAGGAGGAGTTCGGCTGGGACAGGGGCGAGGTGTCGCTGGCCACCGCCGTCAACATGGTGCTCTACGGGCTGACCGCGCCGTTCGCCGCCGCGGCGATGGGCAGGTTCGGGACGCGCCGGGTGGTGCCGGCGGCGCTCGCGCTGGTCGGCGCGGGGGCGCTGCTCACCTCGGTGATGACGGCGCCCTGGCAACTGGCGCTTTACTGGGGGCTGTTGATCGGCCTCGGCACCGGCGGTCTCGCCTCGACGTTCGCCGCGACGGTGACGGCGCACTGGTTCGTGCGCCGTCGGGGCCTGGTCACCGGCGGGCTCAGCGCGGCCGGCCATCTGGGGCAGATGCTCTTCCTGCCGCTGCTGGCCGCCGGTGTCGAACGGCTCGGCTGGCGCCCGCCCGTGGTCACCCTCGCGCTGGTCGCGCTCGCGGTCGCCGTCCTGGCCGCGTGGGCGCTGCGTGACCACCCCGCCGACGTCGGGCTCGCGCCGTTCGGGGCAGCGCGCCCCGTGCCGAGGCCGCCGCGCGTCGAGGGCGCGGCCGTGCACGGGGTGCGGGTGCTGGGCCGTGCCGCACGCACCGGAACGTTCTGGCTGCTCGTGGGGGTCTTCGCGATCTGCGGCGCCTCCACCAACGGCATCCTGTGGTCGCACTGGGTGCCCGCCGCCCACGACCACGGGGTGGGCGCGACGGCGGCGGCCTCGATGCTCTCCCTGATCGGGATCTTCTCGGCGCTCGGCGCGCTGGCCTCGGGGTGGTTGACCGACCGCGTCGACCCGCGCCGGCTGCTGGTCGTCTACTTCGGGGTGCGCGCGCTGACCCTGCTCGCGCTGCCGCAGGCGCTGGGCGCGGGCGCGGGCCCCGCGCTGGTGGCGTTCACCGTGGTCTACGGGCTGGTCGACATCGCGACCGTGCCGCCGGTCATCGCGCTGGCCAACGACCGGTTCGGCGCGGACGGGCCGATCGTCTTCGGCTGGGTCACGGGCGCCCACCAACTGGGCGCGGGGCTCGTCGCGTTCCTCGCCGCCGGTGCGCGCGAGGCGCTGGGCGGCTACGACCCGGTGTGGCTGGTGCTCAGCGCCGCCTGCCTGGTCGCCGCGGTCCTGGCGCCGGTGGTGGCCCACGCGGGCCCCGCGCGCCCCGACGAACAGGGCGCGGGGGAACGAGGGGAAGGGGAGCGACGGGCCGCGGGGGGACAACGGGCCGAACGGGAGCGACGGGCCGCGGGCCGGTGAACGGAGGGGCCGGCCCCGGGGAGGCGGGGCCGGCCCGTTACGGAGGCGGGACTCAGTCCAGCCGGGTGAAGTAGTCGTACGCCTTGGGCAGCACCTTCGTCAGCCCGGCGGCCTTGTCCTGGATCGCCGCGAACTCCCGCCGCGCCGCGGCCGTGTCGCTGAGGTCGAGGCCGGGCGAGTGGTGCAGGTCGATGCCGCCCATGCCGAGCAGGATGCACATGTAGGAGTACGGCGGCAGCCCGTGGTAGTAGGGGAAGACGTTCTCCGAGTCGGGCAGGACGCGCTTCCAGTTCTCGATGCGCTCGGCCAGCGCGTCGGGGATGACCCGGGTGTTGGTGTCCTTCCAGTACTGGGTGTCGTTCCGCTTGGCCGCCACGTAGTGCAGCACCAGGAACTCCCGCACGCCCTCCATCACATGCTCGACCGAGCGGTTGTAGAGGTCGCGGTGGACATCGCTCCACTCGTCGCCGGGGAAGTTCTTCACCAGCTGCTCGATGGCGTGGTGGATGAAGAAGATGCCGGTGGACTCCAGCGGTTCGACGAAGCCGCTGGAGAGGCCGACCGCCACGCAGTTGCGCTCCCAGGAGCGCTCGCTGCGGCCGATCCGCATCCGGATGTGGTTGGCCTCCACGTCGGCGGCGGCCGGGCCGACGAACTCGCGCAGGGTCCGCTCGGCCTCCTCGGGGGAGAGGTAGTCCTTGGCGTAGACGTAGCCGGTGCCGACCCGGCCGGTCAGCGGGATGGTCCAGATCCAGCCGGCGTCCTGGGCGGTGGAGGTGGTGCACGGCAGGATGCCGCGCCGCTCCATGTCCATCGGCACCTGGAGCGCCACCGCGCTGTCGTTGGGCAGCGTGTCCTGGAACGAGACGAACGGCACGTCGAGCGCCTTGTTGAGCAGCAGCGCCCGGAAGCCGGTGCAGTCGATGTAGAGGTCGCCGGTCAACTCGCCGTGCTCGGCGGTGCGGACGCCGCTGATCCAGCCGCGCTCGTCCAGCTCGACGTGGTTGACGTCGTCGACGATGTGCCGCACGCCCCGGTCGGTGGAGTAGCGGGTGAGGAACTTCGCCAGCAGCGCGGCCTCGAACTGGTAGGCGTAGGGGAACTGCGTCTTGCCCTGGTGCTCGGACATCGTCAGCCCCTGCATCTCCTCGGCCTCCTCGTCGAAGGGCTGGTCGATGAGGCGGCCGTCGGTGTGGCGCGGGCTCAGTCCGGCGTCGATGATCGACGGCATCACGAAGCAGTCGGTGTCGAAGCGCGCGGACGGCTTCTCCTTGAGCCACCAGTCGGTGAGCGGGAAGCCGTTGACCGAACGCATCTGCTCGAACGGGTGGTAGAAGTGGTGGCCGGGCTCGCGCCAGTTCTCGAACCGCACCGCCAGCTTGTAGGTGGCGTTGCAGGCGGGCATCCAGTCGGACTCCTTCAGCCCCAGGAAGGCGAAGAAGTGGCGGATGTCGCTGAACGTGGCCTCACCGACGCCGATGGTGCTGACCCTGCTCGATTCCACGAGCGTGATGTCGATCCGGTCGGCGAACGCGGCCTTCAGATAGGAGGCCGTCATCCAACCCGCCGTGCCGCCACCCACGATGACCACTTTGTTGACCACTGCGACTCCTGTTCGGTCGTTGCGCGCGTGGGCGACGACCCCGCCGCCGTTGGCGACTCTAGGGGTGCGTGGAAGGGGCGGCCCAGGTCGTTAAGTGGTGGGTGAAACACCCTGGTTGTCCCGCGCCGACCTGCGGGAAGGGCGCCCGCCGCGCCCCCGCGCCCGGCTCGCCGAGCCCGCGCCCGCACCTGGGAGGCCCACCATGGAGACCCGCGGATCCGCCGCCGTCGGCACCGGAGCGCTCGCCAACAGGATCAGCAACCGCCTGGTCAACACCCTCCACACGCTGGGCTGGGGCGTCGGGGGCTCGCGCCGGCTGGTGGTGCGCGGCCGGAGGTCGGGGGAGCCGCGCCGGGTGCCGGTCAACCTGCTGCGGAACGAAGGCCGTTACTACCTGGTCGGGGCCCGTGGCCACGTCCCGTGGACGCACAACCTGCGCGCGGCCGGCGGGGGCGCGCTCGCGCTGGGACGGCGGGTCAGCCCGTTCACCGCCGTCGAGATCGCCGACGCGCGCAAGCCGGAGCTGCTGCGCGCCTATCTGGAACGCTGGGAGTACCAGGTCCGGGGCTTCTTCGGCGGAGTCACGGCCCGCTCGACGGACGAGGAGCTGCGCGCGGTCGCCGCCGACCACCCCGTCTTCGAGCTGCGCTTCAGCGCGGGGAGCCGGCCGTGACCGCCTCGGCCCCGGCGCGCAGGGGGCGGGCGGCCAGGACCGCCTCGACGAACTCCTCGGGCGGCCGGTAGCGGTGGCGCGTCACATAGTGGTGGACCAGCGAGGGCGCGATCAGCCACGTCCCGTCGGCCGCCACCACCGCGACCTCGGCGTTCCCCAGCAGGACGTCCTCGCCCGCCACCCTCATCCGCACCGGACGGCGCCGCTCCCCGACGAGGTGCGGCAGGCCACACGGGTGGAACCGGCTGGTCGGCTCGCGCCGCCCGTCCCGGCACAGTGACGTCAACGCGGCGGCGAGGTCCTCCGGGACGCGCCCTCTCGCGAACCGGGGGTAGCGCCGGGTCCAGGAGAGCCAGCCGACGTTGAGCGCGGTGACCCCGGCGGGGACGCCGGCGGGATGCCTGGTGTAGCGGCTGAGGTCGGCGTAGTACGTCATGCGGGCGCTCCTCGGATCTCTCGGAGCAGACCCTAATGGCTCCCGCCGCCCCGGGACACACGGAGCGCACGACAACCCCGCCCCCGCGGCGGCGTCACCCCCGCCAGGGCAGCAGGGTGAACGGGGCCTCCGGGTCGGCGACCGGGCTGAGACAACGCGCGTCGGCCGGGTCGTAGGCGCGGTGGCCGTGCCGGAAGTCGTGGAAGAGGCCCGTCTCCTCGTCGTACAGCTGCCCGGGGAACCCCAGCGGGCAGTGCGCCGTGTCCGACCCCTGCCCCGTCGGCGCGCCCCAGGGCGTCGCCCGCCGCCGCCAGACGACGTCGCCCTGCTCGTCGACCAGCTCGGTCGGCGTGCCGTCCGGGTCGGTGACCACCCCGAGCAGCCGGCCGTCGCTCCCCGTCTGCGCCAACGGGCGCCGGTGGTCGTCCGGCGCCCAGTGCCAGCTGGTCACCGAGCCGTCCGGGTCGGTGCGTGCCACCGGGACACCGCCCGCCCAGTCGACCGTCGAACGCTCCCTGACCTCGCCGAACTCGTCCAGCAGCTGCCGCGCCACCCGCCGCCCCAGCGGGTCGTGGACATAGTGCCAGTGGCTGCCGTCCGGCATGACCACGTCGGTCAGCCGATCCAGCGCGTCCCACGTGTAGTGGCAGGTGCCGACGGCGCCGGACGGCAGCTTCCGCGTCGTCGCGACCACCCGGCCCCGCGCGTCGTGCCGCCAGCTGGAGCCCGCCGCGTCGGCGACCAGCAGCGGGCCATCGAACTCCCGTGTGCCGCCCGCCAGCTGGCCCAGCGCGTCGTACTCGAACGTCGTCACGCCCGAGGCGTCACGCACCCGCGAGGGGCGGCCGACCGCGTCCCGCTCACTGCTCGTCTCGCCCGCCACCTCGTCGACGCAGCCGGTCAGCGCGCCGTCCGCCCGGTACTCCCAGCTCCGGTGGCGGCGCGCGGTGCCCGAGAGCAGCGTCTGGCCGACCAGCCGGCCGGCGGCGTCCCACCGCTGGCGCACCGCGCCCGACCTGCCGAAGCCGCGCCTCACCTCCCGGCCGTCGGCGTCCAACTCCAACACCACCCGATGGCCGTCGGCGGTCAGCTCCACCAGCCGGCCCGCGGCGTCCCGCCGCTGCTCGGTCGTGCTCCCCGAGGGATGTGTCAGCCGGACCGTGCGCCCGGCCGCGTCCCGCTCGAACGTCACCGCCCGGTCGCCCACCAGCTCGGCCAGCACCGCGCCGAACGGGTCGCGTTCGACCGTCAGCCGGATCTCGCTGTTCTCGGCGGAGACCAGCCGGCCGACCTCGTCGTAGCGGAAGACGTCCCTGCCCAGGTCGGTGCGCCGCTCCACCAGCCGGCCCCGCGGGTCGAGACGGAGCGAGACCCGCTGGCCGGCGCCGTTGGTCCAGCCGACGCACCGGCCCGCCGCGTCGTGGCGCAGCCGGACCGGGCGCTCGCCCACGTCCGCCAACTCCACGGGGCGGCCCGCCGCGTCGTGCGTGTACTCCCAGGCGCGGCCGGCCGCGTCGGTGACCCGGGTCAGCCGCCCCTCGGCGTCGTGGTCGTAGCGCAGCGTCCGGCCGTCGGGGCGGGTCAGGGAGCGCGGCAACCCCAGCGGGCCGCGCCCCCAGACCGTCTCGCCGCCGGCCGGGTCGGTGTGCGCGACGACCCGGCCCAGCGGGTCGCGCCGCCAGCGGTCCTCCGCCCCCGTCGCGTCGGTCAGTGCCACGACACGGCCCGACGCGTCGCGTCCCACCCGCCGTTGACCGCCGCCGGGGCCGGTGATCCGCACCACGGCGCCGTGCGCGTCGCGCTCCAGGGCCGTGGTCTCCCCGGTCGGGTCGGTGACGGAGAGCGGCAGCCCGGCCCGGTCGCACGTGTACCGCCACTCGGCGCCGAGGGCGTCGGTGACGGTGGCCACCGCGCCGCCCGGGTGGTGGGTCAGTCGCAGATGACGCCCGCCAGGCGCCGTGACCGAGGCCAGGCCGCCGCGTGCGTCCCAGGCCAGCCGGGTGGTCTCGCCGTCCTCCGCCACGCACAGCGTGGGCCGGCCGTCCGCGTCGTGCTCGACGGTGCGTCGCGTGCCGTCCGGCCAGACGGTCTCCACGAGATGGCCGAGCGGGTCGTAGCGGTGGGTCGTGGTGTGGCCGAGCGGGTCGGTGACGGCGAGCAGCCGGCCCTCGGTGTCGCAGGCGTAGCGGGTGACGTTCCCCAACGGGTCGGTGAACGAGACCAGTTGACCCGAGCCGTCGCGTTCGAACACCCATGCCTCGCCCAGCGCGTCAGTCCGCGTGGTCCTGGCGCCCTCGTAGGCGAACGTCCGGGAACACAGCCCCTCCGGCCCTTCGACCGCGACGATCCGGCCGCGCGCGTCGTGCGTGTAGCGGAAGGTGTCGCCGGCCCGGTCCGTTCGCTCGACGATCCGGCGGTCCTCGTCGTAGGCGTGACGCTCGACTCCGCCGGCCGCGTCCTCCACCTCGGTCAGGTTCCCCGCGCGGTCGTAGCGGCAGCGCAGCAGCGTCGGCGCGCCCTCGGCGCTCAGCAGCCGCGCCTCCACCACCCGCCCGGCCGCGTCGGTCTCGAACCCGAGCCGGTGGCCGCCGCTGTGCGCGATCTCCCGGGGGCGGCCCCTGGCGTCCCGCCGGATGGCCAGCGCGTTCCCCCAGCTGTCGACGACGGCGACCAGCGGCAACTCGGCGCCCGTCCCGTCGGGAGACGACCGGAAGCGCAGCGTCAGACGGGCCTCGGGCCGGTGGACGGTGATCGTGCCGCCCGGCGTGCCGTCCCAGGTCAGCGGCCAGCGTCCGCCGCGCTCCGGTAGCACGGGACGGCCCGAGCCGGCCTCCGGCCTCGGGTAGTGCAGCAGCCTGCCGGTCTCCGTCACCAGCCGCACGGAGCGGTCCCGCAGCAGCAGCCGCTGGTCGAGGGTGGAGGCCCAGGCCACGCCGAACGCGCGGCCCGCCCTGGTCCTGCCCCTGTGGTGGCGCGTCAGCACCAGCGGCAGAACGCCTTGCAGCCGGACGTCCTCCGAGGTCAGCCGCAGCCGGCCGCGCAGCGGATCGACACCGTCGACGCCGGGCAACGGCCGCGCCGCGGGCCGCTCCTCGCCGGCCCACAGCGGGGCCAGCCGGGGGCGCCCCGACTCCGGCGCGACCGGGCCGAGCCACGGCCCCCGCCACAGCTCCTCGGGATCGGCGAGCGAGGGCGTCGCGACCCTCGGCACCCCCTCCGGGGGCGAACCGTCCAGAGGGGAACCCCCACCACCCGAACCGCCCAGCGGTGACCCGGTCATGGCGCACTTCCACCTTCCCTGAGCCGCCCGGCGTGCGCCGCCGGGCGAACCGTCTGCCCATCGACCGTAGGGCGCCGGGGGAGGGCCATCAACCGGACCCTCGACCTCCTCGTTCGCCGCCGCGGCGGTCGACTCCCCACCTCGCGCGGCCCGGGGCGCGGACCGGACTCAGAAGTGGCGCGCCCCGTCGTCGTCCGGCGGGGGACCGCCACCCGCGGCCGGGGCCGCGCCGGCTATCGGGGAGCCGCCGGCCGGCCCCGCGTCAAGCGGCTGGACCGGGACCTCGCCCACCGCCGCACGGCCTCCGGGCAGCAGCTGACGCCCACGGCCGACCACCGCCCTGGTGCGCTCCGCGTCGGCGACGCGCTGCGCCGCCTGCCAGGCGGCCCGGCCGCCCCGCGCCGTGTACCGCGCGGTGACCGCGGCCGTCGCCCCGATCAGCCCGCCGCGCACCCGGGTCCCCGCGCACCGGTCCGCCAGCGAACGCCGGCCGCCGACCAACGCCGGTGTCGCGTTGGCCAGATAGACGACCACCGTCAGCACCAGCACCACCCCGCTGGCCAGGAAGGCGCCCGACAGCAGCAGGCAGCAGGCCAGGGACAGCAACCCCACGTCGGCGACCGTGGTGACCGCCGCCCGCACCGCCGCCGCGCGCCGACCCGGCCGCGCCGCGCCGCCGGCGGCGTCGCCCGCCTCGCCGGCGGGGGAGACCCGCAGGCCGAGCAGCGCCTTGCCCAGGGTGGTGCCCGCGAAGGCCAACGCCAGGAACTGGTAGAGGAAGGTGGCGATCACCAGCAGGGCGAACCCCTGCTGCACGGCGCGTATCGAGCGGCGCCACAGCGACTGGCCCAACGCCTGCCCCGCCTCGGCGAGATCGCCGTCCGAGGTGACGACCTTCCACACGCCGGTGCCGGCGAGCCCGTCCACGTCGCCCAACATGGCGCTGATCCGGTGGAAGGTGAGGAAGCCCAGCAGCACGGCGACCGTGATCACCAGCGCGTAGTCCACCAGCCAGGCGGTGACCCTCCGCCACCCGGGAGCCCTCGTCAAGGCCCGCCCCGGCGCCGCACCCGCGTCCACGCGGGCCCCCTCGCCCCACTCGTCCATGCCCTGCCCCCGACTCCCGACCCCGCAGGGCCCCTCCCGACCGCCGGCTCCCCAGGGATGGCCAGACGGTTACTCTCTGGTGCCACATCGTAGCGGCGCCCACTGACAACGTCCGCCACTCCGTGACAACCGTCGCCGGAGCGCGGGGCCTCGCCGGGGCGACGGCAGCCATCCCCGGGTCACGGGACGCGGCGGCCGAGGACCCCGTTCACTCCGCCGGGAGCACCACCGCCAACTCCGCGCCGCGCCACGGCTCCTGGCGGGCCTCGGCCTCCCTCACCAGCGCGCTCAACACCACCAGCAGCAGCGCAGCCGCCGCTCCGCACGCCATACGCCACCCGTTGTTCCCGGTCATCCCGCACGCACCCCCGTACGTCGCGTCGCCCCTCACCGCGAGGACGCGGCCGGGGGCCGCGCGGTTCCGGGCGGTCGCGGGCGTTCGCGGGCGGTTCCGGGCCCTCGACGCGGACCACCGCGCGAAGGCGGGCCCCCGGACGGGCGCCGCGGGCCCCAACCCCCGTGAACGGCCGTGCGATTGCCGGCGTTCCCCGCGCCCGTCACCTGCGACGAAGCCACTCCGATCGATGACCAGACAAGGATGTCACCCCACAGATGTTGCATCATCGATGCCATGTCATGCATGATGAAGCATCGATTACGCGACATCAATCGGATGGTCGCCCTGAGTCGTGTCGGCGTGCCCGGCGACCACGGCTGTCCGGGCAGCACTCCAGGAGCGGAAAATGAAGACACTGACACGTTTGTCCCTAGACCGGCCCAAGGCCGTCGTCCTCGGCTGGCTCGTCATCCTCGCCGTGGCCATGCCCTTCGCCCTCCAGCTCACCGGCGCCCTCAAGGCCGGTGGGTTCTCCGACCCCAGGGGCGCGTCGGTCGACGCCCAGGAGACCCTTGAGGCGGCGTTCGACGAGGCCCCCAACTCCCTGCTGATCGTTCTCAACGGAGACGACCCGACCGCCGTCGACGCCGCCGTCGACACGGCCGGCCAGGCCGCGGACCGGGAGGGCGTCTCGGTCGTCGTCGACCGCGACGACCAGCCGGGCTGGGTCTCGGAAGACGGCCGGACCACCTTCCTCCAGGTCGCCTTCACCAGCGACAACACCACGGTCCAGAACCTCGTCCCCGACGTGCGGGACGACGTGAGCGAGGCCGTCGGCCCGGACGTCGAGGTCAACGTGACCGGCGCCCCCGCGCTCGACTACGCGCTCAACATGCACTCCAAGGACGACGTCACGCGCGCCGAACTGATCGCGTTCCCCGTGCTGTTCGTGGTCCTGCTGCTGGTCTTCCGCTCGGTCGCCGCCATGGCGGTGCCGCTCGCGCTGGCCGGCGTGACCCTGATGATCACCCAGGCCATCGGCTTCGCCATGACCAAGGTGACCGACGTCAACAGCCTCTTCACCAACATCGTCACCATGGTCGGCCTGGCCGTCGCCGTCGACTACTCGCTCTTCATCGTCAAGCGGTTCCGCGAGGAACTGGCCGAGGGACTCGACGTGCGCCGCGCCCTGGAGCGCACCATGGCCACCGTCGGCCACTCGGTGCTCTTCAGCGGCCTAGCCGTGGTCGTCGCGCTCTCCGCGCTCTTCGTCCCCCGCGCCATGTCCTTCACCAGCATCGCGCTGGGCGGCGTCGCGGTCTCCGTGATCGCCGTGCTGATGGCGGTCACCCTGCTGCCCGCCGTGCTGAGCCTGCTCGGCCACCGGATCAACTGGGGCTCGCTGCGGCGCCGTTCGCGTGCCGCCGCCTCCGAGGCAAACGCCGGGGCCACCGCCTCCGACGCCTCGAACGGCCGGAGCGCCGACGCCCCGCGCGCCACCCGCTTCCCCGGGCGCCCCGGCGTCGTGCTGGCCGGCCTGGCCGTCGGCTTCACCGTGCTCGCCCTGCCGGCGACCCAGCTCACCCTGCGCGTCCCGGTCGCCAGCGCCGACATCCTGCCCGCCTCGGACGAGGCCCGCGTCGGCATGGAGCGCATCCAGGAGGACATCGGCATCCGCGAGATGTTCCCCATCCAGGTGGTGCTCACCGCCGACGAGGCGAACGCCGCCGAACTGCTGGAGACGGCCGGCGCCATCGCCGACCGCGCGGCCGGCCTGCCCGGCGCCGACGAGGTGCGCAGCGTCGCGGATCTCCCGCTGGGTGCCACCGAGTTGACGCAGGCCCTGGACGGCGCGATCACCCTCGACGACGAGGCCGCGACCGCCATGGCGCAGCTGGTCAGCACCGAGGACGGCTCGCTGGTCACCCGGGTGATGGTGATCGCCGCCGGCGACCCCGACAGCTCCGTCGCCCACGACCTGGTCGGCGAGCTGCGTTCCGAGGTCGACGACCTGACCGGCGCCGGCGTCGAGGCGAAGATCGCGGGCGCCACCGCGACCGGCTCCGACTTCGACAGCCTGGTGCTGCGCTCGGCCCCCGTGGTCGTCGGCTTCGTCGCCCTGCTCAGCTTCCTGATCCTGCTGGCCGCGTTCCGCTCGGTGCTGCTGCCGCTGCTGGCCCTGGCACTCAACGTGGCGGTCGTCGCGGCCAGCCTGGGCGTGCTGGCGCTGGTCTCCGGCAACGGCGAGCAGAGCATCAACAGCGTCACCCCGCTGATGCTCTTCGCCGTGATGTTCGGCCTGAGCATGGACTACATGGTGATCATGTTCTCGCGGATGAGGGAGATGTACCTGGACGGTGTCCCGCACCGCGAGGCCGTCCTCGGCGGGCTCGCCCGTACGGCGGGACTGGTGAACGGGGCGGCGGCGATCATGGTGGCCGTGTTCGCATCCTTCACGAGTGCACAGATCAGCATCGTTCGCGAACTGGGCATCAGCCTCGCGGTCGCGGTCCTGCTGGACGCCGTCGTCGTCCGTCGTCTGCTGATGCCGGCAGCGCTTCTGTTGATCGGTGAGCGGATCTGGGGACGCCGGCCGGTGACCGGTACCCCGAACGACCCCCCGGCCCCGACCGAGGTCGCCGACGGTCCCGACTCTCTCCCCTCGGGCCCCGAAGCCTCCTCCCCGGCGGACACCCCCCGGTCCGCCGCCCCCGCCCTGCGCTGACGTCTCCCCCGACGTAGCGCGGACCGCCTGTGCCGCCCGGCCTCCCAAGGCCCGGGCGGCACAGGTGTGTCCGGCGGCCACCGGGGCGCTCCGCGGTGGCCTTCGCGGCGCGGAGGCCTTCGCGGCGCGCGGCCCAGGCCCCGGCCCCGGGTGCGGGTCGCCCCGGGGCGACGACGCGGCCACGGCGCCCGGTTGGCGCGGCGCGGCCCGCCAGGCGCCGGCGACGCGCACCGCCAGGCGCCGTCGACGCACCCGCCAGGCGCCGTCGACGCACCGGCCGGTGGCGGCCCGAGGGGGGCGCGGGGCGCCGCGGCGGTGCATGGGCGCCCGGCCCCGGGCGCCCACGGCCCCGGCCGGGCGGCCACGGCCCCGGGCGGGCGGACGGGGGCGTCCGAGCCCTGGTGGTCGGACGCTCGCGCCCCCGCCCGTCCGGAGGCCGGCCGGGCGCCGGGGCACGGGAAACGACCGAGGGCCTTCGCGGAGTCGCGAAGGCCCTCGGCCGTGCTGGTCAGGCGGTCATGCGGGTACTGCGGTACTGCGGTACTGCGTTACCGCCGGCATCGCGCGCGTGGGGGGCGGCGATGGCCGACGCCGTCGGCTCGCCGAGGCGGACGGCCGACGGCCGGTGGGCCGGGTGTTCACCCCCCGCTGGGGAAGCCCTCGCGCGGGAAGCGCTCGGCGATGGTGGCGGCGCTCGGCGTGCCCTCGATGACGCGGCGAAGGGCGAGGATCACGATCTCCCTGTGCTCCTCCGAGAGCCCGCTGCCCACCATCCGGTCCATCGCGTTGTCGACCTCCCGCAGCTGCGGGATCATCTCCTCGCCCCGGGTGCTGAGTCGCAGGTAGATGACGCGGCGGTCGATGCGTCCCGGCTCGCGTTCCACCAGGCCGGCCTTGGTGAGGGTGTCCACCAGCCGGCTCGGGCTGCCGCTCTCGCAGACCACCTGGCGTCCCAGCTCGGCCAGGGTCAGCGGGGCCTTGCGGGAGAGTACCAGCAGGATCTCGGCCTGGGCCGGGGTGAGCCCGAGCGGGCGCAGCTGGGCGCCCATCGCGCGGGCGCCCTCGCGCTGCGCGGCGAGGACCAGGTAGCGCAGTTCCGTGTCGCCCGCGGTCGGCTGACTGTCGTGGCCGCCCACGTGAACGGGTGGGTCGGCCAGGGATGTTCGTCGGGTCATGGGGGCCTCCTGGTCGTCGCGACGTCTTTGTCGAGTCGTCGTGGGGTCGTCGGGAGCTGGGGGAACCGCCGAGGCGGCCAACGCTCATCTCCATGATGCCACATCCATGACACCGAAAAAGATGACCCGTCATCGATATGGATACCGCTTCAAGTGTCCATCAAACCCAAAGAAGGTGTTGCAACACCGATGTCTCGTCATGCATGATTAAGCATCGATGTTACGGCATCGATTTGCGACAGGGATCGTGCGTCTTGTGGCGCTCGGCCCCCGCTTCACCGCACAGCGAGACCCAGAGACCAAGTCCACAGCAGGAAAAGAAGGAGACACTCCCATGAGCGTTCAGACCCTCGACGCCCCGCCCATCGTTCTCGACGAGGCCGCCACCGCCGTCGCCGCCATCGCCCGTGGCGAGCTGGTCGTGGTCGTCGACGACGAGAACCGCGAGAACGAGGGCGACCTGATCGTCGCCGCCGACCACGCGGACGCCGCCGCGATCAACTACATGATCACGCACGGTCGCGGCCTGGTCTGCGTCTCCGTCACCGAGGAGCGCGCCGCCGAGCTGAACCTGCCGCCGATGGTGGACCGCAACGAGGACCACCACGGCACCGCCTTCACCGTCAGCGTCGACGGCGGCCCCGAGCACGGCGTCACCACCGGCATCTCCGCCCCCGACCGCGCCAAGACCATCGAGCTGATCCTCGACGGCAAGAGCGAGGACCTGCGGCGCCCGGGCCACATCTTCCCGCTGGTCGCCCGCCCCGGCGGCGTGCTGGCGCGGCCCGGCCACACCGAGGCCGCCGTGGACCTGGCCCGCTTCGCCGGCCTGCGCCCCGCCGGCGTCATCGTGGAGATCATCCTGGAGGACGGCACCATGGCCCGGCTGCCCCACCTGGCCGACTTCGCCCGCCGCGAGGGCCTGGTGCTGACCAGCATCGAGAAGCTGCAGGAGTACGCCGCCGCGCAGCTCCGGGCGACCCGGTGAGCCGGATACCCGGCCTGATGGCGCGTGTCACGACCGCCGTTACCCGTCCCGCGGTCGTGACCCGCTATCTCTCCGGAGTCGAAGGCGTCCAGCACATCCCCGTGGACGGGCCGTTCGTCCTCGTCCCCAACCACAGCAGCTTCTCCGACCACCTGATCCTCGACGCGGTGTTGCACGCCCTGCGCGACACCCCGTCCTCCTACCTGACCAAGTCCGAGGCCTTCGACAACACGCTCCGCGCCCAGTGGACCGTGGGAATGGGCGGCATCCCGGTCGACCGCGACCAGCCGGGGCGGGACCTCCTCGCCAAGGTGGACGGGGTCCTGAACGGCGGCGGCGCCCTGGTGATCTACCCCGAGGGCACCCGGGGGACCGGCTGGCCGCTGCTCCCCTTCAAGGACGGCGCCTTCCGCTTCGCCGACCGGGCCAGGGTCCCGGTCATCCCGGTCGCCCTCTGGGGCGCCCAGCACATCCTCCCGAAGGGAGCCAACCTCCCCCGGAGCGCCAAGGCCCGCGTGGTCTTCGGCGCCCCCCTGACCGCCGACCTCTCCCTCCCCCGCAAGCAGCGCATCGCCGACTTCACCGAAAGGACCAGGTCCGCCCTGGAGACCCTGGTCCTGACCGCGGCCCAACCCAGGTCGGAACGCGACGCGGAGGCCACCGCGGCCCTCGCCGCCCGCGCCACCGCCATGATCGAACGTTCGCTCAGCAGGACCGACTCCCAGACCCCCGACCGCCGACGAGACCAGGCGTCCCTCCTGCTGCGCCTCGGTCGACTCACCGACCCCGACAACCCCGACCTGCGCGTGACCCGGGCCAGGCTGGCCGGCCTCCGCGCACTCGACGCCTCCCCGCCGCGGCGCCTGGCGCTGCTGCGGGGGGTGCGGCGGGAGGCCGAAGACGTCCTGCGCGACCACCCCGACCACCTGATGGCCCGCTACCTGCTGGGGCGTTGGCACCTGCTGACGCCCCGGCAGCTGGGGGGCCGGCCGGAGAGGGCGCTGGGGCACCTGCGGGAGGCCGCGCGACGAGGCGCCGCCGACACCCGCTACCCGATGGCCTACGCCGAGGCCCTGATCACCACGGGGCAGCACGCCGAGGCGAGTGGGGTGCTGCGGCGGGTGATCGACGCCCCGGCGCCCGACCGAAGGACGGCGGACCGCAGGCAACGCGCACAGGCCCGTTACAGCGAACTGACCGCGACCCACGCCGCGGTACTCAGCCCCGGAAGGTGACCCGACATGTCCCAACCTCCGATCCTGTGGTGCGGAAGCACCCTGGTGGTCTTCGACGGGCCGCGCCGCCTGACCTGGCGCAGGGGGCCCAGGGGCGAGTGGTTCCCCGTCTCCCTGTGGCCGACGCCGCAGCAGGCGCTCCAGGTCAACGAGCATCTGGCCCAGGGCGGGGGGCTGCTGGTCCTCGTCGAGGAGGCGGAGACCGAGATCCCGTTGCACACCGAGGAGTTGGCCGGCGCCCCCTGGGAGCTGGCCGACCGGGTGACGGTGGAGGACGGCCTCGCCGAGCTCCGCGTCCCCGCGCTCGACTGGCTCCCGGAGGAACTTCAGGCGCGGGGGCGGAAGTTCCTCAAGGACTCGGCCTGCTTCTTCGAGCGCCAGCCCGACCTGCTCATCCCGCACCTGGTCGTCGAGCCGCTCGGCCCGACGCCCGAGAACCTGCGCTTCGGGCGACTCCGCCCGCCCCGCCGGTGCACCGACGAGCGCCTGCGGACCGTGGCCGACCACCTCTTCGATCACGGACTGACGATGCCCCGCGCCCCCGAGTCGCTCGGCGACGACGCCTCGTGGGCCCCCATGTTGGAGACCATCTCATGAACGACGACACCCTCACCGTGGCGCCGCCGGACCTGCGGGACGCGCTGCCGCTCGATGGCCGGGTCGTGGCCCTGACGGGCTCCGCCAGGGGCCTGGGACTGCAGATCACCGAGGCGCTGCTCGACCAGGGCGCCCAGGTCATCGCCAACTACCGTTCGATGTCCCGTGAGTTGCGGGAGCTGGGCCGGGTCAACGGCGACCGGCTGCGGCTGCTGCCCGGCGACGTCACCAGCGAGGAGACCGCCGAGTCCCTGGTCGTGGAGGCCCGCCGCCTCGGCCGGCTCGACGTCCTGATCCACAACGCCGGCATCACCCGCGACCAGCCGCTGGTCCGGATGCCCGTCGAGGACTGGGACGAGGTCCACCGGGTCAACCTGCGCGGCGCGTTCCTCAGCACCAAGCACGCCCTGAAGCTGATGATGCGGGCCCGGTACGGACGGATCATCTACATCTCCTCCGTCACCGCCCTCACCGGCAACAGCGGGCAGGCCGCCTACACCTCGTCCAAGTCCGGGCTGCACGGCCTGGCCCTGTCCGTCTCCCAGGAGTACGCCTCCTACAACGTCCGCACCGCGACCGTCGCCCCCGGCATCCTCGACACCGGCCTCGGCTCGCTCGTCGCCCCCGCCCAGCGCCGCCGCATGGAGGACCGTTCGCTGCTCGGCCTCGGCCCCGCCGACCAGACCGCCGCCACCGTCGCCTTCCTCGCCAGCCCCGCCGCCGACTACATCAACGCGACCGTGATCCGCACCGACGGAGGAATGAGGTACTGACCATGCACCAGCCGAACGAGCGCAGCGCGAACGTCCTGATCGACTCCCCCTCCCTGACGGTCTTCCAGATCCTGCTGGAGCCGCGCCGGCTGGCCGAGTGGAACCCCGCGTTCCTCTCGGTGAGCGGCCCGCCCGAGGCCCGCGTCGGGACGCACTACCCGATCCGGGCCAGAGGCGGACTCTCCGGCCACTGGGAGTACCACCGGATCGAGGAGTCCCGCGTCGAGGGCTACTGGGAGGTCCCGGGACTGGTCGAGCACAACACCTGGGAGCTGAGTCCGCACGGCGACGGCACCCGGGTGCGCCACTCCTTCGCCCACCAGGGTGCGCTGGCCGCGCTGCTGCGCCCCGCGTTCGCGAACGTCGCGGACCTCAGGCTGGGACGGCTCGCCGAGCGGGCGCAGGAGCGGAGGCCGGTCGATGTCGCCTGAGTTGGCGGCCGTGGCGGAGCGGCCCGGCACACGCCCCCAGCCCGAGATGCCCGTCCGACTCACCGAGGAGAACGCCTGTTGGAGCGGGCCCGCCTCCCTCTTCCAGGCCCGCGAGCAGCAGCCCGCGGAACCCCACATCGTGCGGGGCGTCGACTGAGACCGCCCCCGTACCCCAGCCGGCGGTGGGACCGGAACGGACACCGAACCGCTCCCGGGAACGACCCGGTCCCACCGCCACCCCCGCCCCGCTGAACGTTCCGCGCCGCCCGCACCGCCCGCGCCACGCACCGCCCGCACTGCCCGCACCACCGCACCGTCTCGCGCACGTACTGCCCGACCCGACGACCTGGGGAGGCTTCCATGCCCAGCAGTACCGTCCCGCGCGCGCCCCTGGGCGCGCCCCACGCCCGGGTGCTCGGGGTCGGCGGCTACCGCCCGACCCGCGTGGTGCCCAACGACGAGATCGTCCACCGCATCGACTCCAGCGACCAGTGGATCCGCGAACGCTCCGGCATCGCCGAGCGCCGCTGGGCGGGACCCGAGGAGACCGTGGCCGCCATGGGCGCCATCGCCGGCGCCAAGGCGCTGGCCCAGTCCGGCGTCACCGCCGAACGCGTCGGCGCCGTCGTCGTCGCCACCTCCACCCACTTCGCCCAACTGCCCGCCGTGGCCACCGACATCGCCGAACGGGTGGGCGCCAGGGGCGCCGCCGCGTTCGACCTCTCCGCCGCCTGCGCCGGCTTCACCCACGGCCTCGCCCTCGCCTCCGACATGGTGCGGGGCGGCAGCGCCGAGCACGTGCTGCTCGTCGGCTCCGAGCGGATGTCCGACCTGATCGACCACGACGACCGCGCCACCGCGTTCCTCTTCGGCGACGGCGCCGGCGCCGTCGTGGTCGGCCCCTCGCCGACGCCCGGCATCGGCCCCGTCGTCTGGGGCGCCGACGGCTCGCAGCGCTCGGCCATCGAACAGACCGCGTCCTGGCTGGAGTTGCGCGAGGACCCCGGGCGTTCCTTCCCGGCGCTGACGATGCGCGGCCAGCAGGTCTTCCGCTGGGCCGTCTACGAGATGGCCAAGGCCGCACGCGACGCGCTGGACGTCGCCGGTGTCACCGCCGACCAGCTGGACGCGTTCGTGCCCCACCAGGCCAACCTGCGGATCGTCGAGGCGCTGGCCAAGGCCATCGGCCTCCCCGAGAACGTGCCGATCGCCCGCGACGTCGTGGACTCCGGCAACACCTCGGCCGCCTCCGTCCCGCTCGCCATCGAACGACTGCTCTCCGGCGGCGAGGCGCCCAGCGGCGGCCTCGCCCTCACCATCGGCTTCGGCGCCGGCCTCTCGCACGCCGCCCAGGTCCTCACGCTGCCCTGACCAGCCCTGACCAGCCCTGACCAGCCCTGCCCCGCACCGACCAGCACCGACCAGCCCTGATCCGCACCGCACCGCCTCCCGCACGGCGCACCGTTCGCACGACCCGAACCTCACCCAAGGAGAGAAAGCCATGACCACGATCACCACCCAGCAGGCCCTCGTCATCACCGGCATCTCGGAGATCCTCCAGGAGGTCGCCGGCACGCCCGCCGAGGACGTCACGCCGGAGGCCAGCTTCGCCGAGGACCTGGACATCGACTCGCTGACCATGGTCGAGGTCGTGGTGGCCGCCGAGGAGCGCTTCTCGATCGCCATCCCGGACTCGGAGGTCAAGGACCTGGTGACGGTCGCCGACGTCGTCGAGTTCGTCCGCCGGGTCACCGGCTGACGGCGGCCGAACCCCATCACGAGGAGGTGAACCCCTTGTCCACCACGCGACGCCGGGTCCTGGTCACCGGGCTCGGCACCGTCAACCCGCTCGGCGGCGACGCCCCGACCACCTGGTCGGCGCTGCTCGACGGCACCTCGGGCGCCGCGCCCCTCACCGAGGAGTGGGCCGAGTCCGCCGCGGTGCGCTTCGCCTGCCGCGCCGCCCGCGAGCCGGGCCCCGAGCTGGGCACCGCGCTCAGCCGCAGGACCGACCGCTCCACCCAGTTCGCGCTGCTGGCCGCCCGCGAGGCGTGGCGGGACGCCGGCGGCCCCGAGCCGGACGCGCGCCGGCTGGGCGTGGTGCTGGCCTCCGGGCTCGGCGGCGTGACCTCGCTGCTGGAGCAGCACGACACGTTGAACCGCTCGGGACCGCGCCGGGTATCCCCGCACACCGTGCCGATGTTCATGCCGAACGGGCCGGCTGCCCAGGTGGCGCTCGAACTGGGAGCGCGCGCCGGTGTGCACGCCTCCGCCTCGGCGTGCGCCTCCGGCGCGGAGTCGATCGGCCACGCCGTGGAGATGATCAGGTCCGGACGGGCCGACGTGGTGGTGGCCGGCGGCGCCGAGGCGCCGATCCACCCGGTGCTCTTCGCCGCGTTCGCCAACATGCGCGCCCTGTCCAAGCGCAACGACGCCCACGAGACGGCGTCCCGCCCCTACGACCGCGACCGCGACGGCTTCGTGATGGGGGAGGGGGCGGGCGTGCTGGTCCTGGAGTCGGCGGAGCACGCGGCGGCCCGCGGCGCCGAGGGCTACTGCGAGGTGGCCGGGGTCGGCATGACCTCCGACGCCCACCACATCGCCCAACCCGAACCGGAGGGCCGCGACGTGGCCCGCGCGATCCGGGCGGCGCTGCGCGACGCCGACGCTGCCCCGGCCGACGTCTCCCACGTCAACGCCCACGCCACCTCGACCCCCGCCGGCGACCTCGTCGAACTGGCGGCGCTGCGCGCGGAGTTCGGCCCGGCGGCGGAACGCCTGGCCATCTCGGCGACCAAGTCCATGACCGGTCATCTGCTCGGCGCGACCGGCGCCGTCGAGTCGGTCGCCACCGTGCTGGCCCTGCGCGACCGGCTGGCCCCGCCCACCATCAACATCGAGAACCTCGACCCCCGCGTCGACCTGGACATCGTCCGCGCCAAGCCGCGCGAACTGCCGCTGGGCGCCACCGTGGCGCTCAACAACTCCTTCGGCTTCGGCGGCCACAACATCAGCCTGGCCTTCCGGGCCGTGTGACCCTTGCCCCTCCCGATCCGACAGTCCCCACCACCCCGACGGCTCCCACGACACCCGCCGCCCCGTCCGCTACCCAGCGGACCGGGGCGGCAGGCCTGTTCGGCGGAGAATGACAGCTTGTTGCCCGCGCGCCCGTTCCGTCACCTGCCGTCCACACGCCGGGCCTATTCTTGACGCCCCATCAGGTGAAGATGGGGGTGCTCAACGTGGTCAGAGTTCGGTAGACATCGACCTCACGCAGGGAGTCATCGTGACCGGATCGCCCTTGCATCTCTCCGCGGTTCAGCACCGCGCCGCGGCCCGCCGCCAGACCTCGGCCCGGACGCGTCCCGGCCCGCCGCCCTCGTTATCCGACGGGGGGCGAGCCGACCGGGGGAAGGGTGCTCCCGGATGCGAGTGATCGAGATCTCCGTGCTCCGCGCCCGCGCCTCCCGGGCTCACTGGGGGCTGCTCTCGGTCTACGAGGGGGAGGAGTCCCCCGCCGAGCCCGCCTTACCCGCCGTCCCCGCTCCCACTGCCCCCGCCACCGACCCAGCCCCAGACGCAGCACCAGGCCCAGCCCCAGACGCGGAACCAGGCCCGGGCCCCGACCCCGTTCCGAAGCCGCCGCCCCCCGACGCCGGCGCCGACGGGCCGGGCTTCGCCACCGGCCGCACGTTGCGCAGCCGCTGCCCCGTCGTTCCCCACCAGGCCTGCCCGGCCGACGTGTTGGGCCGCCGCTACCCCGTCGTGCGCGGCCTGCTGCGGCGCGCGGCGTCCGAGCGGATGCCGGCCGGCCACTGGTATGTGATGGCCGACGGCGACACCGCGCTCGACCCGGTGCGCGAGCATCTGGCCTCAGCCCTCAGCAACCTCTCCGACCACGGCGCCGTGCTGCGCGCGATGGCCGGGCGCGGGCTGCTGAGCACCGTCTACTCGGGACGCTGCGCCCATGTCCAGTCCGACGGCGGCTCGCACGACAACTCCTATGACCGACTCCTCGCCGCCGTCGACCAGTTGGCCAGCCACGGCCTCCAGGCGCCGGCCATTGCCCGCTGCCTGGAGTGCGCCGGCTTCACCCAGGCGCCTGGACGCGCGGACAGCATCAGCCTGCCCAGCGTGCGGCGGATGCTCCGCGAGGACCTGCGCCCGATCCAACGCAGCCGCCCCGGCCCCAAGCCGCGCTCCAGCGACGAACTGCCGCCGGACGAATGGTGGTTGTCCGACCTCGCGGCGGAGCTGGAGATGCCGGCGGTCACGCTCTACGCGTGGATCAGGCGCGGCTGGATCAGCCACGCCCGCAAGGAGCCGGCGCCACCGCACCGCTGGATACTCCGCGTCGACCCCGACGAACTCCACGCCCTCCGCGCCCGCCGCTCCAGCACCGGCGGTCCCTGAAGGACGGCCGTCCTCCCCGCGGCGCGCGGACCCCGGGGAGGACGGCCGGTCGTGTCACAGCGGCCCCAGCACCTCCCCGGGGTCCGCGTCCAGCGCCAACGATTCGAGCACCGTGAGCAGTTGGCGTTCCTCGTAGGCGAAGTGGCTCTCCATGATCGCCGCGATCCCCTCCAGGTGGTGATCCAACTCGGCCGGCGACGCCGCCGCGTCCACGGCCTGCCGCAGGCCGTGGAGGAGGTAGTCGATCATCGAGTGGTCCTGCTCCAGCCGCCGCAGCGTCTCGCCCAACTCCGGGTGAGCCGCGGCGATGGCGGGGAACAGGGTGCGGTCCTCGCCCCGGTGGTGCCGCGTCAGCGCGGTGCAGAAGCCCCGGCAGAACAGCAGCAGTTCGCGCGTGGCCGGCTCGGCGGCCCCGCCGTCCTCCAGCGCTTCGCGCGTGACGCGCAGCGCGGCCCGGAGTCGGGTGTGGACCTCGCGCAACTCTCGGCTCCAGGCGACCAGCCTGGTCTTCTCGCCCTCAGCCATGTGAGGGCGAAGGGAACGACGTGTTCATCGTCATGCTCCTTCGTGATCCGGCGCCTCCATGCCTGACACGAACTGCCACCGGCACGCGACGCTGGTGTCAGTGTAGGGAGGGGGAGTGCGGCCGGGCGACCTCGGCGGCCGGTCCGTCAGCCGGCGCTCCCCGGCGAGGTCAGGACGGCGATGGCGTCGTCGAGCGTCGGCGGCGCCGCGGGAGGAGCGCCCTCGTACCAGCCCCGCGGCACGGTCGACTCAAGAAAGGTGCCGGCCGGGCGGATGTCGCTGTGCGCCTGCCGGAAGTGGACGACGTCGCGGAGCAGCGCGGCGCCGGCCGCGTCACCGGCCGCCTCCAGGGCCAGGGCACCGTTGTGCAGCACGGCCAGCTGGTTGCTCAGGTCGCCCTCGTCGAGGAAGCGCCGCAGCGAGGACCGCAGCAGGGGCAGCGCTTCGCCGTCCCCCGCCTCGACCAGGGTCTGGGCCAGCATCAGCTCGCTGAGCGCGGCCGTCCACACCCGCCCGGCGGCGTCGGCGAGCCGCACGGCGGCCCGCAGCCGGTCCCGGCCCTCGGCGATCCGGCCGGACATGATGAGCGCCGCGCCCCACGCCATCGCGGTGGCCGGGACCAGCCAGGTGGTCTCCGTCTCGGTGGCGATGGCGTGCGCCTCGGTCGACGCGCTCAGCGCGGTCGCCGGGTCGCCCCCCGGCAGCTGGACCAGGGCCTGGTAGTAGCGGATCTCGGCGAGCAGGCCGCGGTACGCCGGTTCCGAACCCACCGCCAGGCCCGCCTCGGACAGCATCCGCCGTGCCGTGGTGACGTCGCCGGTGAAGTAGAACAGGCCGGCCGACGAGGTTCTGGCCCGCACGACGTCGCCGAGCGAGGCGTCCGGCGCGGCGGCCAGGGCGGCGGTCAGCACCCGGTTGCCCTCGGCGAGCAGGCCGCTGCGGATCCAGAACCACATCAGCCGCGCGGCCGTCCGCAACGCCTCGACCGGGGCGTGTGCCAGGTCGTGCGCGAGCCCCGCGCGCAGGTTCGGCAACTCCCGGCGCAGCGCCGCCATCGTGGCCCCTGACCGCACGCCCCGCAGATCGCCCTCGGCCCGGGCGACCAGCTCGCGGACCCAGACCGCGTGGGCGGCCCGGGTCGCCGCCGGGTCCCCGTCCACGGAACGGCAGTACGCCCGGATCGTCTCCAGCATCCAGTACCGCGCCGTGCTGCCGCCGGTCTCGGCGGTGACCACGGACTGGTCGACCAGCGAGACGAGCACGTCGAGCCCGGCGGCGGAGGCCGCGGCCTCCAGGGGCAGTCCTCCCTCGTACGGCCAGAGCCGCACCGCGAGGGCACGCTCCTCCTCGGAGAGCAGAGCGAAGCTCCAGGCGACGGCCTCCTGCAACGTCGCGTGCGGGTTCATCGTGCTGTGCGGGACCCGGCCCAGCACGGTGAACCGGTCGTCCAACTGCTCGATCAGCCCCCGTATGCCGAAGGTCCGCACCCGCGCCGCCGCCAACTCCAGGGCCAGCGGCAGCCGGTCCAGCGCCTCGGCGAGGCGGCGCAGGTCCCGGCGGTCGGCATCCCGCGCGACCCAGCCGGGCCGGCTCGCGCGGACGCGATCGGTCAGGAGCGCCACCGCGTCGTCGGCGGTCAGCGGCCCGAGCGGCAGACTGTGCTCGCCGTCGACGCCGAGCGGGCTGCGGCTGGTGGCCACCACGCGCAGCGCGGGAACCCGGTCGAGCAGGTCGACGACGAGCCGGGCCACCTCGTCGACGAGGTGCTCGCAGTTGTCGAGCACCAAGGGCCCCCCGTGCAGGCGCAGCCGCCTGACGAGCGCCTCGTGCGGGTCCCCTGCGAACCCGGTGACGCCGGCCGCCGCGGCGACCTCCGAGACCAGGTGGGCGGGGTCGGCCACGTCGGCGAGCCGGACGACGGCGTCCCGCCCGGCCCACTCCACGGCCAGCCGGGTCTTGCCCGACCCGGCGGGACCGACGACGGTGACGAGCCGGTGCGTGGCGACGAGGCGGTTCAGCAGCGCCAGATCGGCGTCGCGGCCGACGAACGACGACAGCGGCCGATCACCGGGCGCCGCGTCCGCGACAGCGGTGGCCGCCAGGGCCGGGTCCTGCGACAGGATGCGGTCCTCGATCCTCCGCAGCCCCGGCCCCGGGTCGACCCCCAGCTCCTCCGCCAGCAGGGTCCTGACCCGGCGCACCGCGTTCAGGGCGTCGGCCTGGCGCCCCGAGCGGTAGAGCGCCAACGCCAGCAACTGCCAACGGCGTTCGCGGTACGGTGCCGCGTGCACCAGCAGTTCGAGCACGGCCACCGCGCCGGCGTGGTCGCCGGTGGCCAGCAGCGCCGCCGCGCCCTCCTCCTGGGCGCTGTCCCGCTGTTCCACCAGGGCGGCACGGATCGCGGTCGTCGACTCGTCGTCGGCCAGGTCCTCGTAGGGCGTCCCGCGCCACAGCCGCAGCGCCGCGTCGAAGGCCTCGTGCGCGTCGGCGTGGCGGTTGCCGGCCACCAGCGCGCGGGCGCGGACGAGGTGGCCGCGGAACCGTTCGACGTCGGTGTCGGCGGCGAGGAGCTGGTAGCCGCCGGCGGAGCGCTGCAACGTCGTGCCGGGCAGCGCCCGGCGGAGCCGGGAGACGTACACCTGGAGGGTGCCCGTCGGGTTGCGCGGCCAGCGGTCGCCCCACAGCCCCTCGGCCAGGCTGTCCTCCGAGACCGGCCGCCCCTCAGCGGCGATCAGGATCCCCAGCAGCCTGCGGGGCAGCCGACCCCCGACGTGGACGGGCTGATCGCCCCCACGCACCTCGAACGGACCCAGCACCGCGAACGTCAGCACCGCACCATGTAAGCCCATGTCAACGACTGCGGCAAAGCCGGTGGCCGCCGCGCCGGTTCCGCGTTGTAGGCGGATTGAAAGGTACCGCCTCGAAGCTGCTCCCATGGCTAACGAGAAGAACGAGAAGAACGAGAAGCCGGCCGACAGCCGCGACATGATCGGTGCGCACGACGCCATGCGGAGGGAGTTCGCCGCTCTGCCCGCGCTGGTCGCCGGCGTGCCGGCGGGTGACACGCGGGGCACCGCCGTCGTCGCCCGCCACGTGCTGATGATGGTCGACTTCCTCCACGCCCATCACACCAGCGAGGACGACCACGTGTGGCCGCGGCTGCGGGAGCGTTGCCCCAAGGACGTCGGGCTCCTCGTCGCGACGATGGACCAGCAGCACGCCCTCATAGACGGCGAGTTGACGGCGCTCGCCGCGGAGTGCCGGCGCTGGTCGGACTCCGCCGGCGCCACCGAAAGGGATGCCGTCGCCGCCGTCGCGGAACGGCTGTTGCCGCCGCTGTTCGAGCATCTGGCGCTGGAGGAGGAGCGCATCCTGCCGCTTATCGATCGCCACCTGACCGAAAGCGAGTGGAAGGCGACCGTCGAGGCGTCCCTGGGCAAGGTTCCCTTCTCCCAGCGCCTGCTGATGCTGGGGATGGCCCTGCACGGCGCGGACGAGGAGCAGGCCCAACTCCTGCGCGCCGCCGTCCCCGCACCCGTCTGGCATGTCGGCCGCCCGCTCGGGACGCGTCTCTACCGCACCCATCGTGAACGCCTGGCCTCGGCGAGCCGGGAATCGGGTCTCTGATCCCCGCCGACCCGCCGTCGGCGGTGGTCCCCGCTCTCCCCGTTTTCAGAACGCCACATGAGAAATGGCTCGACTCATGGAAGGAATCCTCATGCGAAAGCCCGTCACCCCCGTTCTCGCTTTCGCTGTCACCGCGTCACTGACCCTGGCCGGCTGCTCGTCGGCCGACGCGGAGGACGGTCAGGACGAAGAAAGCCCGGCGGAGGAGGCGATATCCTGGGGAGAGTGTCCCGAGGCCGTCGCCCCACCCGGCCTGGAGTGCTCGACGATCGACGTTCCCCTCGATTACGGGAACGCGGAGGGCGAGACGATCGAGATCGCCTTCTCCCGTCTCGCGAGCGAGGACCCCGAGAAGCGCCGCGGGGTGCTGCTGACCAACAGCGGCGGCCCCGGCGGGGAAACGCTGAGCATGCCCGCCACGCTGCGCGAGTCCGGCCTTCCCCAGTCGGTCCTGGACAGCTACGACGTGATCGGGATCGACCCGCGGGGCGTCGGCCACAGCACGCCGGTGACCTGCGGCCTGGAGCTGGCGGACCACCCCAGCAACATCCCCACCTACGCGCGCCACGAGGCGGACGTCGCCGCCGAGGCCGAACGCGTCGAGGCCGTCGCCGCGCGGTGCGCGGAATCCGAGACCGCCGACCTGCTGCCACACATCACCACGGCGAACACCGCGCGCGACATGGACCGGGTGCGTGAGGCGCTGGGCGAGTCGGAGGTCTCGTACTTCGGCATCTCCTACGGCACCTATCTCGGCGCGGTGTACACGACGATGTTCCCGGAGAACAGCGACCGTTTCTTTCTCGACAGCGTGACGGGACCCCGGGGTTGGGACTCCTCGTTCGCGCGGACATTCGGGGAGGGATTCCAGGACCGGTTCCCCGATTTCGCGGAGTTCGCCGCCGCCGAGCACGAGACGTACGGCCTCGGGGAGACGCCCGAGGAGATCGAGGAGAAGTTCTTCGAGATCGCCGAAAAACTCGACGCCGAGCCCACCCCCGAGGGCTACAACGGCCAGGTGTTCCGCCATCTGACGTTCGACCGTTTCTACTACGACGACAAGCTGCCGGAACTCGCCGGGATCTGGGCGGCGCTCGACACCGGCCAGCCGGTGCCCGAGCCGGAGGGCGACGGGAGCCAGGGGGAGGCCGCGGGGGAGGCCGCCTCCGCCGGGATCCCTTCGGACAACTACCTGGCCAGCCAGCTGCACGTGATCTGCAACGACTCCGACTGGCCGGAGGACGTCTCGACCTACGCGCGGAACGTCGAGGAGGACCGGGAGCGCTTCCCCATGTACGGCGCGGCCGGGGCCAACATCACGCCCTGCGCGTTCTGGCCCTCGGAGCCCGTGGAGGAGCCGGTGGAGATCACCGACAGCGGCCCGTCGAACGTGCTGATGCTCCAGAACCTCCGCGACAACGCGACGCCGCTGTCCGGGGCGCGCGAGACGCGTGCGGCGCTCGGCGACCGGGCCCGGATGGTGACGGCCGACCAGGGCGGGCACCTCGCGTATCTGTTCCTGGACAACCGGTGCGCCCACGACCTCGTCACCGACTTCCTGGTCACGGGTGAACGCCCCGACGAGGACGTCGACTGCCCGGCGGCCTGACGGCCGACGCCGGGGGCTGTCCGCCAGTGGGGGAGAAGGTGGGGCAGGTGGGACTCGAACCCACGGCCGACGGATTATGAGTCCGTTGCTCTAACCGGCTGAGCTACTGCCCCTTCTCGGCGTGCCGCGCACAACTGTGCGCGCCGTCTGCCGCAGCATAGCTGCTCATACGATCTGCCGCCCGGGTCGGGCGGGTCTACGCAACCAGGGACACCGTGCACGGGGTGATCGGTTCCCGGGGTTCGCGGAGAGATGCGGCGCAAACGGCGAAGGGCCCCGAAAGGGGCCCTTCGTGTGATGCTCCCCCGACTGGACTCGAACCAGTAACCTGCCGGTTAACAGCCGGCTGCTCTGCCAATTGAGCTACAGGGGACTGCTCCGCTCGGGGCCGCACACCATCGGGTGGGGAGCGGCACCGCGCTGCGGGCCATACATTAGCGCATGTGAGGGGGTGCTCCGAAATCCGTATCCGGGTCACCCGGTTATGGGAGGCCGGGCGGGTCAGGAGAAGATCAACGGAAGCGAGAAGAGGAGCATCCCATGCGCAAGCTGGTGTTCATCGCGGGAGTGGCTGTCGGATACGTTCTCGGAGCACGCGCGGGACGTGAGCGCTACGAGCAACTGTCCACCGCGGCCGAGAGGTTGAGGGCCAATCCCGCCGTCAGGAACAGCGTCGACTCCGCCGCCCAGGCCGGCCGGCAGGCCGCCGCCAGGGCCGCGGGGGTGGTGGCCGACCGGGCCGGCGACCGGCTCCCCGAGGGAGTGGCGGGCCGTCTGCGGGCCGTCGGCAACCACGGCGAGGCGTCGGACGCCGCGCTCGCCGACGAGTGGGGCACGCGCTGACGCGTCGGCGCTGACAACGGCCGGGTTCGCCCGTCGCACGCGAGGAGCGGGCGGCGGGCATTGCCGTCGGTGGCGGGGCATTGCCGTCCGTGGCGGCGATGGCTAGCGTGGTGTTCGGCATCTCGTCTCACGGTCGGGATGCCGAACGTTGGCGAGCGGGACCCGAGTGGCCCGCCAGTGGGGCCGGCGGGGCCGAGCGGCTCGTGCGGCAGGGGAGGCATCGGGCATGGGGAGACGTGTACCGGCGGTGAGCCGGGCGCTGGACATACTGGAGCTCTTTCTCGAAGGCGACGGCACCCTGTCCGCGCCCGAGATCACCCGCCGCCTCCAACTGCCGCGCACCACGGTGCACGAGCTGGTGACGACGCTGGCGGCCCGTTCCTATCTGGTGCCGGTCGTCGAGCAGCCGGGCCGCTACCGGCTGGGGGTGCGCACCTACCAGCTCGGCAGCCGCTACGCGGAGCAGCTGGACCTGGCCGCCGAGGGCCAGCAGGTGGCCCGTTCGGTGGCCGAGACCTGCGGGGAGACGGTGCATGTCGCGGTGCTGGAGGGCACCGACGTGATCTACATCGCCAAGGTCGACAGCACCCACGCCGTGCGGATGGTCTCCGCCGCCGGGCGCCGGCTGCCGGCGCACTGCACGGCCGTCGGCAAGATGCTGCTGGCCTCGCTCGGCCCCGACGAGCTGGACGAACGGCTGCCCGACGGCGAACTGCCCGCGATGACGGCCAACTCGATCACCGACGTGGCCGCGTTGCGCGCCGCGCTGGCCGAGATCGCCGCCCGCGGGGTCGCCACCGAGAGCCAGGAGTCCAACGCGGACGTCACCTGCGTGGCCGCCCCCGTGCGCGACCGCTCGGGCCGGGTGGTGGCGGCGCTCAGCGTCTCGGTGCCGATGATCCGCTGGAGCGAGGCGCGGCAGCGGGAGCTGACCGAGCTGGCCCGCCAGGGCGCGGGGCGTCTCTCGGAGCGGCTCGGCCACCACGGGGTCGGCTGAGCCGCGGCGGAGCGGGCCGGGGACCGGAGTCGGAAGAAACGGGCGCGGGGAAGGGGATTCGCGGTGTCAGTCGCTTGGGAGATCGCCGTTCGGGCACGGGCCCAGCTGGGGGAGGGGCCGACGTGGGACCCCGTGACCCGCCGGCTGATCTGGGTGGACATCCTCTCCGCCCGGGTGCACACCCTCGACCCCTCGACCGGCCGCCGCTCCGTGCTGCTCACCGAGCAGCACGTGGGCGCCGCCAAGCCGCGGGCCGGCGGCGGCCTGGTGGTCAACCTGCGCGACGGCGTCGGCGCCTACGCGCCGGACGGCACGTTCCGCTGGCTGCACCGCGAGGTGGTGCCGGGCCGGCGGGGGAACGACGCGGCGGTGGCGCCGGACGGCTCGCTCTGGGCCGGCTCGATGGGGTACGACGAACGGCCGGGTGGCGGGTCCCTCGTCCGGGTGCGCCCGGACGGCTCGGTCTCCACGGTGCTGCCCGAGGTGACGGTCAGCAATGGTCTGGGATGGAGTCCGGACGGCGGGACGCTCTACTACATCGACACCCCGACCCGGCGGGTGGACGCGTTCACCGTGGCCGGGGACGGCTCGGTGGGGGAGCGCCGGGTGCTGGTGGACACCGCGGGGCTGAGCGGCTTCCCGGACGGGATGACGGTGGACGCGGACGGCTGTCTGTGGGTGGCGTTCTGGGAGGGGGGCGCGGTGCGGCGGTTCACGCCGGACGGCGCGCTGGACCGGACGGTGGAGCTGCCGGCGAGCCGGACGACGGCCTGTGCCTTCGGCGGCGACGACCTGCGCGACCTGTATGTGAGCACCGCGCGGGTCGGGCTCGACCCGGGCGCCGAGCCGGTGGCGGGTTCGCTGCTGGTGCTGCCGGGGATCGGGCGGGGGTTGGCGCCGCCGGCGTTCGCCGGCTGAGGCGGTGGCGGAACGGCGTCGGGGCGGCGCGCGTGGTTTCCCGTTCCCCGAGCCGTCGGAGGGGGCGCGCGGGCGCCCCGCGCGCGCCGGGAATGGCGCGGGAGCCCCGAGGCGTTGGCATGGTGTCGTTACGATCCGTGCGACGAACGTGACAGGAGGCGGTTCCCGATGTCCCTGCCCAGCACCAGCCGTGAGTGGCACCTGGTGGCGCGCCCCTCGGGGTGGCCGACCGATGACGACTTCGCGCTGCGCGAGGCGCCGATCAAGGAGCCGGCACCCGGTCAGGTGCTGGTCCGCAACCGCTGTCTCTCCGTCGACCCCTATATGCGCGGTCGCATGAACGAGACCAAGTCCTATGTGCCGCCCTTCCGTCTCGACGAGCCGATGACCGGGGACGCGATCGGCGAGGTGGTGGCCTCGGAGGCGGAGGGCATCGAGGTCGGGGACCTCGTGCTGCACCAGCTCGGATGGCGTGAGTACGCCACGCTTCCGGCCGCCTGGGTCTCCGCGGTCCCGCGGGGGCTCGACGTTCCCGACACCGCCTTCCTCGGTGTGCTCGGTATGACCGGGCACACCGCCTACGCGGGGCTGAAGGAGGTCGCCAAGGTCCGGGAGGGCGATGTCGTGTTCGTCTCTGGCGCGGCCGGCGCCGTGGGGAGCGTCGCCGGGCAGCTGGCGCGGCTGCTGGGCGCGAGCCGGGTGATCGGCAGCGCGGGCGGCCCGGAGAAGACCCGGTTGCTGACCGAGGAGTACGGCTTCGACACGGCCCTTGACTACAAGGCGGCGCCGATCGGCGCGCAGTTGGCCGAGGCGGCGCCCGACGGGATCGACGTCTACTTCGACAACGTGGGCGGCGACCACCTGGAGGCCGCGCTGGACGCGCTCAACACCTTCGGCAGGGTGGCCGCCTGCGGGATGATCTCCAGCTACAACGACACCGAGCCCTCGCCGGCGCCGCGCAACCTGGGGCTGGTGGTCGGCAAGCGGCTGCGGATCGAGGGCTTCCTGGTGATGGACCACGCCGCGTTGCGCGAGACGTTTCTGCGCGAGGCGGGCGAGTGGGTCAGCACCGGTCGGCTGCGCCACCGGGAGACGGTGGTGGAGGGGATCGAGCACGCGACGGACGCGTTTCTGCGGATGATGCGCGGGGGGAACGTCGGCAAGATGCTGGTCGCCGTGGACGGCTGAGCCGCCGGCCACCCGCGCGTCCGAGGGGTCGGGCACGCCGTCGCACAGGACGGCGTGCCCGGCCCCTTCGCCTTCCCGCCGTCCCCGGCCGGGTGTCCGTGAACCCCGTGCCAGACGTGCGAGATGTGGCACACACGGGCATCGCCGGGCGGTGAGCATGAGCGAACGGACAACGGTGAACGTGCCCGCGAACGGGTAAGTACATCGATGGACATCCGTGGTCGGAACGATCGCTCGGGACCGTTGACGGCGGCTCGTTCTCGACCATAGGTTTGTTCGAAGTCGCGATCGCAGTGCGAGATATCGAACGCACGAGATGTCGAACGAGCCGCCCCTTGAACCAGCAGGGACCCGCATGAGTGCTGAGCACACCGCCCGTTTCACCCTCGACCCCGCCTTCGCCGTCTCCCCCGTGGACGAACGGATCTTCGGCTCCTTCGTCGAGCACCTCGGCCGCTGCGTCTACAGCGGCGTCTACGAGCCGGGCCACCCCAGCGCCGACGAGGCCGGACTGCGCACCGACGTCATGGACCTGGTCAGGGAGATGGGCGTCACCGTCGTCCGCTACCCGGGCGGCAACTTCGTCTCCGGCTTCAAGTGGGAGGACTCCGTCGGCCCCCGCGAGGAGCGGCCCCGCCGGCTGGACCTCGCCTGGCGCTCCACGGAGAGCAACCGCTTCGGGCTGAGCGAGTTCGTCGACTTCGTCCGCAAGGTCGGCTCCACCCCGATGATGGCCGTCAACCTCGGCACCCGGGGCGTCGCCGAGGCCATCGAGCTCCAGGAGTACGCCAACCACCCCTCCGGCACCGCCCTGTCCGACCTGCGGGTCGCGCACGGCGACACCGAGCCGTTCGACATCCGGCTCTGGTGCCTGGGCAACGAGATGGACGGCCCCTGGCAGACCGGCCACAAGACCGCCGAGGAGTACGGCCGGATCGCCGCCGAGACCGCGCGCGCCATGCGGCAGATCGACCCGGACGTCGAGCTGGTGGCCTGCGGCAGCTCGAACCAGGGGATGGAGACGTTCGCCCGCTGGGAGGCGACCGTTCTTGAGCACTCCTACGACCTCGTCGACCATGTCTCGCTGCACGCGTACTACTACGAGACCGAAGGCGACCGGGACTCGTTCCTCGCCTCCGCCGTGGACACCGAGTCGTTCATCGAGAACGTCGTCTCCACCGCCGACCACGTCGGCGCCAGGCTGAAGTCCCAGAAGAAGATCAACCTCTCCTTCGACGAGTGGAACGTCTGGTACCAGGACGGCAGTTCGCCGCAGCTCAGCGACGAGGGCCGGGGCGAGGACTGGGCCGAGGCACCCCGTCTGCTGGAGGACAACTACTCGGTGACCGACGCCGTCGTCGTCGGCTCGCTGCTGATCGCCCTGCTGCGCCACGCCGACCGCGTCAAGGTCGCCTGCCAGGCCCAACTGGTCAACGTCATCGCGCCGATCGCCACCGTCCCCGGCGGCCCGGCCTGGCGGCAGACCATCTACTACCCGTTCGCCCAGGCCTCGAAGTACGGCCGGGGCACGGTACTCGACGTCCGCCCGCAGGGTCCCACGCACGAGACCACCAGGTACGGCGAGGTCGACCTGCTGCACGCCACGGCCGTGCGGGACGACGAGACCGGCGCCGTCACCGTCTTCGCCGTCAACCGCGACCAGCACCGCCCGCTGGACCTCGAAGTCGCCCTCGCCGGCCTCGGCCTGGACCGCGGCGAGGTCGTCGAGCACAGCGTGCTCTCCGACGCGGACGCCGACGCCCGCAACACCGCCGACGCCCCCGACCGGGTCACCCCCCACGCCGGCACCGGCACCACCCTGGCCGGCGGCACGCTGAAGGCCACCCTGGAACCGCTCTCCTGGAACGTGATCCGCCTGGCCTGACCCACCCCCGGCCCGCGCGCAGCGGGCCCGCCGAGACGCCCGCCGCCACCCGTAGACCCGGATGTCCGGGGGCGGCGGGCTTCGGCCTGTCCACACCGCGCCCACTGTCCGAAAAGAGCCGTTCCCCGGGTGTGTGACCGTCCCCTCGCGCTCACCCGCCGTTCATGGAACGCCCCGATGGTGCCGTTGTTCCGCACAGAACCCGCCACCTCAGCTCGGGGAGCACACCCACATGGGCCACGGCCACCACCACGGACACGGTCACGACCACCACCACCCGCACCCGCACGGCGACTCCGGGAGCGGGAACCTGCCCGAGGCGCTCGACCTCACCGTCCCGGACGAGGAGTTGAGCCCCGGGCAGCTCTCCCGCCGCGGCGTGCTGCGCTCCGCCGGGCTGCTCGGCGCCGGCGTGGCCGGGGCCGGCCTGGTCACCGGCGCGACCGGCGCCCTCACCCCGGCCGCCGCCGCCGGCCAGGCGGGGCGCGGCGGCGGCCGGCCCGGGCGGCTGCGCTGGCTCGCCGGCGACCACCACATCCACACCCAGTTCAGCTCCGACGCCATGTACCGCGTCGAGGACCAGGTCCGCAACGGCTCGCGCCACGGCCTGGACTGGATGGTCATCACCGACCACGGCAACGAGAACCACAGCCGCATCGGCGTCGAGAAGGTCAACCCCGAGATCCGCGCCGCCCGCGAGACCTACGACGACACCCTCGTCTTCCAGGGCCTGGAGTGGAACATCCCCTCCGCCGAGCACGGCACCGTCTTCGTCCACCCGGGCTCCGACGAGGTGCGGGTGCTCAAGCAGTTCGAGACGGACTACGACGGCAGCGTCAACAACGCCAGCGGCAACTCACCGGCCAACGAGGCGCTCGCCATCGCCGGCCTGGACTTCCTCGCCGACCAGGTCCGCCGCCGCACCGTCCGCGACGCGCTGATGCTGGCCAACCACCCCGCCCGCCAGGGCGTCGACTCCCCCCACGAGATCCGCGGCTGGCGCGACGCCCAGCCCCGGATCGCCGTCGGCTTCGAGGGCGCCCCCGGCCACCAGGCCGCCGGCATCCCCGCCCCGCACGGCCAGGGCAGCGGGCGCGGCTACTACACCGGCAGCCCCGGCCCCAACTCGTTCCCCGGCTACCCGGCCGAGAGCTACCGCACGTGGGGCGGCTTCGACTGGATGACCGCCACCGTCGGCGGCCTCTGGGACAGCCTGCTCGCCGAGGGCAAGCCCTGGTGGATCACCGCCAACTCCGACTCCCACGTCAACTACGCCGACACCTCCACCCGCCCCGACGGCTCCGACTACGACCGCGACGGCTACCACGGCGACCCGGTCTACGCCGGCGCCGGACTCAACCTCGGCGCGGGCGACTTCTGGCCCGGCCAGTACAGCCGCACCCACGTCGGCGCCCAGGACTTCTCCTACGCGGCCGTGATGGACGGCATCCGCGCCGGCCGCGTCTGGGTCGACCACGGCGGCCTGATCGCCGGCCTCGACGCCCAACTCAAGGGCGGCGGACGCTCGGTGACCCTCGGCGACACCCTGATGGTGCGGCGCGGCACCCGGGTCCAGCTCAAGCTGAAGATCGCCCTGGCCTCCGTCCCCAACTGGGCCAACTTCGTCCCCCGCCTCGCCCGCGTCGACGTCATCCGCGGCGCGGTGACCGGCGCCGTCTCCGACGCGGACTCCTTCCACGCCCCCGACACCCGGGTCGTGAAGTCCTGGGAGGTCGACCGCACGGAGGGCTCCGTCACCTTCACCTACGACCTCGGCAAGGTCGCCGACCCCTGCTACGTGCGCGTGCGCGGCACCGACGGCAAGCGCGTCCAGACCGGCCTCGGCGGCGCCGACGTCGACCCCCACGGCCCCGCCCTCGACGTCGAGGGCGACGCTGACCCGTGGGAGGACCTGTGGTTCTACGCCAACCCGATGTGGGTCCTCCCCGAGTGACCCCCTGACCCCCGGCCCGCCCGCCCGGCGCCCGCGGCCCGCGCCTCGCGCCTCGCGGGGGCGGGGGGCGGGGGGTCGCCGACGGGCCGGTCCCGAACGTTCCGGCGTCGGCGTGGTCCGCCTTCGTGGAACGCGTCAAGCGGTGAACTGGCGCGCCGCCAACGAGGAACTGCCTCCCACCGGACCGCGTACTACGGCCGGCCGTGGCCCGTCCGTCGCTCGATCGACTCGAAGATGTCGGCATCCACCTCGCGCTGCCACTCCGGGAGTTCCGCCCAGTCGGCGACGTAGCCCGGCTTCGGCGCCTCGAAGTGTCGGTGGATCTGCGCGATCCAGCAGAGCGCCACGAAGCGGCCCTTCTGCTCCCGGTTCAGCCGGATCGCGTGGCCCTCGCTGGCCGCCAGGAAATCCTCGACCTGTCGGCAGACAGCAGCCGCCGCCTGCCGTTCCCATTCCGGGGTCTCGTCCCATGGGGCGATGTAGCCGGGCTTCGGCGTGCCCCCGGGGTAGTGGCGCTTGACGCCCTCGATCCAGGCGTTCCGGAAGGTGCGTCCCTGCTCGTCGGACATGAGTGGTGGGGTCCTCTCTCGGGCTAGCTTGCGGTGGTCAGCGTGTCGATGTCCTGGCACAGATCGGAAATACGGCGATCCCGCGTCATCGGCGACAGGTGCACCGCGTTTCTGTGAGCGGCCGATTGGCTCGGCATGCGCCGCCCGGCGGGTCGTGTCGTCGTGTGCCGCGCAGGCGGCGCGCGTCGAGGCGCTGCCCAAGAGGACATCAGGGACCGTCAGGAGGTAGGTAGCGGTGCGCACGGCCGCCCGGTCTTCCATGGCTCACCCGGAGGGTCGGCAGCGAGGCGTACCAGGGGTGGCGCCACCTGCCATTGGGGTACCCCAAAACCCCTTTCGGGGTACCCCGTTCCCTGTGTCGCGCTGACGTTTGCCTCGGCCGTGGGCGATTCGGGCAGGTGCCGAGGTGATGCGTCTATGTCGTGTGGGCGACGAAGTAACCTCCGGGGTGCGAGTAATGACGATTGACCAAGTGGCCAGCGGCACACCGCACCCGAGTGCGTTTTGGACTGCATGATGACCGAGAACGATCCGCGGGAAGTCGCCGTGTACCGGCTGATGCCGAGCAGGCGTGACATCAGAGCGGTGCTTCTCGACGAGTCACACACCCAGCTCAAGCGCTGGGCCTTCCACGGTCCGCCGGAGGAGCGCCCGGACCACTTCGGCGCGGAGTGGCTGGGCGAGCGGCGGTGGCCGAAAGCGGAGTTCCCGTCCACCTTTCCTGACGCACCGGTGTTCGGTCCGAGGTTGGTGGAGGCGTTCGGTGCGGAGTTGGAGGCGGCGGGCACGTTGTTGCCGTTGACGATCACGGACGGCGGCGCGGCGGTTGATGAGGACTACCGGGTGTACGTGGTGGACGAGGTGGTGGACTGCGTCGACACGGTGGCGTCGTCCCGACCTGGTCCACTGGGAGAGATGGACCGTACGGTGTTCCGTCTCGACGCCCTGCCGACGCATCTCCCGGCGTTCCGCGTGCCGGAGTTTCGGATGGGGATCTACTGGAACGGGTGGATGGTCGACCGTTTGAAGGAGCTTCTCGGTGACGCCCTGGAGGCTCGTCTGGCCTGGTCGAACGTGCCGGGTCGCCGCCCGCACCGGTATGTGTGGGGCGTCTGAGCGGCGATGCCCGGGGCGCCTGCGCGCCGCGCGGCGCTCCGAGATGCTGTGGCCCAACCGGATGTGGAACGTTGCCGCGTGACCTTCGGTGCACTTCCGTCGGAACTCCGCCCAGGCTGAGCTTGCGCCGCCGGCGAACGCGGGCGAGCCGTGGAGGCTTCGGATGGGAGCTGCCACGGCCTGCCTGACGATCTCGCGGCCGAGAGCAGGGACTCCCGTACACCGCCCTCGCGCCGTACCCTTCCACGGAGTTGGCCGGAGCGCCGGCCCGGGGATACGGCGGAATCGGTGCGCGTTCCACCTTCCCTGCCGCCACGGCGTGGGCATCGAGGCCGCCAACGACATGCCCCGAGTGGGTAGGGGACCGTGTGATGACCGACAACGAACCGCAGCGGGAGTGCGCCGTGTACCGGCTGATGCCGAGCAGGCGTGACATCAGAGGCGTGCTCTTCGACGAGGGCCTCGTCCAGCTGAAGCGGTGGGAGATCTACGGGCCGCCGGTGGTCCCGCCCGAGTGGTTCGGGGCGCGGTGGCAGGGGGAACGGAGCTGGCCCAAGGCCGCGTTTCCCTCCACCTTTCCTGACGCCCCGGTGCTCAGCTCCTTGCTCGTCGAGCGGTTCGGGGCGGAGTGGGAGTCGGCGGGTCGGCTGTTGCCGTTGACGATCACGGATGGCGGCGCGGTGGTGGACGAGGACTACCGTGTGTGGAGGGTGGACGAGATGGTCGACTGCGTCGACACTGCCGCTTCGTCCCGGCCCAACGCGGGGGGCGAGATGGCCCGCACGGTGTTCCGCGCGGACGCCCTCCCCGTGCGGTTGCCAGCCTTTCGCGTCCCGCAGGCCCCGACGTGTGTCTACTGGAACGGGTGGATGGTCGACCGTCTGAAGGGGCTTCTCGGTGACGACCTGGAGGCTCGGCTGGCCTGGTCGAACGTGCCGGGTCGCCGCCCGCACCGGTATGTGTGGGGCGTCTGAGCGGCGATGCCCGGTGCGCCTCCATGCCGACCCGATGTGGGTCCTCTCCGAGTGATCTTCTGACACCCGGCCGCCCTCCGCCCCGCGTCCGCGCGTCCGCGGGGCGCGGGGGGACGCCTCACGAGGCCGAGCGGCGCGTGCGTGGAAGTTCGGGACGATGTTCCCGGCGCCGTCCCCGTTCGTGGCAGCAAGGTCGCCGACGGGCCGGTCCTGAGCGTTTCGGCGTCGGCGTGGTCTGCCTTCGTGGAGCTACTGGCGCCGTCTGCCTCCGCCGAGGGGCACCCGTGGTGGAGGTTTCTCTCTGTCGGGCCCGCGTGCGACTGGGTCCGCGTGCGACGCGGTCTCCTGGCGGGCCGCCGACGGTTCAACCCCCGTCCGCCTCCGGCAGCGCCGCCTCGTAGGCCGTGAACGCCTGGACCACGGCGCGTCGTTCGGTCGGTGACAGGGGGGACAGCGCCGCGTGCCAGGCGCGGGCGCCGGGGGCCAGCCACTGTTCCAGGGCCGGCCGCGCCGCATCCGGGATGCTGACGATTCGTCGGCGGCGGTCGTTCTCGTCCTCGCGGCGGTCGAGCACGCCCTTCCGGCTGAGTTCGCCGACCAGCAGGCTGGCCGTGGTGGGGGCCACCTCCAGGTGGTCGGCCAGTTCGCGGACGGTCATCGGGCCGTCGAGCAGCAGGAACGACAGCAGCGAGAGGTGGCGTGGGGCGAGGGCCATCTCCCGTAGCGCCTCGGGGATTTCGAGTCGTTTGATCCGGCCGACGGCGCGCGGCATCACCAGCAGCAGGGTGCGGATGGCGTCGTCGAGCCCTTCGGCGTCGTCGGGGTCGCCGGGAACGGGATGGACGGGAGGCGTCGCGGGCATTAGGTTTGCTTCCAAAGCTGTTTTGTTTAGCAGGGTATCGGACCCTGCTTCGGCGACTGGAGGACCCATGCCGCACTGCACCGTAACCCTCGCCGAGGAACTCCTCGATGGCACCGTCGAGCGGCGGTTGGTCGACGGGATCACCGACGCGGTGGTCTCCGTCTACGGCGACTGGGCCCGCCCGTTGGTGGTCATCGCCCTCCGCGGGGTGCCGACCGAACGGTTCGCCGTCGGCGGCGAGCTCGGCGTCGCGCCGGCGCCCGACGTGCTGCTGCACAGCAGGGCCGGGGCGTTCACGCGGTTTCCGGACGCCGCCGAACGGTTGGCCGTCGCGCTCACGGACGCGGTCGCCGCCGTGTTCGGCGACGTGCCGCGCGAGGGCATCACCGTCAACCTGGTGGGTTTCGCCGACGACCGTTCGGCCGTCGGCGGCGTGCTGTTCTCGGCCGCCGCGTAGGCGTTCCGCGTCGCCGTGTCGTGGCGCCGTGTCGTGGCGCCGCGACCCGTCCGGCCCGGGTGGGCCGTCATGACAGGCGGCGCACCAACTCCCGCTGCCGCTCGTTCAGGTCACGCTCGGCCAGGGTGAGGACGAGCCGGTTCCGCTCCTCGGGAACGGGCGGCAGGTCGCTGGGGAGCGCCGCGACGAGCCGCCGCACCTCGTCGGCGAGCGCGTCCAGCGCGCTGTCGGGGGACGACTCGTCGATGGCGTCGAACCGCTTCTGCAACGAGACCAGGGCCGCCCGGGACTCCGGCGTCAGCAGCGCGTCGGCCAGCGGGTCGGCCTGCGGCACGTCCGCGTAGAGATGGGCGATCAGGGTCGCGAGGGGAATGTCGGTGGGCCTGACGGTGAGGGCGGCGGCCAGTCTCGACAGGCCGACGTGGCGCCCCGACCGGGCCTGGGCGAGCCGCCTGCGCTGCTCGGTGAGCGCGGCGATCCGCGCCTCCAGGGCCCGGTCGACCTCGTCGAGCACCTCCTCGGCGGATCCGGACCCGGACCCGGACCCGGCCCCGGCCCCGGAGTCGGCGACCACGCCCGCGGCCTGTGTCAGCGACAGGCCGGAGGCGGTGAGCTGCCGGATCCGCAGCAACGCCACCAGGTGGTCGACGGTGTAGTCCCCGTAGCCGTTGGACCGTCGCGGCGGCGCCGGAAGGGCCCCGACCTGGTGGTAGTAGCGGACGGTCCGCACCGTGACCCCGGCGAGTTCCGCCAGCTCCCCGACGCGCATCAGGCCGGTTCCTGTCCCAGCCGGCGGATGTTCGGGCTGAGCAGCGCGGCGGTGGCCGCGGCGATCCACAGCGCGGCCAGACACGTCGTGACCAGGTGGAGGCCGCCGGCCTCGATGAGCAGGGCGGCGCCGCCGATGCCCGCCGCGGGGACCAGCGTCATGATGGCGTTCTGGGCGCCCAGCACCTTGCCGCGTCGGGACTCGTCGACGTTCTCGACGAAGGTCAACCCGACCACCGCGTTCATACAGCCACCTCCGAGCCCCGCGATCGCCGCGCCGGCGAAGACCGACCACACGGGGCCCAGTATGCCGACGACGGCGAAGCCGACCGCCAGGACGGCGAGCCCGGTGGTGAACCAGGTCCGGCGCGGCACGCGGTGGCCCAGGGTGGCGAACAGGCTGCCGCCGACGAGCAGGCCCGCGGCGAGCGAGCTGAGGACGAAGCCGACGTACTGGGGCTCGTCCCGGAACGCGAAGTGCACCGGGATCACCATCCCCTGCGTGGCGGCCAGCACCACCGCCAGTGTCACCCCCAGCAGGACCATTCCGCGCAGCAGCGGCGAACGGAAGAGGATCACCAGGCCGTCGAACACGGCTCCGGCGCGCCCCGCCTCGGTCTCGTCGCCGCCCTCGCGTCGATGCGCGGTCGCCCGCGCGGGGATGGCGAGGGTGAGCAGGGCCGCCAGCGCCGCCGTGCCGGAGGTGATCCACAGCACGGTCACCGGTGCCAGCGCGGCGACGAGTACGCCCGCGACCGCGGGACCGAGCAGCAGCGACACCCCGCCCAGCGACTCCCGCAGGCCGATGAGCCGCGCGGGGGGCGTTTCGGCGGCCTCGGCGATCGCGGGAAGCATCGCCTCCCGGGCGGTGATGCCGGGCACGTCCCCGAAGGAGTTCAGGACGGCCACCGCGATGAACCACCCCAGGTTCAGCCCGACCGTGAGGTCGACGATCGGCAGGACGAGCAACGCCGCGGCCGAGATCACGTCGGAGAGGACCGCTGCGGTGCGGCGGTTGATCCGGTCGATGAGGGAGCCCATCAGCAGGCCCGCGACGGCGGCGGGGACCGCGGCGGCTGCCGCGACGACCCCGGCGCCGAGCGGGCTGCCGGTGGTGAACAGCACCAGCAGGGGAAGGGCGATCCCGGTGACCGAGTTGCCCAGCATCGACACGCCGAACGAGGACAGGTAGAAAAAGGCGATCCTGGTCATGCGGCCAGCTCAAACCGTGACGTCGCGTCGTGGTCAAGCGCCGGCCGTCGCGTTCCTCGTCCGGACGGCGCGGCCGGGGCGTCCTCAGCCCCCGGCCGCCCGGTCGGCGAGATGGGCGAGGGCCGCCGCCGCGAGCAGCAGATAGAGGCCGGGGAACGCCACGTTGTGCAGCACCCGCGCCCTGAGATGGGCGGCGACGGCGCCCACGAAGAACAGCGTCAGCCCGGCGCCGGCGGCGACCCCCAGCCAGGGTTCCCAGGCCAGCCCGGCGACGAGCCCGACCGCTCCGGCCAGCTTCAGCGTCGCGAGCCACGGCAGCGCGCGCTCGGGCACGCGCACCTCGGCGGAGTTCCGCAACACGAATCCGGCCCTCGCGTAGTCGGCGAGGGCGATGGCGGCGTTCGCCAGGACGCAGAGCAGGGTGGCGGCGAAGAGGAGCGTCGTCACGCGCCGCTCCCGTCGGTGGCGGCGGGCAGCCGGTCGGTGTGGGCGTGCATCGGCGGTGATCCCTTCGGGCGGTGGGTCGGCGGGGTGAGTCCCGCCGTCTCCGCACTCCCGACGTGGCGCGCCGCCGAAAGGTCACGCCTGGTAGACCTCCTCGACCTGGTCGCGCCCGGTGTCCATCCGCCGGTACCGCTCGGCGTCCCCGTGCCGCTCCCGGCGTGACCGCACGGACGGTGTTCACCCGGTGGCGGTCCGCGCGTCCCCGGGGTGTTTCCGTCGCGCACGACGGGGGTGGCACGGTCGGGACGCACACGCACCTCGACCCCCGGGATGGTCACCATGTCCCAGCAGCGCCCGACCGCCGGCCCGCACCACTGGCTGGGGCTCGCCGCCGGCCACTCGCGGAACGCGGACGCCGACCATCTGCTGCACGACCTGGTGGACGAACTCCCGCTCTCCAACGCGGCGTTGGGCCAGACGCACCGGGTGGCGCCGGGCCGGCTCGGGCTCAGCCTCGGGCTGCCGAACGCGAGCCTGGCCGAGGCCGCCTTCGGGCTGCTGCCCGAGCTCGCGCCGCGGCTGGCCGTGGCGGGACCCGAGGGGGTGCGCGGGCCCGAACGGTGGCACGCCGACGCGACCGCCGCCCTGGCGGCGGCGCCCGAGGGGGGCAGGGCGGTGCTCTTCCCCGGCGCGGTGGGCCTGCCGGAACGGATCACCGTCGCCGAGCTTCTCGCCCGCACCGCCATCGACGCGGTCCGCGTCCTCGGCGGCGCGGTCGCCGGCCCCGAGGCGTGGGTGGAGACCAGGGGGCATCTGCGGCCGGAGCGGCTCGGCCCCACGTTGACGCTGCGACTGGCCCCGGCCCGCGCCGGGTTCGTGCCGTTCGAGGTGCCCGACCCACACCCGTGCTGCGGGGGCCACTGAGCGCCGGCCCACCGTGCCCCCCGGGGCACGGCCGGTTGACCGTGCCCCAGGGGCATGGTTTCCACTGGTGCCGTTGACGGCCCGCCGGAGGCGAAACCGGGGCCGACCGGAGGAGGCGTGGCATGGCGTGGAGCACCAGACAGCTCGCGGAACTGGCGGGGACGACCGTCAAGGCTGTCCGGCACTACCACTCGATCGGCCTGCTGGAGGAGCCCGAGCGGGCGTCCAACGGCTACAAGCGGTACCAGGTCTCGCATCTTGTGCGGCTGTTGCAGATCAAGCGGCTGAGCGACCTGGGCATGTCCCTGTCCCAGATCGGCGCGTTGGGCCACGCCGACCAGCAGCCGGACGAGGCGATCGAGCTGCTGGACAGCGAGCTGGCGGCGACGATCGAACGACTCCAGCGGGTGCGCGCCGAGCTGGCGCTGCTTCTGCGCCACCGGGCGCCGATCGACGTTCCGGCGGGCTTCGGCGCGGTCGCCGACCAGCTGACGGAGACCGACCGGGCGATGCTGCTGATCTACTCGCAGGTCTTCACGGACGACGTGATGCGCGACCTGCTGGAGATGCTCGGTCAACCGCGCGCCCACGACCGGGAGTTCGACACGCTGCCGGCCGACGCGGACGAGGCGACCATCGAGCGGCTGGCCGCGCTGATGGCGCCGGAGCTCCACCAGCAGCACGAGAAGTACCCGAAGCTCGACGTGGCGGGCGCGCCAAGCTTCGGTGATCCGGAGCGCGGGCGGAACCTCGTGGCGCAGGCGCTGGTCGAGCTGTACAACCCGGCGCAGCTGAAGGTGCTCCACCGCGCCGAGGAGATCAACCGGGGAGTGGGCGAGGCGGGCGGGGGCGGGGAGAGCTGGTCGCCACGACCCCCGTGTGGTACTACTGAAGTATGACCATGCGGAAGACGGCGATTTCGTTGCCGGAGGACCAGCTGATGCGGCTGAAGGCCGCCGAGGCCGCCGGGCGGATCCCCAGCGTCTCGGGGCACATCCAGGAGCTGCTGCGCCGCGAGGAGGAGACCGCCGAGGTCGACGAGACGCTGCGGCGGCTCTTCGGCGACCAGCTCCCGGGCGAGGAACACCTGAGGTGGGCCGATCGCGTCCTGGGCATCGACGGCGTCGAGGAGCGCGGCGCCGCGTGACGGCGCCCGACGAACCCTCGGGCGCCGCCCCCGCGATAGGCGGACGCATCCTGGACACCACGGCGCTGGTCGCCGCCGCCCAGGGCAGTCCCCACATGCGGGCCCTGCTGAGCACCGCGCACCGGCACGTCATCCCGCTGCTCGCGCCGGCCAGCTGCGTCGCCGACGCCTCCGCCGACCTGCACCCGCACGGCAGGGACGCGTTGACGGCGATCCTGCGCTTCCCGCTGGTCACCTTCGCACCGCTGGACGAGGCGCACGCCGTCGGCTCCGGCATCCTGCGCTCCGCGCACCCGCCGGCGGCCACCACCCCGGGGCACGTGGCCTATCTGGCCGCCGCCCGCCAGTGGCCGGTGATCACCGCGACACCCGACCCGCTGCGCACGCTCTACCCCGCCATCGGCCTGGTGCTGCTGCCCTGAGCCGCACGGCCGGCCCTCGCGTCACGGGTGTCACGGGTGTCACGGGTGTCACGGGTGTCACGGGCGTCACCCCCGGGAGGCCACCTCGGCGAGCCATCGCTCGAACGTCGTCGGCGCGATGCGCGCGCCCTCGCCGGGGAGCAGCGCCTCGCCCGCCATCTCCAGGTCGAACGGCCCGGACCAGGACGGCACCAGCCGCACCTCGCGCCCGCGCGCGGCCAGCGTGCGGCGCGCCATGTCGACCAGGTCCTGGTTCTCCGGGCCCGCCAGGTCGACGTGCCGCCCGACCGGCGCGCCGGTCGCCACCTCGGCCAGCACCTCCGCGACATCGGCCGGCGCCACCGGCCGCACCAGCAGCGGCGCGAGGGTGGCGACGCCGTCCCGCTCGGTCCAGCCGACGACCGTCTCCGCGAAGTCGTGGAACTGGGTGGCCGGCACCACCGTCCACGGGACCGCCCCGCCCGTCACCAGGCGCTCCTGCTCCCGCTTGCCGGCGTAGTGCGCGTTGCCGCCCTCGAAGCGGTGGATGCCGACGATCGACAGCAGCACGTGGTGGCGGACCCCGGCGCGTTCCTCCGCGGCCAGCAGACGGCCCGTCATGGCGCCGAGCCGCTCCACGGTCTCCCGCGCCCCGGCCGGCGGGGCGCTGGTGGCGTCGACCACCGCGTCCACCCCGACGAGCGCGGCGTCCAGACCCTCGCCGGTCGACAGGTCGACACCGAGGGAACGGCTGATCCGCACGACCTCGTGCCCGTCGCGCTCCAGTGCGGCGACGGTCAACGAGCCGATCTTGCCGGTGGCCCCGGCGACGGCGATGCGCATGGCTCTCTCTTCTCTCCGCGGGTTTCTGCGGGTTTCGTGTGCGGGTTTCGTGTGCGGGCTTCGTGGAGGTACCGCGCCCCCGAAGCTATGTCCCCCGGCGCCCGCGGGGGCGGCGGCACACGAGGGCCCCTCCGGCGGAGCCCCGCGTGACCGTGGGTCGCTCGGCGCGTTGGTCCCGTTACGCCACCGACCGGTGGCCCGCGCCGAGGGACAGAGCCGCGCGCGGGCCGCCGGCCCAGGCGCCAGCCGTCCGACCCCCACCCGCGCCCGCGCCACCCCATGTCCCCGGGCGTGGAAACGGAGAGCCCCCTGTGCGTATGACCGACATCGAGCGTTGCGAGATCCGTCCCGGCTACCTGGTGGAGTGGGCGCTGTCGCCGGCCACCGTGGCGGCGGCAGGCGCGGCGCCCGACGATCCGCGACCGCCGGCGCACGTGCAGGAGTTCCATCTGCGGACGGCGCGGGAGGCGCGCGGCTCCGGGCTGCACGCCCCCGGCTGGCTGGGCGTCGCGTTCGACCTGCCGGGCCCGGTGGACCTCGCGGCGCTGCAACGGGCCCTGCACCGCTGGACATCGCGGCACGAGACGCTGCGCAGCGGCTTCCGCTGGGTCGGCGAGGAGCTGCGGCGCTTCACGCTGCCGGCGAGCGCGGTGGAGCTGAGCCGCGCGGACATCGGCCGGTTCCGGGAGCCGACGACGCTGACGCGCCGGCTGCGCGACCGTTTCGACGGCGCGGCCGACGCGCTGAGCTGGCCCAACTTCCTGTACACGGCCGTGGTCAGGCCCGAGGGCGCGAGCCTCTATCTGGCTTTCGACCACAGCAACGTCGACGCGCACTCCCTCTACCGGCTGCCCGCCGAGCTGCACCAGCTGTACGCCGCCGAGTCGGACGTGGCGGCCGAGCCGCTGCCCTCGGTCGCCAGCTATGTCGACTTCTGCGCCACGGAACGCGCCCACGCGGACGCCGTGGACAGCGACCACCCGCTGATCGGGCGGTGGCGCGAGTTCATCACACGCTCGGGCGGGGTGATGCCGACGTTCCCCGTCGATCTCGGGCTTCCGCCGGAGGGCGGGCCGCTGCCTGAGCAGCGGTTCCACTCCGAGACGCTGGTCGACGACCGCGCGGCGACCGCGTTCGAGCGGTACTGCCGTCCGCACGGCGGGGCGCTGGTCGGGGTGCTGGCCGCGACCGCGCTGATCGTGCGGGAGATGGGGGGCGTGGAGACGTACCGGACGGTGGTGCCGTTCCACACCAGGGCGAAGTCCCGGTGGTCGGAGTCGGTCGGCTGGTATGTCGGCGGGGTGCCGATCGAGATCCCCGTGGGGCGGGCCTCGGGGTTCGACGAGACGCTGACGATGGTCCGTTCGGCGCTGCGCGCCAACCGGCCGCTGGCGGGGGTGCCGATCACGCGGGCGCTGGCGTTGCTCGGGTCGGACTTCCGCTTCGACTCGCCGGACCTGTGCTCGTTCGTCTCCTACGTGGACGGGCGCGGGGCGCCGCTGTCGGAACGGTGGGACGAGCTGCGGACCTACGGTCTGGTGCGGGTCTCCTACGGCGACCGGGTGTGCGTGTGGCTGACCCGGCTCCACGAGGGCATCCAGTTCGCGGCCCGCTACCCGGAGACGGGGCCCGCGGTGCGGAACCTGCGGCTCTACCGGGAGCGGCTGCGGGAGTCGGTGCTGGGGGTGGCCCACGAGGAGCTGGGCGCGCTGGCGCGCTGACACGCTGACGCGGGCCTGACACTTTGGCGACGGGCCGTCTGTGTCGCGGTGGGTTGTCGTCTGCGGCTCGGTGGTCGGTCGCTCGCGCAGTTCCCCGCGCCCCTGGGGTGGGTTGGCGTGGTCCGTCAGGTGCGGGCGCACGCCTGGCCGGTGACGGCCTGAAGGGGCGCGGGGAACTGCGCGGTGCATTCGTGGCGGGGGTCAGGCGACTACGGTGCCGCACTGGTTAGGTGGGTTGTCGGCGTGAGCCGGGTCGCCGGAGGCTACCGCGTGGAGAAGGCGTAGACCGTGCTGGAGCGGTAGGTCTCGCCGGGGCGGAGCACGGTCGAGGGGAAGTCGGGCTGGTTGGGGGAGTCGGGGAAGTGCTGGGTCTCCAGGCACAGCCCGTCGCCCTGCCGGTAGGCCCGGCCCGACGTCCCGACCAGCGTGCCGTCGAGGAAGTTCCCGCTGTAGAACTGCACGCCGGGCTCCGTGGTGGAGACGGTCATCAGCCGTCCGGAGCTTCGCTCGTAGACCTGGGCGAAGCGCTCTGGGCGGCGGGTGATGCCCTTGTCCAGCACGAAGTTGTGGTCGTAGCCCTGCCCGTACAGGATCTGCTGGTGGCTGTCCCTGATGTCCTCGCCGACGGTCTTGCCGCGGCGGAAGTCGAACGGGGTGCCGCCGACCGGGGCGAGTTCGCCGGTGGGGATCAGCACGTCGTTGACGGGGGTGTAGCGCCCGGCGGCCAGGCTCAGTTTGTGGTCGTAGATGCCGCCGTTGCCCTCGCCCGCGAGGTTGAAGTAGGTGTGGTTGGTGAGGTTGAGCACCGTGGGCGCGTCGGTGGTCGCCTCGTAGTCGATGCGGAACTCGCCCCGCTCGGTGAGCGTGTAGTCGACCCGGACGTCCAGCGTGCCCGGGTAGCCCATCTCCCCGTCCGCGCTGGAGTAGGTGAGGGTCAGCCCGGCGTCGCCGTTCGGGGTGACGTTCCAGATCCGCTTGTCGAAGCCCTGGGTGCCGCCGTGCAGGCTGTTGGGCCCGTCGTTGACCGGCACCTCGTGGTCGGTGCCGTCCAGGGTGAAGCGGCCGGCGGCTATGCGGTTGCCGTAGCGGCCGATCAACGCGCCCATGTAGGGCGAGTCCCCGAGGTAGGGGGCGAGTTCGCCGAAGCCCAGGGAGACGTTGACCAACTCGCCCTCGCGGTCGGGTACCTCCAGGGTCTGGACGATTCCGCCGAAGTCGAGCACCCCGAGCCGGATCCCGCCGTGCGCCAGGGTCCAGCGCTGTACCTCGGTGCCGTCCTCCAGCCGGCCGAAGGGCTCGGGGCGGGGGGCCTCGCCGCCGCCGTGGCCGCCGGCCGAGGCACGGCCGGCCGCCGCGACGGTGAGGCCCGCGGCGGCGGCCGTCGCGATCACGGCTCTCCTTGAGGTGGTCATCGAAGGCTGCTCCTCTGATAGTCCCGTGGTGTCGCGTCGCTGACTGTGCCGTGTTGCTTGGATTGAGATTACTTCTGTTTGAAGCTGATCGTTCCTCTGCGTCGGGCGGAAGCTCGCCGCACGCGGGCCGGAGGCTCAGGAACGCGCCCGGCGCTTGTTCCACACGTCGAAGCCCACGGCGGCCAGCAGCACCAGGCCCTTGATCACCTGTTGCACGTCCTGGCTGATCCCGACCAGGGACATCCCGTTGTTGAGCACGCCCAGCACCAGGCCGCCGATCACCGCGCCCAGCACCGTGCCCACGCCGCCGCTCATGGAGGCCCCGCCGATGAACGCGGCGGCGATCGCCTCCAGCTCGAAGAGGTTGCCGGCGCCCGGCGTTCCCGCGTTGAGCCGGGCCGCGAAGACACAGCCGGCGAGGGCCGCCAGCACGCCCATGTTGACGAAGACCAGCATGGTGACGCGCTTGTCCTTGACGCCCGAGAGCTGCGCCGCCGCGCGGTTGCCGCCCAGCGCGTAGATGTGCCGGCCGATCACCGCGTTGCGCATCACATAGCCCATCACCACCAGCAGCCCGCCCAGGATCAGCAGCACCACCGGCACGCCCCGGTAGCTCGCCAGGGTCAGGGTGAACGCCAGCACCGCCGCCACGATCGCCGCGCACTTCAGCAGGAACATCCGGAACGGCAGCACGTGCAGCTCGTACGCCAGCGCCTGCTTCCGCTGCCGCCACTCCTGGAAGAGCGCCACCGCGCAGACCAGCACACCCATCAGCACGGTCAGGTTGTGGTAGTTGGTGTCGGGGCCGACCTCCGGCAGGAAGCCCTGGCTGATGTCCTGGAACCCCTCGGGGAACGGCGAGATCGACTGGCCGTCCAGCAGGATCTGCGTCGCGCCCCGGAAGAGCAGCATCCCGGCCAGCGTCACGATGAACGAGGGGATGCCCACGTACGCGATCCAGAACCCCTGCCACGCCCCGACCACCGCGCCGATCAACAGCGAGAGGAAGAGCGCCAGTTGCCACGGCATGTCGTGGTCGACCATCATCACGGCCGCCGCGGCCCCGGTGAACGCGGCCAACGAGCCCACCGACAGGTCGATATGGCCGTTGATGATCACGATCATCATCCCGATGGCCAGGATCAGGATGTAGCCGTTCTGGAGCAGGATGTTGGTGACGTTGCGGGGGAGGAGCATGTCGCCCCCGCTCCACACCTGGAAGAGCCCCAGCAGCAGCACCAGGGCGATCACCATCCCGTACTGCCGCATGTTGTCGCGCAGCGCGCGGAGCGCCTGGCCGGTTAACGCGCGCGCCGTCGAGGTGCCCCCGCCGTCCCGCTCCCGGCTGTCCCCGGCGTTCTTGCCGAGGGTCGTCTGGCTCATGTCAGCTCTCTTCGGTCACGGGCCGGCCGGTGGCGTCGACGGCGCCCACGTCGGTCCTGGTCATCAGTCGCATCAGGCCCTCCTGGGTGGCCTCGGCGCGGTCCAGCACCCCGGTCATCCGGCCGAAGGCCATGGTGGCGATCCGGTCGCAGACCCCCAGCAGCTCGGACAGCTCGGAGGAGATCACCACCACCGCCTTTCCCTGCGCGGCGAGCTGGTCGATCACGGTGTAGATCTCGGCCTTGGCGCCGACGTCGATGCCGCGCGTCGGCTCGTCGAGGATCAGCACCTGTGGCTCGGCGTTGATCCACTGGCTGAGCACGACCTTCTGCTGGTTGCCGCCGCTGAGGCGGCCGACCTGTTCGAAGACCGTGGGGGCCTTGATGTTCATCGAGCCGCGGTACCGCTCCGCGACCCGCCGTTCCCCGTGGGCGTCCACCACACCGTGCCGCGCCATCCGGGGGAGGGCGGCCAGCGAGATGTTGCGGCTGATGGTGTCGATCAGGTTGAGCCCGTAGGTCTTGCGGTCCTCCGTGACATAGGCGATGCCGTGTCCGACGGCCTCCGCCACCGTCCGCGTCGAGACCTCCCGGCCGTGCAGCTCCACGGAGCCGCGGACGTAACGGCCCCAGGAGCGCCCGAAGACGCTCATCGCCAACTCGGTGCGCCCGGCGCCCATCAGCCCCGCGATGCCCAGGATCTCCCCGTGGCGCACCTCGAACGAGACGGAGTCCACCACGGTCCTGCCGGTGTCCACCGGGTGCCGCACCGTCCAGTCCCGCACGGTGAGCGCGACCTGTCCGGCGCGCTCACCGGTGTAGGGGGTGCGGTCGGGGTAGAACTGGTCGAGCTCACGCCCGACCATCCGCGTGATCAGCTGCTCGTCGCTGACGGTGGCCGGCCCGCCGACGGAGCCCCGGACGGCGAGCGTCTCGATGGAACGCCCGTCGCGCAGCACCGTGACCGTGTCGGCGACCTGCCGGATCTCGTTGAGCTTGTGCGAGATCAGGATGCAGGAGATGCCCTGGTCGCGGAGTTCGCCGATCAGCCCGAGCAGCTTGCGGCTGTCCTCGTCGTTGAGCGCGGCCGTCGGCTCGTCGAGGATCAGCAGCTTGACCCGCTTGGCGAGCGCCTTGGCGATCTCCACCAACTGCTGCTTGCCGACGCCCAGTTCGGCGATGCGGGTGCCGGGCCGCTCGTCGAGCCCGACGCGGCGCAGCAGCCGTTCGGTCTCCACCAGCGTGGAGGACCAGCTGATCACGCCGCGCGCGGCGCGTTCGTTGCCCAGGAAGATGTTCTCCGCGATGGACAGCTGCGGGACGAGCGCCAGCTCCTGGTGGATGATCACGATGCCGTGCCGCTCGCTGGCACGGATGTCGCGGAACGCGCAGAGCTCCCCCTCGAAGCGGATCTCTCCGCCGTAGGAGCCGTGCGGATGGACCCCGCTGAGCACCTTCATCAGGGTCGACTTGCCGGCGCCGTTCTCGCCGCAGACGGCGTGCACCTCGCCGGCGCGCACCGAGATGTCGACCCCGTCCAGGGCCCGGACCCCGGGGAAGGACTTGGTGATGCCGCGCATCTCCAGCACGTGCTGTGTCATGGCGTGCTCCCTGTCTCCGCCCCGCCTCAGCCGTTCACCTGGGCCTCGGTGTAGTACTCCTCCTCGATCAGCAGCTCGTAGTTGTCCGCGTCGATGCTGACCGGTTCCAGCAGGTAGGCGGGGACCACCTTGACGCCGTTGTCGTAGCTCTCGGTGTCGTTGACCTCGGGTTCCTCGCCGGAGAGCAGCGCGTCGCCCATCGCGACGGCCAGCCTGGCGAGTTCCCTGGTGTCCTTGTAGACGGTCTGGGTCTGCTCGCCCAGGACGATCGACTTCACGGAGGCCAACTCGGCGTCCTGGCCTGTCACCACGGGGAAGGGCCGGTCGCCCGAGCCGTAGCCGACGCTGCGGAGGGCGGAGAGCACGCCGATGGACATGCCGTCGTAGGGGGAGAGCACCGCGTCCAGCGGCTCGCCCCGGTAGTGCGCGGTGAGCAGGTCGTCCATCCGGTTCTGGGCGATGCCGCCGTCCCAGCGCTCGGTGGTGATCTCGTTCATCTCGGTCTGCCCGCTGCGGACGACGAGTTGACCACTCTCCAGATACGGGTCGAGGACGCTCATGGCGCCCTCGAAGAAGTAACGTGTGTTGTTGTCGTCGGGCGAGCCGGCGAAGAGTTCGATGTTGAACGCCTCGTCCGTGTTCTCCTCAAGCCCGAGCGCGTCCACGATGTACTGGCCCTGGAGTTCGCCGACCTTGCTGTTGTCGAAGGTGGCGTAGGAGTCGACGTGCTCCGAGTTCAGCAGCAGCCGGTCGTAGGAGACCACCGGGATGCCGGCGTCGGCGGCCTGCTGGAGGACGTTTCCTAACGAGGAGCCGTCGATGGCGGCGATCACCAGCAGGTCGTGCCCCCTGGCGATCATGTTCTCGATCTGGGATATCTGGTTCTCGACGCGGTTCTCGCCGTACTGGAGGTCCGCTTCGTAGCCGGCCTCCTCGAAGAGCGAGACCACGTTGTCGCCGTCGGCGATCCACCGTTCCGAGGACTTGGTGGGCATCGCGATGCCGACGGTTCCCCCCTCGGCGTCGTCGTCGCGACCACCACCCCCGCCCGAGTCCTGGCCGCAGGCGGCCAGTGGCAGGGTGAGGGCGGCGACGACCGCGAGGGTGCGGGTAGCGGCTCGTGCACGAGACATGTGACGGTCACGTCCTTTCGACGGGTGACACCTCGTCCGCTGTGCTGGTGTTGCCGTTCGAGGATGGGGTGTCGACGGGTGGGTGGGAAGTGGTCGGAGTGTGCTGTGTGGTTTCGGAAGGGAAACGGCGCAGCGTTCCCGGCAGCCGGGAGCCGAGCGGCGACATGCCGCCGTCGGCGCCGATCCTGGCCAGCTGGTCCAGGGCCAGCCGGCCCCTGCGGACGCGTTCCCTGGCCGAGGCGAGGGTGACGTCCCGCAGATGGGCGCCGTACGGGTAGATCGCCGGCGCCTTGCTCAGGCCGAACTTGAGGTAGATCGGCGCCCCGCGCCGCACCAGCTCGGCGGTCTCGTGCATCCGGACGAAGCCCCCGAGGTCGTCCGGCGCCTCCAGGTAGAAGTCCAGCGGCACCCGGGTCACCCGGCGGATCTCGGCCAGGTGCTCCAGCGTCAGGTCCGAGGGGACGTTGACCGAGTCGGCGCCCAGGCCCTCGTGGACGGAGACCGCGACCGGGTTGACCGGGCCGATCAGCGCGGAGACCTTGAAGGTGGTGTCGGCGGGCAACTCGCCGGCGGCGCGCAGCCGGTGGAGCGTCCACAGCACGCCCTCGTCGGCGACCAGCAGGCAGCGCACGCCCAGCGCGGTCGCGCGCAGCGCGTCCTCGACGCAGCCGGCGACCGCGCGCTGGCCGCGGGCGCGCAGCCCGCCGCCGCCGGAGGCGGTGCGGGTCGCGGCGCCGATGTCCCACGTGCCGCGGGGGCCGGTGAAGAGGCACAGCTCGACGCCGGCGGCGGCGCAGGCGTCCACCATCTCGGTGATCTCGGCGTCGGTCAGCATCCACACGCCGCTGCCCTGGCTGATCCGGTGCACCGGAACGTCCAGCCTGGCGGCCTCGGAGAGCACCGTGGCCAGCGCCTCGGGACCCTCGACCGACGGTATCTCGGTGCGCCAGGAGCCGCCGTCGGGGAAGGCGTGCGGGGAGGTCTCGGACGGGAGTTCGACCGGCGGCGCGTAGCCGAGCGCTGCCAGCGCGGCGTCGCCGGGGCGGGAGGAGGGGGCGGCGGGGTCAGACACGATGCTCCAGACGTGCGATCGTTCGGTATCTCGATCAAGGTTCGGTTGGGTAGGCGGCGACGCTGCCGCCGGGGGCCCGCCGGGCCTCAGCGCGCCCCGGGCCTCAGCAGCACCTTGCCCACCTCGGGATCGCCGCTGCCGACCAGTCTCATCGCTTCCCCGAACGACGTGAGGGGAAGCTGGTGCGAGACGAGTTTCTCGGGGCGCAGCAGACCGTGGTTGAAGCAGTGCACAGCGTAGGACCAGGCGGCCGGCGGGGCGCCGAAGACGCCGTGCACCGACAGCTGGTTGACCAGCAGCTCCACCGGGTCGAGGCCCCGCGCGCCCGGCTCCGGCACACCCGTCAGCACCACCCGGCCGCCCCTGCGGGCCAGCCCGCAGGCGTCGGCGGCCGTGCCGGGCGCCCCCGCGGTCTCCAACACCAGGTCGAACCCGCCCCGTTCGCCGTCCAGCCGGTCGGGCGCCACCGCGCGGCTCGCGCCCAGCTCGGCGGCCAACTCCCGCGGGCGCGCCCGGGGATCGACCGCCAGCAGCTCGACGGGCGTGGAGGCGCCCAGCAGTTGGACCGCCAGCAGCCCCAACGTGCCGCAGCCCAGCACCGCCACCCGTTCGCCCGCCCTGGGCGCGGCGCGCAGCACGGCCGCGGCGACCACCGCCGCCGGTTCGAGCAGCGCGGCGGACGTCAGGTCGACCTCGGGCGCCAGCAGATGCAACAGCCGGGCGGGCACGACCAGTTGGTCGGCGAACGCGCCCGGCTCGGTGAAGCCGGTCTCCGCGTACCCCGTGGTGCACAGCGTCGGCTCGCCCGAGCGGCAGCGCTCGCAGCGCTGGCAGGCGCGGAAGCCCTCGGCCACCGTGCCGCGCCCGACCAGCGCCGGGTCCACGCCCTCGCCCACCGCCTCGACCACGCCCGACCACTCGTGGCCCGGCACCACCGGGTAGCGCACGTACTCGGCCGGCCGGGTCCCGTCGAACAGCTCCCGGTCGCTGGCGCACACCCCGGCCGCGTGCACCGCCACCCGCACTTCGCCGGGGCCCGGCTCCGGCGCCGGGCCCTCGACCAGCCGGAACGCGCCGGGCCGCTCGACCAGGACGCTGCGCACCGGCCGGCTCACCGCGTGCCTTCCCCGCTGCCCTCGCGCTTCTCCCAGCCCTCGGCCCACAGGTCGAACCTGGCCTGCTGCTGGGGGAACTCGGCCGCCGCGTCCGTGTCCAGCGAGACGCCGAGCCCCGGCTCCTCGGAGAGCGTGAAGTAGCCGTCCACCACCTGGGGCGCGCCCCGGACGACCTTCTTGATCTCCGCGTCCGCGAAGTCGTTGAAGTGTTCCAGGATCTTGAAGTTCGGTGTGCAGCCGGCCAGTTGGAGGCTCGCGGCGGTGAGCACCGAGCCGCCCACGTTGTGCGGCGCCATCAGCACGTAGTGCGTCTCGGCCGTCGCGGCCAGCTTGCGCATCTCGCCGATGCCGCCGAGGTGCCCCAGATCGGGCTGGATGATGTCGGCCGCCTGCGACTCGAACAGCTCCCGGAACTCGATCCGGTCGTGGATGCGCTCGCCGGTCGCGATCGGCAGCGTGGTCTTCTCCGCGACCTTCTTCAGCGCCTTCAGGTTCTCCGGCGGCACCGGCTCCTCCAGCCAGGAGGGGGCGAACGGCTCCAGCTCCCGCGCCAGCCGGATCGCCGTCGCCGGGCTGAACCGCCCGTGCATCTCCAGCAGCAGCTCGCGCTCGGGCCCTATCGCGTCCCGCACCGCCTCGACCAGGGAGAGGGAACGAACGGTCTCCGCGTGGTCCAGCTCGAAGCTCCCGGTGCCGAACGGGTCCAGCTTCAGCGCCAGATACCCGCGGTCCACCACGGTCTTCGCCGCCTCGTGGAACGCCTCGGGGGTCCGCTCGACGGTGTACCAGCCGTTGGCGTACGCCTTGACCCGGTTGTCCGAGGCGTCGGCCCTGCCACCGAGCAGCTGCCAGACCGGCACCCCGAGCGCCTGGCCCTTGATGTCCCAACAGGCCATCTCCACGCAGGCGATGCCGGACATCACGATCTCGCCCGCGCGCCCGTAGTCCCCGGTCTTCATCCGCCGGACCAGGTCCTCCACGGCGAACGGGTCGGAGCCGGCGACATGGTTGACCTCGGCCTCCCTGAGGTAACCCAGGAGTGCGTCGGTGTGGCCCAGCATCCGTGTCTCGCCGACGCCGGTCAGTCCTTCGTCGGTGTGGACCTGTACGTAGGTGAGATTGCGCCACGGGGTGCCCACGACATGGGTGCTGATACCGGTGATGCGCACGGCCTGGACCTCCGCCTGTTCGGTATTTCGTCATACGTTCGAAATGCTGAGCAGAACGTAACCACCCCGGCGTTGCGCCGTCAATGGCGCGGAGCGGTTCCTCTGACGGGGGTTGGGGATGGCGGGTGGTGCCCCGGCGCGGCTTCCCGGCCGGGGCGTCGATCCGGGCCGCCCCGGGGCGGCCCGGATCAGGGCGCGACGGGCTTGGCCAGGCCGGTGACCCCCTCCTCGTGGGCTTCGGCCAGCGGGACATAGCCCTGGCGCTGGTAGAGGGAGAGGTTGCGGTGGCTGGTGGCACCCGTGGACAGCACGATCCGGCTGTGGCCCTCGCCGCTCCGCTCGGCCTGGCCCAGCAGCCAACGGCCCACTCCCAGCCCGCGCAGGTCGGGGGCGACGGCGAGCCGTCCCACGTGCAGATCGGTCCCGGTGCGCCGGGTGCGGACCATGCCCAGGAGCCGGCCGTCCCGCCAGAGGCCGATGGCGTGCCAGTCCTCCAGCCAGCCGCGCACGTCGGCCGGCGTCTCGTGGAGCGCGGGGATCTTCCACGTGTCGTTGGCGAGCGCCTCCTCCAGCCAGCAGCAGCGCTGCAACACGGTCACCTCGGGCGCGTCGTCCGGGCCGAGCCGGCGCGCGTAGGAGCCGGGGAGCGGCCCCTCGACGGAGGTCGCCCGCGCGCGTTCACGCAGCGGGGCCAGCGCCCGCGAGACCCGCGTCAGCTCGGCCAGCATCCCGCGCGCCGCGTCCACATGGCGCGCGTCGGGGTCCAGGCGGTCCCCGCGCATCGCGTCCGCGATCCGCAGCGCCACGGTGGCTCCCAGGGGGACCAGCCGCAGGGCGGTCACGACCTGCTTCGCGTGCTGGACGGCACGGGTGCCGGCCGAGGTGTGGCCGTAGCTGACGAAGCCGACCGGCTTCCAGGCCCACTCCGGGCTCAGATAGTCCAGGGCGTTCTTCAGCGTCGCCGGCATCCCGAAGTTGTACTCCGGGGTGATGACCACGAAGCCGTCCGCGTCGTCGACCATCCGGCTCCAGCGGCGGCTGTGCTCGTGGTGGTGGACGCCGGTCGCGGGGTGCTCCTCCTCGTCCAGGAACGGCAGGTCCAGCTCGCCGATCGACACGGGCACGAGGTCGACGCCCAGCTCCTCGGCGCTGGGCGCGAGCGCGTCGGCCAGCCACCGCCCGACGGCGGGGCCGAGGGCGTGGGGGCGGGTGCTGGTGGTCAGGAGGAGAACACGCGGGCGTTTCGTTGTCATGGAAACGAAATTACCGATAGCTTGGTTCCATGTCAACGAACGAAGGTGGCGCCCCCGTCGACTGGCTCGCACCCGACCAGGAACGCGACTGGCGGGCGTATCTGCGCATGGTCACGGCCGTCCAGGTCCGCACCGCACGGGACCTCGCCGTGCTCGGCCTGTCCGAGCCGGACTACGAGGTGCTCAGCACCCTCTCCGAACGCCCCGACGGCACCAGCACGTTGCGCGCACAGGCCGCCAAGATGGGCTGGTCGCGCAGCCGCCTCTCCCGGCACGCCTCCCGGATGGAGGCCCGCGCGCTCATCAGCCGCGCCCCCGACCCCGCCGACGGCCGGGGCTGCCTGCTCGTCCTCACCCCGACCGGCTGGGACACGCTGCGGGAGGCCGCCCCCTCCCACGCGGCCTCCGTGCGCCGCCACTTCGTCGACCGCCTCACCCCCGACGAGCTGGCGGCCCTCGGCCGCATCGCGCGCAAGCTCGCCGACGACCGGTAGGGCGGCCGGCGGGGCGGCCGGGCGGGGGCGGGCCCTACTCGACCGGGTCCCTGGTGACCTCCTCGTACGCGAGCGCGGCGAGCGTCGACTGGCCCTCGCGGTTGGGATGGAACCAGTCCCAGTCGCTGATGTGGTCCCGGGTGAAGTCGTAGTCGTACACGGCGCCCCCGTCGTAGCGGCAGAGCACGTCCGCCGCGCAGACCTCGGACAGCGCCTCGTTGTACGCCCGCACCCGCTCGCTGACCTCACCGCGGCGCGCGGTCGCCTCGTCCCCCTGCTCGTCGGCGTCCGCCAGCATCGACGGGCAGATGTTCGCCAACGTCCACACCGTCCGCGCCAGCATCGAACCCCGGCCCTCCGACCACAGCCGCTCCAGGTCGGGCACGCTGGAGACATAGACCCCGGACTCCGGCAGGCCCTCCCTGAGCACCGCCAGCGTCTCCGTGAAGTCGGCCCTGAACTCCGCCACCGGCGTCATCTCCGAGACGTCCGTCGCGCAGGCGTCGTTGCCGCCGATCAGCACCGTCACCAACTCCGGCCCGCGCGCGACCGCCTCGACGGCCTGCGCCGGCAGGTCGGCCATCACCGCCCCCGACTCCGCCACGTTCCACGAGCTGTCGGCCACCGCCTCCGCGCCGAGCAGCTGCCGGGCGAGGCTGTCCACCTCGTCGTCGGTGCCCGTGGCCCACGACACCTCGGGGCAGTCGGCCAACAGTGAGCACGCGTCAAAGCCGCGGGTGATGGAGTCACCCATCGCCGCTATGGAAGCGGGTTCGGTGTTCCACTCCGGCTCGGGTTCCTCCCGGGCCTCGGGCGCCCCGGCGCCCGAGGAGGCGTCACCCTCCCCGTCGGTGCCGCCTTCGGTCTCCTGACCGGCCGAAGTGCAGCCCAGCAGCAGCGCGGAGAGAGCCAGTGAGGCGAGCGGAACACGGAGTCGGACGTTCATGGTTACTCCCTCGGTCTCCCGCTGTTCGGGCGTGGCACCGCCATCCGGCCCAGGGGTGGCCCGGAAGGGGGCGCCTGGGGCGGTAGCTTGGTCCTGGCGCGGGCAGCGCCGGGGTGTGTGCCACCACCAAGGCTAAGAGATGACCGCACGTCACACGCTGTCCGCTTTGCCGAGAAACGACGGTAATTGGTGCTACTGTTCGTGCGCGGTCGGGGTCACGGGTGGGGCGGCCGGAAGCGCGGCGCGGGCGCAGGTTGGGAAGTGGAGGTCCCGATGACGACACGTGGTGTTCTGTATGTGCACTCCTCCCCCCGCGCGCTCTGTCCCCATATCGAGTGGGCCGTCGCCGCCGTCCTCGACAACAGCCGCGTGGGGCTCGACTGGACCAGACAGCCCGCCTCCCCCGGCACCTGGCGTGCCGAGCTGTCCTGGCAGGGCGAGGCGGCCACCGCCTCGCAGCTCGCCTCCGCGCTGCACGGCTCGCACCTGCTGCGTTACGAGGTCACCGCCGACCCGGGCCCCGGCGCCGACGGCGAACGCTACAGCTGCACCCCCGACCTCGGCATCTACCACGCCGTCACCGGGCCGCACGGCGACATCATGATCCGCGAGAACCAACTGCGCGCCGCCGCCGCCAGGGCCGCCGCCGGCGAGAGCGACCTCCAGGCGGAGATCGCCCGCCTGTTGGGCAAGCCCTGGGACGACGAGCTGGAGCCCTTCCGCCACGCGGGCGAGGGCGCGCCCGTGCGCTGGCTGCACCAGGTCGTCTGAGCCGCGCCGCGGCCCCAGGCGGCTCGGTGACGGCCTCCGCCGGCTCGCGTTCGACCGGTCAACGGGGCGACGCCGGCGCGGAGTTGAACCCGTCCGGGCGGGGGTTCCACGCGGGGCGCGCGCTGATCCGACGAGATGGGGCGGACAGGCTCTAGCGTTCCGGCCATGACCGACAGCTCAGCCCAGCCCTCCGCCCCCGCCACCTCTTCCGCTCCCTCCGCTCCCTCCGCGACCGAAGCCACCTCGGTCGCCGTCCTCGGCACCGGCATCATGGGCGCCGCGATGGCCCGCAACCTCTGCCGCGCCGACCTCGACGTGCGCGTCTGGAACCGCACCCGCGCCAAGGCAGAGCCGCTGGCCGAACACGGCGTGCGGGTCGCCGACACCCCGGCCGACGCGGTCGCCGGCGCCGGCGTCGTCCTCACGGTGCTGCACGACGGGGAGGCCGCCGCGGAGGCGATCGCGCGGGCGGCCGGCGCGTTCGCGCCCGACGCGGTCTGGCTCCAGTGCTCGACCGCCGGCCTCGACGGGCTGGACCGCCTCCTCGCCCTCGCCGACGCCCACGGCCTGACCCTCGTCGACGCCCCCGTCCTCGGCACCCGCCAGCCCGCCGAGGCGGGCATGCTCACCGTGCTGGCCGCCGGACCGGAGGAGACCAGGGGGCGCCTCGCGCCCGTGCTCGCGGCGATCGGCAGCCGCACGCTGTGGCTCGGCACCACTCCCGGGGCGGCGACCAGGCTCAAACTGGTCTGCAACAGCTGGGTGTTGGCCGTCACCCACGGCACGGCCGAGGCGATGGCGCTCGCCCACGGGCTGGGTGTCGACTCCGCCGACTTCCTGGAGGCCGTCGCCGGCGGCCCGTTGGACCTCGGCTATCTGCGGACCAAGGCGGCGGCCATCGAGGCGGGCGACCTGCCGGCGAGCTTCGCCGTCGACACGGCGCGGAAGGACGCCCGGCTGATCGTCGAGGCCGGCGAACGGGCCGGCGTCCGCCTGGACGTGGCGTCCGCCGGGCTGGACCGCCTGGACCGGGCGTCGGCGCAGGGGCACGGGGGGCGGGACATGGCGGCTTCGTACTACGCGAGCTTCGACGCGTAGCCGCTGGCCGCGGGGCCGTCTGTCGACAGCGGTCCTGGTCGGTCGCGGTGGGTTGTCGTCCTCGGCCCGGTGTTGGGTTGCTCGCGCAGTTCCCCGCGCCCCTTCGGGGCCGGTGGGCGGCTTTGGGGGCGCGGGGAACTGCGCGAATGCTGTGTGGCGGGGGTTGGTCGACTACGGAGCTTCGTGGTTCGGTGGGTTGTCGTCCTCGGCCCGGTGGTGGGTTGCTCGCGCAGTTCCCCGCGCCCCTTCGGGGCCGGTGGGCGGCTTTGGGGGCGCGGGGAACTGCGCGGTGCATTCGTGGCGGGGCGCGGTCGACTACGGAGCTTCGTGGGCCGGTGGGTTGTCGGCGTGAGCCCGGTGGTGGGTTCCCCGCGCCCCGGCGCGCCGGTGGGCGGCTAGGGGGCGCGGGGAACCGCGGTGCCGCGCCGGCGAGGCGGACGGCTTCCGCCGTAGGTCAGACCGTGCGCATCGCGAGCACCACGTTGTGCCCGCCGAAGCCGAACGAGTCGCTGAGCGCGGCGATGGTGCCGCTGGGCAGCTCCCTCGGCTTGCCGATGACGATGTCCGCGTCCACCTGCGGGTCGAGGTGGTCCACGTTGATCGTCGGCGGCGCCGTCCTGTGGTGGAGCGCCAGGGCGGTGGCCACGGCGGCCACACCGCCGGCGCCACCCAGGAGGTGGCCGGTCATCGACTTGGTCGCCGAGATGGCCATCTGGTCCAGGTTGTCGCCGAACACCTCGCGCAGCGCCTTCAGCTCGGCCAGGTCGCCCTGCGGCGTCGACGTGGCGTGCGCGTTGACGTGGGCCAGCTGCTCCGGCTTGAGGTCCGTGTTCTCCAGCACGTGCCGCATCGCCACGGCGATGCCGCGGCCCGTCGGCTCCGGCTGCGCGATGTGGTGGGCGTCGGCCGAGAGGCCCTGGCCCAGGATCTCGCAGTAGACCCGCGCGCCGCGCCGTTCCGCGTGGTCGGCGGACTCCAACACCACCAGGCCGGCACCCTCTCCCAGCACGAAACCGTTGCGGTCCGTGTCGAACGGCCGGGAGGCCGTCGCGGGGGAGTCGTTGTTCTTGGACATCGCCATCATGTTGGCGAAGGCCGCGATCGGCAGCGGGTGCACGCACGCCTCGGTGCCGCCGGCCAACACGATGTCGGCGCGGCCGGTGCGGATCATCTCCACCGCGTAGCCCACCGCCTCGGCACCCGAGGCGCAGGCGCTCACCGGGGTGTGCGAGCCGGCGCGCGCGCCCACGTCCAGACTGACGTTGGCGGACGGGCTGTTCGGCATGAGCATGGGGACGGTGTGCGGCGAGACCTTCCGCGCGCCCTTCTCCTTGAGCACGTCGTACTGGTCCATCAGCGTGGTCACACCACCGATGCCGGAGGCCAGCACCACGCCCAGCCGGTCGGGGTCGACCGGCGCGTCCTCTCCGGCCCTGCCCTGGAAACCGGCGTCGGCCCATGCCTCTCTGGCCGCGATCAGCCCGAACTGGGCGGAACGGTCCAGCTTGCGGGCCTGCGGCCGGGGCAGGATCTCGGTCGGATCGACCGCGGCCGTGGCGGCGAAGGTGACCGGCAGCTCCGCCGCCCACTCCTGGGTCAACGACCGCGCGCCGGACTCACCGGCGAGCATGGCCTCCCAGGTGGTCGCGCTGTCGCCACCCAGCGGTGTGGTTGCGCCGACTCCGGTGACAACCACCGCGCGATTGGTCGCGTTCACAGTTCTCTTACTCCGCTAGATCGGGGATGGTGCCGCCGCCACCCGCGAAGGGTGGCGAACAGCGCGTCTGCCGAGGGCGCTGGCGCCCGTCAGCTCTGGTGGGTGGCGATGTAGCCGACCGCGTCGCCCACCGTCTTGAGGCCCTTGACGTCGTCGTCCGGGATCTTGACGCCGAAGCGCTCCTCGGCGGCGACGACCACCTCGACCATGGACAGCGAGTCGACGTCGAGGTCGTCGGTGAACGACTTCTCCTCGGTCACCTCGTCGTTGGGGATACCGGCGATCTCGTTCACGATCTCGGCGAGACCGGCGATGATCTCTTCCCGGCTGGCAGCCATGACGGCGCTCCTTCGTGTGCTGCGGTGGGGTACCGCAATGGTTGGTGGTCCGTGGGGACCGTCGGGTGGACCCGGTCAAGCGGTGGGTCCTCGTTCTCCGGTCCTCGCTAGGGGAGGGTAACGACCGTGGCCGCGTACACCAGCCCCGCCCCGAAGCCGATGACGAGCGCGGTGTCGCCGCTTCTCGCCTGACCGGTCTCCAGCATCCGCTCCATCGCGAGGGGGATGGAGGCGGCTGAGGTGTTGCCCGAGAACTCGATGTCCCGGGCCACCGCCACATGCTCGGGCAGCTTGAGCGTCTTCGCCATCGAGTCGATGATCCGCATGTTGGCCTGGTGCGGAATGAAGACGTCCAGGTCCTGCGCGGTGATCCCGGCGGCGTCCAGCGCCTGCTGGGCCACCTTGGCCATCTCGAAGACCGCCCAGCGGAAGACCGTCTGGCCCTCCTGCCGCAGCGCGGGGAACTTGTCCCCCGGCTGGTACTCGTCCCAGGGCACCGTCTGCCGGATGACCTGGGACTTGTCGCCCTCGGAGCCCCAGACCGTCGGCCCGAGCGCCGGCGCCTGAGCCGGGCCGAGCACGACGGCGCCGGCACCGTCGGCGAAGAGGAACGCGGTGGAACGGTCGGTGCGGTCCGTCAGATCCGACAGCCGCTCCACACCGATCACCAGCACATGGCCGGCGCTGCCGTCCACGATCAGGCCCTTGGCGACGGTCAGCCCGTAGCCGAAGCCGGCGCAGGCGGCCGAGATGTCGAACGCCGCCGCCTTGTCGGTGCCCAGCCGGTGCGCGATGTCCGTGGCGATCGCCGGGGTCTGCGAGAAGTGCGAGACGGTGGAGACCACCACCGCCTCGATCTGCTCGGCGGTGATCCCGGCGCTGGCGATCGCCTTGCCCGAGGCGGCGAGCGCCATCTCGGCGACCGTCTCGTCGGGACCGGCCCAGTGCCGGGTCACGATCCCGGAACGCGACCTGATCCACTCGTCCGACGAGTCGATGTGACGCAGGATCTCCTCGTTCGGCACCACGCGGGATGGCCGATAGCCACCGACGCCGGCCAGCCGCGCGAACGGCGCGCCTCGGCTGGCCCTGAGTGAGGCGGGGGGCATGTCCGGACTCCTTATTCGGCTGCTTCGGGGGACTTGTGCGCGTGCTCGGCTATGAGCGTGCGAGCCGCCTCCAGCTGGTCGGGGCGCTTGATGGCGGCCCGTGCCACGCCCGGCAGGTTCCTGCGCGCCAGGCTGGACAGGGTGCCCCCGGGCAGCAGTTCGACCAGCCCCGTGACGCCCAACTCGGCGAAGGTGTCCACGCACAGGTCCCAGCGGACCGGGCTGGAGACCTGCGCCACCAGCCGGCGCAGCACCTCGGCGCCGTCCCCGACGACCGCGCCGTCGGCGTTCGAGACGAACGGCACCCGGGGGTCGCCCGGGGTGAGACCGCCGGCGGCCTCCTCCATCTCGGCGACGGCGGGCGCCATGTACGTGGTGTGGAAGGCGCCGGCCACCTTCAGCGGCATGACGCGCGCGCCCTCGGGCTTGTCCTCGGTCAGAGCGGCCAGCTGCTCGATGGTGCCGGCGGCGACCAGCTGCCCGCCGCCGTTGTTGTTCGCCGCGACCAGGCCCAGCCCGGCCAGCTTCGCCTCGACGTCGGCCGGATCGCCGCCGAGCACGGCGGACATCCCGGTCTCGGTCACGGCGGCGGCCTTGGCCATCGCGCTCGCCCTGCGGGCCACCAGCGCCATCGCCTCGTTCTCGGAGATCACCCCGCCGATCGCGGCGGCTGGCAGCTCCCCCACGCTGTGGCCGGCGATCGCGTCGAGGCATTCGGCCGGCTCCGGCACCGCGTCGTCGCCGAAGAGGGCGCCGGCGGACAGCAACGCGCCGGCGACCAGCAGCGGTTGCGCCACGGCCGTGTCCCGGATCGCGTCGGCGTCGGCCTCGGTCCCGTAGTGGACCAGGTCGACGCCCGCGATCTCGGACCACTCGCCGAGGCGGTCGGCCACACCAGGAAGTTCGAGCCACGGTTGCAGAAAGCCAGGGGCCTGGGAGCCCTGGCCGGGGGCTACGAGTACGAGCACCTTCTCACTCTCTCCCGGGTGAGGGGTCCGCCACCGGTGGTGGCGAGAACCAAGAACGGTCGTCGGAATTGTAGAGAGCCTCCAACTGTCAGGAGACCGCATCTCCGTCGGCGAGACGGCCGAGCATCAGGGCGACGCGCAGTGTGAAGGCCGACCGGACGTCTGAAGGAGGCCATCCGGTGACATCAGTCACACGTCTCAGGCGGTAGCGAACGGTGTTGGGATGCACAAACAGCATTCTGGCGGCACCCTCCAGACTGCTCGCCTGCTCCAGATAGACACTCAGCGTCTCCAGCAACGCCGAGCCGGCCTGCTGGAGCGGTCTGTAGATCTCCTCCACCAGCAGGGTCCGCGCCGCCGGGTCGCCCGCCATCGCGCGCTCCGGCAGCAGGTCGTCGGCGAGCACCGGACGCGGCGCGTCCGGCCAGGCCGCGCAGGCCCGCAGCCCCGCCGCCGCCGCGCTCGCCGAACGGGTCGCCGACAGCAGGTCGCCCACGACGGGCCCCGCCACCACGGACCCGGCGGCGAACGGCCCGATCAGCGCCCTGGCCACCTGCAACGGGTCGTCGCTGCCGCCGGCGATCACCACCAGCCGCTTGCCCAGCACCCCCGTCAGCACCTGGATCTTCGCGTAGCGGGCGGCCCTGCGGATCGCCTCCACCGTCAGCTCGCTGTCCCCGTTGGGCGCGCTGCCCAGCACGACCACCACGTGCTCCGGCGTCCGCCAGCCCAGCGCCGCGGCGCGCGACACGTCGCTCTCGTCCGCCTCGCCGGAGACCACCGCGTTGACCACGAGCGACTCCAGCCGCGCGTCCCAGGCGCCCCGCGCCTCCGCCGCCTGGGCGTAGACCTGCGCGGTGGCGAACGCGATCTCCCGCGCGTACACCAGCAGCGCGTTGCGCAGCGCCACCTCGCTGCCGGGCGGCGCGAGTTCGTCCACCGCGGTCTCCACCACCTCGATGGTGGTGCGGACCATCTCCACGGTCTGCCGCAGCGTGACCGCCCTGGTCAGCTCGCGGGGGGCGGTGCCGAAGACATCGGTGCTGATCGCCTGCGGCGCGTCCGGATGCCGGAACCACTCGGTGAAGGCGGCGATGCCCGCCTGGGCCACCAGCCCGATCCAGGAACGGTTCTCCGGGGGCATGGCGCGGTACCACGGCAGCTGCTGGTCCATCCGCGCGATCGCGGCGGCTGCCAGCTTGCCCGAGGACTGTTCGAGACGGCGAACGGTGGCGGCGTGGGACTTCTTCGCATCGGCATCGGACACGGGGACCAGCCTGCCTCATTTCCTCGCCGTCCATACCCGGGGGGTCCTCACGCACCCCCGCGTTCCCCGCGCGGAGCGCTACCGTGGCCGGATGTCGCCCATCCCGCCCCGTGTCCTCCGCGCCGCCGACCGCTACGCCGGCGGCGACCCCGCGACCGGCGTCGACACCCGGCACGCCTTCTCGTTCGGGCCGTTCTACGACCCGGACAACGTGCGCTGGGGCCAGTTGACCGCCTGCAACGAGGAACGTCTCGCCCCCGGCGCGGGGTTCCCGCCCCATCGGCACCGGGACGTGGAGATCGTCAGCTGGGTCATCGAGGGCGAGTTGACGCACGAGGACGCCGACGGCACGCGGACCGTGATCCGCCCCGGCGACCTGCAACGGCTCACCGCCGGCTCCGGCGTCCAGCACAGCGAACGCAACGAGGGCCGCCGCCCGCTGCGGTTCGCGCAGATGTGGCTGGTCGCGGACCGGCCGGGCGGCCCGCCCGACTACGAGGTGGTGCGCGGGTTCGCCCCTGACACCCCCTACACGCTGCCGCGCACGGAAGGGACGCTGCGGCTGCTGCGCGGTGACGCGGCGCTGGCGGCGGGCGACGGCGAGCTGCTGCATCTGCGACTGACGCGGGGGAGTGGCGCGTTGGACGGCGAGCGGCTGTACGAGGGGGACAGCGTGCGGCTGGCCGCGGGGGCGTTCGCGCTGCGGGCGGGGGAGGAGGGCCTGGAGGCCCTCCTCTGGTCCCTCGCGGAACCGGCCGACCGCCGGCCCTGAGGGCGTCCACTCGCCTTGCCGGCGTGGCTTCGTGGTCGTCCGCGGCTCGTCGCTGGTGCGGGGTGCGCTCGCCACGACCAACCAGGGGCGCGGGGAACTGCGCGGGCAACCGGCCACCGGGGCGAGGACAACCTCCCCGGACAGAACAGCTAGCCGGCCACTTCGGCCAGGATCGCGTCCGTGTACGCCGGCCAGGCCTCCGCCGCCCACTGGCCGAACGCGCGGTCGGTGAGGGTGACGCAGGCCGCGCCCGCGTCCGGGTCCACCCAGAGGAACGTGCCGGACTGGCCGAAGTGGCCGAACGTGCGTGGCGACGAGTTCCGCCCCGTCCAGTGCGGGGACTTGTGGTCGCGCAACGAGAACCCGAGCCCCCAGTCGTTGGGGCGCTGGTGGCCGAAGCCGGGCAGGACGCCGCTCAGGCCGGGGAAGACCACGGAGGTCGCCTCGTCCAGCGTCTCGGGCGCCAGCAGCCGGGGGCTCTGCAACTCCGCGGCGAACCGCAGCAGGTCGTCGGCCGAGGAGCGGCCGTCCTTCGCGGGGGAGCCGGGAATCTCGGTGGCGGTCATGCCGAGCGGCTCGCACAGCGCCTGGCGCAGGTACTCGGCGAACGGCATTCCGGCGGCCTTCGCGAGATGGTCGCTCAGCACGTCGAAGCCCGCGTTGGAGTACAGGCGGCGTTCGCCGGGCGGGGCCATCACCTTCGGCTCGTCGAAGGCGAGCCCGGAGGCGTGGGCCAGCAGATGGCGGACGGTCGAGCCCTCGGGGCCGGCCGGTTCGTCCAGCTCGATCGCGCCCTCCTCGACCGCGATCAGCGCCGCGTAGGCGGTCAGCGGCTTGGTGACGGAGGCCAGCGCGAACACCCTGTCCGTCGGGCCGTGTCGGCCCAGAACCGTGCCGTCGCTCCTGACCACGCCGGTGGCCACGGTCTCGACCGGCCACTCGTCCACCATCGCAAGGCTTCGCATACGACCGAGCGTAACGTTCGCCCCACCGCCGCCGGCCGTCCGGGCTCGTTCCCGGGCCGGTCCGTCCGCGCCCGCCCGGTCTTGCCTGGAGCCCACTCCAACGTTCTAGCGTGGACGCATGACCGTGACCCACGCAGAGCCGGAAGCTGACACCCGAGTTGACGCCCGAGCCGAGGGTGAGGCCGAAGACGAGATGGTCGATCTGTGTGCCTCCGTGGACCGGCCGTTCCCCCAGCCGACCGGGCAGGACCGGTACACGATCAGCGAGGTGGCGCGGCACACCGGCCTGTCCGTGCACACGTTGCGCTGGTACGAACGCATCGGGTTGATGCCGCACGTGGACCGTTCGCACACGGGGCAGCGGCGCTACCACAACCACGACCTGGAGTGGCTGGCGTTCGTGGGCAAGCTCCGGCTGACGGGGATGGCGGTCGCCGACATGGTGCGTTACGCGGACCTGCTGCGGGAGGGCGACCACACCTACCCGGAGCGGCTGGCGCTGCTGGTCGCGACGCGCGAGGACGTGGTGCGGCGGGTGGCCGAACTCCAGAGCACGCTCTCGGTGTTGGACTTCAAGATCGGGATCTACGCGGAGACGCCGCCGGCGGCGTCTGGCGGGGAGGAACTACCCGCGTAGCCGGCGTCCGGCGAGGCCGGCTCACAGCTCGGCCAGCAGTTCCCGCTTCTTCGCCGTGAACTCCTCGTCGGTGACCAGGCCCGCGTCGCGCAGCTCACCGAGGTGCCGGATGCGGTCGGCTATGTCGCCGGGGGCCGCCCGGCGCTTGCCGGCGCCGCTGTCGACCGGCGCGAGGTCGTCCGGCTCGCCGGCCCTGACCGCCTCCAGCACCGCGGCGGCCAGCGGCAGCGACTCGTGGACCAGCCCGTAGCCGGGGCCGAAGACCACTGCCGCCGGGTCCTGGTCGACCTCGCCGCGGTCCACCCGCTCGGGCTCCCCGTCCGGGCCGCGGCGCAGCAGCCGCAGATGACCGCCGCTGGTCTCGGGGGAGCTCCACTCGACGCCCGCCAGCTCGCCGACGGGGAAGCTCTGGTCGCCCGCCTTCCACTTGGCCGACGAGGCACCCGTCCAGAACCAGCGGAAGCCGACGACCTTGCCGTCGAAGGAGACCTTGCCGTCGTACGCCTTGAACTGGAGCGGCGCCGCGGGAGCCGCCACCAGGTGCCGGTCGGCCTCGTCGCCGGCCTCGGGACCGAGCGCCGCGCGCAGCTCGCCCGCGTAGTACGAGGCCAACGACTCCCGTTCGGCCGGCAGCACCAGCCGGTACGGGTCGGCGGCGGGCCGCAGCTGCCCGGCCGCCGCCTCCACCAGCGGGTCGGCACCGGGGCGCGGCAACGCGTGCAGCACCACCGTGCCCTTGCGGGACCCGGGGGCCAGCTCGACCGAACTCAACGCCTCGTACGGGATGCGTCGTTCGCCCAGCGTCTGGAAGAGCTTCGGCGTGCGTATCCCCCGTTCGAAGCGGATGAGCACGGAGTCGGTGTCGAACTCCCAAGTGGAGTGGATTCCGGCCAGCACATCACCCATGCGGGTCATCGTAAGGGGCGCCGACGGCGAAAGGGCTTCCCTCGGATGGGTGTGTTCGCGTCACCCTTGCGGGCCGGATTCCGGGGCTCCGAGGCACGTTTCGAGCGCTTCGCAGTCGTTCGCCTCCGGAGCGCAACCTTCGGGCGTGGCTTCGCCGTTGCCGACCAGCGCGAGATTGCGCAGGCTGGCCGAGCCCGGGAGGTAGTAGCCGTCGTGGCCGCCCTCGTCACTGGCCAGCGGCAGGGCGCCGAAGCCGGGCGAGACCGGGTCGTCGCCGTGGCCGAGCGGGCCGAGGGAGACGTGGGGGACCCCCTCGATCCAGTCGTCCTCGGCGCGCATCGCCCACACCCGGGCGGAGGTGCCCAGGTCGGCGGCGCGCGCGGCGCGCATCCCCGGGCTGCCGGTGACGGCTATGTCGGTGACCCGGCGCGGCAGTTCGTCGGCGGCCAGCCCGCAGACCACGGAGCCGTAGGAGTGGCAGAAGAGCGCCACCTCCGCGCCGCCCGGCAGCCCGCGCACCGTGTCGAGCAGCCGGCGCGCGCCCTCCTCCGCGCTGCCCGCGGTGGCGGCCGACATCGTCAGTCCGCGGGGCGCCTCGTAGTCGGCCCACGCGATGGTCGCGGTGCGCGCGCCGGGGGCGCGCGCCTCCTCCTCGGCGTGCAGCGCGCGCGCCATCCCGGCGGGCGCGGCCCAACGGCCCTCGGTGCGTTCGAAGGTCAGTAGCTCGGTGTCGACGCCGGGCACCACGAGGGAGACCCGTTCCGCCTCGGTCAGGTCGCCGATGACCTCGGCCACCCGGCCGCGCCCCGACGGGTCGAACGCGAGGATCTGCCGCCCCTCCTCCAGCAGCGACTCCAGCCGGTGCGTCCGCCGCCGCGCCTCCCGCCGGCCGTCGCCCGAGAGCCCGCCGTCGGTGGCGCGGCGCGCCTCGACGGCCGCGGCGTCCTCCACGGCCAGCCGGTTGGCCTCGTACCGCAGAGGAACGGGCGCGCCCGGCAGATTGCCCACCACCAGCGGGTAGCGCTCCGCCAGCTCGTGGGCGCGGGCGGGGGCGAGGGCGGCGAAGAAGGCGGCGACCCGCTCGGCCGACGCCTCGGGGCCCGGCAGCGGCTGGCCGGCGAGGGACGCCTGGGACCACTGCGCCAGCTGGCGCTCGAACGGCCCTGGCTCGGTCGCCCGCGCGTTCACCAGCCAGCCGGCGGCGACCAGCACGGCGAACGTCACGGCGAGCACCAGCACCACCCGCCGCAGCGGGTGCGCGGTGTCGGGGGGCGGCGGGCGGAGGTGCGAACCGAACGAATGCGACATCGCGCCCCAGCGTACGGGCGCGGGCCCCCGGCCCCGGGGCGGGGGTCGGCCGACTACTGACCTTGCCGGTCTGGGCGGGTTGTCGTCCTCGGCCTGGTGGTGGGTTGCTCGCGCAGTTCCCCGCGCCCCTGGTTGTGGTGGGCGTGGTCGGTCGGCTGCGGGTTCGCGTGCGGTAGGTGGCGGCCTGCTTGGGGGCGCGGGGAACTGCGCGAATGCTGTGTGGCGGGGGTTGGTCGACTACTGACCTTGCCGGTCTGGGTGGGTTGTCGTCCTCGGCCCGGTGGTGGGTTGCTCGCGCAGTTCCCCGCGCCCCTTGGGTGGGTGGGCGTTCGCGGTGAGGTGCGGGTTCGCGTGCGGTAGGTGGCGGCCTGCTTGGGGGCGCGGGGAACTGCGCGAATGCTGTGTGGCGGGGGTTGGTCGACTACGGAGCTTCGTGGCTGGGTGGGTTGTCGTCCTCGGCCCGGTTTTGGGTTGCTCGCGCAGTTCCCCGCGCCCCTTGGGTGGGTGGGCGTTCGCGGTGAGGTGCGGGTTCGCGTGCGGCAGGTGGCGGCCTGCTTGGGGGCGCGGGGAACTGCCCGGTGCATGGGTGGCGGGGGTTGGTCGACTACGGAGCTTCGTGGCTGGGTGGGCTGTCGCCGTTACCCCGGCACGGGGTCGCTCGCGCGGTTCCCCGCGCGCCTTCGGGGCCGGGAACGGGCTGGGGCCCGGGCGGAACGCCCGGGCCCCAGCCCACCGCTCAAAGCCAGCCCAGCGTCACGCGTCGCCGCCCGCCGCACCCGGGTCGGCCGCGGAGACGTCGAGCAGCTGGTACCGGTCGATGGCCTGCTTCAGCACCGAACGGTCGATCTTCCCGGCCTTGGCCAGCTCGGTGAGGACCCCGAGCACGATCGACTGCGCGTCGATGTGGAAGAACCGCCTGGCCGCGCCCCTGGTGTCGGCGAAGCCGAAGCCGTCGCCGCCCAGCGACTGGTACGTGCCGGGCACCCACCGCGCGATCTGGTCGGGTACGGCGCGCATCCAGTCGGAGACGGCCAGGAACGGACCCTCGGCGCCCTGGAGCTTCGTGGTGACATACGGCACCCGCTGCTCCTCCTCCGGGTGCAGCAGGTTGTGCTCCTCGACGTCCACGGCGTCGCGCCGCAGCTCGTTCCACGAGGTGGCCGACCAGACGTCGGCCTTCACGCCCCACTCCTCGGCGAGGATGCCCTGGGCCTCCAGGGCCCACGGCACGGCCACGCCCGAGGCGAGGATCTGCGCCGGCACGCCGTCGCCCTCGCCCACGGAGACCCGGTGCAGCCCCTTGAGGATGCCCTCGATGTCCGCGCCCTCCGGCTCCGCCGGCTGGTTGATGGGCTCGTTGTAGACGGTCATGTAGTAGAAGACGTCCTCGGCGTTCTCGCCGTACATCCGCCGCAGGCCGTCCCGCACGATGTGCGCGATCTCGTAGCCGTAGGCGGGGTCGTAGGCGACACACGCCGGGTTGGTCGACGCCAGCAGGTGGCTGTGGCCGTCGGCGTGCTGGGTGCCCTCGCCGGTCAGGGTCGTGCGGCCGGCGGTCGCGCCCAGCACGAAGCCACGCGCCAGCTGGTCACCCATCTGCCAGAACTGGTCACCCGTGCGCTGGAAACCGAACATCGAGTAGAAGACGTAGACCGGGATCAGATGCTCGCCGTGCGTGGCGTAGGCCGAGCCGGCGGCGATCAGGGAGGCCGTACAGCCGGCCTCGGTGATCCCGTCGTGCAGCATCTGGCCGGTCGGCGACTCCTTGTAGGAGAGCAGCAGTTCACGGTCGACGGACTCGTAGGTCTGCCCCAGCGGGTTGTAGATCTTCGCAGAGGGGAAGAGCGAGTCCATGCCGAAGGTGCGGTACTCGTCCGGCGCGATCGGCACGAACCGCTTGCCGATCTCCTTCTCCCGCATCAGGTCCTTCAGCAGCCGCACGAACGCCATCGTGGTGGCCACCTGCTGCTGCCCCGAGCCCTTGCGGACGGCGGCGTACGCCTTGTCGCCCGGCTGCGGCAGCGGCTTGGCGCGCACCACGCGGGTCGGCACGTAGCCGCCCAGCTCGCGGCGCCGGTCGTGCATGTACTGGATCTCCTCCGAGTCCCGGCCCGGGTGGTAGTACGGCGGCAGGCCGGACTCCAGGTCCTTGTCGGGGATCGGCAGGTGCAGCCGGTCGCGGAAGCGCTTGAGGTCCTCGACCGTCAGCTTCTTCATCTGGTGGGTGGCGTTGCGGCCCTCGAAGCTCGGGCCCAGCATCCAGCCCTTGATCGTCTGCGCCAGGATCACCGTGGGCTGGCCCTTGTGCTCCTTGGCCGCCTGGTACGCCGCGTAGACCTTGCGGTGGTCGTGGCCGCCGCGCCCCAGGTGCAGGATCTGGTCGTCGGTCATGCCGGAGACCATGTCGCGCAGCCGCTGGTCACCGCCGAAGAAGTGGTCGCGGATGTAGCCGCCGGTCTCGGTGGCGTACGTCTGGAACTGGCCGTCGGGCGTCGTGTTCAGCTTGTTGACCAGGACGCCGTCCCGGTCCTGCGCCAGCAGCGGGTCCCAGCTGCGGTCCCACACCAGCTTGATCACGTTCCAGCCGGCGCCCCTGAACTGGGACTCCAGCTCCTGCATGATCTTGCCGTTGCCGCGCACCGGGCCGTCGAGCCGCTGGAGGTTGCAGTTGACGACGAACGTCAGGTTGTCCAGGCCCTCGCGCGCCGCCAGCGCCAGCTGGCCGAGCGATTCGGGCTCGTCCATCTCGCCGTCGCCGAGGAACGCGTAGACCTGCGAGTTCGAGGTGTCGGCGATCCCGCGGGCGTGCATGTAGCGGTTCATCCGCGCCTGGTAGATGGCGCTGATCGGGCCGAGCCCCATGGAGACCGTGGGGAACTCCCAGAAGTCCGGCATCATCCGCGGGTGCGGGTAGCTGGAGAGCCCGTAGGGGGCCTTGGACCGCTCCTGCCGGAACGCGTCCAGGTGCTGCTCGGTGAGCCGGTCCAGCAGGTACGCCCTGGCGTAGATGCCGGGTGAGGCGTGCCCCTGGAAGTAGACCTGGTCGCCGCCGTCGCCGCCGTCCTTGCCGCGGAAGAAGTGGTTGAAGCCGACGTCGTAGAGGGAGGCCGAGGAGCCGAAGGTGGCGATGTGCCCGCCCACGCCGATCCCGGGGCGCTGGGCGCGGGAGACCATCACCGCCGCGTTCCACCGGGTGGCGTTCAGGACCTTCCGCTCCACCTCCTCGTCGCCGGGGAAGTAGGGCTCGTCCTTCGTCGCGATGGTGTTGACGTAGTCCGTGCTGCGCATCTCTGGCACGGCCACCCGCTTCTCACGGGCGCGCTCGATCAGCCGGAGCATGAGATAGCGGGCCCGTTCCCGGCCTCGTTCGTCGACCGCGGCGTCGAGCGAGTCAAGCCACTCCTGAGTCTCCTCAGGGTCGAAGTCCGGGACCTGGCTGGGAAGGCCGCCAATGATGATCGGGTTGCGATCTGATCCGGAAGCCACGCTGTTCCTTCACTGTGAGTTGTCTGCTCTGCTGTGTCGCGCCGCCTCCATCGTGTACCGCTGGCGGCGAAACGTCATCTCTACCGGGTGGTAACCCTCACCTCACGGGCCAGGGCGGCTGTCTCACCGGCTGACCGGCGGCGTCCCTCACGGAGGGTCGACCGTCAAGCGTACGCCCCACCCCCTGGGCGACCACGAACACCCGTTCCCCGGGCCCGGTGTGGGACGCTCCCTGTATCGCCCCATGTCATGGGCCAAGACGTCAACGTTTGGGCGGGCTCAGGGGTCGGGTACTTGCGCGATCCGCCCGGCCCGTGTGGACTACGCCCCAAGCCGCGCGCACGCGTGGCACCCTTTGTTCTTTACCCGAGACAGGACAGGAGCTATCAGTGAGCGCGACCGCGGACCACGCGGATGAGCGGACCAACCCGGCCGCCAGGCTGGGTTTTCAGCCCGGGCAGGTGGTCCAGGAACTCGGCTACGACGAGGACGCCGAGCAGGAGCTGCGCGACGGGATCGAGGCCGTCACCGGCGAGGAGCTCGTCGACGAGAGCTATGACGACGTGGCCGACGCGGTCGTGCTGTGGTTCCGCGACGATGACGGCGACCTGACCGACGCGCTGGTGGACGCCACCACGTTGATCGACCCGGGGGCGCCGGTGTGGCTGCTGACGCCCAAGACGGGGCGTGACGGCTATGTCGAGCCCAGCGACATCGGCGAGGCCGCCCAGACGGCCGGACTGTCGCAGACGAGCACCGTGAACGCCGGCAAGGACTGGTCGGGAAGCAGGTTGGTGACCCCCAAGGCCGCCGGCAAGAAGTGAGCGGTAACGCAAAGTGACCCAGGCGCCTCCGGGAGCGACGCCGGGACCCGTCGGGGTCCCGGGCGGCCCCGGGGGCGCCTCCGTGCGTGCGGAGGCGAGACGTAGGCTGTGCCACGTCACTTTGCCGTCCTCAGGGAAACGGATTACGCGCGCATGGCGATCGAGCCCGGTACCAAGGCACCCGACTTCACCCTCAGAGACCAGCACGGCCAGTCGGTCACCCTGTCCGACTTCCAGGGCCAGAAGAACGTGGTGCTGCTCTTCTACCCCTTCGCCTTCACCGGCGTCTGCACGGGGGAGCTGTGCGAGCTGCGGGACCGCCTCCCCTCCTTCGTCAACGACGACGTCCAGCTGCTGGCGGTCTCCAACGACCCGGCGCCCTCGCTGCGCGTCTTCTCCGAGCAGGAGGGCCTGGAGTACCCGCTGCTCTCGGACTTCTGGCCGCACGGCGAGGTCTCGCGGGCCTACGGCGTCTTCGCCGAGGACAAGGGCTGCGCGGTGCGCGGCACCTTCGTGATCGACACCTCGGGAACGGTCCGCTGGAGCGTGGTCAACGACCTGCCCAACGCCCGGGACCTCAACGACTACGTCACCGCGCTCAAGGCGCTCTGACCGGGCTCGGCGGTGGAGGGGTGGACCTCTGAGGCGGCGTTCCCGCGCCGCGTCGGCGGTCCGTCCCCCACGGGCCGGGCGGGGAGGCCCCGGGCCACGGGGCTCTCCTCTCTCCCGTCCACCGGCATAACCACCGCGACCTCGCGCGGAAGACTGGACTACTCGTGATTCTCAAGACCTTTGGCTGGTCCTTCGGCGTGACGGTCGCCGGCCTCGCCGTCGCCCTCTACTTCTGGGGCTGGGAGGGTTTCGCCGTCGTGGCGATCCTCTCCATCCTGGAGATCTCGCTCTCCTTCGACAACGCGGTGGTCAACGCGGGTGTCCTGAAGCGGATGAACGAGTTCTGGCAGAAGATCTTCCTCACCGTCGGCATCCTGATCGCCGTCTTCGGTATGCGGCTGGTCTTCCCGGTGCTGATCGTCGCCGTGACGGCGGGGGTCGGGCCGGTCGAGGCGGTCGAGCTGGCGCTCGACGACCCCGACCAGTACTCGCAGATGGTCACCGACGCGCACCCCTCGATCGCGGCCTTCGGCGGGATGTTCCTGCTGATGATCGCCCTGAACTTCCTCTTCGAGGAGCGCGAGGTCATGTGGGCGCGCTGGCTGGAGCGCCCGCTCTCCCGGCTGAGCCGGATCGACGGCTTCTCGGTCGGCGTCGCGCTGGCCGCCCTGCTGCTCACCGCCACCACCGTCGCCAGCCAGGCCTACCAGCACGGCGGGCACCACGCGGACAAGACCGAGACGGTGCTGCTGGCCGGTCTCGCCGGGCTCCTCACCTATCTGATCGTCGGCGGCCTCTCGGGCTACTTCGAGAACCGCCTGGAGGACGACCAGGAGAAGATGGAGGAGGAAGAGGAGGCCGCCCGCCGCGCCGGCAAGAAGACCACGGTGGTCGGCGCCTCCGGCAAGGCCGCGTTCTTCCTCTTCCTCTACCTGGAGGTGCTGGACGCGTCGTTCTCCTTCGACGGCGTGATCGGCGCGTTCGCCATCACCAACCACATCTTCTGGATGGCGCTCGGCCTCGGCATAGGGGCGATGTACGTCCGTTCGCTCACCATCTACCTGGTCCGCCAGGGCACCCTGGACGACTACCGGTACTTGGAGCACGGCGCGCACTACGCGATCGGCGCGCTGGCCGTGATGCTGCTGATCAGCATCCGCTGGCACCTGCCCGAGGTGGTCACGGGGCTGGTCGGCGTCGGGTTGATCGCCTGGGCGTTCTACTCCTCGGTCCGGGCCAACCAGCGGGAGGCCGCCGAGGGGGTCGAGCCGAAGCACGTCTCCGCCGGGGGTTGAGCGCCCGGCGAACGCGGAAGCCTGTAACGGGACGGTCTCGGACCGTCCCGTTTCGGGCAGGTGGCCCTCCCTGGCGGGAGGGGGAGAGGCGAGGGGTGGCGCCGCATGGTGTCCCTGTGGTCGTACTGGCGCGGGGGCGCGTCGAACCAGAAGTTCGACGCGCTCGGCGGGGCGATGAGCTACGCGTCGGAGCTGACGCGACGCAACCCGGAGGCGGTGCTGACGGGTGACGGTGCCGACACCGGCACCCTGCGGGTCGACCTGACCTGGCGCATCCGCAGCAACAGCGACTTCGGCCGCTCGCAGCGCAGCTGGATGGACAACTGGCGCCATCCGCTCGCGGTGTTCAAACCGGCCGAGATCAAGGGCCACTCGCACGGCGTGGCCAACATGGACTTCGACCTGGCGTGCATGTACGAGCTTTCCGACGGCACCAGGGGCGTCGTGCAGGCGCTGGGCGGCCTCCAGGGCGACTTCAACGAGTCGCCCTACATCAAGCTCAGCGGCGACGACCGCTTCGGCACCGGCTCCGGCGAGCACCTGTACATCAACCTGGACAACAAGGACGAGTTCAAGCGGCTGCTGATCTTCGTCTACATCTACGACGGCGCCCCGACGTTCGACCGCGCCGACGTGGTGGTGACGCTCGCCACCCCCGACGGGAAGAACGTGGAGATCGGCTGCACCGACCCGCCGCCGCAGGCGCGTTCCTGCGCGGTGCTCCTGATCGAGAAGGAGAAGGACCAGCTGGTGGCGCGCCGGCAGGTCAAGTACGTCTACGGCTTCCAGTCGGAGATCGACCGGCTCTACGGCTGGGGCATGTCCTGGGGGCGGGGGCGCAAGTAGTCCACCCGTGGGGCGGGCCGCCGGCCCGGCCCGTTCAGCGGGCGGCGCCGGGCAGGAACTGCGGCCCCTGTGGGGGCAGCACGAACGCCGGGTCGGCGCCCGGGTAGCCGTAGGGCGTGGGCGGCGGTCTGCGGGCCGCGCCGATGCCGAACTCGCCGGCCAGCGCGACCAGTCCGCCGGTGAAGCCGCGCCCGATGGCGCGCAGCTCCCAGCCGCCGTCCTCGGTGCGGGCCACCTCCCCGCAGAGCACCGCCGTCTCGCGCGTCCCCGGGCGCAGCGGCAGCGCGGCGAGCGGGCGCCCGGTGGCGAGGTCGTGCACGGTCAGCTCGGGCCGGCTCAGCTCGGCGCGGAAGCCGCCGTCCGCCGAGGCGGCCAGCGCCATCCGTGTGATCCCCTTGTCCAGGCCGGTCAGTTGGGCTCGCACCACGTCGCGCAGGCTCCCGTCCGCGCGTTCCTTGGGGAGGCGCTGGACCAGCCCCGAGGGGTGGCTGGGGTGGTTGTAGAAGACGAAGTCGCCCTCCTGGCCGACGCGTCCGTCGCCGCCGAGCAGCAGCGCGGAGAGGTCGAGGTCGGGCGCTCCGGCACCGCTGTGCTGCCAGCTCCAACGCAACTCTACGCGGACCCCGCCGGCGTCCAGCCGCAGCGGAGCACCGGGTTCCAGCACAGGGGTCATACACCGAATCCTGCCTACGGCCATGCTCTCGAAACAATGCCGAGCTTACGATGGCCCGAAACCGGTGACGTCAGCCAGGCGGCCGGAGGGTGGGGGAGAGCGGGGACCACATGCGGCACTTCGGGCATCTGACTGCCGCGCGCCGCCGCGCGCTGTTCCATCGGGAGCCGGCCGAGTTCGGCCCCGACTCGCCGGTGAGAACGGTGGGTTACGCCCTGGGCGCGACGCTGTACGCGCCGGCGACCAGACCGCGGCTGGCGGAGGACGTCGGCAAGCAGGCCAGGTCGGGCGTGGTCTCCATGGTGCTGTGCCTGGAGGACTCCATCGGCGACGCCGAGGTGGCCGACGCCGAGGCGAACCTGCTGCGGCAGTTCCGGCTGCTGGCGGCCGAGCCGCCCGGCTCGTTGCCGCTGCTCTTCGTGCGGGTCAGGGAACCGGAGCAGATCCTGGACCTGACGCGGCGGCTGGGTCAGGACATCGGGCTGCTGACCGGCTATGTGCTGCCGAAGTTCACGCCCTCCTCGGGCGCCGCGTTCCTGGAGGCGGCCGTCGCCGCCGAGGTGCTGTGCGGGCGGCGGCTGCTGGTGATGCCGGTGCTGGAGTCGCCGGAGCTGCTGCATCTGGAGAGCCGCCACGAGGTGCTGCGCGCGGTGGCGGCGCTGGTGGAGAAGCACCGCGAGCGGGTCCCGGCCGTGCGGCTCGGCGTCACCGACTTCTGCTCGGCGTACGGGCTGCGCCGCACCCCGGAGATGACCGCCTACGACGTCGGCCTGGTCGCCTCCGTGATCGCCGACGTGGTCAACGTGCTGGGACGCGCCGACGGTTCGGGGTGCACCGTGACCGGCCCGGTCTGGGAGTACTTCCGCACCCAGGAGCGGCTCTTCAAGCCGCAGCTGCGCAACACCCCGTTCAGCGGCCGGGCGGAGGAGCTGCGCGCCCGGCTGATCGAGCACGACATGGACGGGCTGCTGCGCGAGATCGAGCTGGACCGCGCCAACGGGCTGATGGGCAAGACCTGCATCCACCCCTCGCACGTCGCCCCGGTGCACGCCCTCTCGGTCGTCAGCCACGAGGAGTACACCGACGCCGCCGACATACTGGGCGCGGTCCCCGGGGGCGGCGGGGTGCTGCGTTCCGCCTACACCAACAAGATGAACGAGGTGAAGCCGCACCGCGCCTGGGCCGAGAGGACCATGCTGCGCGCCGAGGTGTTCGGCGTCGCCAGAGACGGAGTGGACTTCGTGGACCTGCTCGCCGCGGGCAACGCGTGACGGCCCCCATATGGTCGGGTGACTGGGTCACCCGACGGCTCGGGGTCGCGCTGACCGGAACGGAAGCGCGGGAGCTGCTGGGCCTGGCCCTGCGGCGCAACCCGCGCAGGGCCCATCTGCTGGTCTCCCGCGTGCTCGGCAAGCACGTGCCGCGGCGGCCCGAACGGATACACGGCACCGGGCTGGCCCTGGGCCGGCGGGTCGCCGACGAGCTGGGCGAGGACGCCGGGCGCGCCGTCGTCCTCGGCTACGCGGAGACCGCGACCGGGCTCGGGCACAGCGTCGCCGACGGGCTGGACGCCGTCGGCTATCTGCACTCCACCCGGCGCCCGGTGCCCGAACTGCCCCCGGTCGGCGGCTTCGAGGAGGAGCACTCGCACCACACCTCCCATCTGCTGCTGCCCTCCGACCCCGGGCTGCTCGCCGGCGGGGGCCCGCTGGTGCTGGTCGACGACGAGCTGTCCACCGGCCGCACCGTCCGCAACACCATCGCCGCCCTGCACCGCCTCTGGCCGCGACCGCGCTACGTGGTGGCCACCCTCGTCGACACCAGGACGGAGGCGGACCGCGCCGCGCTGGCCAAGTTCGCCGCCGAACTGGGCGCCACCGTGCGGGTGGTGGCCCTGGCCGCCGGCCGGATCGCCCTCCCGGACGACGTGCTGGCGCGCGGCGCCGCCCTGGTCGCCGCGCACGAGCCCCCCGCCGCCCCGCCGCCCCCGCGCGCCGCGGCCCCGCCCGCCAGGCTCACGCTCCGCTGGCCGGCGGGCGTGCCCGACGGCGGCCGGCACGGCTTCACCCGCGCCCACCGCGCGCGGCTCGAAGCGGCGCTGCCGGCGCTCGGCGCCGAGTTGGCCGCCCAACTCCCGCCCGGCGCACGCCGGGTGCTGGTGCTGGGAACCGAGGAGCTGATGTACGCGCCGCTGCGCCTCGCGCAGGCGCTTCAGGGCGCGCTCGGCGAGGGCGCCGAGGTCGCGTTCTCCTCCACCACCCGCTCCCCGGTGCTGGCGGTCGACGACCCCGGCTACGCCATCCGCAGCCGGCTGGACTTCCCCGCCCACGACAGCCCGCCCGACCCCGGCCCCCGCTACGCCTACAACGTCGCCGGCCAGGGCTGGGACGCGGTCCTCGTCGTCACCGACGCCGCCGGCGACACCGCCGAACTCCACGCGGCGGACGGCCTGTTGGCCACCCTCGCCGGCCACGCGGCCCGGGTGCTGCTCGCCGTGCTGCCCGCCCCCGAGCCGCTGCCGCGCCCGCTGCGCGGCCCCGCGTTCTCCTCCTACCGCCCCGACGAGGTCGGCTGGCTGCTCCAGGACCTCTCCGGCGTCACGCTGGAGGCGCCCCGCGAGGAGCGCGAGGAGGCCATCCAGTCCGGCGGCGCCCACTACGCGGAGTCGCTGCCCGTCGAGTACCAGCCGAGCGAGGAGTACCAGCGCCTCTTCGCCCACGCGCTGGACGCCTCCGCCGACCGCGTCGCCCGCGCCGTCGGCACCGTCACCGAGACGGTCCTCGCCGAACGCTCGCCCTCGCCCGTGCTGGTCTCCCTCGCCCGCGCCGGCACGCCCGTCGGCGTCCTGATGCGCCGCTGGGCCCGGCACGCGCACGGCGTCGACGTGCCCCACTACGCGCTGTCCATCGTGCGCGGCCGGGGCGTCGACACCACGGCGCTGCGCTGGATCGCCGCCCACCACGCCCCGGAGGACGTGGTCTTCGTCGACGGCTGGACGGGGAAGGGCGCCATCACCCGCGAGCTGGCGGCGGCGCTGGAGGCGTTCCCCGGCTTCGACCCCGGCCTGGCCGTACTGGCGGACCCGGGCGGCTGCGTCACCACCTACGGCACCAGGGACGACTTCCTGATCCCGTCCGCCTGCCTCAACTCCACCGTCTCCGGCCTGATATCCCGCACCGTGCTCCGCGCCGACCTGGTCGGCCCCGGCGACTTCCACGGCGCCAAGCACTACCGCGAGCTGGCCGGAGCCGACGTCTCCGGCCGCTTCCTCGACGCCGTCACCGCCCGCTTCCCCGACGTCGCCGACGCCGTCGCCGCCGACACCGCCGCGCTGCTCGCCGCCGACCGCACCCCGACCTGGGCCGGCTGGCGCGCCGTCGAACGCGTCAGCGAGGAGTACGGCATCCACGACGTCAACCTGGTCAAGCCCGGCGTCGGCGAGACCACCAGGGTGCTGCTGCGGCGCGTGCCCTGGCGGATACTGGCCCGCCGGGGCGCCGGCTCCGACCTCGACCACATCCGGCTGCTCGCCGCCCAGCGCGGCGTCCCCGTCGAGGAGACCGACGAACTTCCCTACAGCTGCGTCGGGTTGATCCACCCCCGCTACACCAGGGGCGCCACGGGCGCCGACGGCAGAACGACCCACGGAACGGAGAGCGGCGCATGACACCCCGCACCCTCGTCGCCAGCGACCTGGACCGCACGCTGATCTACTCGGCGAACGCGCTGGAGCTGACCTGCGCCGACCGTGACGCCCCCCGGCTGCTGTCCGTGGAGAACTACCGGGGCAGGCCCCAGTCGTTCGTCACCGAGGCCGCCGCCGCCCTGCTCGCCGCGCTCGCCGCCGACCCGCGCGCCGTGTTCGTCCCCACCACCACCCGCACCCGCGAGCAGTACCTCAGGATCCGCCTGCCCGGCCCGCCGCCGCGCTACGCGATCTGCGCCAACGGCGGCCATCTGCTCGTCGACGGCGTCAGCGACCCCGACTGGCACCGCGCGGTCACCCGCGCGATCGCCGCCGCCTGCGCGCCACTGAAGGAGGTCAGGGCCCACGTCGCCGCCACCGCCGACCCGGCCTGGCTGCTGCGCGACCGCGACGCCGAGGGCCTCTTCCACTACCTGGTGGTGGACCGCGAACGGCTCCCCGACGCCTGGCCCAAGGCGCTCGCCGAGTGGGCGGCGCCGCGCGGCTGGACCGTCTCCCTCCAGGGCCGCAAGCTCTACGTGGTGCCCGAGCCGCTCACCAAGAGCGCCGCGGTCGCCGAGGTCGCCCGCCGCGCCGGCACCGGGCGGGTGCTGACGGCCGGCGACTCGCTCCTCGACCGCGACCTGCTGCTGGCCGGCGACGCCGCCTGGCGCCCAGGCCACGGCGAACTCGCCGGCAGCGGCTGGACCCACCCCCGCGTCAACGGCCTCGACGAACGCGGGGTCAGCTGCGGGGAGACGATTCTTCGCGCGCTGCTCGCCGCGCTTCCCGCCGCCGGACCGGACGACGCAGCCGCTCCCGTTCCCGGTCCTGCCGCCGCCAGTCCTCGCTGATCTCCCGACGCTGCCGGTCGGCCAGCCGCTGCCGCCGCTCCACGCCCACGGCCGCCTCCGGGTGCCGCGCCCGCCAGAACGGGTTGTCGTGCGGCAGCCGCCCGGAGACCCGGCCGTACATGCCGACGAAGAGCAGCGCCAATCCCACGGCGAAGCTGAAGAACACGTTGGAGAGCCCGAAGTTGAGCACGTTCGCGCCGGTGCTCAGCACCGCCAGATGGGCGAAGCCGCTCAGCACGAAGAGCGCGCCCAGGGCCAGGCAGAACACGGACGCCAGGCTCCCCCCGACCAGCATCATCACGCCCAGCGCCAGCCCCACCACGACGGACAGCCAGCTGAGCGCGCCGTTGGTGTTCATGCCCCAGACCGTGTCGTCCCCGGTCGAGAAGGCGCCCAGGCGCTGCGTCACGCCCAGGACGCCGAAGATCACCAGGGCCAGGCCGATCAGCCCGGCGCCGATCCGGTAGAAGCGGTTGAGCCGCCGGTCGGCCGGCCGGTCCCGCTCCAGCGTCGCCCGCCGCAGCAGGCCGAGCGGGCCGCCCTCCGGCAGCCGGGGCTCGCCGCGCGAATCCGTCCCCAACAGGGACGAGACCGATGCCATGGTGGCCTCCTCGGGTCCCTCGGAAGTCGGTCGCTCCGGGAACCGCGCCTCACCGGCCGCCGCACTCCCGGAATGTCCCGTTCCGCGTACCCGGGCCCGCCCCGGACGACACCGCCCCCGCCCGACGATCCGCCGGGACCTGCCGCAGGGAGCCCCGGATCGCCCGGCCCGCCCGGATCGCCGGCGATGGCCTCAGCGGCCCGCCCGGATGGCGTCCACCACCGCGCCCGCCGTCTCCCGCACACCCTCCAGCTCGGTCAGAAACCGCCAGTAGTCCGGGTTCCGCCCCCCGCCCTCCAGCTCCGTCACCGCCCGCTCCAGCCGCGTCACCGCCGCGTCCAGCGGCCCGGCGTGCCGCGGGTCGGGAACGGTCCGCCCCCGCATCGCCAGCCGCTGCGCGTCCCGCAGCGCGAAACGCGTCCGCTCGATCTCACCCGACGGGTCCCCGGCGATCTCGTTCAGCCGCCGCAGCCGGTCACCCGCCGCCGAGACCGCCTCGTCCGCGCCGCCCAGCAGCTCGTGCGCCCGCGCCAGCTGGACGGTCGCCGCCTCGAACCGCTGCGCACGCCGCTCCCCGCGCGCCGCCGCCAACGCCTCCCCGGCCTCCCGCACCGCCTCCTCGGCCTGCTCCGGCACCCGCTGGAGGTCCTGCCAGCAGTTGGCCATGAACCGCCGCCGCAGCTCGCTCAGGACCGGCCCCACCGAGTCTGCGCGGTTGCTGATGGCCTCCGCCCTGGTGCGCGACGAGGTCAGCCGCCGGTCGATCTCCGCCGCCCGCTCCGGCAGCCGCGCCGCTTCGGCCGCGATCGCCTCCGCCTGCCGACGCACCCGCTCGGCGCGCTGGATCGTCGGCCGCACCCCGTGCCGGCCCGCGCCCTCGTTCAACGCCCGCAGCTCGGGCCCGAGCCCCGCCAGCCGCGCCGCCAACTCGTCCGCGCCGAGCCCGGAACGCCGCGCCCCGTCCAACGCCTCCGTCGCCGCCAGCAGCGCCGCCTTCGCCCGCTCCACCGCGGGCGCCACCTGCGCCAACTGCTCCTGCGCCCGCGCCACCAGCGGCGTCAGGCTCTGCTCGAACCGCTCCAGGTCGCCCTTCAGCCGCACCAGCGCGTCCGTCACCCGCGCCAGCTCCCGCTGCGCGCGGTTGGCCGCGCCTGCCTCCAACTCCTCCGCGTCCAGGTCGTGCGCGTCGAGGGTGGTGATGTAGTCGTGGCTGACCTGGTCGACCTGCTCGCCCAGCGTGGCGAAACCGGCGTTCGCGCGTCGCGACTCCGGGGTCTCCTCGGCGGCCGACACCGTCTCCAGGGTGATCCGCAGGTCCCGGTGCGCGGTGTCCAACTCGTAGAACGCGGTCGCCGCCGCGTCCTTCGCCTGCTGCGCCCTGGCCCGCGACTCCTCGGCCCGGCCCCGGCCCCAGCGCCGCGTCCCCCCGCCCGTGAACGCGGCGGGCGCCGCCACCAGCGCGAACGCCACCAACGCGGCCGGCGCCAGCACCATGGAGACGGTGAGATCCCTCGCCAGTCGGCTCGCGGCTCGGCCGGTTGTCACAGTGTCCTTCTCCCCGTGGTCGCTGGGCCAGGTGAGTCCCCGCTCATTCTCCCACCCACACAACGTTCCGAAAGCTGTCGGTAGTGCCCGACAACACGCCTTGCCGGCGCGGGTGCGCCGTGCGACTACCGGACTCGCCGGTGCGGCACGGTGGTCGTCCGCGGCCCGTCACGGATGCGCCGCGCCGTTCCCCGCGCGCCTTCGCTGTCGCGGACGGGGGGTGCGAGTGACCGTTGGCCGTGCTGCGGGCGACAACCCGCGTGGTCTGTGCGGCACGGTGGTCGTCCGCGGCCCGTCACGGATGCGCCGCGCCGTTCCTCGCGCCCCTTCGCTGTCGCGGACCGGGGGCGCGGGGAACTGCGCGAGCGACCACACACCGAGCCGCACCCGACAAGGTGCCCAGGCCGGCAAGACCGGGGGCTGCCGGCCTCGTTGTTCCCGGCGGCCAGCCGTGTAGGCTTTGCCAGCGAATTCCCCGGGTGCATAGCTCAGCGGTAGAGCGCCGCCCTTACAAGGCGGATGTCGGCGGTTCGAACCCGTCTGCACCCACCAGAGGATCGTCGTTCGAACCAACGACCTCACCGGTTTGAGTTCCAGGCGTGGAACGAGCAAGTCGCAGCGCGGCAAGACCGCCGCGCCCAGAATCGTATGCGGTGGCTGCGGCCCGCGCCCGCGCCACTCTCGAAGCAGCGGCCCGGACGGCCGGAGCGATGGTGGCCATGGTGGCCATGGACCGAACCTGGCGTCGGAAGACGACCGCCACGGCAAACCGCTGGTCGATCCCGCCACAGGGCCGCCTCAGGGCCGCCTCAGAGGCTGCAACGCGCTCCATCGGGCGGGGTTCGTACGTCGATGAGGTACGCCTCGACGATCTCGTCGACGCACCGACTCCCGCCCAGAAGGTAGGCGCCGTGCTGTTTGCCCTCGACAGTGAGGAGGCTGCTTCCGAGCGCCTCGGCAAGAGCGACACCTCCGTCGTGCGTCGTTCCGGGGTCGCCGGTGACCGATACGACGAGGGTCTCCGGAAGCTCAGGAACGTCGGTGAGCCACGGGTCCTCACGCGTCGGCGGCGCGGGCCAGGCGCCGCACTCGCTGCGGAAGTTCTGTCCGGTGAGCACCTCAAGATCGAACATCGGAGCCACCTCCGCGAGTTCGCGCGCGTGGGCGGCGTGCTCCTGCGGCGTGGACCGTGGGTAGTCCATGCAGCGCACGGCGATGTTGACGTCGGCGTCGATCGTGTAGACACCGTCCGGCGTCCGACCGAACGACGCGTCGCGCAGCGCCAACACCCCCTCCGGGTCGCCGTCCTCCAGCGCGGTCAGCGCGGAGATGACGTCGGGCCACTTCGCCTCGGAGAACAGGCCGCCGACGATGCCGGCGTAGACGTCCCACACGTCCAGCTCCCGGCCGTCGTCCGTGGCCGCGGGTGACTCGACGACCGGCTGGACGATCTCGTGCAGGCGGTCGCTCGCTGTCCTCGGGTCGTCGCCCAGCACGCAGTCGCCGGACTCGGCGCAGAGCGCGGCCAGGTCGTCGAAGCGGTCCTGCTGGACGGCGAGCTGGGAGACGCGGAAATCCGGCAGCGTGAGGTCCGGCGCGACGCCGCCGTCGAGCACCAGCGCGCGGATGTTGTCCGGGTACTCCGTGGCGTACATGGCACCGAGCTCGGAGCCGTAGCTGTAGCCGAGGTAGGTCAGCTCGTCGTCGCCGAGGACCTCCCGGAGGACGTCCATGTCCTTCACGACGTTCGTCGATCCGACGCTCACCAGGTTCTCCGCGCCGCCGGACCCCTCGGCGCAGCGCGTCGCCAGCTCCTCTGCCTGGTCGGCGCTGGTGACGTTCCAGACGGCGGCGAATCGTGGCACCTCACCCGCGTCGTACTCCTCGTCGGAGTAGCAGTCCACGGAGGGCGTCGACGCACCGACTCCGCGCGGGTCGAACCCGACGATGTCGAGCCGTTCGGTCAGGCGACCGTCCTGCAAGGTCGGCGCCTGTGCCGCCACGAACGAGAGACCGGATCCGGCGGGGCCACCCGGATTGACGAGCAACGAGCCCTCGGCCTCGCCACGGGCCGGAAGACGCATCAGGGCGACCTGCGCTGTCTCTCCCTCGGGCTCGGTGTAGTCCAGCGGCACCTCGGCCGATGTGCATTCGAGATCGGGGTTCGCGAAGAGCTCCTCGTCCACGGCGTTGGTCGCGACGCCGTCGCAGGTCCCCCAGTCGAGATCCTGCTCCAGGTAGATGGAGAGGCCCGGCGTCGGGGTCGACGGCGTGCAGGCGGGGAGGCCGACGAGCGCGGTCAGTGCGGCGAGAACGAGTACCGACGGGCGGGGTCGGGCTCGACGTGCGGAACGGGATGGGTGACGCACGGGTTCTTCTCCTTTGCTGGGCCGAACGTGTCCTGCGGAACGTGGCCGTGGTGGGTGGTCAGCCGTCGAGAGGGGGGGGGCCGGCGCGCGAGCCGACGGCAGCAGTGCCGCGCGATCCCCTGACCTCAGCCGTCCATCCCGGCGGTCTCGACGTCCAGGAGCCAGTGGTTGCGCAGGGAGAGCGCTCGCTCCACGCCCGCGAGTGCGCCGAGCACGGCGAGGGCGGTGTTGGCCCAGGCGGGGAGGGCGAGAGGTGAGTCGAACGACGGGAACCGGCCCGTCCAGATCGACTGATGGGTGAGCAGGTCCAGCAGCTGCGGAGCGAGGACCATCAGGTTGACCACCAGCACCAGCACGGCGGCGGCAGCCAGAGCCCGCCCCATGCCGGGGCGCCGCCGGGACAGCTGCGCCCGCCAGTGCTCCGGCGTCCCCGGGGCGGGAACGAGCTGACGCTGGCTTCCGTCGGCCGCGACGAGGCTGATCCTCTCCATGCCGAACCTGCTCGCGGCGACGTCGATCCTGCCGCGTTCGAGCTGGAACTCGACCGGCATCTCGGCCGTCTGGACGTGTCTGTCGTCGCGGTAGAGGGAGGCCAGCCCCGCAGAGTGGTCGACGTCGACCGTCGCGGTCGACGCTTCGGGGAGGTCGATCGCGAACCGGGTGCGCCGCAGGAGGAGCGAGGGGCGAAACGGCGGCAGCGGTGCTCCGGGCGGTGGCGCCGGCGGCCACCGCGCCTCGGCGCCGCCGTCGAGATCGCCGAGACCCGAGGACCAGGGATCGCGCGGGGCGTTCATGACTCCTTCCGATCCTCGCTCGCCGCGGATGGGGGACTGCCCGTGGGCTTTAGTAGCACGTCCATGCCACTAAAAGTAGCACGAACATGCTACCTGCGGGGTATGCTCCTCCCATGGCCAAGAGAATCGACCCGGAAGTCCGTCGAGAGCAGGTCGCCGACGCGGTGATCGACGAGATCGCCGAGCACGGCCTCCGCTCGGTCACCCTCGCTCGCATCGCCGCCCGCTCGGGCCTGGCCATCGGGAGCATCCGGCACTACTTCGGCGACACGCTCCGCGAGGTCATGCGCTTCACGCTCACGGTCCTCATGCAACGCGTCGCACGTCGCGACACGACGCTGTCCACCGATCCTCTGACCCGGATCGCCGACGCGGTCGCCTTCACCGTTCCGACCAGCGACCAGGAGCGCAAGGAGAACGCCGCGCTCGTCGAGTACCGCGTCATGGCGCGCACCGACCCCGAACTCGCCGCCGACATCGCCGCGACGTCCGCGCTGAGCCAGGATGCCGTCCGCTCGGCCCTGCGCGACGCGATGGCCGATCGCGCGATCGACGACGCGACGCTGGACCGCGAAGCGCTCCTGCTCCACGCGGTCGTCGAAGGGCTCTCCTTCAGCTCGGCTCTGTTCTCCGCCCCCCTGACGGAGGAGCACGTCCACGAGGCGATCGCGGCGTCCCTGCGCCGGCTCAGGGAGGCTCACCCGCCGGCCTGAACCCCTCGTCGTCGGGCCACGAGGACACCCTCGCCATCGAGCAGGCGTTCGCCGCTGCCTGAAAGGTCGGGGCCGAACGTGCTTCGCCCGTGCGGCTCGCCGCGGCTGTTCGATCGTGGCCGCGCGGGCAGCTCGACGTCGTCGCCGTTGGCGACGAGGCTGCTATGGAGGCCCACCCCCCCCGCCGCGCGTCGGCCGTTCGGGCCGTCCTCGGCGTCACACTGGGCGCATGTCGAGTGATGTGCTGCCGCCGCCCCCGTTCCCCCTCGCCGAGCTGACCGCCGTCCGGCACGGGGAGAGCGTCTCCAACGTCGTCTTCCGGGAGGCCGCCCGCGCCGGGCGGCCCGATGACAGCCTGGCCTACCGCGAGGCCCGGGTGCCGCTCACCGGCGTCGGGCGGGAGCAGTCGGCGGCCGTGGGGCGGCGGTTGGCGGCGCTGCCGGCGGAGCGGCGGCCCGAGCTGGTCGTCTGTTCGCCGTACGCGCGGGCCCTGGAGAGCTGGTCGGCGGCGGCCGAGCAGTGGCCGGGCGCGCCGGCGCCGCTGGTGGACGAGCGGCTGCGGGACCGGGAGGCCGGCGTCTTCGAGCTGATGACCCCGCTGGCCGTCGAGGCCCACGCGCCGGAGGAGGCGCGGCGCCGCGCCGCGGTGGGGGAGTGGTGGTACCGGCCGCCGGGCGGCGAGTCGTTTCCCGACGTGACGCTGCGGGTGCGGGACTTCCTGCGCGACCTGGCCCAGGCCGCGCCGGGGCGGCGGGTGCTGCTGGTGGCGCACGACGCCGTGGTCGTGGCGTTGGGCCTGGTCGTCGCCGGCCTCGGCGCGGTGCCGCCGGAGCGTCCCGCGGCCGTGCCGAACGCCTCCCTGTCCCGCTGGGAGGGGGACGGCACGCGGCTGCGGCCGGTCACCTTCGGCGACACCGCCCACCTGACCGGCACCGACGGCTGAGCCGTCGACAACTGGCCACACCGCGACGGGAGATGCCACCGTCAGCTGACGGTCTTTCGGTAATTGGTTACTCTGCCACGGGAGTTCGACACATGATCGACAACCCGGAACCGGAGGACCGTGTGGTGAGTGGACAGGGTGAGGGCGCGCCGCCGGAGGCGTTGGACCTGCGCACGGACCAGCCGCACTCGGCGCGGATGTACGACTATCTGCTGGGCGGCAAGGACCACTACACCGTGGACGCCGAGGCGGCCGAGAAGGCGCTGGGGCCGTTCCCGTTGCTGCGCACCGCCGCCCGGGAGAACCGGGCGTTCCTCGGCCGCGCCGTCCGCTATCTGGTGCGGGAGGCCGGCATCCGGCAGTTCCTGGACCTCGGCTCCGGGCTGCCGACGGCGGAGAACGTGCACCAGGTCGCCCAGGCAGACGATCCGACCGCGCGCGTGGTCTATGTCGACAACGACCCGATCGTGCTGGTCCACGGCAGCGCGCTGCTGGCCAGGGACGAGCGGACGGCCGTCATCCAGGGCGACATACGCCGCCCGCGCGAGGTGCTGGAGCACCCCAGGGCCGCCGAACTGCTCGACTTCTCGCAGCCGTTGGGCCTGCTGGCCGTCGCCGTGCTGCACTTCGTCGCCGACGAGGAGGAGCCCGAGGGCCTGGTGCGGGTGCTGCGGGAGGCCGTCGTGCCGGGCAGCCACTTCATCCTGTCGCACGCCACCGCCGACCTCGCGCCCGAGGCGGCGATGGGTGTGCAGCACGCCTACCGCAGGCAGGGCGTGCCGTTGACGCTTCGCGACCGGCAGCGGTTCACCGGGTTCTTCGACGGGCTGACGCTGGTGGAGCCCGGCGTGCAGGTGGTCAGCGACTGGCGCAACGAGGAGCCGGAGGAGTCCCGCCCCGACCACGCCGACGTGTCCTGGTACGGCGGGATAGGCCGCCTCGACTGAGCCGGAACGGCCGGAACGCCCTGCGGGAAGGCAACGGCGGCGAGGGACCAGCGGAAACGCCCCCGCGTCCGCCCCGCGTCCGGTCCTTCCGGGGAGCGCGGGTCAGACGACCCGCGGCTCGGAGGCCGGCGCGGGGATCTGGGCGGCGGCCTGGGCGGCGGCCTGGGTCTTGGCGTCGCCGCGGGGGCGCAGCAGCCGGGCGGCGAGCACGCCGGCGCCGACCAGCGCCAGCAGCGACAGCCCGGCGCTCAGCCAGCTGGCGCCCAGCAGCTGCCCGCCGAGGTAGCCCACGCCCACGCTGTAAGCGGTCCACGCCAGCGCGGCCAGCGTCGACCACGGCAGAAAGTCGCGCGTGCGGCGGTCGGTCACGCCGGCGCCCAGGCTGACCACCGCGCGCCCGGCGGGCGCGAAGCGCGCGAGCACCACCAGCGCACCACCCCCGCGCGTGAGCGCCACCTCAAGCCGCTGCTGGGTGCGGCGCAGCCGGGGGGAACGCGCTATGGCCGGTCCGTAGCGCCGCCCGCCGCGCCTGGCCAGCCGGTACGCGAGCACGTCCCCGAGGACGGAGGCCGTGATCGCGCAGATCACCAGCAGGGCGATCTGCGGCAACTTGCCGCCCGGCGTGGGCGGTCCCGGCAGGGAGGTCACCTCGGCCGCGGTGTCGGCGGCGACGGCGGCGGCGGTGACGACCAGCGCGCCGCTGGGCAGCACGGGGAAGAAGACGTCGAGCGTGATGGACAGCACGACGGCCACGTAGATCCAGGGGGCGTACAGCAGTATCCCCAAGGTCTCCTGCACTGCTTCTCTCCCCGTTCCCCCCAGTGATCGGGCCGACCGCTCCGGCGCGCGAGGTGGTGACTGATCAGACGTGGCGCGGAACGAGTCGGTTCCGCCGTACAGCGTACGCGCACGTCCTTCGGCAGGATCACGCGGGTGCGTGCGCGGGTGCGTGTGGCCATCATCTCACGCTGTGCCCCGGCAGGGTGGGGTCTCGACGCCGTTCCTTCGCGGCGCCGCAGTCGTTCACCCGGCAGTACAACCGACAGCTCGACCGACAGGGAGCACGCGATGAGATCACTGGTCACCGGCGGACTGGCGGCGCTGCTCGCCGCGTTGGCGAGCACCGGGGGGACGGCGCTCGCCGCCGAGCGCGCGGGGGAGCGGGAGGGGGCCGGGCGCGAGGTCGAGCAGGGCTGGCTGTTCGTGGGCGAGTTCGCGCCGGTCGGCGCGGGCGGCACGGGTGCCGTCACCTACGACGAGACGCTGGTGCCGGCGGGCTCGCCCGTCGAGGTCGTGCAGTGGGTCGGCGACGGCCGCACCCGGGTCGAGCTGCGCGTGCGGGGCCTGGTCCCCGGCCACACCTACGGCGCCCATGTGCACGCCGAGCCCTGCGGCCCCGACCCCGCCGACTCGGGCCCGCACTACCAGCACGAGCCGAGCGACCGCCCCGGCGCTGCCAACCCGTCCAACGAGGTCTGGCTCGACTTCACCGCTGACGGCGAGGGCGCCGGCGCCGCCGACGCCCGGCAGGACTGGTACTTCCGGGCGGGCGAGGCCAACTCCGTGGTCATCCACGAGCACGCCACCTCCCGTGGCCACCACGGAACGCCGGGGGACGCCGGCGTGCGGGTGGCGTGCCTCACGGTCCCGTTCCGGGGCGTACCCGTCTCCGGCACGGCGGAGGCCGAGACCCTGCCGGCGCCCCCGATCCCGGCGCGGCCCTCCGGGGCGGCGGCGGGTAGGCTGGGGGGTACTGAAGGGGAGTAGCCCTACGCCGGTGCGTTCGACACACTGGCCCGCCGCCACCAGCGGCGCGGCCCGGCGCCCGGAGCGGACCGCGGCCGTGAGGCCGTGCCGCGGCGAGACCTTCGGCCGACAGTGTCAGTTGACGCTGCCGTGCCGAGGTCAGCGCTCCCCGCGAGGCACTCGGCCGGCGGCCTGAGCCCTACCGAGGTTCCCCAGTGTTCGACATTTCGACGGCGGCCGTGGTCTTCGGCGTCGTCTTTCTCGCCGAGCTGCCGGACAAGACCGCGCTCGCCGGTCTCGTTCTCGGCACCCGTTTCCGTGCCTCCTACGTCTTCGCCGGCATCGCCGCCGCGTTCGCCCTGCATGTGGCGCTCGCGGTGGCGGCCGGCAGCGTGCTGACCCTGCTGCCGCAGCGCCCGCTCCAGGCGGTGGTCGGCGTCCTCTTCCTCGGCGGCGCGGTGCTGCTGCTGCGGGAGGCGGCCAAGAACGACGAGGGTGAGGAAGAGGAGGAGCGGGCGAAGACTCCGAGCAGCGCCACCTTCTGGCGGGTGGCGGGCAGCGGCTTCATGCTGATCCTGGTCGCCGAGTTCGGTGATCTGACCCAGATCATGACGGCCAACCTCGCCGCCAGGTACGACGATCCGTTCTCCGTCGCCGTGGGCGCCGTGCTGGCGCTGTGGGCGGTGGCGGGGATCGGCGTGCTCGGCGGCGCCGCGCTGATGAAGCGGGTGCCGCTGCGGGTGATCACCCGCGTCGCGGCGGTGGTCATGGTGCTGCTGGCCGGGTTCAGCTTCTACGAGGCGATCACCGGCTGAGCGCCGCGGCGCGAGGGAGGCGGCGCCCGCTCAGCGGGTGATCGTCACGCGGGCGCCGCCGTCGGGCGCGGGGGTGACCCGCAGCTGCTCCAGCGTCTCCACATGGGCCGTCGCCCCGAGGGTGGCGGCCCGTGGCCCGACGCCGATGACCTGGGCGCCGGAGGCCAGCGCGGCCTCGACGCCGGCGGCCGAGTCCTCCAGGGCCACGCAGTCCCAGGGGTGGACGCCCAGCGCGGCGGCGCCCTTGAGGAAGCCCTCCGGGTCCGGCTTGCTGGCGCTCACCGACTCCGCGGTGACCTGGACGTCCGGCATCCGCAGCCCGGCCGCCGTCATCCGCGCCTTGGCCAGCGCCGAGTCGGCCGAGGTGACCAGGGCGTGCGGCAGCTCCTCGATCGAGGCGAGAAAGCGGGTCGCGCCCGGGATCTCGACGACGCCCGCGACGTCGGTGGTCTCCTCGGCGAGCAGCAGCGCGTTCTCCCTGAGGTTCTCCTCCATCGGCCGGTCGGGCAGCAGCTTCGCCATGGTGGCGAAGCCCTGACGGCCGTGGACCACGGCCAGTACGCGGGCGAAGTCGATGTCGTGCTCCTCGGCCCAGCGCCGCCAGATCCGCTCCACCGCGGCGTCGGAGTTGACGAGGGTGCCGTCCATGTCGAGTAGCAGGGCGCTGAACACGCCCACGGTCTCTGTCGTACGCAACGGGGCCGTCCTTCGGTAGCGGACCGATGAGGAGTCACTGCGGAGAGTTCGGTCAGTGGCCTGGCGTGGGGGGCGAGAAAGCCAGTGGTCCCGCCCGGGTGGTCGGGGATCGGGCGGGGCCACTTTGTTTCCGTAGGGTACAAAACGTGGGCCGCGTCGCGCCACCCCACCAGAGGCGCGTTACCTTCGCGTTCCGGGAGCGTTCACCGGAGAAGTCCTTCGGGCGGCGGGTGTTGACGGGGTGGCGCGCACGCCGGCGCGCGGGCTTCCGGCGCGCGCTCAGTGGGCGCGGGGCCACTCCGTGCGGGAGCCGCCGAGCTCGGCGCTCAGCTCGCGGACCAACTCGGCCAGGTCGCGCGGGCGTTCGGGCCCCCACCAGTCGCCGAGCAGCTCGGCGAGCGCGGCCTCCCTGGCGGCGGCCAGCCGTTCGGCCAGCTCGCGACCCGCCTCGGTGGCCACCAGCGGCAGCCCCTCGCGCGCGGCCAGGCCCCGTTCCTCCAACTCCCGCGCCGCGTCCAGCAGCACGTCGAGGGGAATGTCACCGCGCTCGGCGAGCAGCCCCGGCTCCGCCGAGCCGTACCTCCTGACGCGCAGCAGCAGCCAGCAGCCGGCCGGCCGCAGGTCCGTTCCGGCGGCGGTGGCGATCCCCGCGTACAGGTCGCGCCGGCCCGCGCGGCTGCTGAGCGTCGACAGCGCGCGGGCGCACTCCGCGCGCGAGGAGCGTTCCACCGGGCTCGGCGGCACGCTCTCGCCCATGTCGTGCGCCAACACGCCCCCGCGCAACGGATCCTCGCGCAGCGCCCACGCCAAGGCGTGCGCCACCAGCAGCAGCGGCGCCGCGTAGAGGAAGACGCTGGTGATCGCCTCCGCGTAGGAGCCGAGCACGCCCTCCCTGGCCGCCGCGGGCAGCGCGCCCACCCGCTCCGGGTCGTGCAGCAGCCGTTCCCTGTCGACGCCCGGCGGCAGGTCGACCCCGCGCAGCGTCGAGGTCAGCTCGTCCCCGAGCCGGTGGTTGAAGACGGCCCCCAGCGCCGCGACGCCGAAGGCCGCGCCGACGGAACGGGCGAACGTCACGCCCGAGGTCGCCACCCCCAGGTCGCGGTACTCCACGGCGTTCTGCACCGCCAGGATCATCACCTGGAGCACCAGCCCGAGGCCGAGACCGAAGACCGCGAACCACAGGCTCATCACCAGCACGCCGCTGTGCTCGTCGAGGGTGTGCAGCAGCACCAGCCCCACGGCGGTGACGGCCGTGCCGACCACGGGGAAGACCTTCCAGCGGCCGGTGCGGCTGATCAGCTGCCCGGAGAGGGTCGAGGAGAGCAGGATGCCCAGCACCATCGGCAGCAGCCGCACCCCGGAGAGCGTCGGCGAGACCCCGTGCACCACCTGGATGAACGTCGGCAGATAGGTCATCGCCCCGAACATCGCGAAGCCGATCACGAACGAGATCGCTCCGCAGAGCACGAACGTCCGCACCCGGAAGAGACCCAGCGGGAAGACCGGCTCCTCCGCCCGGCGCTCCACCGCCAGAAACGCCAGCAGGCAGCCGACCGAGAGCACCGCGAGCCCCGCCGTCTGCCAGGAGAGCCACGGCCAGCTGGTCCCGCCGAGCGAGGCGATCAGCACGAGACCGGCGGCGAACGACGCGATCAGCGCCGTGCCCGCGTAGTCGATCACGTGCCGCCGGTCACCGGTCGGGATGTGCAGCACGGCGGCCACGACGGCCAGGGCCAGCGCGCCGAACGGCAGATTGATGTAGAAGACCCAGCGCCAGCCGAGATGGTCGACGAACAGCCCCCCGAGCAGCGGCCCGAAGACGCTCGTCGTGCCGAACACCGCACCGAACAGCCCCTGGTACCGCCCGCGTTCACGCGGCGGAACGAGATCGCCGACGATCGCCATCGACAGCACGATCAGGCCACCGCCGCCCAGTCCCTGCAGGAAGCGGAAGGCAATCAACTCTGGCATATTCCGGGCGAGTCCACACAGCGCGGAACCCACCAGAAAGATGACGATGGCGAGCTGGAAGAGGCGCTTGCGGCCGTGGGTGTCGCCGAGCTTCCCCCACAGCGGCGTGCCGGCGGTGACGGCCAGCAGATAGGAGGTCACCACCCACGAGAGATGGTCGAGACCCCCCAGGTCGCCGACGATGGTGGGCAGCGCGGTGGCCACGATGGTCTGGTCCAGCGCGGCGAGGAACAACCCCAGCAACAGAGCACCCATCGACAACAGCAGCCGGCCGCGGGCCCGGCTGTCCGGGGGCGGCGGCATCGCGGAATCGGCGCGGGACGGCCCCGTGGCCATGGGCGTCTCCTGGCATGGGCGGCGGCGTTCGAGAGGGCCGGAACGGGGCGGCCCCACGGCCAGTTTGGCGGCTTTTGCCCCGCGCGGCTTCTTCAGTAAGTTGGCCCACGTTCACCCATAAGGGTGGTGCATAATCGCTGCCAACCGACCGGGAGGGCAGGCGCGGTGACGGACCGGCTCGACTGTCTGATCTGTGGCCGCCTGTGGCTGCCCAGTGGCGAGCCGAGTTGTGACTGCCTGACCCATTCGCTCTCCCGCCCCGTCGGCCCTCCGCAACACGAACCGGACCCGGCCGACGTCGCGCTCTTCCCGCTGGAGGAGGAACGCCACCCCAGGACGGCGGCTGCCGCGCGCCGGCGCGCGGGGGGCGTGGAACGGCTCGGCGTCGCGCCGGTCGACGCGGTGGGCACCGCCGACGTGGTCGACGCGCCGGCGGGCGCCGCCCGGCCCGCGCCCTCGCACCGCAAGCCGCGCTCCCGCCACCGGGCCTCACTCGCGGCCGGCGGCGCGGTGGCCGCCGTGGTCGGCGGCGCCGCGCTGGCCGCCTCGTTCTTCAACGGCGCCGGCCGCGACCGCGCGGTCTCCGACGCGTTGCCGCCGGTGCCCAGCCTGGTCCTGCCGGACGGCAGCGGGGAGACCGGCGAGGGCACCGCCACCGAGAGCGACGGCCACACGCCCGAGCCCGAGGAGGGCACGGAGGCCGCGCCCGACGGCCCGGACGGCGGCGAGCCGCCGCCCGACGAGCCGGAGGCCGACGCGACGGGCGAGCAGCCCCCGTCGCCCGACCCGACGCCGACGGACCGGCCCGACCCCCCGCCGACGGGCCCCAGCCCGACGCCCACCCCACCCACCGAGCCGGCGCCCGACGACCCGGAGGAGCCCGAGGACCCCGAGGAACCGGAAGACCCCGACGACCCGGACCCCGACGAGCCCGACCCCGACCCGACGGGCAGCCTGAAGGAAGGCGACGAGGGGCCCGAGGTCGTCGAACTCCAGGAACGGATGCGGGAACTGCGGTGGGTCTACCGGGGCCCCGCCCACGGCACCTACGACGCGGCGACGAGGGAGGCGGTCGCTCGCCTCCAGTCGGCCTACGGGGTGACGGACGACCCCAAGGGCGTCTACGGCCCGCCCACCAGGGAACTGCTGGAGAGCCTGACCCAGGGCCGCTGATCTTCTTTTCTGCGGAGCGACCACCGCGGCGGGGTGCCTGGGCGAGCGGCTTTGGGGGCGCGGGGAACTGCGCGGTGCATTCGTGGCGGGTCGCGCTCGACAACGGTGCGGCATTGGTTAGGTGGGTTGTCGGGTGCGCCCCGGTGTCGGGTTGCTCGCGCAGTTCCCCGCGCCCCTTGACGGCCGCTCGGGGGTGCGGGGAACTGCGCGAATGCTGGGTGGCGGGCTGTGGGCGACTACGGTGCGGTATCGGCTAGGTGGGTGGTCGTCCGCAGGCGGTGGCGGGCTGCGGGCGACTGCGGTGGCGCATTGGTTAGGTGGGTTGTCGGGTGCGCCCCGGTGTTGGGTTGCTCGCGCAGTTCCCCGCGCCCCTTCACGGCCCCGCGGGGTCCGCAGACCCCGCGAAGCGGGGCTCCGCGTTGAAGGCCGCCCGCCGCGTGGCGCGGCGCAGCGCGCGCAGGACCGTTCCGCCGCAGAGCAGCACCAGCCCCGCCGTCAGCACCGCCCTGGGCACGTCCCAGCCCAGCGAGGTGGTCAGCACATAGGTGAGGTAACGCCCCAGGTTCTCCGGCAGCGGATCACCTGGCACGAACGAGATCCCGCTGCTCATGCCCGCCAGATAGGGCCACGCCTGGAGGTTCATCACCAGCCCGTACCCCAGGGAGGTGACCGCCCCGTACCCGGCCACCAGCGCCAGCTCGGCGCGCCCGCGCAGCCGTCGGGAGCCGGGCAGCAGCCCGGCGCCCATCGTGACCCAGCCCATGGCGAGCATCTGGAACGGCAGCCACGGCCCGACACCGCCGGTGAGCAGCCCGGAAGCCAGCATCGAGACCGAGCCCAGCACGAAGCCGAAGCCGGGGCCGAGTACCCGCCCCGCCAGCACCAGCAGGAAGAACATCGGTTGCAGTCCCGCCGCCCCCGCCCCCAGCGGGCGCAGCGCCGCCGCTGCCGCCGCCAGCACGCCGAGCATGGCGACGGACTTGGCGCCCAGGCCGGACTCGGCGATCGCCGCCCAGCCCACCGCCAGCATCAGCGGCAGCAGCAGCGCGAAGAGCCACGGCGCGTCCGACGAGTGCGCGAGCCCCGCACCGGGCGCGGCCAGCAGCGGCCAGCCGAAGCCCATCACGCCGACCGCGGAGACCAGCAGCAGCGCGGCGACCGAGCGCGGTCCCAGCGGCACCGGCGCCGTCCGGGGCCCGGTGCCTCTCACTCCGGCCCCTCTTCGAGGGCGCGCGCGACGGCGCCCACGGTCAGCCACGGCTCGGGCGCCAGCACCTTCGCGACCTGCGGCGCGAACGCCGGGGAGCCGGTCACCACCCGCGCGGTCGGTCCCTCGGCGACCACCTCGCCCTCGGCGACGACCACGACGCGGTCGGCCAGTTCGGCCGCCAACTCGACGTCGTGCGTGGCCAACAGCACCCCGTGGCCGGCCGACACCAGTTCGTCGAGGATCGCCACCAGCCGGTCCTTGGCCGCGTAGTCCAGGCCCCTGGTCGGCTCGTCGAGCAGCAGCAGCGGGGGAGCGGCGGTCAGCACCACGGCCAGCGCCAACGCCAGCCGCTGCCCCTCGGAGAGGTCCCTGGGGTGGGTCGCCTCCGCCACCTCCGGCAGCAGCCGGCGTACCAGCTCCCCGCAGCGGCCGGGGGCGGCCCCGGCCTCCGCGTCGGCCGTCGCGCACTCCTCGGCGACGGTCTCGGCGAAGAGCAGGTCGCGCGGGTCCTGCGGCACCAGACCCGCGTGGCGCAGCAGCGCCCCGGGCGCCGTGCGGTGCGGAACCACGGGGCCGCCGTCGTCTCCGGGCGCCGGCGCCAGCCGCACCGTGCCGCGCGCCGGCGCGTGCAGCCCCATCATCGCGCCCAACAGCGTCGACTTCCCGGCCCCGTTGCGGCCCATCAGCGCCACCGCCTCGCCGGCGGCCACCCGCAGCGCGACACCGCGCACCACGTCGACGCCGCCCCGGCGCACCACCAAGCCCTCGGTCTCGACCAGCGGGGCGCCCCCCGCCGCCGGAGCGCGCGGGCTCGGCGGGCGCCGGCTCGCGAGCCGCTCGCGCAGCCCGGTCGCGCGCCGGCGCGCGTCCCGCACCGAGAGCGGAACGGGCGACCAGCCGGCCACCCGCGCCAGCCGCACCACCGGGGGCCGCACCGGGGAACGTTCCAGTACCTCGGCCGGCGCGCCCAGCACCGGCGCCCGCCCCGGGCCCGGCAGCAGCAGCACCGAGTCCGCGTACTGCACCACCCGCTCCAGCCGGTGCTCGGCCAGCAGCACCGTGGTGCCCAGGTCGTGCACCAGCCGCTGGAGCACCGCCAGCACCTCCTCGGCCGCCGCCGGGTCCAGCGCCGAGGTCGGCTCGTCGAGGACCAGCACCCTGGGGTGCGGGGTCAACACCGAGCCGATCGCGACCCGTTGCCGCTGCCCGCCGGAGAGCGCGTCCAGCCGGCGGTCCCGCAGCTCGGCCAGGCCCAGCAGGTCGAGCGTCTCCTCGACCCGCCGCCGCATCACGTCGGGCGGCACCCCCAACGACTCCATGCCGTAGGCGAGTTCGTCCTCCACGGTCTCGGTGACGAAGTGCGCCGCCGGGTCCTGGCCCACCGTGCCGACCACGTCGGCCAGTTCACGCGGGGGATGGTCGGCCGTCGACCGGCCGGCGACCGTCACCTCGCCGCCGAGCGTCCCGCCGGTGAAGTGGGGGACCAGCCCGGAGACCGTCCCCAGCAGCGTGGACTTCCCGACACCGGAGGGGCCGACCAGCAGGCACAACTCGCCCTCCGGCACCGTCAGATCGACGCCGGCGAGCACCGGCGGCGCGTCCTCGCCGTACCGCACCGACACGGAGGAGAACCGGATCACGCCGCGCCCTCCCCACGTTCCGCGGCCACGGGGGCCGGACGCCGCGCGCCCGCCTTCGCCGGCACCGGGGCGACCAGCGCCGGCAGCAGGCCGACGAGTACCGTGGCCGCCGCGCCCAACGGCAGGGTCGGCGCGGTCAACGGCACCGCCGCCGGCGTGAGGGCGCCCGGATCGGCGCGCGCCGCCACGATCACGCCGGCCGCCGCGACGGCGCCCGCGCCGGCGACCAGCCAGGCCCGCGCGCCCCAACGGTCCGGACGGTAACGGGTCCTGGGACTGCGCCGCCCGCCCAGCCACAGCCCGGCGACCGCGGCTGCCACCCCCGCCAGCAGCAGCGGTAGCCCGAACCCGGCGCCCTCCGCCGACAGCAGCCCGTAGACGCCCACGCAGACGCCCAGCGCCCCACCGAGCAGCAGCCCGTGCGTGGCCCGCCGCACCGCGGGCGACACGGCAGCGGTGCGCCCGTATCCCCGGGCGTCCATCGCGGCGGCCAGCGCCACCGAACGCTCCAACGCGCCCTCCAACACCGGGCGCGCCACCCGCACCAGGGAGCGCACGCCACGGTCCGCACGCCCGCGCAGGCGCTGCGCGGTCCGCATCCGCACCAGGTCGGCCACCAGCCGGGGCGCGAACTGCATGGCCACCACCACGGCCACTCCCATCTCGTAGAGCGCGCCCGGCAGCGACTTCAGCAGCCGCCCCGGGTCGGCGAGCGCGTTGGCGGCGCCCAGACAGATCAACAGGGCGGCGAGCCGCAGCCCGTCGCAGAACGCGAAGTACAGCGCCTCGGCCGTCACCCGGCCGCCCAGCCGCACCCCGGCGAGCCAGTCGGGCAGCGGCACCTCGGGCAGCGTCACCAGCACCTCGCTGCCCCCGATCGGCGAGCCGAGCAGCAGCGCGAAGAGCACCCGCACCGCCACCACCACGGCGCCCAGCGCCAGGAAGAAGCCGAAGGCGCGCGCCCACGGCGCGTCGGTGCGGCGCGCCGCCACCACATAGCCGGCCACCGCCACGACGAGCCCGAGCAGCAGCGGGTTGGTGGTGCGCGAGGCGGCGGTCGCCAGCCCCAGCGCCCACAGCCACCACGCGCCGGCGTGCAGGGCGTTGCTCCGGTGCGCCAGGGGCGCGCGCAACGAGCCGAGCGCCCGCCGGCCCTCGTCGGCGGCCCCCGGCCCCACCACGTCGCTCATTCCGCGCGCCGCCGCGCCCGCGCCCAGCCGGCCAACCCCAGCAGCGCGACCGCCCCGACCCCGACCAGCAGCGGAACGCCGACCGATCCGCCGCCGTCCCCCGCCGCGTTCTCCTCGCCGCCCTCGTTCTGCCCGTTCCCCTCGTCCACCGGATCGCCGCAGCCGCTGACCGGATAGCCGGCGATCCCGCACAGCAGCCCCGCCTGGTCGTAGCGCAGCGGCGGCGCGACCTCCGCCAACACCTCGGCCACGGTCGCCCGTTCGGGCAGTGGCACGCACTCGGCGCGCGGCTCGGGCGGTGCGGCACCACCCGGCGCCTCCTCGGCGGTGCCGAAGTCCAGCACCAGCGCCATGCTCGGCTCGGCCGCCTCGGCGCCGCAGATCTCGGCGTACGTGGCCCCGCCGCGCGGCGCCCGCCGGTCGTCCCGCTCACCGCTGACCCCGAACCGGAGGCCGACGAGGTCCCCGGCGCCGGGCCGGAACGTTCCCGGCCCCTCGGCCGCGTAGACCCACCCCTCGCCGTCGGTCTCCCAGGACCAGAACGACCAGTAGCGGTAGGCGTTCTCCGCGCCGTCGTCCGCGACGGCGAGAGCGGCGCCCGGGCCGGCGAGCGACGCGATCACCGAGGCCAGTGCGGCGCCCGCCATGCGGAGCCGCCGCCCGTGCTTGCCGCCGCTCACGGCTGTTCGGGCCGCCGCTCGCCCTCGGCGTCCCCGCTCCCGGGGCCCGCGGAGCCCTCGGAGCCCTCGGCCTCGTCGGGGCCGTCCGCGCCGGGCCCGCTCTCCTCCGAGGCGGCCTTCTCGGAACGGGTGCCGTCACTGTCCGGCCCGGCGGCGCCGTTCTCCGGGGAGCCGCCGTCCACGGCGTCGCTCTCGGCGTCGCGCCCCGCGCCGTTCTCCGCGCCGTTCTCCGCCGCCCGGCGGCGGAAGCTGAGCAGCACGCCGACGCCGATGCCGGCGACCAGGCCGATGCCGATGATCCACGGCAGCGGGCTCGACCCGCCGTCCGCGTCGTCGCCGTCGCCCGATCCCGACTCGTCGCCCGGCGACGAGTCAGGCGCCGGTCCGAGGCGGCCCAGCTGCTCCAGCAGGTCGGTGCCGCCGAAGTCCTCGCCGGTGCCGCCGGTCGCGTGCGCCGCGAGGACCAGCAGGCTGACCGCCGTCGGGTCGGAGGCGTAGCCGTCCCACTCGCCGTGGTGCGCGCGCAGCCACTCCAGCGACGCCATCGCCTCCTCCGCGTGGCCGCCGGCCGCCAGCGCCAGCACCGCGCGCGCGGTGCTGGCGAAGTCCGGCTGCGGCTCGCCGCCGGGCGGCGTGGACTCCAGGTGGTTCTCGCCGCTCTCCAGCGTGCCTACCAGCTGCGCGGCCCCCGCCGAACCTGCGCGCGCCTGCGGGCTGAGCGGCTCCTCGTCCGCCGTCTCCGAGGCGGAGCTGTCCGACTCCTCCCCGCCCTCGTCCTCGTCCTCCGCGTCGGCGTCGGCGTCGCCGCCCCCGCAGTCCAACGGGGTCACCGGCGCCTCGGGCGTCTCCGGGTCGACCAGCAGCCCGCTGCCGTACGCGGCGAGGACCGCGTCCACGGTCGCCATGTCGCTGCCGAACAGGTCGCCCGACTCCGGGTCGGGCTGCCAGGCGAAGGCGCCGCGCTGGTCGTCGGGCGCCTCGCAGCCGAGCTGGAGGGTGCCGAGCGCGGAGTAGGGGGAGTTGCCGGCGCGCTCGGCGGCGGCCGGGTCGTTGCCGGAGGCGGCGAGCGCGCCGATCACCACGGCGGTGGAGTTGGCGTCGCTCGCGGTGCCGGGGTTGATCCCCCAGCCGCCGTCCTCGTTCTGCACGCCGGTCAGCCAGGCGGCTCCGGCGTCCACGGCGTCCTGCCGCCCTCCGACGGCGGCCAGCGCCTGCACGGCCAGGGCCGTCGCGTTGGAGTCGGAGGCGGTGACGTCGGCGCAGGGCTGCTCGGGGTCGGCGCGGAACGGGAGGAACGAGCCGTCGGCGCACTGCTGTCCGGCCAGCCAGTCGACGGCCTCCTCGCCCGGCGTGTAGCCGGCCGTGTGCTGCGCGAGCAGCGCGTAGGACTGCCGCCACACCCCGTCGTACTGCGGGTCGGCGTCGCCGAACAGGCCCTCGGGCGCCTCGGCGGGCGGCGGGGCCGGCGACTCGTCGGCGACGGCCGACGGCGCCAGCGCGGCCGTCCCGGTCAGCGCGGCCACCGCGACCAGCGCGGCCCGCGTTCTCCACGCCGGCGCGCGCACCGTCGCCGGGGTGAACGCCGGGCGCGTGTCCTTGTCGCGCGCCGTCGCGCGCGCCGTGGCGTGGTCGGAGGCAGCGCCTCGCGGCGCGCCCCTGAGCGGGCTGCGGGGGAAGAACACGCGGAAGCCTTTCGCTGTGCCGGCCGACGACGCGAGGGCCGCCCGGCGCGCACGGCGCCCGACGGCACGGGCGCGACGCCGTACTCCTCGACGGTGCCGGTCGCCGTCCGGCGACCGTGGCCAGTGCCCTTCACGGCGGGCGTTCCGGCTCACGCGCACGCCCGGTGCGGGCGGCACGATCACGGCTGCGGGTCAGCGCCGGATTCGCACCGGCTTCCCCCGCTCGTGAGTGAACTGATCGGGCTCACTCTAACGGCCTCGGCACCCGAGCCCCCGGCCGCCGTTCCCCCACGCTGTCGGGACGGCGCCCGACCGCCGATCCGGGCGCCCTTCACCGTGCTCGGTACCGCTCCACGCGGCGCTCGGCGCTCGGCCGGGTCCCCGGCGGGTTTCACCGTGTCCGGTGCTCGGCATTCCGTTCGGCCCGGTGCCCCATATCTCCGGCGCCCGGCGCCCGGCGGCTCCGATGCCCGGCGACCGTCACCGCCCCGCCGCGCGGCCCCGTACCGCCCCGCCCCGCCCCGCGCAGGCGCGCGGCCCCGCACCGGCGCCCCGCGCCGGACGGCCGCGCCCGCCCCCGCTCCGGCGCGCGCCGCCGCGCCCCGCGCCGCCGCGCCCCGCAGCCCGAGGCAGCCTGGTGCCCAGCTCACCCGCAGGGTGATAATCGCCCCACCCGCCGCAATACCACCCGTCGACGGGCGAGTAGTGTGCGTACCCGCGAGTAGGTGCGAAGAGGGTGCGACAGAATCGCGAAGCGGCTCGCGGTCGACCGGAGGGGGCGTGTGTGGCGGAGACCCGGGCTGAGCGCCCGCTGAGGATCGCCCTGCTCAGCTACAAGGGCAACCCCTTCTGCGGCGGTCAGGGCGTCTACGTCCGCCATCTCTCCCGCGAGTTGGCGGCGCTCGGCCACCGGGTCGAGGTCATCGGCGCCCAGCCGTACCCCGTGCTCGACGACGGCGTCACGCTGCGCGAGCTGCCCAGCCTGGACCTGTACCGACAGCCCGACCCGTTCCGCACGCCCCGGCGCGGCGAGTACCGGGACTGGATCGACCTGGTCGAGGTCGGCACCATGTGGACCGGCGGTTTTCCGGAGCCGCTGACGTTCTCCCTCCGCGCCCGTCGCGAACTCGCCGCGCGCCGGGGTGAGTTCGACGTGGTGCACGACAACCAGACGCTCGGCTACGGCCTTCTGGGCAGCGGGCGGCTCGGGCTGCCGCTGGTCACCACGATCCACCATCCGATCACGGTCGACCGCCGCCTGGAGCTGGCGGCGGCCGACGACCGCCGCCGCCGTTACGCGGTGCGCCGCTGGTACGCGTTCACCAGGATGCAGGGCCGGGTGGCCCGCAGGCTGCCGAACGTGCTCACCGTCTCCGGCTCCTCCCGCCGCGAGATCGTCGACGACTTCCGGGTGCCGCCCGAGCGCGTCTCCGTGGTGCCGATCGGCGCCGACACCCGGGTCTTCCACCCCGACCCGTCCGTGCCCAGGGTGCCCGGCCGGATCGTCACCACCTCCAGCGCCGACGCCCCGCTCAAGGGCCTGGTCCACCTGGTGGAGGCGCTGGCCAAGCTGCGCACCGAGCACCCGGAGGCGCACCTGGTGGTGGTCGGCAACCGCCCGGCGGCCGGCCCCGTCCACCAGGCGCTGGAACGTTTCGGCCTGGGCGCGGCCGTCGAGTTCGTCAAGGGCGTCAGCGACGACGAGCTGGCCGACCTGGTGCGGGGCGCCCAACTCGCCTGCGTCCCCTCCCTCTACGAGGGCTTCTGCCTGCCGGCCGCCGAGGCCATGGCCGCCGGCACGCCGCTGGTCGCCACCACCGGCGGCGCCATCCCCGAGGTCACGGGCCCCGACGGCGAGACCTGTCTGGCCGTCGCGCCGGGCGACGCCGGCGCGCTGGCCGTCGCCCTGGGCCGGCTGCTCGACGACGCCCCGCTGCGTGAACGCCTCGCCGCCGCCGCGCTGGAACGGGTCCTCGGCCGGTTCACCTGGCGGCACACCGCGCGGGCCACCGCCGAGCACTACCGCGCCGCCATCGCCGCCCACGGCCCGCGCCGCGGCACACCCGCACCCCGCTGAACCGGCCGCACCACAGCCCAGGACGCCGCAGCCCCAGGATCCCGCAGCCCCAGAATCCCGCAACGGAACGACGAAAGGCCGACCACGTGCTGACCGTGGACTTCACCCGCTTCCCGATAGCCCCGGGCGACCGCGTCCTGGACCTCGGCTGCGGCGCCGGCAGGCACGCCTTCGAGTGCTACCGGCGCGGCGCGCGCGTGGTCGCGCTGGACCGCGCCGGCGACGAGGTGCGCCAGGTCGCCGGCTGGCTGGCCGCGATGGGCGAGGCGGGCGAGGCGCCGGCGGGGGCCGCCGCGGTCGCCGTCGAGGGCGACGCGCTGGCCCTGCCGTTCCCCGACGACAGCTTCGACGCGGTGATCGTCTCCGAGGTGATGGAGCACGTCCCCGACGACAAGGGACTGCTCGCCGAGGCCGCGCGCGTGCTGCGTCCCGGCGGCCGGATCGCGGTGACCGTGCCGCGCTACGGCCCCGAACGCGTCTGCTGGGCGTTGAGCGACGCCTACCACGAGGTCGAGGGCGGCCACATCCGGATCTACCGCGCCGACCAGCTCCTCGCCCGCGTCCGCGAGGCCGGCCTGCGCCCCTACGGCACGCACCACGCGCACGCGCTGCACTCGCCCTACTGGTGGCTCAAGTGCGCGATGGGCGTGGACAACGAGCGCGCGCTGCCCGTGCGCGCCTACCACAAGCTGCTGGTCTGGGACCTGATGAAGAAGCCGGCCGCCACCCGGGTCGCCGAGCGGCTGCTCGACCCCGTGCTCGGCAAGAGCTTCGTGGCCTACGCGACCAAGCCGCACACCGCCCGGCGCGGTGCGGCGAGGGGTGCGGCCCGTGCCGACTCCTGAGCACACCGGGCGGTCCGACGAGCGCACCGGCCGGCTCGCGCTGCCCGGCGTGCTGACCGCGGACGAGGCCCGCGCGACCGTCGACTGGATCTCCGGACGCCAGCGCCCGGACGGCGCCATCCCCTGGTTCGACGGCCACCACCTCGACCCCTGGGACCATGTCGAGGCCGCCATGGCGCTGGACGCCGCCGGCGAACACGCGCGCGCCGCCGCGGCCTACCACTGGCTGGCCGACCACCAGAACGCCGACGGCTCCTGGTACGCCGCCTACGCCGAGGGCGACCCCGGGCGCCCCACCGACCTGGGCCGGGAGAGCAACTTCTGCGCCTACCCCGCGGTCGGCGTGCTCCACCACCACCTGGCGACCGGCGACGACGCGTTCCTGGAACGGATGTGGCCGACGGTGCGGGCGGCCGTCGCGTTCGTCCTCGGGCTGCAGCGGGACGGCGGCCAACTCGGCTGGCGGCGCGAGGCGGACGGCCGCGCCGTGCCGGACGCCCTGCTGACCGGCTCGGCCTCCGGACACCAGGCGCTGCGCTGCGCGCTGGCGCTGGCCGAGCGCGTAGGCGAGGCGCAGCCCGACTGGGAGGTCGCGACGGGCAGGCTGGGCCACGCGGTGCGCGCGCACCCGGAGCTGTTCCTCGACAAGTCCCGTTACTCGATGGACTGGTACTACCCGGTGCTGGCCGGCGCGATGCGCGGCGACGAGGCGGCGGAACGCCTCGCGGCGCGCTGGGACGAGTTCGTGGTGCCCGGGTTCGGGGTGCGCTGCGTCCGGGAGAACCCGTGGGTCACCGGCGGGGAGAGCGCCGAACTGGCCCTGGCGCTCTGGTCCGTCGGCCAGCGGGAGCGCGCGGTCGAGATCCTGCGCGCCATCGGCCGGCTGCGCGCCCCCGACGGGCGCTACTGGACGGGCTATGTCTACCCGGACGACGCGTTCTGGCCGGTGGAGCACACCACGTGGACGGCCGGCTCGGTGCTGCTCGCCGTCGCCGCGCTCCTCGGCGACCCGCCCACCACCGCGGTCTTCGGCGCGCGGGAGCTTCCGGAGGGCCTGGAGCCGGACTGCCGGACCTGCCGCGCCTGAACGCGAGACGGCGGTGGCCCCACCCGAGTCCCGCAGTGGGGAACTCGCGGTGGGGCCACCGCCGTTACCTGCCGTATCGGTCCTGCGCCTCAGCCGCGCTGGATGCCCGAGGTGTCCTGGAGCACGCCGCGCCGCCCGTCCTGGGTCTGCGCCACCAGCTGCTGGCCGCGCTGCTCGACCGCCAGGTACCAGGTGCCGGGGGCCAGTTCGGCCACCGGGGTCGGCGAACCGTCCTCGCCGTACAGCGGCCGGGCGGCCGGCACGGCGAACCAGAACGGCTGGAAGTTCGGGTCCGCGGCGGGGGCACCGGGCTGCGGGGTGGCGGGGCCACCCGGCTGCGGCTGCTGCTGCTGCGGGGCGGGCTGGCCGTAGCCACCCGGCTGCTGCTGCTGCGGAGCGCCGGGGTAGCCGTAGCCCGGCTGCTGCTGCATCCCGCCGTACGGGGCGCCGGGGCCGGCCGGCCCGGGGTGACTCGGCTGACCGGGGGTACCGCCGGCCAGCGGCACCTGGAGCGCCGGCACCATCGGGGTGGCGGCGGCGAGGCCGGCCAGCGCGAGGGCGGCGATGGTGCCGAGGATCAGACCGATGCCGTTCTCCAGGCCCTCGCCCCCACCGATCAGCGACCAGAGGCCGGCCCAGGCCGAGGTGACCGCGAGGGCGATGCCCCACTGGTTGAGCTTGAGCCCGAGGATCTCCTTGTCGGCCACCGGCGGCGCCATGAAGCGCGAGCCGACGATGAGCCCGGCGCCGATGATGCCGGCCAGGAAGACCGAGGGCAGGATCGGGAAGAGGTCGGCCGACCAGCCGTTCTCCGACACGTCGTACCCCTTGAGGGTCCGAGCGTCGAGGAACGAGAAGATCAAGAGCAGGACCGCTGCTCCGATCACTCCGGCGTCGCCTCGGGAGAGGGAGCGGTTGTTCACGTCAGATCCTTAGTCGTTCTCGTCGTCTTGGTCGTTTTGAGTCGGTCGAGCCGGGCCCGCCCATCGTACGGATGAACCGGCACCGGGGTGTCCGGGAGGGGTTTCCTGTTTCCCAGGCGACACGCTTGTGATGCTGTTGTGACCTGTCGGGGCGTTTCGTCCTGCGTGCGCGGCCCGTTCAGTGCCCGGGGGCTACCCGTCTGAGCACGCGCAGCGAGCGCTCGCCGCCGACCTCGGCGAAGGCGCCGCTGGCCAGGGCGCGGGTCCACACGTGGTAGGGCGCCTGGCCGCCGTCCGCCGGGTCGGGGAAGACGTCGTGGATCGCCAGCAGCCCGCCGACGGCGAGCGCGGGCACCCAGCTGTCGTAGTCCGCCCGCGCGTGCTCCTCGGTGTGGCCGCCGTCGACGAAGACCAGCCCGAAGAGGCCGCCGCCGTTGCCGCCGAACGCCCGCGCCACCACGGGGGAGGCGCCCACCGCGGCGACCACGTGCGCCTCCAGCCCTGAGGCGGCCAGCGTGCGGCGGAAGTGCGGCAGGGTGTCCATCCGTTCGGGACGCTCGGGGTCGACCAGCTCGGGGTCGGAGTACTCCTGCCCCGGCTGCTGTTCCTCGCTGCCCCGGTGGTGGTCCACGGTGACGACGACGGTGCCGGCGGCGCGCGCGGCGTCGGCCAGCAGCAGGGTGGAACGCCCGCAGTAGCTGCCGATCTCCAGCAGCGGCAGGCCCAGCCCGGCGGCCTCGACGGCGGCGGCGTGCAGCGCCAGGCCCTCGTCACGGGGCATGAAGCCCCTGGCCGCCTCGAAGGCGGCGAGCACCTCCGGCGCGGGCTCACGCACCGCGCCCACGTCCTCGCCCACGTCCTCTTCCCCCTGTGGCACCTGTGTCCGAACCTTCCACATGCTGCCCCATCGCCCCACCCGTCCCGCAAGGGGGTCCGGGTGGGACGCGTCACCCGCCCTCAGCGGGTGCGGGCCAACGGCGCCTCCTGGAGCGGCACCGGCCGGGTCACCCCGGTCGGTGGCGAGGTCTCGGCCGGCGGGGCGACCGGGCCCGTCGCCTCGATCCGGGGCGGCGGCGCCCCGGTCTCCTCGGGGCCGGGCTCCGCGGGCGCGAACTCAGCGGGCGCCGAGGCGGGTTCGGCCTCGGGGCCGGCTTGGGGTTCGGCTTCGGGTCCGGGCGTCGGGAGGGGCGGCGCGTCCTCGGCGGGGGTGGCGGGGGCGTGCGACTCGTTGCCGGCCGCCGGCTCGTGCAACGGCTCCGCCTCGACGGCGTGCGCCACCGGCTGGGGCTCCGGCGCGCGTCCGGGCTCGGGCGCCGGCTCCGGCGCCGGCGCGTTCACCGGCGTGGGCGCCGTCGCCGTCCCGGTCGTCGCCACGGTCTCCGCCGGGGCCGGCTCCGCGGCCGGAGCCGTTCCCGCCGTCGGGCCCGCTCCCGTCCCCGCCGCCCCCGCCGGAACGGGGGCCTCGACCGGGATCTCGACCGGGGCCTCGACCGGGACCTGAACGGGAGCCGGCGTCGCCGGGGTCCTCACCGGCCCCGGGGGCGCCATCGGCACCGGCACGGTGGCCACCCCGCACGGCACCTGCGGGGTGGCGTACGGCAGCAGCAGATCCCCGTGGACCGTCAGCCTCCCGGTGCCGGCCAACCAGCCGGCCGGCGCCGCCAGATGACTCAACTCCCTCTGCTGCGGTCGCCACACCGCCACCCACTCCGCGTCGGCCGTCGTCATCCGCAGGGCGACGCCGCACTGCTCGGGCATCAGCACCTGCCCCGGCTGCACCGCGAACGGCACCATCCGCACGCCCGGCTGGTGCAGGCTCTCCGGGAAGCGCACCGGCCGATGGCTGCCCAGCACACCCCAGCCGATCCGTTCGCTGCCCGGCGCGTCCGAGAGCACCAGCAGCAGCCCGCTGTCGTGGTCGGCCAGCAGCAGCCGGTCGTCGCTGTCCTCCGCGATCCGCAGCAACTCCGTCGGCTCGCCGCCGTGTTCCACGTCCACCGTCACCGCGCGGGTCCGCCCCGAGGCGTCGACGCGGTCGAGCGCGAGCAGCCGCCCGGCGCCGTCCAGCCACGCGCCGCCCGAGCAGCTGCCGGCGATCACCGTCACCAACTCGGGGCCGAACGCGCCCCCGCACACCAGCCAGAGCGCCGTCCCGCCCCCCTCGCCCGCCTGCGGCGCGAGCGCGTAGACGCGCGCCCCGTCGGGCGCCGGCGGCAGCAGCGTGAGCCGCTCGCACTCCACGGCGCCCAGCGCCAACTCGCCCGTGTCCGGCGTCGACGGGTACAGCAGCGAGAAGTGGTAACGCCCCTCCGTGCGCCGCCCGATGAGCACCCGCCCGTCGGCCAGCGGCACCAGCGGGCTGTCCCGCTCCTCCGGCTGCGCCCCCGGCAGCAGCACCGCGTAGGGCTCCGGGCTGTCCAACGTCCAACGCTCCGGGCACCACCCGCCCTGGCCACGGGCGACCAGCCGCGCCGCGTAGGAGCCGTCGGCCGCGATGGTCAACGGCTCCGGCCCCTGGGCCTGGCCCATCATCCGTCGCTCACCTCCGTCTGGAGCGTTCCGACCGTCCGATCCGGTCCGGTCAACGGCGCCGCGTCCCGAACGGAAGCCCGTGCCACACGCGCCGCGCGCACCCTCGACGGTAGGGCCGATCGCCCGGCCCGCCACGGGACTTGCCGCATCCCGCCGGCGCCGGCGCCCCCGGCGGCGGCCTCACCAGGGCGTTCGGTTCCCACTCTCACGGGGGATGGACAACCGCCACGGTTGACTTCACCCCCGGGGCGCGGGGCCCCGGGGCGCACTCCGCCCGTTCCACGCCCCCCGGGCGCCACCGCCGGACGCCGGGACCCGGCCGTCCCCCGGTCCGCCGCCGGCGCCCAACCCCCTCGCCCCCGGCCCCCGTCGAACCCGCGCCCTGGGCTCGGGGGCCAACCTCGCGGAGGCGGTTTCCCGAGGCCGCGAGGCAGGTAGCCTGGGCCCGTGCCCGTACTCTCCGATGTGATCACCACGCTCGACACCCTATGGCCCCGCGCCTGGGCCGAGCAGTGGGACGCCGTCGGCCTGGTCTGCGGAGACCCGGACGCCGAGGTCACCCGCGTGCTCTTCGCCGTCGACCCCGTCCAGGAGGTCGCCGAGGAGGCGGTCGCGACCGGCGCGCAACTGCTGGTGACCCACCACCCCCTCTATCTGCGCGGCACCACCACCGTCGCCGCCGACACCTTCAAGGGCCGCCTCGTGCACACCCTGATCCGCCACGGGATCGCGCTGCACGTCGCCCACACCAACGCCGACCGCGCCGACCCCGGAGTCTCCGACGCCCTCGCCGACGCCCTCGGGCTGCGCGTCACGGGCCCCCTGGTCCCCGCGCCCGACGACCCCGCCGGCCGGCGCGGCCTCGGCCGAATCGCCGAGCCAGAAGCCCCGTTGACCCTGCGCGCCCTCGGCGAACTGGCCGCCGCCAGGCTGCCCGGCACCGCCCAGGGCATCCGCGTCTCCGGCGACCCCGACCGCCTCGTCCGCACCGTCGCCGTCTGCGGCGGCTCGGGCGACAGCCTCTTCGCCGAGGTGCGCGCCGCGGGCGTGGACGCCTTCCTCACCGCCGACCTGCGTCACCACCCCGCGTCCGAGGCCACGGAGCACTCCCCGCTGGCGCTGCTGGACGCCGCGCACTGGGCCACCGAGTGGCCCTGGTGCCAGCAGGCGGCGGCCCAACTCGACGCCGCCTCCGAGCGGCATGGCTGGGGCCTGCGCACCGAGGTATCTCGCCTGGTGACGGACCCCTGGACCGTCCAACTCCCTTCGCCCACCTCAGGAGCCCCGAACTGAACGCCGCGCCCGCCGACCAGCTGCGTCTGCTGGACGTCCAGGCCCTGGACCTCCGGCTCACCCAGCTCGCCCACCGCCGTGACAACCTCCCCGAGCACGCGGAGATCCGCACGGTCGAGAGCCAGATCGTCCAGCAGCGCGACCTGCTGGTGGCAGCCCAGACCGAGGAGGGCGACACCGCGCGCGAGCAGACCAAGGCCGAACAGGACGTCGACCAGGTCCGCCAGCGCTCCACCCGCGACCAACAGCGCCTGGACTCGGGGCAGGTCACCAACCCCCGCGACCTGGAGTCCCTCCAGAGCGAGATCGCCTCCCTCGCCAAGCGCCAGGACGACCTGGAGACCGTCGTCCTGGAGATCATGGAACGCCACGAGAGCGCCCAGGCCCGCGCCAAGGAGCTGGCCGCCGCCCTCGAAGGGCTCCAGAACGTCGCCGCCGAGGTCGTCACCCGCAGGGACGCCGCCCTCGCCGAGATCGACGCCGAGGCCGCGGCCGTCCGCTCCGACCGTTCCGTCACCGTCGAGTCCGTTCCCGCCGACCTCCTCAAGCTCTACGAGAAGCTGCGCGAGCAGCAGGGCGGCGTCGGCGCCGCCCGGCTCTACCAGCGCCGCTGCGAGGGCTGCCGCCTGGAGCTGAACATCACGGAGCTGAACGAGGTGCGCGCCGCCGCCCCCGACACCGTGGTGCGCTGCGAGAACTGCCGCCGCATCCTGGTCCGCACCCCCGACTCGGGGCTGTGAGCTGCCGATGACGCGGGAGTTGGTGATCGAGGCCGACGGAGGCTCGCGGGGCAACCCGGGCCCCGCCGGCTACGGCGCCGTGGTCAGGGACGCGGGCAACGGCCAGGTGCTGGCCGAGACCGCCGCCTACATCGGCAGGGCGACCAACAACGTCGCCGAGTACCGGGGCCTGATCGCCGGACTGCGCGCCGCCCACGCCCTGGCGCCCGACGCGGCGGTGCGGGTGCGGATGGACTCCAAGCTGGTCGTCGAGCAGATGTCGGGCCGCTGGCGCATCAAGCACCCCGACATGAAGCCGCTGGCCATGGAGGCCCAGAAGATCTACCCGCCGGGCGCGGTGCGCTTCGAGTGGATCCCCCGGGAGCGCAACAAGCACGCGGACCGGCTCGCCAACGAGGCCATGGACGCCGGCCGCCGAGGCGAGGAGTGGCGCCCCGGCGAGCCGTCGGCCGCCGAGGCCACCGCCGAGCCGCCGTCCCAGGAGCCGGACGCCGCATCGACGACCCGCGGTTGGGGCCCCTCGACCGGCACCCCGACCACCCTGCTGCTGCTCCGCCACGGCGAGACGGCGTTCACCGCGGAGAAGCGGTTCTCCGGCAGCGGCGGGCCCGACCCCGAGCTGACCGACATCGGCCACGCCCAGGCCGCCTCGGCCGCCGCCGCCCTGGAGGGCGTCGGCCTCGGCGCCGTCGTCACCTCCCCGCTGCGGCGCTGCCGGCAGACGGCGGCGGCCGTCGCCGAACGTCTCGGGCTCGACGTGCGCGTCGAGGAGGGGCTGCGGGAGACGGACTTCGGCGCCTGGGAGGGGCTGACGTTCGAGGAGGTCAGACAGCGCCACCCGGAGGAGCTGCGCGCCTGGCTGGACTCGGCCGACGCCCACCCGACGGGCGGCGGCGAGAGCTTCGCCACGGTCGCCCGCAGGGTCGCCGTCGCCAGGGACAAGACCCTCGCCCGCTACGCCGGCCGCACCGTGCTCGCGGTGACGCACGTCACCCCGGTCAAGACGCTGCTGCGCCTCGCGCTGGGCGCCCCGCCCGCCGCGATGTTCCGCATGGAGCTGTCACCGGCCGCCCTGAGCGAGATCGGCTACTACCCGGACGGCAACGCGACGGTGCGCCGCTTCAACGACACGGCACACCTCGGCGTCACACCTCGCTGACCACCACGTCCAGCCGGCCGGGCGCCGCCTCGTCGGCCTCCACCCGGTAGCCGAGCCCGCGCAGCGCGTCGGCGACCCGGTCGGCCCGGCGCGGCAGCGGGCCGGCCTCCAACAGGTCGCGCACCAGCCGGCCCTTGGTCGCCTTGTTGAAGTGGCTCACCACCGACCGCTTCGGCACGCCCCCCACCAGCCGTTCCTGGAGCACCCGCACCGTCAGCGTGCGCGCGGCCAGCTCGCCCGACGGGCGCCACAGCGCCGCGTAGGCCGCGGACCGCAGGTCCAACACCGGCCCGGAGCCCGCCACTTCGGGCAACACCTCGCCCAGCGGCCCCTTCCAGTGGCCGGCCAACGAACCGATCCCCGGCAGCCGCACGCCGCCCGAGCAGCGGTAGGCGGGAATCCGGTCGTTGATCCGCAGCACGCCCCACAGCCCGGAGAAGACCAGCAACGCCTTCCCCGCGCGCCGCTTCGCCGCCGGGCTCAACGTGGCCAGGCCCAGCGCGTCGTAGAGCACCCCGGTGTAGACGGCCCCGGCGGGCGCGGCGGGCGCCGCCCGCAACGCGGCGTTCCTGGCGACCTCGGCGGACTGGCCCTCGCTGAGCCCCAGCACCTCCCTGGCCTTCGCCGGATCGCCCGCGCACAGCTCCACCAACTCGTCCACGACCCGAGCCCTGGCCTCGTCCAACGCCGGCAGCGCGAGCGACCCCCACGCCAGCGGCCGGCCCCTGAGCCCGTCGGCCTTGCCCTCGGAGGGCGGCAACAGCACCAACATGCCCCGCAGCGTACGCGGTCGGGTGATGTCGGCCGGCCGAGGTAGGCTTGCCCACACGGCGGACGAGCCGGCCGGGCGGTCGCGTTGGTGCCCCCACCAGGGCCCCACCGAGGAACGTCCGGGCTCCACAGGGCAGGGTGGTAGGTAACGCCTACCTGGGGTGACCCACGGGACAGTGCCACAGAAAGCAAACCGCCGGGACCGCGCGAGCGGGACCCGGTAAGGGTGAAACGGTGGTGTAAGAGACCACCAGCGCCCAGGGTGACCTGGGCGGCTCGGTAAACCCCACCCGGAGCAAGGTCAAGAAGGGGCCGTTCTCGAACGACCCCGCGTGAACGCCTGAGGGCTGCCCGCCCGAGGTTCACGGGTAGACCGCTTGAGGGTGATGGCGACATCACCCCTAGATGGATGACCGCCACCCGGCGCGCACCTTCGGGCACGCACCGGGAACAGGACCCGGCGTACAGGCCGACTCGTCCGCCGCCTCCCTCTTTCCCCAGGTCGGACGCGGCGCGCCCGCACGGTCTCCGTTGCACTGGAGGTGGGGGAGGGTGACCCGATCACCGACCACGAGTCGGTGGCGGGCTTCCTCTACCGCACCGTGGACTTCGACGGGCCGGTCCGCATCCCGTGCTGGGGACGATAAGAGAACCTCTCCGCAGGCCAGCAGGCGGTGAACCGGTCCCATGCGAAGATCCGGGCCCTTGTCGAACAGGCCGTCGCCACCCTCAAGTCCTGGCGGCTCCTTCGCAAACTGCGATGCTCCACCACCCGGATCACCAAGCTCGTCCAGACCGTCCTCACCCAGCCTCACCGTCACCGACGCACACCCCTTCTGGAACCAGACCAGGACATTGGTGATGTCGGGGCGGGGGCTAGGTGAACAGCCGTTTATTCGTGCCGAATCTTCCACCAGCTCACCTGGCGTGACCGTCGGGGGCGTGTGGTGCCCAACGACGAACTGACCTACGAACACCGAGAGCCCGTCGTTGAGCACTGGAATCGCGAGGGATACAACACCGACCGTGCGACACGGAACGACTTCTACAATGACGTCGACAACCTGGAGCCGATGACCAGAAGCCAGAACTCCCGGGGCGGTGCTAACTTGAGCACCACGTACCGGCAGGACGTGGGACCGAATTACGTGTGCAGTTGACAGGAGTTTCGCTATGGGCCTGAAGGATGCGGTCGATGCATTCCCCAACGTCGCTGCCCTGGATGGAGTTCCGGACGCTTGGGAATGGTCTCCGGCTCCTGGTCTGAACTTTTCCGGGGTGGTTGACGCGCGCAGTGGAGTGCTGTTTCAGTCGCATTATCGGGGCAAGCGTGATACGCGTGTGAACGAGGCGGTTGCGAAGTTCATCCGGGCACACTCCGGTGAACTCGCGGTGCCCACTCGACCTCTGAACCCGGTGAGTGGTTTCTCTGCACCTGGGTATTCCTTCGATGTTCTGGTGGCGCTCCCCCCAGAGATCCACCGGCACTACGAGTACGAGAACCCGGAACTCAACCCCTTCGTCTATGTGGTTTTCCCCGCGTATGCGCTCGAATTCGCCGGTGATGAGGATGAGGCGGAGGCGGAGGCACGCGAGAGGCAGATCGATCCCTGGGTCCTCGACCGAGAGCCCGTTCCCTATCTGAAGATGCGGTTCGACAACACCAGGACTCAGGCGCGTAGTCGGGGGAGCGCCAGGGGGTTCGCGCGGCACGCCATGTTCCATCACGAGTTGGGGGAGTTGGAGGGCTCGCCGGGGAGTTTTGTCGAGTTTGAGAACCGGCATCACGAGGTGTGGCGCGTCGAGTGGGACGGTGGGCTCGTTCTGACCGGGGCGGGTATCGAGGGTGCGCGGCGACTCGGTCTGGCTGAGCTGCGGGCGTTCGCGGATGAGCGGCTGCGGGGGGAAGGGAACCTCGCGTGACGAGGATCCGCGCCATCGAGTGGGACGGCACCGTCTGGGATGATCCCTCTGACTGGGAGCATGGGTGGATCTGAAGAGTGTGGTCGAGGGATTTCGCAACGTCACGGCTGTGCGAGGGGTTTCGGACGCCTGGCAGTGGTCGCCCGCCCCGGGGCTGAACTTCGTAGGCGCGCTTGCCCCGGGCAGTGCCCCAATGCTGTTCCAGATGAGCTATCGCGGTGAGCGTGACGGGCGCATGGACGAGGCCGCGGTGGTCTTCAGCCGGCAACGTGCCGACGGACTCGCCGATCCGACAAGGGCGATGAACGCGGTGGGTGGCTTCTCAGCTCCCGGGTACCGTTTCGATGTCCTGGCGGCGCTTCCGCCGAAAGTTCACCGCCATTATGAGTATGAGAATCCGGGACTGGACCCCTTCGTTCGTGTGGTGTTCCCTGGCTACACGTGCGAGTTCGCCGGCGACGAGAGCGAGGAGGAGGTGTTGGCGCTGAGAAGGCTGCTCAATCCTTCCGTGCTCGCCAGGGAGCCCGTTCCCTATCTGAAGATGCGGTTCGACAACACCAGGACTCAGGCGCGTAGCCGGGGGAGCGCCAGGGGGTTCGCGCGGCACGCCATGTTCCATCACGAGTTGGGGGAGTTGGAGGGCTCGCCGGGGAGTTTTGTCGAGTTTGAGAACCGGCATCACGAGGTGTGGCGCGTCGAGTGGGACAGTGGCCTCGTTCTGACCGGGGCGGGCATTGAGGGTGCGCGGCGGCTCGGTCTGGCTGAGCTGCGGGCGTTCGCGGATGAGCGGCTGCGGGGGGAAGGGAACCTCGCGTGACGAGGGTCCGCGCCATCGAGTGGGACGGCACCGTCTGGGATGATCCCTCGCCCGAGCGGTTGGGGGATCTGCTGGCGGACATGAACCACCGGTTTCGGTTCCTGATTGTGGAATGGGCCGATGCTCCGGACCCCGAGCAGTGGTACCTCCAGGTGCGGCTTGAGGACGACGGCAGCCATACCGTGGAGTACCGCGAGGGTGGCCCGTTCGCGCACTACACCGCTCGGGTGGAGCGCCGGCCCGAGCCGTGGGGGCTGGACTTCCTCGTCTCGGTCGTCAACGACTGGGCCGCCGGCGGTTCCGACTGGCGCACCGCCCTGCCCTGGCGGCTTCTGTCGCCGGAGGAACTCGTCTGAGGGGTGAGGCCACGTACCAGGGCGGCCCCTGGGAGAACGCCCTAGCCCCCGAGTGCCGCTCGCGCGCACGGCTTCCGGGGTGCGCCCGTCCGCCCTCGTCAGATGAAGGCGGATTCGGGGCGGTCGGTGTTGATGAGGAGGGGGAGGCGGCGGCGTTGGCCGGTGGCGATGATGGCGTACTGGTAGAGGGCCGGGGGCTCGTACAGTTCGCGCATTGGGACCCAACTGGCGCCTTCCTTGGGGTCCCTGGACGGCACGTCCGGGAGGACGCCGCCGTCCAGGACGTAGGTGAGGCCGTTGAGTGTGCCTTCGTCGTCCGTGGTCGGGGTGACGGCCACCACCTCGGACAGGGCGCGTTCGCAGCCGGTCGCCTCAAGGAACGTCTCGCGGGCGGTCAGGATGATGCAACGGCCGGGCGGTACCTGGCCGTTGGGCAGGACCCACCCTTCCTGGCCGTCCTCCCGCAGCCCGCGCACCATCAGCATGTGGTTGCTCTGCGTCGTGGCCAGCACGTGGAAGGTGATCGGGATCGGGGAGTGGTTGATGGTGGTCAACATGACTGGTTTCTCCTTGCGTTAACTGGTCAGGGCGGGCAGAAGGCCCGAGAGGGCCGTGAGCAGGCACATCAGGCCGACGAACGCCGGACCGACGAACCCCGGACCGGAGGACGACGGCGGTGGTGGGTTGTCCGGGCGGGGGACGACGCGCCAGTGGCGTTCGGTCCGGGCGAGGAAGAGGGTGTGGTCGGGCCGGTCCTGGGAGTGTTGGAGCGCCCAGACCGCGACCGGGAGTGAGTCGTTGTCGAAGAGCGGGGAGACCGCCTCGCAACTCATGCACTCCGCGCCGTAGATGCCCTCCGGCACCCCGGGCCCCCGCTCCTGGATCAGCACCCGATCCGCGCCGCGCACGATGTCGTTCACGACGGATGCGCCCCCTTCCAGAAGCGGGTCCCGAACGTGGTGCGGGAGCGTGGGTGCCATCGTTTTCTCGATGGCCAGGGCGACCAGGCGTCTTCGGTCGCCCGGTAGGGCTCCAACGACCGCCCATCGGGGGCGCGGGGTGCGGCGCGTTCGGCGTCGGTGAAGTCCCAGGCCATCGCGGCCAGTTGGCGTAGGCACGCGTCGCACGCGTAGAGCGGGGCGGTGGCGCCCTCCGAGGTGAGGCACCCGATCCACACCACCGGCGAGACGCGATACCCGCACCAGAACCAGCAGGGCCCCAGGGCCCGTTGCTCCGCACCGACGATCCCCGGCACCGGTATCTGGAACTCCCACTCGGGGGTGGCGCCGTTCATCGCGGGCCGTCCGCATGGGCGACGGGGAAGCGGAACCAGACGGCCTTGCCGCCAGGAATGCGGGAGTAGCCCCAGTCGCGCACCATCTCGGCGAGGAGCCACAGGCCGCGGCCGGATTCGGCGTCCCAGTCGGGGATCGTCATGGCCGGGGGGTGGGGCGAGCGGTCGCGGACGGTGACGCGGAAGCCGTCGGTCTCTCTGCCGACGATGAGGACGCACCGTGGGTCCGTCACATGCTTGGCGACGTTGCTCAGCAACTCCGAGACGCCGAGGCGGGTCAACGCCACCGCGTCCTGGTCGCCGCCGAGTAGGGCGACCGTCTCCGCCGCCCGCGCGCGCCAGCGCTCGATGGTCTGCGGTGCGGCCGTTAAGTCCCAGGTGTACTTCTCGGCACCCTCGGGGCCTTGCACGGTTTCGGCGATCACGAACACCTCCCGGTGATGGAGTGGCGCGTCCGCCAAAGTGCAGCGTGAACCGGTTGATCGAGATTCCAGAATCACGCAACGTGGAGCGGCGCTCACCGGATAGTATGGGCACGCCGACTTCTGTTGTGCAAGTCATGCACGGTGTTCGAATTCCGCGAACAGGTGTGGCAACGGAGCGATACGCTGTCGGCCGTAGCGGAGGAGAGAGCAATGCCGGAAGACCCGAAGCCGACCGTGCGCCGCCGAGTGTTGGGAACGAACCTCCGGCGCCTGCGCGAGAGTCACGGCCTCCTGCTGGACCACGCCGCCGAGGTCCTGAGCTGCAACATCTCGAAGGTCAGCCGCATCGAGTCCGGCCGCAGCCCGATCAGGCCGCTGGACCTGAAGACACTCCTCGACCTCTACGAGGTCACCGACCCTGGCGCCCGTGAGGGATGGCTCTCGCTCGCCCGCGAGAGCAAGAAGCAGCGCTGGTGGCGCGTGCTGGAAGACCGGCTGCCGCAGGACTTCGTCGACCTGATCGGGCTTGAGGAGGACATCTCGTACTGTCGCGGGTTCCAACCGGGCGTCATCGACGCGCTGTTCCAGACCAAGGAGTACGCCGAAGCCGTGATCGGCGGCGGATCTCCCGGCCCCCTGGGGCCGGACGAGACGACCAAGCTCGACGTCCGACTGGAGCGACAGAAGGCCCTCACCCGCGAGGAGAACCCGATCGGGGTCTGGATGATCCTCGGCGAGGGAGCGTTGCGCCAGCAGGTGGGAGGGCCGGCGGTGATGCGGGCCCAACTGCGCCATCTCATCGAGCTGGCGAAGCTGCCCAGCGTCACCTTGCAGGTACTACCCTTCTCGGTGGGCGCCTACCGTGGCGGGCCCTTCCCGTTCAAGGTCTACCGGTTCCCCGAGCCGTCCGACATGCAGGTCGTGCTGCTGGAGAACCACGTCAGCCACACCTACCTGGAAGACCCGAGCGACATCGGGTTCTATGGCGATGTCTTCGACCACCTTCGCGCGACCGCCTGCGGGGAGTTGGAGAGCCAGAGGCTCATCGAGGGCATCATCAAGGAAACAAAAGCATAGGGAGACTTGAGGGAGATGAAGGAAAACCAGTCCGGTTGGTTCAAGAGCAGCTACAGCGGTCAGAACGGTGACTGTGTCGAGGCGCGGCACCGCGCCGGCGGCCTGGACGTGCGGGACTCCAAGGACTTCGGGGGCCCCGTCCTCGCCGTGGCGGCGCCCCACTGGGCCGCGTTCACCTCGGCGGTCAGGGAAGGCGCCTTCGACATCCGCTGAGCGCGGCACATCCGCGGCACATCCGCGGCACCCGTGGGCCCCGTGACGCCGAGAGGCGGCGCGGGGCCCTGGCGCGTCCGACGAGGTGCGGAGGCTGAGTCGCACTTCGGTTGCTGGAGGGGGAGGGTGTAGATGTCGCTGCCCTCCGATTCCGCTGAACGGCCCTGCGCCTTCCCCCGCTTCTCCTCCCCGGTCCACGGTCGTCCCAACACGGCACCCGCACGAGATCCGCGCGCTCCAACGCGAACACCGGCGCCGCCACGTCCCCGCGCAGATCGAAGCCGGCAAGCCCGCAGTCATCTCGGCCGACGCGTAGCGTCCCCGCGTTCGGCGCCGGCCCGAGCAACGAGCCCGCTCCGCCTGGCGGCGTGAGACGGACAGCTCCTCCGCGAGCTGTTCGGGGTGTGGACGCCGGCCCCCGACGAGCAGTTCTCGCACCCGCGCACGCCGTTCCTCCGCGCGCCGGTGGCGGGGGTTCGCCGGAACGGTCGCGGGGCCGGCTGTTCCGTGCCCCCGCCGGGGGCGCGGCCAGCCAGGCGGGGAGTGTGTGGCGGTGGAAGTGCGGCACCCCGAACACGAACTTGTCCCCGGTTCGCGACTGTTCTCGCTCGCCCAGCCGACTTGCGGAAGTGGCCGACGCGCGGGATACGTCGACCGGGAATACGTTCACGCGGCAGCGCGGTCGTTGACCTGCTGAACCGGGCACCTCGTGTGTGTGCCGACTGCCGCGCCACTCCTTGGGTAGTCCAGCGGCGGGTCGGGCCCGGGACGGCGCTGCGCCGGGGCAGGCCCGGCGCAGCCGGGTGCGCGCCACGCCCGCCCCCGCCGGCCGGCCGGCCTTCAACATCGGCGCGGTCATGGCGCCCGGATGGCACGGCCGCAAGCGCCGATCCTCGTTCGGCAACCCCCCTGGCCCCCGGGAGCCGCCCTCCCCTCCCAGCTGCCTCCTTGCGGCCATCCGCTGAACCCGCACCCGGGCGACCACCCGCCACGTAGGCCGCCCACCGCGGCTGCGTTGACGGCATGTTGACTGCTCGTCATGGGGCCTTCGTCGTGCGCTGCGTGAAGTTCTCGGGCCGGGGAGTGGCAGTGCGCGTTCCGGGGACGGTCTGGTTGAGGGTGTTTCAGCCGTCCGCTTCGAGGTAGCCGCGCCACCGGTAGGCCGCTTCGGCCCCCGTGACGGTGCGGTTGAGGAACATTCAGGTAGCTTGCGGTGTTCCGTCGTCGTGGGGGACGGCGACCTGCGCGATGTGACCGCGCAGGCGTGGGACGGTTGTTGATCAGCGAACAGATATGGGGTGGGGCAGTGGTGCGCCCGGCGGACTGGTCTCCGGTGGACATGGACAGGGATCCGACGCCCGGAGACCCGGACGAGGTCCGGGAGTTGGCGGACGACTTGCGGGAGTTCGCCGACGATGTGGGGGAGGCTCTCGGCAAGATCAGGGGGATGGCGGGGGAGCGCGCCGTGCTGGAGTGGGCCGGGCTCTCCGCGGACGCCTTCCGTCGCGAGTTCGACGGCGTGCCCGACAACCTCACGAAGCTGGAGGATTCTTACAGCCTCTGCGCGCAGGCACTCCATACCTATTGGCCCAAGCTGCAAACGGCGCAGGGCATGGCCGACCGCGCGCTCGACCGCGCGGTCTCCGCGCAGGTGGACCTCGCCTCAGCCCAGTCGGCGTTGGGCGACGCGACCGACTGGGTGGGCCGCGCGGGGGACGAGGCCGAACGGCTCCAACGCGAGGGGGAACGCGACGGTGCCGAGCCGCCCGACGAGGCCGACGTCCGCGCGGCGGCCCGTGACCAGCAGGCTGCCGAGTCCGCCGCCGGCGCCGCGCGGAGCCAGGTCGACGACGCGGAGGAACGACTGGCCGCCGCACGTCAACTCGCGCTTGACGCACAGGAGATGCGTGAGGAGGCGGCGCGCGAGTGCGCTCGTGACATCGACGAGGCGAGTGACGCCGGCATTCAGAACCGCCGCTGGTGGGAGAAGGTCATCAAGTGGGTGACCGACAACTGGGACACTCTGGTCGAGATCTGCAAGGTGATCGTCGCCGTCCTCGGCGTCGTGGTCATGATCATCGGCGGCCCGTTGGCCTGGGTGGTCCTGGCCGCCGCGGTCGTCGTCCTCGCCGACACCCTCATCAAGTACGCCAAGGGGGAGGCCGGACTCCTCGATGTCGCTTTTGCGGCACTTGACTGCATTCCCGGCATGAAGGGGCTGACGACGCTCGGCGGGCTGGCCCGTGGAGTGCGGGGACTGGCCTCGACCGGGCTGCGCGGTCTGCGCCAGGGGGCGCTGGGGTTGGGCCGGCGCGCCCGCGGCGAGGGCATTCCCATCAACGCCCGCAACTCCTGCGGCGATCCGGTGGACGTCGCGACGGGCGAGCTGCTGATGTCGGCCACCGACGTCCTCCTTCCTGGCGTGCTTCCGCTGACGGTCGAACGGCACCACGTGTCCGGCTACCGCGCGGGGAGCGCGTTCGGGCACGGCTGGTCCTCCACCTTCGACCAGCGCCTGGTTCTCGACGAGTACGGCGTCAGGTTCCTCACCGCCGACGGCATGTTCCTCCTCTACCCGCGCCCGATCCCGGGGGAGGCCGTCTATCCGGTGGAGGGGCCGCGGTGGTCGCTCTCCTGGGACGGCGTCGCGGGTTCACCCCTGGCGGTCCACCAGGTGGAGACGGGGCTGACGCTCCGCTTCGCACCCGTGGCCGGCCGTCCCGCCAGCGAGCTGCCGGTCACGGCGATTACCGACCGCAACGGCAATCTCCAACAGTTCGTCTATGACAGTGACGGGTTCCTCACGGATGTCCACCACTCCGGCGGCTACCACCTCGGTGTCGGCACCACGGCGGGTCGGGTCACGGACATTCGGCTTCTGAGCGCCCCCGGACGGCCGGTCCTCATGCGTTACGGGTATGACCGGAGTGGAAGTCTCACCGACATCGTCAACTCCTCCGGCAAGCCGCTGCGCTTCCGCTACGCGGACCCGACGCGAATAGCCCGCTGGGAGGACCGAAACGGCAACTGGTACGAGTACACGTATGACGAGCAGGGGCGCTGCGTCCACACCACGGGCCCGGACGGCCTGCTGGCGTACCGGTATGTCTACGACTCCGAGAACCAGCGCACGCTGGTCACCGACTCGCTCGGTCACGTCTCGACGTTCCAGTTCAACGACTCCTTCCAACTGCTCGCCCAGACCGACCCGTTGGGGCATACCTCCCAGCGCTCCTGGGACCGGCACGACCGTGTGCTGAGCCTCAGCGATCCCCTGGGCAACACGCTTCGCCACACCTACGAGGAACACGGCTGGCTCAGCGCCGTCACGCATCCCGACGGCAGCACGGTGCGTATCGAGCGCAACGAGTTCGGTCAGCCCGCGGAGATGACCGAGGCGAACGGGAACACCTGGAGCCAGGCCTTCGATTCGTCGGGCAATCGGATCGCTCTCGTGGACCCCCAGGGCAGAAGGACGCTCTACGCATACGACGCGCACGGGGGGCTCGCCCGCATCGTCGACGCCGAAGGCGCCGTCACACAGGTGCGGTGCGACGGGGCGGGACTGCCCGTGGCGGTGACGAGCCCGGACGGTTCCGTCACCCGCTACGAGCGGGACGCGTTCGGCCGCCCGAGCCGCGTTGTCGATCCGCTGTCGCACGAGGTGCTCCTTGAGTACACCCCGGAAGGGCTCCTCTCGCGGCGCGTCGACCCGGCCGGCGGCGAACAGCTCTGGGAGTGGGACGGCGAGAACAACTGCGTCCGCCACACGGATGAGAACGGCGGCGTCAGCCACTTCACGTACGGCCCCTTCGACGTCCTGACGAGCCAGACCGATCCGACCGGCGCGCGCTACGAGTACCGTCACGACTCCCAGTCGCGTCTCGTGTGTGTGGTCGCGCCCGGCGGAAAGACCTGGGACTACACCCGCGATGCGAACGGGCGAGTGGTCGCCGAGCGCGACATGGACGGACGCGCGGTCTCCTACACCTTCGACGCCCGTGGCCAGCTCACGGCACGGACGAACGCCACGGGCCAGGTCGTCGCCTGGGAACGTGACGCGCTCGGTCGGGTCGCCGCCAAGCGTGTCGGTGACACCGTGACGGACTACCGGTACGACGAAGCGGGCAACCTGGTCGGTGCCGCCGGCCCCGACGTCGAACTCGTGCTCGAACGGGACCCGATGGGCCGGATCCTGGCGGAAACGGTCAACGGACGGACGCTGGGCCAGCGTTACGACGGGCGCGGGCGCCTGGTGGCCCGAACCACCCCTGGCGGCCACACCAGCACGTGGCAGTACGACCTCGAAGGGCGGTCGGCCCGGCTGGAGGCAGCCGACCATGTGCTGTCGTTCGCACACGATCCGACCGGCAGGGAGACCGAACGGCGGGTCGACGACAACGCGTCGGTGGCGCAGGTGTGGGGAGCGTCGGGCCAGCTCACCGCGCAGGTGGTCAACCCCGGCGCCGCGCGGGAGCGACGCCGGAGCTACGGCTACCGGGCGGACGGCCACCTCACCGCGATCACCGACAGCGCCGGTGGCGCCACCGAGATGGCTCTCGACGGCCTCGGCCGGATCACCGAACTCCGCGGGCCGCGTCACCACGAGGGCTACGCCTACGGCGCGGGCGGCGCCCTCGCCGCGGTCCGGGTCGACGGTCCGGCCGTGGACACCCAGGAGGCCGCCGTGACGTTCGACGGGGCGCGCCCCGCCGCCAAGGGGGACCTGCGGTACGAGTACGACGCGGCAGGTCGCGTGGTGCTCCGCGAGCGACTCCGGCCTTCGGGGCGCGCCGAGGGATGGCGGTACAGCTGGGACGCCGAGGACCGACTCACCGAGGTGGTGACACCGGACGGGACGCGGTGGCGCTACCGGTACGACCCGGTCGGCAGGCGATCCGCCAAGGAACGTCTGCACGCGGACGGTTCGGTCGCCGAGACAACGACGTTCACCTGGCACGACACCACGCTCGTGGAGACGACGACGGAAGGCGCGGACGCCGGTCCGACGACGCTCACCTGGGACCACGACGCGCTGCGGAGGCCGATATCCCAGACCGAGCGCCGAGGCGAGAACGACCGCCGTTTCTACGCCATCGTGACGGACCTTGTCGGCACTCCCACCGAGCTGCTCACCGCCGAGGGAGAGCGCGTCTGGGCCTCGCGGACCACGGTGTGGGGAAAGAAACTGGCACCCACCGAGAACGATCCCGTTCCGCTGCGCTTCCCCGGCCAGTACGCGGACGAGGAGACCGGGTGGCACTACAACCTGCATCGCCACTACGACCCGGAGACGGCCTCCTACACGGCCCCCGACCCCCTGGGACTCGCCCCCGCGCCGCACCACTACGGGTACGTGGACAATCCGCACAGCTGGCTCGACCCCCTGGGGCTCACTCCCTGCCGGCTTTATCACTACACCAACGAGGACGGGTTGCGCGGAATACTCGACAGTAAGGAGATGTGGCCCTCACTGCGCGCACAGAACCCGAAGGACGCCCGTTATGGCGACGGTCAATACCTGACGGACATCGCTCCGGGGACGAGGACGCTCGGCCAACTCTCCTATGCCTTTCTGCGAGTACCGTGGGCCGGCAGGCGATTCACCCACTACGTGGAGATCGACGTACGCGGGCTGGACGTCCTCCAGGCACCTGACCGGCCGGATGTCTTCATTTTCCTCAACGACGGTAACCTCGACATCTCGGACCGCATCGTCAGTCATGGACGGAGTACCTGAGTGCGTCACTGGAAGGTCTACTGGCATCACCAGTTCACCGAGGAGCCCATCAGTATCTACAGTGAACTCCGCGACGACGGTAGCGAAGTGCGTCGCGTGGAGGAATTCCGCGACGGCACGGCGGGGTGGGCCGACGGTGACGCGCACAGCGCGAGAACCTTTCTGGCCGATGTCGCGTTCGGCGACATGAGTGAGGTGGCGGCGCAGGAGGAGTTCACCGCTTTCCTCATCGAACGCCAGGAGTTCGAAGGCGCTTGGGCGCGTGCGCGTCGGTAGTCGGTAGTCGGTAGTCGGTAGTCGGGCGGTGGGCGGCGGCATCGGTGTCGGCTTGGTCACGGGGCGGGCGTCCGCGTCGGGCCGAGGTGCCGGTGGTCAGCCGTTCAGGCCGCCGCGCAGTTGGCGGTGGGCGTGGTCGCGCCACTCCCGTACCCGGGGTTCCCGCGCCCAGGGGGCGAGGGCGGTGTCCACGTCGGAGACGTACTCGCGGGCGCGGTCCGAGGAGACGCCGGCGAGGATGTCCACCGAGCGGCGGCCGACGGCCAGGCCCTGGTCCAGGTCTCCGGCCTGGAGGTGCGCGGTGGCGGTGACGGAGAGCCGGAGTCCGACCGCCCGGGTGTGTCCGGCTGGCATGGTGGCCTGGGCGTCCCAGCTCGCGGCGACCTGCGGCTTGCCCAGGTCGCGGTAGATCTCGACCGCGTCGCTCGCCATGCGGGCCGGCCCGAAGTAGGCGATGTAGGTGGGGGATTCGGTCTCGCGCGCGGCGTCCAGCAGCCGTTCGCAACGGGCGAGCGCCCGGGCCGCCGCCCGTTCGTCGCCGGTCCTGGCGTTGGCGCGGGCCTCGATGAGCTGGGTGAACGCGCGGACGCGGGGGGAGGCGTCGCGGCCGGAGCGCTCGTAGGCGCCCTGTGCCATGTCGATCGCTTCCGTGGGGTACCCGCGGCGCATGGTCTGGAGTGCCATGGTGGCCAGGACATACGCGCCCAGCTCGGCGTTGTCGCCGGCCCGCGCCAGGCTCAGCGCCTGCACGAAGTGCTCCTGGGCGAGCGCGTGGTCGCCCGCGTCGAAGGCCGCCCAGCCGGCGAGCCGCGAGAGTTCGGCTGCGGCGGAGTGCAGGCCGTTGGAGACCGACTGGGTGGCCCTTCCCGCGAGCAGGGGAGCGGCGCGGTTGGTCAGGCAGTCCACCACCTGCCCGGTGCGCCAGTTCGCTCCGCCGTAGCGGGCGTCCCACTGCCGGGCCTGCTCGGCCTGTTCCCACAGCTCGTCCAGTTCCTTCTGGCCGACCCGTTGGCCGCCCGCGTGGGTGGGCGCCGCGGCGGCCGGGTGGATCAGCCAACGGGTGACGGGCAGTGCGAAGGCGCTGACGACGAACGCGCGCCTCAGATACGAACGGCGGTGCATGTTTCTCCAGAAGTTGGCCGCCTGCGCCGCGGCGTCGGCGGGGTCACGTGAGAACTCCAGCCCGCCGGCGTCGTCCGGATGGGAAGGGGCCATGCCGATCTCGGCCACGTCTACCGCTCGTCCGAGCCTTTCCCCCAGAGCCTGCGCCAGCAACGCCGGAACGGGCTGTCGCGGGATCATGCCGGCGAGCCAGTTGGACACGCTTGTGTGCGTGTAGGAGGTGGGCCGACCAGCGCCGGCGGCTAACTGGTTGACGCGGTGCGCCAAGCGCTTGTGGCTGGCGCCGGACGCGGAGACGAGGGCGGCCAGTGAGCCGTTGGGTGATCGGGTCACTGTGTCCTCGCATCCTGATGGCGCGTCACCGCGTCATCGCCGAGCGTAGAACAACGCGCTTGCGGGTCAGCCCTCTTGTGAGTTTTCGGCCCCCCTTGTGAGCCTCCTTTTTCTTCGCGTACCCCGGGTTTCCTGGTGTTTGTGCCGGGACCGGTATCACCCGCTGACACGGTGGAGGGGCGATGAGTGTTTCTGCTGAGGGGCCGGTGCGCGCGTTGCGGCTCTGCCCCGTTGTCGGTGCGAGGGGGGTGACGGTCGGATCGCCGGATGGCGGCGCGGCGGTCGTCCCCCTCACCCAGGGAGGCGCGTCACCCCTCGCACCTCACCCCCACGGGGCAGAAGTGTTCCAGCGCCACGTCGAGGAGCGCGCGTTCCTCGTTCAGCGCCCGGTCGCGCCCGCCGGCGGACAGGCTCCAGTAGAGGCCGTCGATGGCCTCGAAGCGAATCTCGACGAAGTACTCCGCCTCGTTGACCCCGGTGGCGGGGACCCGATACTCCATCTGTTGCCCGGTCACGTCTCCGTAGATGAAGAACTCGGGGCCTGCCAGTACTTCGGCCCAGCTCTGCCCGGACTCCTGGAAGGATTCCTCGGGGGGCGCCTCGAAGGCGTTGGAAAGGAAGAGGACGCGCGGGCCGAAGTCCTCCCCGTATCCCACGTGCCCCCTGTCACCCGACAGAGCCTTCTCCTTGAGCCCCCAGCCGTCGGGGATGACGGCCGCGAAGCCGTCTCCCTCGTCGTACCACTGATAGCCGGCGGGCAGGGCCTCCGGCTCCGTGGTCGCCTGCCCGCCGTCGCCGGTGGACTCCCCGCCGTCACCGACGGACTCCTCCCCACCGCCGGTGGACCCCGAGCCGCCGGTGGACCCTTCACCGCCGGTGGACTCCCCGTCGCCGGCGGCGAGCAGGAGCGTCAGTACGGCGGCGGCGGCGACCACCACGGCCGTCGCCGCCATCAGCGCCTCCCCGACACGGCCGTGGAAGCCGCCGTGTCGCGGGGGCGGGGTGAGCGCGGTGGGTGACGGTGGATCTGTGACGGTGGGCAGCCTGCCGCGGTCGGCGGGGTCCTCCCAGCACTGGGCGTCCGCGTTCCAGTAGCGCCGGCTCTCGGCCATCGCCCTCCTCCCTCACATGCCGAGCAGACCGGTGACGGCTCCCGCCGAGGTCAGCACGGTGGTCAACGAGGCCGCGTCGGTGAGGAGTTCACGCAGGCGGCGCAGCCGGCCCTCGCCCGCGCTCCCGGTGCGGGTGATCTCGTCCTCCGCGTCGGCCAGGGCCTCGTCGAGCTCCGCGGTCTGCTGGCTCGCCCGCACCGTGGTCAGGTCCGCTCGCAGTTCCCTGAGGGCGGCGAGCAGCCGTTCCGTGTCGTCGCCGTTCGCCGGGGCGGTGCCGTGGTGGCTGGTGGCCTCCGCGTGGCTGCCGATGGCGAACGTGCTGTCCGACACGCTGCCGATGCTGACATGGGGTGGGGACTCTTCACTGGCCATGTGGTGCGGGTCCTCTCCACGGCGGGGGCTGCCCGCCGCTCGTCGTGGTGGCTCGGGCACTGCCGCCGACGGCGAACGTGCTGCCGGCCACCGAGTCGATGTACACGCCGCCGTTGCTGATGTGGACGACCTTCTGGGCGAACTCGTCCGTCCGGTAGCCGGCTTCGGCGAGCGCCGCCCGCACGCCGTACGCGATGCGGTCCTGCACCCCTTTGAGGTAGCGGTCGACGTCCATGGACTGGAAGAGCGATCCGGCCGGTTCCGCGGCGAGTTCGCGCACCGAGACCGCCGGCCCCTCCGGCAGACCGCGGGCGAACTCGCCGGTCATCCTGCGCCACGCGTGCACGGCGCGACGGCCGAGGGCGACAAGCGCCTCTCCCGGCGCACCGGCCATGCGGGTGACGATGTGGACCGCTTTGCCGAAGGCGTTCTGGTGGGCGAACGTGTACGCCTCGTGATGGGCGTCCTTGAAGTCCGCGCGCACGGGAAACAGCACGTGCGGGGCCACTTCCAGCATCAGCATCTGGCCTTGCGTGTGGACCCGGACGAAGACCGTGACGACCAGTTCCTCCTCCCAGCCGGCCACCCCGATCCGCAGGAAGTGCCGGCGCTTCTCGCCGCCCTCCTCGACCGCGTGCGCCCGGTGCAGCTCGAACGACCGCTGGTCGTACGGCGCGTCGTCGCGGTGGTCCAGGCCCTCCGCCGGGAGGAACACACACTCGTCGATCCGCAGCTGGCGCAGCCGGTCCCGGACGACCTGGCCCTCCCGCTCCGAGACTTCCGCCACTTCGCGCAACTGCTCAAGGAACGGGCGCACCGAGGCGAGGACGTCGCCGTTCCCGATCGGCCGCCTCTCCCTCGCCGGGTCGGGGCGCAGCTCGACCGCCAGGACCCAGGTGTCGTGCGCGACCCCGGCGCCACAGAACGGATGCGCCTCGTGGTACATGACGAGCGGGGCGTGCTGCTCGCGCCGGATGCGGTCCTTCAGCGCCCGGAGCCTGGGCTCCGCGGCCCACTCGGCCGGATCGATCTCCGCGTCGGGGAAGTGCTCGGGGGACAGCGGGCCCCGCAACACCTCGACGTACCGCGCCTGTTGTCTGACCACGCACACCGCCATCAGCAGCAGGCTGGCCAGCGCGAGCCACGCCTGCGGGACGCTGAGCTCGTCCGCCCCGGGCGGCGGTTCGAAGGGCCCCTTGTCGGCCGCGCCGAAGCCGACGTACAGGGTCGCGATCAAGAGATACGCGAGAAGAAGACGACCGGCCCAGCGGAGCCAGAAGGCGAACGTGCGACGCCGCCCGGGCGGGTCGGCGGCGGTGCCGCGCATCCGGCGCGCGAAGGACAGCAGCAGTCCGGGAACCACCAGGGCCACCAGCCACCAGCCGGAGGCCACGACCCCCAGCAGCAGGAGCATCAACACGCACCAGGACCAGAACAGTTCCATGCGTCGGGCCTGCAGGGCGTGGGCCAGGACCCGGGCCGCGTCGAACCCGAGCGAAGGCGCCACGACCCGGTGCTCCATGCGGTAGAGCTCGTCGATGACCTTGTCCCGGAAGCCCGCGTCCAGATACGTCCCCGCGCAGAGCAGCCGGCTGGCCTCGCTGGCGTGCGGAGGGAGGCCCCGCGGCGGAGGGGCGCCCCGAGGCGGTGCGGCGGACGGCGGAGGGCGGTTGGGCGGTGGCACATAGGCGGAACCCACGATGCTCCTCCACGTTCGCTGGTGCCGGTCCCGCATACCGAACGGATGGGGACCCTGACGCAACGTTAGTTGGGAAACGGTGGATCGGCAGCGCTTTCCCGTCTTTGCCTCTCCTTCCCACCACTCCCTCTTCGCCACGACGGGGCAGCGCGTCGAGCCCGGGCGCGTCGCTCCCTTGGGACATCGGGGTGTCTCCGCGGTGCTGGGGGCTCGGTGACGAGGGGACGTACGTCGGGGGAGTGGCCCGATGGCCGTCAGTTGACCGACCAGGTGTGGCTGACGGGGCGTGTGGCCGCCAGCGGTCTGGTCGGCCGGAGGAGGTCCATCGAGACGAAGTGCGAGACGTCCGTCAGCGAGGGGCTCTCCGTGAGGATGAGGCTCTCCAACGCGCGCAACTCGGCGGGGGCGTCCAGGCCGAGCTGGGCGGAGAAGTGTCCCCGCGTGTCGCGGTAGACCGTGAGAGCCTCCGCTCCTCGCCCGCAGCGGTAGAGGGAGAGCATCAGCTGGATTCTCAGCCTGGTCCGGTAGGGGAACTCCTGGGTGAACTCCAGGAGTTCCGGTACCAACCCCACGTGCTCCCCGACACGCAGACGCGCGTCGACATGGTTCTCGTAGGCGGTCAGTCGCACCTCCTCGTAACGGGGCAGGACGTTCTCGCGGAACACGTCGCTGGAGAGCTCGGGCAGCATCGGCCCGCGCCACAGGGCGAAGGCGGATTCGAAGAGCGGAAGGGCGGTCCGGTCGGGGGCGTCCTTGGCCTGGCACGTCAGCCGTTCGAACCGCACGAGGTCCAGCGAGCCGTCCCCCGTCGTCAGGCGATAACCGTCCCCGACGGTCAGGAGGCGGGCGTGGTCGGCCGTCAGCCCGTTCTCCCGAAAGGTTTGCCGGAGCCGCGAGACGTGTGTGCGGAGGGAGTTCGTCGGGGACGCGGGTGGATCGTCTCCCCAGAGGAGGCGGGTGATGCGGCCCCGGGAGACCGGTTTTCCGCGTGCCAGCAGCAGAATGCCCAGAACCGCTCGACGCTGAGGCGGGCCGGCGTCGATATGCCTTCCGTGATGGACGATCTCCAACGGGCCGAGGACGCGCCAGTTGACCATGTTGCCTTCCAGCCTTCCGGACGAGTGAGCGAGAGGGAACGTCGTCTGTCGCCGACGCGAAGCCGACACCGGGGCCGCCGGGGCCACCGGGGCCTGCCGCACCGCCGTGGCCGAACCCACTCTGCCGCCCGCCTCTTACCAAGCGCTTACCAAGCGCTTCTCAACCCCGCGACAAACGCCAGGACAACGCCACGACATCGCCACCGAGCCGACGCGGCGGCACGGTTCAGACGTCGTCGAGCCGGCGATCCGAGCCCCGGCCCCCGGGGCCGCTCATGAGGGGGGGACGCCGAGGGCGGAGGGCGGTGCCGGCCCGCTTCCGTGCGGGAAAGCGGGGAAAGGGGCGATGCGCCCGGTCCGTTACCCTGCGACGCATGGCCATCAGACTTGAGAACGTCGGCATCGCGGTGCGGGATCTCGAAGCGGCGATCTCCTTCTTCACCGACCTCGGCCTCACGGTCGTCGGTCGTGACACGGTCAGCGGCGAGTGGACCGAGACCGCCGTCGGCCTGGACGGCAACCATGCCCACATCGCCATGCTCCAGACGCCGGACGGCAACGGCCGCCTCGAACTCTTCGAGTACGTGCACCCGGAGGCGATCGAGACGGAGCCCACGCTTCCCCACGAGATCGGGATGCACCGCGTCGCCTTCTCGGTCGACGACCTCGACGAGGCCCTTGAGGTGGCGGCGCGGCACGGATGCCGTCCGCTGCGCGGGGTGGCGACCTACGGGGACGTCTACCGGCTCACCTATCTCCGCGGCCCCAGCGGCATCCTGGTGATGCTCGCCGAGGAGCTGGGGAAGGGCTGAACGGCTGGCCGTTCGCCCCGGGGCGTTCCCGCGGTTCAGGGCGCGCGCGGTCGCAGCCGCACGATCAGCAGGTCGGCTCGGCCTTCGAACCGCTGCGCGATCTCGGTGAAGTCGTCCTCGGGCATCGCGTGGTCGCCCTCCTCCAGGAAACGCGAGAGGACACGGAACTCCGCCGCCGTGTCGTGCCGCTCGGTGGAGGCGCCGAACGCCAGCAGCGTGCCGTCCGTCGCGTGCTCCGGCGCGTAGGGACTCCAGCGCGACGCCTCCAGGCGCGCGCGTTCCTCCTCCAGCACCCGGGAGGCGTCCTCGGCGTGGTGGTCGAGCACCAGGTAGGTGATCTCGTAGGCGTCGGCGCCGGTGGGGTTCGAGGTCTCGACGGTGTGCAGCACCTCGGCCGAGCCGACCGCCTCGGCACGGCCCTCCCGCGTGACTCCGGCCGGACCGTCGGTCCGCACGTGCCAGAGCAGGCCGACCAGCAGGTACATCGTCAACAGCAGCGTGAGACCGAGCCCCACCCCGATGCCGACGCTGCGCGCCACCCGCACGGTCATGTGGTGCCCCCGGAAGACCTCCCGGCCCCGGCTTCGCCTTCTCGCCGCCGTCGGGGTGTTGTTCCTCGCACGTGGCGAAGGTAGTACCCACCGCGTCAAGGGAGCAACGGGGCGTTACGGAAGTCGCGGGCACGCGCGCACGTTTCGGCCAGGTGTGCGCGGTGGGCGCTAGGGGCGGTGGGGCAGCCGTGGCAGTGGACAGGAGAGTGGATGACCGTCAAGACGCTGCGGATCCCGACCGCCGACGGCCCGGCCGGCGCCTTCGCCGCGTTCCCGGACGGCGGGGGGCGGCATCCGGGGGTGCTGATGTACGCGGACGCCTTCGGCGACCGGCCGGTGCTGCGGGAGCTGGCCGGCGAGTTGGCCGGGCACGGGTACTACGTGCTGGTCCCGGAGTACCTGTTCAGGAACGGTCGGGCGCCGCTGGTCGCGTTGCCCGAGTACATCGGGGAGGACGAGAGGCCCGGGCTGCTGGCCGAGTTGATGCCGTTGATCGAGGCGCACTCGGCCGAGCGGACGCGGCGGGACGCCGACGCCTGGCTCGCGTTCCTCGCCGACCAGCCCGAGGTCGCCGCCGGGCCGGTCGGGGTGACCGGCTACTGCTTCGGTGGCCTGCTGGCGGTCAGGACCGCCGCTGCCCGTCCGGAACGCGTGGCGGCCCTGGCCGCGTCCCACGCCCCCGTGGCGGCCGACGGGCCGGGAACCCTGGCGAAGATCACCGCCCGGGCCCACTTCGGCCACGCCGCGAGCGACCTGACCCCCGAGGCTCTGGCGGAGCTCAACCGGGACCTGGAGGCCGCGGGGTTCGACCACACCTCGGAGATCTATCCGGGCACGGTCCACGGGTTCACCATGCGCGACACCGCGGCCTTCGACCCGGCGGGGCTGCGCCGCCACTGGGACCGGCTGATCCCGCTTCTTGACGGGGCGTTGGGCGGCGGCTGAGCGCGCGGAACGCGGGCGGCGGCTCGGAGGGAACGCGGGCGGCGGCGGGGCCCGTGAGGGGAGGCTCGGGACCGGGCCCGGCCGGCCGGACAGCCGACTGGCCGTTCAGCTGTCCTCGCGGGGGATCATCACCACCGACAGAAAGTCGACCGCGTCCGAGCCCGCCTCGAACGCGTAGGGCGAGCCGCTGGGGATCGCCGCTGACTCGTTCGCCTCGGTGAGGAACGCGGTGGCGGCGGAGCGGACACGCAGCACGCCCTGGGAGACGTGCACCATCGAGTCGGGGGCGCCCGGCGTCGGGGTCACCCCGTAGCTGTCGTCGCCGGTGATGTGCCACTTCCACAGTTCGACCGAGACATGGCTCGTCTCCGACGCCTTGAGCAGATATGCCCAGCTGCCGTTCGGAGTTGACCAGACCTTGACCGCGTCGGACGAGGGTGCGCCGATCATGCCGACGAGCGCCGCGAACGTGGTGCCGAGGGCCGCCGCGATGCGGTCGACCGTGCCGAGGCTGGGGTTGGCCTGGCCGAGTTCGATCTGGGTGAGCATCCGCCGGCTGACCTCGCTGCGTTGCGCGAGGTGGGCGACGCTCTCGCCGGACGCCGACCGCAGCGCGCGGATGCGCCGGCCCACGAGGACGGCCACCTCGGGCCGGATGCGTTCGGCCATGCGTTCTCGCCCTCGTTCCCGCCTGGTTCCGTCTCGAACAACCGCGTCGACGGACCCCCGGGTGGGCACTATAGTGCTCACGTGGGGGGTGCGCTCGGAGGACCGGCCGCACGCACACCTCTGGTGAGAAGTGAGGCTCCGATGGTCCGAACCGCCGCCCCTCACCCGGGCGTCCCGGGGCAGGGGGCCCGCGCGTCCCGTTCCCGGCTCGACATCCTACGGTGGCAGGCGGGCTGCGGAACGTTCAACGTCCCCCAGGCCGCGGCGCCGATCGCGTTCGCGCTGATCGCGCTGCCCCTCACGGGCACGGCCGAGTCCGGCGCGGCGCTGGTCCTCGCGATGACGGCGGCGCAGGTGCTCGGGGCCGTTCCCGTGGCGCGCGTCGGGCGGCGGTTCGACGGCGTGCGCTATCTGCGCGCACTCATCGGCGTCCGCGCGCTCGCCCTCGCGGCCGTCACGCTCCTCGCCGCGGTGAAGGCCCCGTTCGTGCTCGTGGTCGCCGCGGTGGTCGCCGCCGGGGTCGTCAACGGCGCGGCGTACGGCTACATGCGGCTGCTGCTCAACTATCTCGTCGAACCGGCGGGCCTGCCCCGGGCGTTGGGCGTGGCCGCGACGCTGACCGAGCTCTGCTTCGCGCTGTCCCCCGTGCTCGCCTCGCTGCTCGGCGCGGTCTCGCCCGCGGCGACGATGGCGGTCGTCACCGTGCTGGGGCTCGGCCCGCTCTTCCTGATGCCGCGCGTCCCCGAGGCGTGCGGGCTCCAGGTCAACGAGGTGGGCCGCCCGCGGGTGCGAGTGCCGAGGGCGGCGTTCCTCTGGCTGTTCTGCGCCTGCGCGAGCGGTTCGGCCGCCGCCGCCGTGGAGGTCGGCGCGGTGCCGTTCGCGCTGGCCTTCGGGCTGGAGCCGGCGTGGGCCTTCCTGTTCGCGCTGACGCTGTGCGTCGGCTCGGTCATGGGCGGCATCTGGGTCAGTGTGCGCAACCGGAAGCCCACGCCCCGGAGGGTCGTCGCCTATCTCGCGGCGATGTCCGGCGGTTCGGCACTGGTGCTCGCCGGCGGGCACCTCGCGGTGACCCTCGCCGGTGCCGCCGTCGTCGGGCTCTTTCTGCCGATGCTGAGCACGTTCTACTCCCTCGCCCTGGACGAACTCTCGCCCCCCGGCAGGCGGGCGGAGATGTTCGCGCTTCAGCGCACCGCGAGCTCGCTCGGCATCATGGCGATCAGCGGGCTGCTGGCGCTGTTCGGGTTGCGGGCGGCGCTCACCATGAGTCTCGTGCTGCTGCTGACGGCGTGCGCGCTGGCGGCGGCGCACGCGGCGGGGCTCGCGCGCCCGGCGCGCGCGGAGGTCACCGACGCCGGTCCCGGGGCTCTCGCCGCGAGGCGGAGCCCGGGGCGTTCGACCAGGGCCTAAGGGTGGAGGCGGTCTAGGACCTGCCGGTTCCATCGGCTCAGCGGGTCTCCGCCGTGTGGCCGATCACGGGGGTGGTGGTCCACTGGTTAGCTTCCACTCATGTCTGACGAACAACGGTTCGAACTCGACGCCTATCTCGACCGGATCGGCTGGCGGGGCGCGCGTTCCCCCGACCTGTCAACCTTGCGCGGGGTGCACCGCGCGCAGCTGCTGGCCATCCCGTTCGAGAACCTGGACCCGCTGCGCGGCACCGTTCCGTCCCTCGAACTCGACGACCTCACCGCCAAGTTGGTGCACCGCCGGCGCGGTGGCTACTGCTTCGAGCACAACCTGCTGCTGGCCGGGGCGCTCCGGGCGATGGGCTTCGACGTGACGGTGCTCAGCGGGCGGGTGGTGGTCGGGGCGGAACGGTTCGCGAGCCGGCCACGCGTGCACGCGCTGCTGCTGGTGCGGGCGGCCGACGACCCGCGGATCCACCTCGGGGACGTCGGCTTCGGGAGCATCGGCGCCCTGCCGGAACCGGTGCCGCTGGTACCGGACGTGGAATTCCACGCCGACGCGCGGCGGCACCGGCTGGTAAAGCTGCCGCACGAGGGGCCGTCGCCGCAGTGGGCGCTCCAGGCGTGGCAGGAGAACGAATGGCGGGCGCAACTCGCGTTCACCGAGGAGCCGTTCGAGGTGTCCGACCTGGTGACCCAGAACTGGTATGCCGCCACCTACCCCAACTCTCCGTTTGTCCAGCGCCCACTGGTCCAGCGGACGCGCGTCGGCGCCCATCTGCTGCTGGACGGCCGGACGTTGACCGAGACGAGCGACGACGGGGCGGTCACCCGGCGGGAGTTGGCCGACGAGGCGGAGGTGCGGCTGGCGCTGGACGGGGAGTTCGGGATCGACGTGCCGGAGGGCATGGTGCTGCTGCCCTGATGCGGCAGGGCCTACCGGGACCGCCTGCCGCGCCCGGGACCGCCTGCCGCGCCCGGGACCGCCTGCCGCGCCCGGGGCGGACGGCGGTGGCGGGCGGTGGCAGGCGGTGGCAGGCGGTGGAGAGAGTCAACGCCCGCGTGTCATCCGGTCCCGGTAGGCCCTGCGGGCGCGGGGATACCAGTTGCGGTGCCAGAGGTAGGACGCGACCAGGAGCACGACCGCGGGGACGAACGAGTACACCGCGGTTTCCCCCGCGCTCGCGTGGGACATGGAGAGGAACCCCTGGAAGGCGAGCAGGCCCCCCACCGAGCCGCACAGGGTGATCACCCCGCCCTCGGCCTGGAGCGGGATGGGGAGCTTGCGGCGGTTCATGAAGCGGTCGGGGTCCGGCGGGGTCAGGTCCCCGAACGTCCCGGCCGAGGCCGAAGCCGAGGCTGAGCCCTGTGCCGACCGCCGGGCGGGCCTCCTGGCCGGCTCCGAACCCGCCCCCGCCCCCGGGCCCGACCTCGGCGGCGCGGGCGGGGCCAACCGCACTCCCAGCCGGACCGGATCGCCGTCCGCGTCGGCCAGTTCGAGGGAGAGCGACCGTCTCCCGTCGAAGGCGATCCAGTAGGTGCCGGCCCGGCCCACCACCTCCACCGAGCCCGGAGCGCGCGGCGCGGGACCGCTGCCGCCGCCTTCGCCCGCGAGGGCGAGGGCGGCCTCGCGAGCGTCGGCGCGTGACGGGTGGGGGCCGTCGGGGAGACGGTTGAGCCGGAATCCCCGCGCGGCGGACGCGTCGACGTCCAACCGGGCGACCCACCAGCGGTGGTCTTCGGCGAAGTGGCCTTCCTCTGCTGACACAAACGCAGCGTAACCATCGAGGGGGGAAGCTCGTCAACGGCGGCGCTTCCGCTCCGCCCGCCGCCCGGTGGGGAGGAAGGGGGCGCCGTGCCGCTGGGTGTGACGCCCCGGCTGCGGACCGGAGAACGGGTCGGCGGCCCCGGTTCAGGCCACGAGCGGCGGGTTGAGCTGGGCGAAGCCGTCCTGGGCGCGGTACGGGTAGTAGGGGTAGGGCGCGGTGTGGGCACTGGCCTGGTCGAGGCGAGCCACCTGCTCGGGGGTCAGCGACCAGCCGACCGCGCCCAGGTTGTCCCGCAACTGCCGTTCGTCGCGGGCGCCGATGATCACGGAGGAGACGGTGGGGCGACGCAGCAGCCAGTTGATGGCGATCTGCGGGACGGTCCGTCCGGTCTCCTCGACCAACTGGTCAAGCACGTCCGTGACCTGGTAAAGCCGCTCGTTCTCGACGGGCGGCCCGAACCGCGCGGTGCGGTGCAGTCGGCTGCCCGCCGGCAGTGGGCGCCCGCGCCCGAGGGCGCCGGTGAGCCGGCCCCAGCCGAGCGGGCTCCAGACCAGGGCGCCCACCCCCTGGTCGTGGGCCAACGGCATCAACTCCCACTCGTAGTCCCGGCCGACCAGCGAGTAGTAGACCTGGTGGGCGACATAGCGGGTGCGGCCGTGACGGTCGGCGGCGGCCAGGGACTTCATCAGCTCCCAACCGGAGAAGTTGGAGGCGCCCAGGTAGCGGATCTTGCCGGCGCCGACCAGGTCGTCCAGGGCGGCGAGCACCTCGTCGACGGGCGTGGCGGCGTCGAACGCGTGCGGTTGGAAGATGTCGATGTGGTCGGTGCCCAGGCGGCGGAGCGCGGCCTCGACCGAGGCGATCAGCCGGCTGCGCGAGGTGCCTGCTTCGCCCGGCCCCCCGCCCATGGGCAGCCCGGCCTTGGTGGAGATCAGCACCTGGTCGCGGCGGCCACGGATCGCCGCGCCCAGCACCTCCTCGGCGGCGCCGTCGGAGTAGACGTCCGCGCTGTCGAAGAGCGTGACGCCGGCCTCCAGGCAGATGTCCAGCAGACGGCGGGCCCCTCGGGCGTCGGTGTCGCCCCAGGCTCCGAAGAGGTCGCCGCGGCCCGCGAACGTGCCGGTGCCGAAGCTGAGTTCGGGGACGCTGAGGCCGGAGGCGCCGAGTCTGCGGTGTTCCATGAGGAGGACTCCTTCCACGCCGCGAAACCCTTAACGGGTCAGGCGTTCCGTTAGGTCGGAGGTGAAGCTAGCACGGCCGTGGACGCAAAGGGAACTGGAGTACCGTTATGGTGATCGTGCCGGAAGGGAAGGAGCCAGAGGTGAGCCCGGAGGCGAAGGAGGGCGCGAGCCCGGGTGGCGTGCGCCCGGAGCCAGGCACCGCGCGCCCGGGTGGCCGCACGGCACGGGTGCGTGCGGCGGTGCTGCGCGCCACCGGTGACGCGCTGGTGGAGCACGGCTTCGACCGTCTCGACCTCGGCGAGGTCGCCCGCCGGGCGGAGGTGGGCCGCACCACCGTCTACCGGCGTTGGGGGACCCCTTCCGGACTGGTGACGGACCTGTTGGCGGAGATGGCCGAGTCCTCGCTACCGCGCAGCGACACCGGCTCGCTGGAGAACGATCTGCGGGCCAACGCCCAACTGGTCAGGTCAACGTTGAACGATCCGCGCCAGGGCCCGCTCTTCCGTGCGGTGATCGCGGCAGCGGCCTGTGACCCGCGCGCCGCGTCGGCACTGCGCCGGTTCTACCGGGCGCGGATCGCGGAGTGGGCGCCCTGCGTTGTCGCGGCGGCGGAACGCGGCGAAGTGCCGGCCGACACCGACCCCGAGGAGGTGGTCCGCGCGGTCTCGGCTCCGCTGTACTACCGGCTGTTGGCCAGTGGCGACCCGCTGGACGAGGCAGCCGCCGAGCGCGCGGCGAAGGCGGCGCTGGCCGCGGCGCGCGCGGGCGCCTACCGGCGGCCGGCCGACCGGTGACGTGGGCGGATCCCTACACTTCGGCACGTGCGCGCGAGATGCAAACTGCCGTCCCACTCGCCTCTGGGAGCCGGCGTCTCCGAAACCGGTGGGCTCGTCCCGCTCCGCGTGCCGCACGGTTGGAACGTGGTCCACAACGCGCTCTGGGCCGCGCGGCTCCCGGATGGGCGGGTAGAGGTCAACGACTCCGAGGACCTCTACTGGGCGTGCACCGCTCCGCTGCCGTTCCTGACGGATGAGGAGCGGAAGGAACGTGCGGGAACGGGCGACCTGCGGTGCGGGGAGATCAATATCGACGCTGGCTGGTACACCGACTCCTTCCGCATCGTCGTCCTCGATCCCGGCTGGGACGAGGTGCGGGCCTCTCACGCCACGTCCGGCTTCGTCTCGTTCGTCGGGACCCTGGAGACGTGGATGTGGGAGATCACTTGTCGGGGTGAGTTTCCCGAGTCCTGAGCGGGTCCCCGGTGTGTGTGCGGCGCGGCCTGGCCCGCTCCGCGGGAGCCGGGCACCGTGCGGGACCACGGGCGGTGCCTCGCGGCGCGTCAGTCTGTGAACTGTCGGAGGATCTCCTCCGCTTCCTGGCGCAGTTCCTGGCCCGTCTCGCGTGCGAGGAAGTTCGTCAATGTGTCTCGACAGACGGGGTCTTGCCCGTAAGCCATCGCCCAGACCGCGACCCGTCTGACGCTCGGGTGAGCACTCTCGGACGCCCGGACCAGCCGAGCGGACACGGCTTCCCCCGCTGCGGGGTGAGCGACGGCCCCGAGGAGGAAGGTGGTCCGTTCCTGTTCGGGAACGTAGACGCTGCCATCGAACGCGAGAGCCGCTTCGTCAACGGACCACTGGTCAATCCCGGTGGTCAATTCCTGGAGTTCGGCCCCAGACGGTTCCTGGGGGCCGCTGACCAGCAGATAACGCTCCCCGAGGAAATCGTCCACGACATAGTGGACGCGCGTCTCCTCCGAGACATCCCATATCTTCTCGAAGAAGATTCCTTCGTCGCGGTTTCGCGGAATGGCTCCCCGCGTGGCCCAGTTTCGGGTGGCGGCCAGAGCGCTCAGCTCCTCCACGGTGACATGGTCCCTGAGTACTACCCGGCGGCTCAGGTGACGCGTGCCGGTCACCGTGCGGCCTCTCCTTCCCCCGCCGCCTCCAGCAGCGTGTCGATGAGGCGTTCGGCGGCGTCGGGGCGGCCGTGGGTGCGGGCGGCGTCAGCCATGGTGGTGCGGGCCGCGGGGTCGGCCAGCAGCGGGGTGAGCGCGGTGCGGAGGGTGTCGGCCGTCGGGGGGTCGGCGAGGGCGACGGCGGCGCCGGCCTCCTCCAGGTGGCGGGCGTTGTGGGCCTGCTCGTTGCCGGCCGAGGTGGCCAGCGGCACGAACACGGCGGCCTTGCCGAGGGCGGTGAGCTCGGCGATGGTGCCGGCGCCGCTGCGGGAGATCACCAGGTCGGCGAGGGCGAGCACGTCGGGGAGTTCGGCGCCGACATAGCCGGTCAGCAGGTAACGGGAGGCGAGTTCGGCGGGCAACGTCGCGGTGTGCGCGCGGAGTTCGTCGACGTTGGCCGGCCCGCACTGGTGGATCACGTTGGCCTGGGGGAGCAGCCAGGGCAGCACGTCCCGCACCAGGCCGTTGATCTGCTGCGAACCCTGCGCGCCGCCCGTGACATAGACGGTGGGCAGCTCGGGGGCGAAGCCCGTCAGGCCGAGGGCGGTGCGGGCCTTCTCCGGCTGGCCGGTGAGGACCTCGGGCCGGACCGGGTTCCCGGTGACGACCGCCCGCGCCCTGGCCGCCTCGGGCAGCAGCGGGAGCGTGGAGTCGGAGGAGACGGCGACGCGGGTGGCGCGGCCCGCGAGGCTGCGGTTGGCGAGGCCCAGGCGCACGGTCTGCTCGTGGACGACCAGCGGTCGCTTGCAGAGCCTGGCGGCAAGCCCGACGGGAACGGCGACATAGCCACCGGTGGCCAGGACCACGTCGGGACGGTGGTCGTTGACCAGTTTGCGGGCCTGCGCGACGCCGAGGGGGACGCGGCCCATGTCCTTCACGTTGGCCGGCGAGAGCATCTTCAGCGGGTTGCTGGCGCGGCGGATCTTGCCGGTGGCCACGGAGGCGAAGCGGATGCCCTCGGCGGCGGCGACCCTCGACTCCAGGCTGTCCGCGGTGCCGACCCACAGCACGTCCAACGCGCGTCCGCCGGCGGCGAGTCGGGCGTTCAGGGTGCGCACGGCGGTCAGTGCCGGGTAGGTGTGCCCGCCGGTGCCACCGCCGGTGACGATCAGTCGGAAGGGCTGGTCGGAGGCGGTGGAGTGCTGGGCGTCTGCGCTGCTCACGAGGCGTGTGTCCCGTCTGGGGGGTGTGGCCGGACGGCGCCGGCCGTAGGACATGGGGGGTGGGGACCATAGCAGGAGCGGGCGCCCTGACGGGAAGTGAGCGGCGTTCTCCGGCCAACGGGCCTTTCCCCGAAGGGACTTTGACCGTCATGGCTCTCGCCGTCCGCGCCGCCGCCCTTCCCGGGGTGTGTCTCGGGCCCCCGCCCCGGGCCCGGTCTCAGGCCCCTCGCAGCGCCGAACGCCCCGCGTAGCGCGCCGAGTTGCCCAACTCCTCCTCGATGCGGATCAGTTGGTTGTACTTCGCGGTGCGGTCGGAACGGGAGAGCGAGCCGGTCTTGATCTGTCCGCAGCCGGTGGCCACCGCCAGGTCGGCGATCGTGGTGTCCTCCGTCTCTCCGGAACGGTGCGACATCACGGCCGTCCAGCCCGCCTCGTGGGCGGTGGCCACCGTGGCCAGCGCCTCGCTCAGGGTCCCGACCTGGTTGACCTTGACCAGAACCGAGTTGCCGACCCCGGTGCGGATGCCGTCCCGCACCAACGCCTGGTGGGTGCAGAACACGTCGTCCCCGGTCAGCTGGCAGCGTTCGCCGACGCGGGCGGTCAGCTCGCGCCAGCCGTCCAGGTCGTCCTCCGCCATCGGGTCCTCCACGGAGACGATCGGGTAGGCGTCGATGAGCCGCGCCAGGTAGTCGGCGTGCTCGGAGGGGGTGCGGCGCACGCCCTCGCCCGCGTAGTCGTAGACACCGTCGCGGAAGAACTCGGACGACGCCGGGTCCATGACCAGCCCGATGTCCGTGCCGGGGCGGTAGCCGGCGCGTGCGACCGCCGCCGTCACGAAGTCCAGCGCCTCCTCGGCGGTGCGCAGCGCGGGCGCGAAGCCGCCCTCGTCGCCGACGCCCGTGGAGTGCCCGGCGGCGAGCAGGTCGCGGCGCAGGGTGTGGAAGACCTCGCTGCCCATGCGGACCGCCTCGGCGAAGGTGGCGGCGCCGACAGGCGCGATCATGAACTCCTGGTAGTCCAGCGGGTTGTCGGCGTGGGCGCCGCCGTTGACGATGTTCATCATCGGCAGCGGCAGCAGGTGGGCCGCGGCGCCGCCGAGGTGACGGTAGAGCGGCAGGCGTCTGGCCGCCGCCGCGGCCTTCGCGGCGGCCAGTGAGACGCCGAGGACCGCGTTGGCGCCGAGGCGGGACTTGGTGGGCGTGCCGTCGAGCGCGATCAGGGCCGCGTCGAGCCCCTCCTGGTCGGCCGCTTCCCGGCCGCGCACGGAGGCGGCGATCTCCCCGTTGACATGGGCCACCGCGCGGTCGACGCCCTTGCCGTGCCAGCGGCTTCGGTCGCCGTCGCGCAGCTCGACGGCCTCCCGGGCGCCGGTGGAGGCCCCGGAGGGGACGGCCGCGCGTCCCAGGGAGCCGTCGGTCAGGACGATGTCGACCTCGACCGTCGGGTTGCCCCGGCTGTCGACGACCGTGCGGGCCGTGACGGTCTTGATGGCGGTCTCGGTCTCGACGGTGTCGACCGTTCCGGTCGCCGTTGCGGACATGGGAGTTCCTTCCCTTCGCCGTGTGTCGTGGCCCCGGCTGCGACGACGCTGGCGCTGGGCTCGACACCCAGACCATACAGCAATGCTGCGCAGTTAGTCTGTGCAGTTTATCTGTACAGAACAGCTGTTCAGTCTCGCTGTGCGTATTGGCTGCAACCGTGCTGGTCAACGCGGTAAAGTGCCGTATGTCCACCTCGGAAGCCGCCGCCATCGCCGCCGAACTGCGCACCGCGATGGGCAAGCTCACCCGACGCGTCAACCACGAGGACCGCATCCCGATGGGGCAGGTCGCCGTGCTCGGCGCGCTCGACCGCAACGGCGCGATGACCACCAGCGACCTCGCCGCCGACCAGCGCGTGCGCCCCCAGTCGATGGCCCGGGTCGTGGGGCTGCTCATGGACCAGCGCCTGATCACCCGGCGGGCGCACCCTACGGACGGCCGCAAGTCGCTGGTCGAACTGACGGCCGCCGGGAGCGAGGCGCTGGAAGCGGAACGTGGCCGCAGGGTTGGATGGCTGGCGCGCGCCATCGATGACGAACTCACGCGGGAGGAACGGGCGTTGCTCGCGCGCAGCGCCACCCTGCTGGAACGGCTGGCCGCCCGTTCCTGACCCTGCGTTCCGTCCGCCCACCCGTTGCTGGAGGAGACATGGACATCGCCACCGCCCAGAGGCTGGCCTGGGAGAACAAGAAGGCCAAGGGGTTCAACACCACCGATGTCGCCCTGGAGTTCGGGCTGCTCACGGCGGAGGTGAGCGAGGCGTTCACGGCCTGGTGCCGGAAGGAGGGGCAGCTGGGGGAGGAGTTGGCCGACGTCTTCCTCTATCTGACGGCGCTGGCCGAGATGAACGGCGTCGACCTGGCTTCCGAGGTCGCCGCGAAGATCGACAAGAACGCGCGCCGCGTCTACGCGCGGAACGAGGACGGTGTGCTTGTCCGCGTCAGCGACGCCTGAACGCCCGCCTTCGTGGTGGGGGGGGTGTCGCGGGGCGGTCTCCGGGGGGCTCCGGGGGGGCGCGGACGTGTCGACTTCGCGGTCGGTCGGGGTCGCGGTCGGTCGGGGTTGCCGTCAATCGGGGTGCCGTAGCGGCAACTCGGCGTGGACCGCGACGTTCCTCGCGCCCGAACCTCCGATGTCACCGTCGCCGCTGTCACCGCTGTCGTAGTCGCCACCGCCGTCGCCGCCGCCGCTGGTGAGCACCGCTCCGCTGGTGAGCACCGCGCCGTTGCGGCGCAGCGCGGTGAGCGCCGCCGTGTTGTGCGCCGTGGTGTCCGCGACCAGGGCGCGTGCGCCGGCGCGAGCGGCCTCGCTGAGAAGCGCGCGGAGGACGGCGGTGCCGATGCCGCGCCCGCGCCGCGCACGGGCGAGCCAGAGGCCGGTTTCCAGCAGGTCGGGGCGGTCGCGGCGCGCCAGGCGGGCCGAACCGACGACCTCCCCGTCGTGGAGGACCGCGTAGGTGGACTCGCCGAGGGGGCCGGCGAGTCCGGGGCGCCGCACGCGGTGCCAGGCCAGGAAGGCCTCCCGTCGTTCCGCCGTCCACCCGGGCGGTCCCGTCACCGGCGGCATGACCTCCTCGGGGGCGGCGTCAGCGACGGCCACCGTGAGGAGGGCCGCGAGACTCTCCTCGTCGATCCGCCGCAGCTCCACCCGACCCACCATGGTGTGTGTCCTCTCCCTCGTCCGCCGGAACCCCCTGATCCTCGTCCGCCGCCGCCCGGGGGGCCAGCGGTTTCCGCGTCTTCGCGCCGGGCGCGCGCTCCCCGCGCGTTCCGAAGCCCCCGCGCCGCGTCACGCGTCCGCGGCCAGCCGGCGCAGCGTCTCGGCCGCGCGTTCGGCGCGTGCCTCGCGGTGGCCGGTGCCGGCCCAGAGGTGGATCAGCCGGGTGTCGCCCGCCGCCGTCGCCGCGCGGCGGAGCGGCCCCGTGAGGTGGTGCAGCGCGGGATAGCCGGCCGGGGCCAGCGCGTCGTAGCGCGCGGTGAAGTGGTTGCGCAGGGCGCGCGCCGGGCGGCCGGTGAACGCGCGGGTGACGACCGTCCCGTTGAACGCCGGGTCCGCCAACGCCGCCCCGTGCGGGGCCGAGGCGCCGCTCTCCTCCGTCCGCAGCAGCACCGTCCCCACCATCACCGCCTCCGCGCCGGCGCGGAGCGCGGCGCTCACGCCCCCGGCGTGCGCGAGTCCGCCGGCCGCGAGGAGCGGGAGCGCCACGTCCCGCCGCACCTCGGCCACCAGATCGGGCAACGGAACGTCGGCCACCGGCCGTTCGGGAGTGAACGTCGCCGAGTGGCCGCCCGCCGCCGACGCCTGGACCACGAGCGCGTCGACGCCGGCCTCGGCGGCGGCGCGGGCCTCGGCGGCCGAGGTGACGGACTGCGCCACGAGCGTTCCGGACGCGCGCAGCGCCTCGACGACGGCGGGCTCCGGCAGGCCGAAGGTGAACGACACCAACGGAACCGGTGCCTTCAGCAGCAGCCGGACCTTCGCCTCCCAGTGGTCGTCGTCCTCGACCGGCGCCTCGGGCAGCGCGACGCCGTACCGTTCGGCCTCGGGACGCAGGGCCTCGGCATAGCGCCGGTAGTCGGCGGGCGGCACGGGCACCGGGCGCGGGGCGAAGACGTTGACGCCGAACGGCACCCCGGCCTCCCGGACCGCGCCGATCTGTTCCGCGAGCGCCTCGGGCGTCAGATAGCCGGCGGCGACGAAGCCGAGACCGCCGGCCCGCCCGGCCGCCGCCACCAGCGCCGGGGTGCCCGCGCCGCCGGCCATCGGGGCGGCGCACACGGGCAGGGTCACTCCGAGCCGGTCGAGCAGTGGGTTCACGGTGGGCCTCCTTCGCGACGGCGACGCGCCTGTCCCGACGCCGGTTCCCGACGCCGGTTCCCGACGCTACGACGTGTGACGCGCTTCGGGCACGGCCGTACCGGGGCGCGTGCGGTCCGCGGCGGCGCCGGCGCCCGGCCGCGCCGGAGTCCGGTGGTGAACCGGCCTAGCGACCGGCCCGTCAACCGGCCCGTCAACCTGTCTGTCGTAGCGCTGAGATGACGGTCCGTCGGGGGCGGGGCGAGGCGTCGGCGAGGGCCGTGGCTGTCAATGGATTCCGTCACGGGAAGTAATGACGGATGTCACTGCCGAGGGGGCGCCGCCGGGCGAAGACTGGATCACGTTGTGGAGGCGCTCGGCCTGGCTCCTCGGTCCCGGTTGACCCGTTGGCCGCGTGTGACCCCTTGGTTCACCGTGTCCCTGGTTCCCCGTGGCCTCGCCCGGTCGACACGCCGAAGGTGTGAGCGAGCGCGGCGCCCGGCGGGCGCCGCAGGGGAGGACGGACAGATGAAGCGGTACCTGTCAATCGGGCTCGTCGTGGCCGCGGTCGCGGTCACGGCGGCCCCGGGGGTGGCCGGGGCGGCCACGCCCGACGGCCCCCGGTGGGGGGCGTGTCCCGAGGACGTGGCGGCCCCGGGGTTGGAGTGCGCGACGCTGGAGGTGCCGCTGGACTACGCGGACCCGGACGGGCGGCAGATCGAGATCGCGATCTCGCGGCTGGCGAGCGAGGAGCCGTCCGAGCGGCGCGGCGTCCTGATGACCAACCCGGGCGGCCCCGGCGGCTCGGGGCTGGCGTACCCGGCCCAGCTCGCCGCCGGCGGGCTGCCGCAGGAGGTGCTGGACACGTACGACGTGATCGGCTTCGCCCCCAGGGGAGTCGGCGAGAGCACACCGGTGACCTGCGACCTGACCGAGGAGCAGCAGAGCCGGGGGAACTTCCCGACCTACGCGCACACCGACGCCGACGTGGAGCGCGAGGCCGAGTACGCCCGGGACATCGCGGAGCGCTGCGGGGACGCCGACACGGCGTGGATGCTGCCGCACATGACCACGGCGAACACGGCGCGTGACATGGACCGGATCCGGGAGGCGCTGGGCGAGTCGAAGGTCTCCTATCTGGGCGCCTCGTACGGCACCTATCTCGGCTCCGTGTACGCGGAGATGTTCCCGGAGCGCGGCGACCGGATGGTGCTCGACAGCGCGCTGGGCCCGGGCGGCTACGACATGACGGCGATGCGGAGGTTCGCCCCGGGATTCGAGGAACGCTTCCCCGACTTCGCGGAATACGCCGCGTCGCACCCCGAGTACGGCCTCGGCAGCACTCCGGACGAGGTGACGGAGAAGTTCTACGAGCTGGCCGAGCGGCTGGACGCCGAGCCGTCCCCGGAGGGGGTGGACGGGACGCTGTTCCGCGGACTGACCTTCGACCGGTTCTATGTCGACGCGCTGATGCCAATGGTGGCCGAGGCATGGCAGGCCCTCGACACGGGCCAGCCGCTGCCGGACGTGCCACCGGTGGCGGGGGACATGCAGAACCTGATGGCCTCGCGTTACGCCGTGATATGCGCGGACTCGCAGTGGCCCGACACGGTGGAGGCGTACCAGGAGGCCGTCGCGGTCGACCGGGAGCGGTACCCGATGCTGGGCGGCACCACGGCCAACATCGGCCCCTGCGCCTTCTGGCCGGCCGAGGCGACCGAGCCGCCGGTGAGCATAGGCGACGAGGGCCCGTCGAACATCCTGATCGTGCAGAACGAGCGCGACCCGGGGACGCCGCTGGCCGGCGCCCAGGAGCTGCGCGAGACGCTCGGCCAGCGCGCGACGCTGGTCACCGCCGACCAGGGCGGGCACGGCGTCTACCCGTTCGGGAGTAACGACTGCGCCAACGACTCGGTGACCACCTATCTGACCACCGGCGAACGCCCCTCGCAGGACCTCGCCTGCGCGGCTGAGCCGGCCGAGTAACGGAGGAGGGCCCGCATGTGGGAGGAATGGCGGCGCCGCCGGGCGGAGCAGCGAGTCAGGCCGGGAGACGGGCGCGCGCTACAGCGCTTCCGCTGGTGGCAGTTGCTCTTCCGCGCGCTGTTCCACCTTCGCCTGACGCGGCCCGACGGCGGGGCGGTGCTCTACACCGTCGACGTCAAGCACTGGATGAAAGGCTCGTCCGACGAGGTCAAAGCCCAGCTCTACCTCGACGGCAAGCAGCACGCCACCTCGAAGCTGCCCGCCCGCTTCCCGGTCCCGGACGGCAGCGTCGAGGTCGCCATGAGCACCTTCGGACTGAAGCGCTGCCACTACGTGACCGACGCCGGGGCCGAGCACCAGCTCACCCCGGACCGCGCCTCCGCCGAGGGCCGCCGCGCGCGGTTCGAGCACACGAGTCCCGGGCTGAGCCGCGCGCTCGGCCGTCTCTCGGTGATCACGCTGATCGTCTCCCTGGCCCTGCTCCTCACCCAGGTCGCCGCCCCCCTCAGCGAGATACCGGCGGTCGCCGAGCGCGTCGGCACGTTCTCCCCGCCCCGGCTGCCGGCGCTGCTCAACGTGGCGCTCGTGCTGTCCACGCTGCTCGCCAGCATGGAGCGCGCGCTGCGGCTGCGGTACCACTGGCTTCTCGACGGCGGAGTCGGCTGAGCCGCGCACCGGTTGACCACGCCCGGCCGCGCCGGTTGCCCGCCGCCGACAGCGTCGGTGGTTGACCACGCCCGGCCGCGCCGGCCGAGGCGCGCCTCGGCCGAAAGGCCGCCGCCCCTCCTCCGCCCGTGAGCGCGCTCTCGCTCACGGGCGGAGGCTGTCGCCCGCGGACAGGGGAGAGACGGTGCGAAGTTCACCCCTTGGCGCGACTCTCGCGGACCGCCTCCACCGCCTCCCGGACCTCCGGATCCTCGTCGGCCGCGAGCCCCTCCAGCAGCGCCGCGACCCCGGGCGTGGACCAGCCGGCGACCGCCCACACCAGGTCCTCCCGCACCCGGGCGTCGGGATGCCCGGCCAGACGGCCCACCCGCGCGAGCGGCCCACGCCGCCGCATCCCGAACCAGTGCAGCGCCTCCCGCAACGCCCCCGGCTCCCCGGGATCGCCGGCAGCCGCGATCCTGGCCAGCAGCACCCGGGCCGGCGGCGGCGGACCATCCAGCGGATGGGGCAGCCGCTCCCGCAGCCGCCGAGCCCCGTACCCGCCGCGCACCCGACACCCGTCACACGTGCAGGGACGCACCCCGTGCGCCTCCGGCCAGTACCGCCACCCCGCCACCTGCGGCGCGGCACGCACCCGATGCACCTCGCGCGGCCGGACCGCCCGGGGCACGAACACCTCCCAGCCGCGCGGGTCCTCCAACGCCGCGATCCGCCGCACCGCCTCCGAGGCGGTGACGCTCTCCCGCCGGCCCGAGTACCGCCCGACCCTCACCTCCTGGCCGTCGTCCAACCGCAGATGCACGGCCACCAGCCGCTCACGACCGCCGAAGCGCGCCAACTCCCGCAGCCACTGGTGGGTCAGGGTGTACGAGGGCAGCACCGGAAAGCAGTAGACCCCCCGCGCGCCGTCCGCGTCACGGCTCACGGCACGAAGCCCCGACCTCAGGACACGCGAGGTGTTCGCCGCCGAGGTCAGATGCACGAACGTCGCCATGGCACCCGAGGATAGGACGCGGCAACCTCCCACCCACCGGCGGCAACCGGGGTACGCGGGCCCGGCGGGTCCGCCAGTTCCCCGCCCGGGCCGGCGGTGGCCCCGCGTCGCCGTTCGGCCGTCCCCACCCCCGCGACGGGAAGGTTGATCGATGTTCCGAAGACTGCGCACGCTCCCCGCCTCCGGCCGGCGCCGCCGTGGCCTCGGCCTCGTCCTCGCGCTCGCCACCGCCGGCGTGCTCACCGGACCCGCAGCCTCGGCCGGCGCCCCGCCCGGGTCCGCCACCACGCCCGAGACCGCCACCGCCTACCCCCTCGCCACGGAGTCGGACCCCGGGACCCGGGCGGACAAGCAGACGCGCGCTCCCCAGTTCATGGTCGACGCGGGCGCCGAGACGGGGAACGTCGCCGAGTCCGAGCACTTCGCCGTCCGTTGGGGCGACGCGGTCGACGCCGTCGCGTGGGGCCGGGAGAACCGCGGGATCGACAACTATCCGCAGTGGGTCGCCGACCACATGGACGAGATCTACGCGTACTACGTCGACGAGGTCGGCTTCGTCGACCCCGCCGACCACCCGGTGGGCTCCCAGTACCGGATCAACCTCCATCTCTGCGGCACCTGGTCGGGCGACTTCCTACCGCCGGCGAACTGGGCGGGGGGCGACGACATCGGGCTCGGCCACATGTGTCTGCCGTACGACAAGGTCTGGGACGAGTGGGTCGAGTCGCACGAGTTCAACCATGTGCTGCAGATCTACGCCGTCGACCTCAACATCGCGGCCGGCCACGGTGGTGGCTGGGGCGCGGGCAACACGGCCGCCGGACCGGTCTGGGAAGCGCACGCCAACTACATGGCCCGGATGAAGCGCCCCGAGGTCGTCGTCGGCTCCGGCTACATCATCGACAGGCAGCACTATCGTTGGCTCTCCCAGGAGACCTACTACGGCGACTGGATGCTGTTCAACACGATCCGTGAGCTCTACGGTCCGGACGTGATCGACCAGTTCTGGTACGAAGCCGAACAGGGCGAGCACCCCATCGACACCGTCAAGCGCGTTCTCGGTCTCGACCACGAGGCGTTCGCCGCGTTGATCGCCGAGTACACCTCGCGGCAGGTCGTCTACGACTTCGTGGACGGTGACTTGATCCGCGGCGACCTGTGGACAGGCGGCGGCGACTACCGCCCGCTGCACACCGACCCGCTCCAGAGCCTGGGCGGCGACCGCTACCGCATCGCGGACAGCGACGCGCCGCACCAGTACGGGCACAACACCATCCAGCTGAACCCGAGCGGCGACCAGGTCTCCGTCAGTCTGACCGGCGCCTCCGACCTCTCCGGCGCCGACTGGCGGTTCCGGCTCGCCGCGGTCTCGCCCGACTTCTCCGTCCGCTACAGCGAAGCCTTCGGCCCCGGCGAGACGGCGGGCTTCGGCCTCCAGGGCGGTGAGACCCATCTGATGCTGGTCGTCGCCGCCACCCCGTCCGAGCACCGGAACTACCCGGCCGGCCAGGTCGGCGTCGGTGACCCGTTCCCGTACGAGTTGACGATCCAGGGTGCCTCCCCGGCGCAGTGACCGCGAGGTCCTGCCCCGGCCGACCCGCGCGGGTCGGCCGGGGGCCGGTCCACGGTGGCCGGGTGGCCGGGTGGCCGGTCGACAGTGGCCGGGTGGCTGAGGCGCTGGGCCGCCTCAGCCACCTAGGCTCGGGGCGATGAGCAGCGAGGTGGGGGCCCTCAGAGCCCGGCGGAACCCGCGCCAGTGGGCGCTCGACGCGGCGCTGTTCTGCGCCGCCGTCCTCTGCGGACTCGTGGTCCTCGGCGTCGTCCAGGAGAGCGGCGAGCAGCCCGACTGGGTCGCCGAGTGGGACCCGCTGCTCGGCCTCGTCGCCTGTCTGGCCCTGTGGTGGCGCCGGCGCCTGCCGCTGACGGTGGCGCTGATCGGCGTGCCGACCGTCGCGTTGGCCAGCAGCGCCCTGCCGGCGGGGGCGGTGATCCTGGTCAACCTCATGCTGCGCGCTCCCTGGCGCCGCGTCCTTCAGCTGCTCGCTCTCTACGCGGTGACGGTGGTGCCCTCGGGGGCGCTGGTGTCCACCAGCGAGGGGCACCTGTGGTTCGACCTCGCGTTCGGCTGCACCTATCTGCTGGCCGCAGCCGCCCTCGGCTATGGGCTGCGCTCGCGGCGGCTGCTGGTGGAACGGTTGCGCGCCGACGCCGCGCGGGACCGCGCCGAGCACGCGCGCCGCCTGGTCGAGGCCCGCCGGGCCGAACGACGGGCGATCGCCCGCGAGATGCACGACGTGCTGGCGCACCGGGTCTCGCTGCTCTCCGTGCACGCCGGCGCGCTCGCCTACCGTTCGCGCCGGGCGGCGTCCGAAGGCGGCGGCCCGGCGCTCAGCGACGCCGAGGTCGCCGAGAGCGCCGAGGTGATCAGGGGCAACGCGCACGCCGCCGTCGGCGAGCTGCGCGAGGTGCTCTCCCTGCTGCGGGCCGAGGACGACGCGGAGGACGGCGAGGGCGGCCCGGTCTCGCTGCTGCGACGGATCGAGGACATCGACGCGCTGGTGGCGGACGCCGAGGCGGCCGGCCAGCCGGTCACGGTCCACCGCGCACTCGACGCGTCGGCGCTCGCCGGGCTGCGCACCCAACTCCACCGCACCGTCTACCGGTTGGTGCAGGAGGGGCTGACCAACGCGCGCAAGCACGCCGCGGGCGCCCCGGTGGAGGTGCGGCTGACCGGGGCACCGGGCAGCGGGCTGACCGTCGAGGTTCGCAACGCGCTGCGCGCCGGCGGCGCGGACCGCACCGCCATCCCGGGCGCCGGAGCCGGGCTCACCGGCCTGGCCGAACGGGTCAGACTGGACGGCGGAACGCTCGAACACGCCGCCGAGCACGGCGTGTTCACACTGCGGGCCCGGCTACCGTGGCCCGGCGAGGTGAGGTCATGATCCGAGTGCTGCTGGCCGACGACGACCCGCTGGTCCGCGCCGGGCTGCGGATGCTGCTGCGGGGGGCGGAGGGCGTCGAGGTGGCCGGCGAGGCCGCCAACGGCGCGGAGGTGGTCGAGGCGGTGCGGCGCGAGACCCCCGACGTGGTGCTGATGGACATCCGGATGCCGGTCATGGACGGACTGGCGGCCACCCGCGCGCTCTCGGGCGAGGAGTCCACCCGGGTCATCGTGTTGACCACTTTCGACGAGCACGGGCTGGTGGTTGAGGCCATTCGGGCGGGAGCCGCCGGCTATCTGGTCAAGCACGCGGCACCCGAGGAGATCGTCGACGCGGTGCGCGGCGCCGCCAGGGGCGAGCCCGCGCTGTCGGCCGCCGCCGCCCGCGCCCTGATCACCCACGCCGCGAGCGGCACCGGCGACGACCGGCGGGCGGAACGGGCCAGGCGGCGGCTGGCCGTCCTCACCGAACGGGAGCGCGCGGTCGCCGACGCCGTCGCCGACAGCCTCTCCAACGCCGAGATCGCCACCCGGCTCCATCTTTCCCTCGGCACCGTCAAGTCCCATCTGTCCAGTGCCCTGACCAAGCTGCAACTGGACAACCGGGTGCAGCTGGCCCTGCTCGCCCACGACGCGCGGCCCCCACGCTAGGAAACGGCCCGATTCCCCCCGGCCGACAGGGGGTCTACGGGTGGTCGGTCGACCGACCCGATGGTGGCCGTCCGGCGGAGGCCCCGACCTGGACGGCCACCCCGGAGTTCCGGGCATCCACCCTCACCCCCCTGCCGAACGCCCCCGACCCCCTGGAGGTCGCCCCGTGTTGAACGTCCGTGGCATCTCCTATCTCGTGGGCGACGCGACCGAGGACGCGCTGCGGCGCGATCTTCGTGTCATCGCACGGGAGTTGCGCTGCACCACCGTGATGCTGATCGGCCCCGATGCGGACCGGCTCGCCGCCGCGGCCCGACTCGCCCTCGACACAGGGCTCGACGTATATCTGCGGCCGAACATCCCCGACCTGCGACGCGCGCCCCAACTCGCCCGTCTCGACGAACTCGCCGGGCTGGCCGAGGAGTTGCGTCTGCGCCACCCGGGTCGGGTGACGCTGCTGGTCGGCAGCGAGTTCTCGCACACCGCGCCCGGCATCGTGCCGGGTCCCTGGTCCTTCGTGCGGCTGCGGGTGGTGCTCCGGTTCCGCCGGCTGCTGCGACGGCGGGTGGAACGGCGGTTGAACGACCTGCTCGCGGCGGTCGCCGCCACGGCCCGACGCCGGTTCCACGGCCCGCTCGGCTACGCGGCGGCCGGCTGGGAGAACCCCGACTGGTCACTCTTCGACCTGGTCGGCGTGAGCCTCTACCGTTCGGCCGGCAACCGGGAGGGCTACGTTTCCCGCCTGCGCGAACTGGTCAGGTCGTGTGAGAAGCCCCTGGTCATCACGGAGTTCGGCTGCGGCGCCTTCACCGGGGCCGACGCGCGAGGCGCCGCCTCCTTCCAGATCGTCAACTGGTACTCAGCGACCCCGCGCATCCGGCGCCCGCACCCCCGCGACGAGTCCGTCCAGGCCCGTTACCTCGGCGAACTCATCGCGCTCTACGCGGCGGAGGGCGTCCACGGCTGCTTCGTCTTCACCTACGCCATGCCGGACTTCCCGCACCGGGACGACCCCGCGACCGACCTGGACCGGGCCGGCTTCGGACTGGTGGCCGTCACCGAGACCGGCGAACGTCGCCCCAAGGCGGCCTTCCACGAGGTCGCCCGGCGCTACGGCGCGTGGGACGGATAGCCGTTCGCCGCTCACCGTCCGCCGTCGGCCGCGGTGAACCGCCCGGCCCACCCCTCCCGCCCGGGCAGCACCGGCGGAGCGACGCCGACGGCGCCGCCCACGGGGTGCTGCCGTTCGGCGCCGACGCCTTCAGCCTCACGGTCTGGGCGCGCCAGCACGGCGGGGAGCTGTACGACCGGGAGGGGAACCCGGCCGTCGAGCCGGAGGTGCTCGCCGCCTACTGGCAGCGCGAACTCGACCTGATCGGGAGCGGTGCCGCCCCCTCCGTGGCCCAGCTCAGCGAGAGCCTGGGCCTGCCACTTGACCAGTCCAACGTGGTAGTCGGCACGGTGGCGATGGCCCTCATCTCGGCCGGGCAGTTCACCGCGTTCCAGGAGGCCGCTCCCGACTACGACTTCGCCCTGGCCGACTGGCCGGCGGACGCGGACACCGCGCCGGGGTACCAGTACCTGAAGCCCACCATGTACTGGTCAGCCTCCTCGACCTCCGACCATCCGGCGGAGGCCGCGCTGCTGATCGACTTCCTCAGCAACGACGTCCGTGTCGCCGAGATCTTCGGGTTGGAACGCGGCGAGCCGGGCAACCCCGCGTTCATGGAGGCGGTCCGCGGCCGGGTGGACGACAACGGGCGGCACGTGCTGGCCTTCGCCGAGGAGATGAGCGGCGAGATCGGCCCGACGCCGCCCCTCACCCCCGGCGGGGCCAGCGATGTCGCCCTACTGCTCAGCCGCTACAACCAGCAGGTGCTCTTCGGGGACGCCACGCCCGAGCAGGCAGCGGACGCGTTCCTCGGCGAGCTGGGCGACTCCATCCGTGCGGCGCGCTGACGGCGCCCCGGGCGGCCCAACCAGGCTTGGAGCAGGGCCGGTTGGGACCGTCCGCGTCCCGTCAGCCCCGCCCCGGCCCGTCGTCCGTCAGCACCAGGGCGGCGTAGCCCCAGCCCAGCGGGAGGGTGCGCGCCAGGCGCCAGCCGGCGGCGGTCGCCAGCTCGGCTACCGCCTCGGGCGAGCGGGACGGCACCCCGGTCAGGGCCATCCGCAGCAGCCGCTGGTCAGCGGCGGCCGGGCCGAGTTCGTCCGGGCGCGGTGACTCCACCAGCAGCAGGGTCCCGGCGGCGCGACGTGCCCGCGCCAGCAGCCGCCGTGCCTCGTCGTCCGTGCGGTGGGCGAGGGAGAGCGCGGCCACCGCCACCTCGAACCGACCGGACGGCTCGCCGGTCTCCTCGCCGAACTCGCCGCCGAACGCGACCCGTTCGTCACTGACCAGCGGCCGGAGCGTGCGCCGCGCCTCCGCCGAACCGGTCACCGTCAGTGCGGCCCGGACGCCGCGGTCGCGCAAGGTGTTGGCGACGGCAGCCGCACCCGGGCCGTGCAGGACCACGCTGGCCGCGCCGGCCACCACCGGATCGGCGGCCAACGCGTCCAGTACGAACGCCAGGGACTCCGCCCGTTCCACCAACTCTCCGTAGAGCTCCGTGTCCTCGGCGGCTGCCTCGTGGACGGTGCGTCCGTGGGACAGTGCCCAGCCCGGGGTGCCGCTTCGCAGCGTCTCGTCCAACGAGGCCAGGGAGAGCAGCAGTTGGCCGTCGAAGCCGTCGAAGCGCTCCCGCGCGTGCTCGTCGTGTGCCAGCGCCTCGCCGGTCGCGGTCAACGCGGCGGTGTCGTCCGTGAGTTCCACCAGACCGTGACGGACGAGGACGCGCAACAACGCCTCCAGCCGGTCCCTTGGCACGCGGACTCGCACGGAGAGCGCCTCGACGTCCAGGGCGCCGGCGCCGGCCAGGGTGTCCAGCACCGGTAGACGCAGCGCGGCGCGGACCGCGAACCAGGCGAGGGCGTCCGAGGGGAGGTCGGCCGTCCGGGGCGGGCGGCCGACCAGGCCCCCCGCCGGGTCGGCCGCCGCCTCCGGGGACCGTGCGTGCCAGTAGCCGGTGATGTTGATCCGGTCGGCGGTCAGGCCGAGTTCGTTCCGCAAGTGGCGGCGCACCGGCAGCAGCGCGCGGCTCTCGCCCGCGCCCCAGACGTACCCCGCGCCCTCGCGCCAGGGGTGCGCGCGGACCAGCCGCAGCGGGAGAGCCGGGTCGTGCTCCGGGTCCTCGATCCAACGCACCCGGTCGCCGGGGCGGGTGGGCAGGTCGATACGGGCCTCCCGGTGACTGACCGTCAGGTAGAGGTCGGCGGGCGCCAGGGTGGGCCGTTCCTCCAGGAAGCGGGCGACGGCGGGCAGCGCCGTCTCGTCGCCGAGTAGCACGATCCAGTCCAGCTCCTTCGGCAGCACCGTGGAGGACTTGGGCCCGACGAACCACAACTCGTCGCCCGCACGGGCACGTTGCGCCCAGTCGGCGGCCGGCCCGTCGTGCCCGAGGACAAAGTCGAGTGCGAGCGTGCCGTCCCCGACGCGCCTGGGGGTGTAGTCGCGGTAGAGCCGGTGCTCCGCGCGTGGCCACTCGATGCCGTGCGGGAGTTGGACGGGCAGCGCGTCCTCGATCCGGCCGCCGTCCGTGAGGACGAGCTTGACATGGTCGTCGAACGCCGGTGAGGCGAAGGCTGGTTGCTCGCGACCGGCGGCGGGGAACGCGCCCAGCTGCTCCCCGGTCAGTGTGACGCGGACCGTGCGCGCGTTGATCCGTTCGGTGCGGGCGACCTCGACCCGGCGCAGCACCAGGGGGTGGGTCACCAGAGTGCGTGCCGCCATCTCAGCCGAACAACTCCTCGATGATGTCGAGCAGCGCCAGCGCGTCGTCGTAGTCGGGGCGCACCACCCAGTACGGCAGGTCGTGCGCGTCGCCCGACTCGAACGAGGGCAGCGAGGCGTACGCCGGCTGCTCGGAGAGGGTCGCGACATCGGTCGTGTCCGCGTTGAACCCCGCGATGAAGAGGGTGGGTTGGGTCAGCGTGCCGGCGATCTGCTCGGTGGACAGCTCGAACATGTCGCCGCCGCTGGTGTACGGCTCGAAGCCGCCCTCGGCGAAGAGCGGCGCGGCCTCGATCCCGACCTCCTCCAGCACGGCCGGCACCCCCTGGTCCTCGATCAGGACGTAGGGCGTGTTGTCGGCGGTGATCGACAGGTAGGCGGCGGGGCCCGGCGGCGGGGTGATCGTGTCGCGTACCTCCGCCACCCGTTCCTCGTGGTGGGCCACCATCTCCCGGTGCCGCTCAGGGCTGTCGAAGACGTCCTCGGCGAGGAAGGACAGCTGCTGCTGCCAGGTGTCCAACTCGCCGCCGACCAGTACGGTCGGCGCGATTCCGCTCAGTTCGTCGTACGCCTCCTCAGCCTGGACGAGCGGTAGCCCGAGGCCGCCGCCGACGATCAGATCGGGGTCGGCCTCCAGTATCGCCTCCATGTCGTACCCGTCGATCGACCACGGGAGGAAGGTCGTGCCGTCCTCCTCGGCCGCCGCGGCCCAGGCGTCGGAGAAGGCGCCCTCGCCCTGGTCGGAGGCCTCGGGGGTGATCGCGGCGACGGGCACGTCCAGGTGGTAGAGGTAACCGGCAAGCGCGTGGTTCAACACGACCACCCGCCGCGGGTCCTCGGGCACCTGGACGTCCCCCTGGTCGGTCGCGACGGTCCGTGTCGCGGAGTCGGAGCCGCCGCCGTCCCCGTCGTCGGACGAGGAGCAGCCGGCCAGGGCGAGAGCCGTGGCCAGGGCAAGTGCGGCGGGGACGGAACGGGCGGGCCGGAGAGGGGGCTTCATGACGACCTCGGAAGACGAATGATGACAAATGGCATATGCTGCCGATCGAAACTGAGGTTAGGCTAACCTCAGTTTCTCCGTTCGGGCGGTCCCAGGGCGACACGTTCGCTGCCGCATCTGACGTCCTCGACCGGACGGGGCCGTCGCGCCGCCGCCGACGCCGCCGCCGGACGACGATCGTTCGCGACCCAGCAGACCCAGCAGACCCAGCAGACCCCGTAACACCGCAGACCCGCAGACCCCGTAACACCGCTCACCGTGGAGGAGCCACGTGACCCTCTCCCCGCTGGCCGCCGTGGTGCCGCAGCACGCCATCCGGTTCGTCGGCCATGACACCCACCAGCACGAACTGCCGCACCTCGTCTATGTCGTGAGCGGCCGGGCCCACTTCACCGCGGGCGACCGGGCCGCCTACCGCCTGGCGGCGGGCGAGAGCGTCTGGCTTGCCGCGCGCGTGCCGCACGCCGTCCGCGTCTCGGACGGCGGCCTGGTGCTCGGGCCGTTGCTCGACGCGGAGGACGCGCCCCCCGGCCCGGTGATGCGCCTGCCGGCGCTGCCGGAGGTGAGCCGGGTGACGACGGTGCTGCTGGGGGCCGCGCCCACCACGGAGGCGCAGATCGCGCCGTTCCGCCGGGCACTCGGCGAGGCGCTGCGCGCCGCCTGCGCGCGGTACTTCCCGCTGGTCGAGCCCCGTCACCCGGTGGCACGCGCCATCGCGCGGGAGGCGCTGCGCCACCCCGACACCCTGGAGCGGCTGGCGCGCCGCCACCACATGAGCGCGCGGCAGGTGCAGCGGCTCTTCCTCGCCGAGACCGGCCTCGCCTTTGCCCGCTGGCGCACCCGCGCCCGGCTCAACTCGGCGATACCCGAGCTGCTCGCCGGCACGCCGGCCACGCTGGCGGCGGCGCGCGCCGGCTACACGACGCGCTCCGGACTGCTGCGCGCCCTGGCGCGCGAGTGCGAGGTCGACGCGGACGAGCTGCGCCGCGACCCGCGGATAGCGCTGTCGGACCGGGTCGCGTAGCGGGCAGATATGAACGAGCATCCTTCAACCCGCCGTGTGGCCGCCGGCGAGAGCCGGCACGACCACCGTGGACCTGACCAGTGCGCGGCCGACCACCGTGGACCTGACCACCGTGAACGACTGGTCAATACGCGCGACGTGGGGGACGACGAGGCCGCGGGCGTGGGGCGAGAGCCGCCGGCGGGCCGCACCAGGACACGGCTGCTCGCGCTTCTGCTGGCCGCCGCCGCTTTGGTCCTCTCCGTCGCCCTGAGCATCATGGTCGGCTCCACCCATGTGCCGCTCAGCTCCGTGCTCGGCGCGTTCGGCGGGCACGACGGCTCGCCCGAACACATCGCCGTCCGTGACCTGCGCGTGCCGCGCACCGCGCTCGGCCTGCTGGTCGGCGCGTCGCTCGCCGTCTCCGGTGCGCTGATGCAGGGCCTGACCCGCAACCCCCTCGCCGACCCCGGCCTGTTGGGGGTGAACGCGGGCGCCGGCTTCGCCGTGGCGCTCTCCGTCGCGTTCCTCGGCGTCACCCGCGTCGACCAGTATCTGTACTTCGCCTTCGCGGGCGCGGTGGCGGCCACCGCCGCCGTCTACCTGATCGCCTCCCAGGGGCGCGGCAGCCCCACGCCGCTGCGGCTCACCCTCGTGGGCCTCGCCCTGGGGTCGGTACTGGTCGGGCTCGCCCAGACGTTGGCGCTGCTGGACACCGAGACCTTCGAACGGGTGCGGTTCTGGGACGTCGGTACCCTCGCCGACCGGCCGGTGGGCACCGTCGGCGCCGTCACGCCGTGGATCTGCGCCGGCCTGCTGCTGGCGTTGGCCTGCGCGCGTCCGCTCAACGCCCTTTCGCTCGGCGACGAGTTGGCCCGCGCGGTCGGCGTCCGGGTCGGGCTCACCCGCCTCGGGGTGGTCCTCGCCGTGACGTTGCTCTGCGGCTCGGCGACGGCGGCGGCCGGTCCCTTGGCGTTCGTCGGGCTGATGGTGGGGCACGCCGTGCGCTGGCTCACCGGTCCCGACTACCGCTGGGTCCTACCGATGTGCCTGCTGGTCGGGCCCGCGCTGGTGCTGTCGGCCGACGTGCTGGGGCGGGTCATGGTCGGCTCCGGCGAGTTGCAGGTCGGCGTGGTCGTGGCGCTGCTCGGCGCTCCGATGCTGATCGTCATGGTCCATCTGCGAAGGGCGAGCGCGCTGTGAACGGAACGTCGGCGACTGGTCAAGCGAGCACAGGCCCAACGTCTGACCAGACGGCTGAACAGGTTCCTGACCAGTTCCTTGACCAGGGGAGGCTTGACCAGGGGAGGAGGGAACGGTCGGAGTCGGTGGCCCCCGGCTATCTGGTGCTCAGGCGCGGCCGGTTCTCGGCGCGGCTGGCGGTGGGGCCGCTGCTGGTCCGCGGCCTGCTGGCGCTGCTCGTGCTGGCGCTGTCCGCGCTGGCCCTCACCCTGGGGCGCGCGCAGGTCACCCTCCCCGAGCTGGTGTCCGTGCTCGGCGGCCGGGAGCAGGGCACGCTGCGCACGGTGGTTCTGGAGTGGCGGCTGCCGCGCGTCGTCGCCGCCGTGCTCTTCGGCGCCGCGCTCGGCGTCAGCGGCGCCGTCTTCCAGTCCCTGACCAGAAACCCCTTGGGCAGCCCCGACGTCATCGGGTTCAACTCGGGTGCGTTCACCGGAGTGGTGGCCGCCGTGCTGCTGGGCGCGACCAGCTATGTCGCGCTCTCCGCCTGGGCGTTGCTGGGCGGGGTGACAACCGCGGTACTGGTCTACGTGCTCGCTTTCCGGCGGGGTCTCTCCGGGTTCCGCTTCCTCATCGTCGGCATCGCGGTCGGGACGTTCCTGTCGTCGCTCAACTCGTGGTTCTTCGTGAAGGCCGAGCAGCAGCAGGCGCTGCGGACCGCGGTGTGGGGCGCCGGGACGCTGACCCGGGCCGACTGGACCACGCTGGCGCTCGCGGGGGGAGCGGCGCTCGCCGTCGCCGCCGTGCTGCCGCTGGCCGGGCGGTGGCTGCGGCAGCTGGAGTTGGGCGACACCACGGCCGCGGCGCTCGGCGTGCCGGTCGAACGGGCCAAGGCCGTCCTCGTGTTGCTCGGCGTCGTGACGACGGCGCTGGTCACGGCTTCGGCCGGGCCGATCTCGTTCGTCGCGCTGGCCGCGCCGCACATCGCCCGCCGCATCACCCGGCGGGGCGGCTCCGTCGATCTGCCCTCCGCCGCCCTGGTCGGCTCCCTGCTGCTGCTCGCCTCCGATGTCGCCGCCCAACACGCCATCTCCGGCGTCGTGTTGCCGGTCGGCGCGGTGACCGTGTGCTTCGGCGGCCTGTATCTGGTCTGGCTGCTGGTCGTGGAGTCGAGACGCTCGTGACGGACGACGAGCGGAACAGCGGGGCGCGACGACGGGTGCGGCAACGGGCCGAACGGCGTGAGCCACTAGGTCTTACCAGTTGAAAGCCTCTACCCGTTGACAGCAGCCCTGACCAGTCGAGCGAACCTCACCAGTGGAACGGACCTGACAAAGTGAACGGCACTTACCAGTCGAACCGGCAGGGGGAAGGAGCCCCCGTGCCGGGGCTCTCCGCCCGGGAGCTGCGCGTGGGCTACGGCGCCCGGGACGTACTCCCCGGGCTGGACTTCGACGTCCCCGACGCCGAACTCACCGTCATCATCGGCCCCAATGCCTGCGGCAAGTCCACCCTGCTGCACGCGCTGGCCCGACTGCACGCCGCGCGCGGCGGCAGCGTGCTGCTGGACGGGAAGGACATCCGCCGGTACGGCGCCAAGGAGGTCGCCCGCCGCGTCGGCCTGCTGCCGCAGTCCTCGACGGCGCCCGACGGCATCACCGTCCACGACCTGGTCTCCCGGGGCCGCTACCCGCACCAGAGCGTGTTGCGCGGCTGGTCGCGCGAGGACGCGCGGGCGGTGGAGGACGCCCTCCGCTCCACCGGCGTCCTGGACCTCGCCCACCGCCGCGTCGACCAACTCTCCGGCGGACAGCGCCAACGCGTCTGGATCGCGATGGCGGTGGCCCAGGAGACCCCGCTGTTCCTCCTCGACGAGCCGACCACCTTCCTGGACATCGGCCACCAGGTCGAGGTGCTGCGGCTGATGCGCGAGCTGCGGGAGGCGGGCCGGACCGTCGTCGCCGTCCTGCACGAGATCAACCACGCCGCCCGCTATGCCACCCATCTCGTCGCCATGCGCGAGGGCCGGATCATCGCCAGGGGCGACCCGCGCGACATCGTCACGCCCGAGCTGATCGGCACCATGTTCGGGCTGACCGCCAGGGTCCTGGTCGACGACGTCACCGGCGCCCCCGTCGTGGTCCCCGACGAGCCGATCCGCCCCGCCTGACCGCGCGGAACAACGGGCGCGCCCGGGCAACGAGGGCGCGCGGTGGGGCGCGCGGCGGAAACTCCCTACCGCCCCGGCCGCCGAGGGCACAGACTCGTGCCATGGCTGACATGGGGGCGTTCAGGGAAGCGGTCGTCGCGTGGGCGGCGGGCGGGCCCGGCGAGCCAGCCGCCGCCCTGGTCGGCCGTCTCGACGTGCGGACGGTCGTGCTGGTGGAGGGGCCCAGCGACACTGCGGCGGTCGACGCGTTGACCGAACGGCGGGGCCGGGACCTGCCGTCCGAGGGCGTGTGCGTGCTGCCGATGGGCGGTGCGATGAGCGTGGGGCGCTTTGTCGACCTTCTCGGCCCCTCAGGTCTCGGGCTGCGGCTGACCGGCCTCTGCGACGAGGCCGAACGGCCCTACTACGCACGCGCGTTGGGGCGGGCCGGCGCCGACGAACGGGACATCTTCGTCTGCGTGGCCGACCTGGAGGACGAGCTGATCCGCGCGCTGGGGGTGCGGCGCGTCGAGGAACTGGTCAGGTCGGAAGGTGACCAGCGACCACTGGAGACGTTTCTGCGCCAACCCGCGCAACGCGACCGCACGGACCAGCAGCGGCTGCGGCGCTTCCTCGGCACCAGGAAGGGGCGCAAGATCCACTACGGCCGCGCGCTCGTCGAGGCCCTGGAGCCCGACCGCGTCCCCGCGCCCCTCGACGACCTGCTCGCCCGCCTCTGACCCCGCTGGTCTCGGCCCCCGTCTCCGCACCCGTCTCCGGTCCCGCCCCGCTGCCTGGCCCGGCCCCGGGGGTGCCGGGCCCGGGGCCGTCCGTGTGACCTGCCGTGGCATCCGTTGTGCGCGCGGGAAGGGGCGCGGCCCGGCGCCCTACTGTGACGCCACCGGACGGCGGGTCCGGGTACCGAGCGACACGGGGCGGACGAGGATGACGGAGCCGGAGATCGACTACCGGGCGGCCTTCAGGGCGGCGCCGACGCCGCTCGCGCTGCTCACCACGGAGCTGCGGTTCGTCGACGTGACCGACGCCTATCTGGAGCTGGCCGGCCGCCCGCGCGAGCAGGTGGTCGGCCGCCTCGCCTACGAGGCGTTCCCCGACCAGCCGAACAGTGAACGCCCCAGCGGCGTGCGCCGGTTGCGGCGGTCGATGGAGCGCGTACTGGCCACCGGCAAGCGCGACGTGATGGCCGTCCAACGCTACGACGTGGAGCCGGAGGAGGGCTCGGGGCGCTGGACGGAACGGTACTTCAGCATCGTCAACGCCCCGGTGCTCGGCCCGGACGGCGAGGTGCGGCTGCTGCTCAACAGGTTGGAGGAGGTCACCCGACTGGTTCTCACCAGTGGTCCGGAGGGCCGGCAAGGGGACGAGCGCGACGGAACGGGCGGCGCGCGCGGGGAGGAGCGGGCAGGTGAAGACCGCCGCCAGGCCAACGGGAGCGCCCGGCAGGAGTCCGACCTGTTGGCCAGAGCTGACGAGTTGCAGCACACCAACGAGCGGCTGCGCGAGGCGCACTCGCGGGAGCGGCATGTCGCCATGGAGCTGCAACGGGCGATGCTGCCGACCCCCGAGCTCATCGCGCCGCGGGACGCCGCCGTTCGTTACCAGCCGGCCAGTGCCACGATGAACGTGTGCGGTGACTGGTATGACCTGATCGACGTCGACTCCCACCACTCGTCGGTGGTGGTCGGCGACGTCGTCGGTCACGGGCTCGAAGCGGCGGGCGTCATGGGCCAGTTGCGCAGCGCGTTGAGTGCGCTGGCCAGGGCCGCGACCCCGCCGGCCGCGGCGTTGAACATCATCGACATCTACTCGCGTTCCGTCCCCGGCGCCGAGTCGACCACCGCGGTCAGTATCCAGGTCGACTGGTTGGCGAGTCGACTGGTCTACAGCAGCGCTGGTCACCTGCCACCGCTGCTCGCCCGCCGGAACGGGACCGTGGAAGTGCTCGACCGGGCCACCAACCCGCCCCTCGGCCTGCTCCCCGAGGGCGGGGCCACGATCGAGGGCCGCGTCGCCTTCGAGCCGGGGGACGTGCTGGTCGTCTACACCGACGGGCTGGTGGAACGGCGCGACGAGGACATCGACCGCGGCCTGGCTCGGCTGGCCGACTCGCTGGCGAGCCATCGCACCGCGCCCGCCGAGGAGTTGGCCGAGGCGCTGCTGGCCGACCTGCTGCCCCCGGAGGGCACCGAGGACGACACGGCGCTGGTCGTCCTGCGACTGGCCCACGACGGGCCGGGCTGACCCGCGCGGCGGGGACCGTTCCGCCGGCCGGGCGTGCGAGGTCAGCGGCTCGCGGGCCGGCGGTCGGCGGCGGGAAGCGGGAACGCGGGCCGGGTCACGCCGCCGGGCCCGGCCCGGCCAGGGACTCCTCCGCCTCGACGAACTGCCCGCGGTAGGCGCTCGGGGTGATGCCCAACTCCCGCCGGAAGAACGCCCGGAAGTTCGCGGCGCTGCCGAACCCGGCGGCGCCGGCGACCCGTTCGATCGACCAGTCCGAGGTCTCCAGCAGCCGCCGCGCGTGGTGCAGACGTTGGAGGGCGAGCCAGCGCATCGGCGGCAGGCCCGTCTCACGGGTGAACCGCCGCACGAAGGTCCGGCGCGAGAGCAGGCTGTGGTCGGCCAGCCGCTGCACGGTGAGGGGCTCCGCCACGTGTGCGATCGCCCACTCCCGCGTCGCGCGCAGGTTCGCGCGGCCCGGCGCCGGCACCCGCGAGTACTGCGGCTCGTCGGCGTGGCGGAGCGCGGGCGAGACGACCTCCTTCGCCACTCCGTCCGCGGCGGAGCTGCCGAAGTCCGTGCGCACCACGTGCAGACAGGCGTCGATCCCGGCCCCGGCGCCGGCCGAGGTGACGAACGGGCCGTCCTCGACGAGCAGTCGGTTCTCCACGACGTCGACCTCCGGCCGCAGCGCCCGCAGCCGGTCGGTGTAGCGCCAGTGAGTCGTCGCCGTGCGCCCGTCCAGCGCCCCGCTGGCCGCCAGCGCGAAGACGCCGGTGCAGACGGCGACCACCCGCGCCCCGCGCGCCACCGCCGCCCGCAGAACGGTCAACGCCGCCTCGGCGACCGGGAGTTCGGGCTCGTCGTAGCCCGGTACCACCACGATGTCGGCGCGCGTCGCGTCGGCGAGCGGCCGGGTGGGGCCGAGCTGCGCGGCGAGATCGCGCGCGGACGCCTCCTCTGCCGCGCGCTCCTCCGCGGCGGCTTCGACGCGGTCCCCGGTGTCGAAGCCGGCCTCGGTGTCGGTGCCGGTGTCGGCGCCCCCGGTGCCGGTGCCGGTGCCGGCGCGGCGAGTCGGGGCGGGATCGCCGCAGATGGCGACCGAGTAGCCGGGATGGCGGCCGAAGACGTGCGCCGCGATGCTGACGTCCAGGGCATAGGCGCGGGGCAGCGCGAGGATGGCGACCTCCGTGTCCTTCGCTCGCTTCGGCGTGGTGCTCAACGCGCGTCCCTCTCCCGTTCTGCCGTCCAGTTCGCTTACCAGCTCGTATACCGGTTCGACTTACCGGTTCGTCTTACCAGTTCCGGTGCGGCTTTCCGTGCCGTCCCGAGCTGACCAGTCTACGAACGGGCCCGATGGCACGATCCTTGCCGCGGTTGGCACGGCCGGGGCTGTTTCGCCCCGGAACCGCCGCATAGCGTCCGAGTGTGCGTGCAGGGCGCACCGAAGGCGAGGAGAGAAGAACGATGAGCGGTGCCGAGCGGGTCGAGAGCTGGGGCGTGCCCTGGGAGGAGGGGCACGGTTACGTGCAGGCGGTGCGGCGCGGGGACACCATCTACCTCTCCGGGCAGGTTTCGCACGACGGGGAGACGCTGGTCGCGCCGGCGCCTCTCGACGACTCGGGGAGGGTCACCGACACCGCCAACACGGGGGAGCAGCTGCGCCAGGTGTACGCCAACGCGGCCGAGCTGCTGGGGCGCTTCGGCGCCTCCCTGGACGATGTCGTCGAGGAGGTGATCTACGCCGTCGACCTGGACCAGATCCACGCCTCCGGTGGGCCGGTGCGCAAGGCGGCCTACGGCCGGCCCGACCCGCGGGTCGCCAGTACGGTGATCGGTGCGTCGCGGCTGGCCTTCCCCGAGCTGCTGGTCGAGGTCAGGTTCGTCGCCAGGGTCTGAGGCGTCCCGGTCGGCCCGGCGCGGCCCGGCGCGGCCGGGCCGACCGGGACGACCGGCTCGTTCGGTCCGCGACACCGAGCGAGAAACCGCCCCCGTGTCGTGCTTGTGTGCCAACTCCGTGCGCATAATCGCCACTTGGCCCGCCTGGCATATGCGGCCCGGCGCGGCGACCGTGCGAAGCAGTCTTCAGGAAGGGCAGCTCATGAACGAGAACACCGGTGACGCCATCGACACGACGGTGCCGCACTCCGCCCGGATCTGGAACTACTGGCTCGGTGGGCGCGACAACTACGAGGTGGACCGGGTGGCCGGCCGGGCGTTCGAGGCGCGTTTCCCCGGCATCACCCTCGGCGCGCGCGCCGCCCGCTACTTCCTCGCCCGCGCGGTGCGCCACCTGACGGAGGAGACCGACGTGCGGCAGTTCCTCGACATCGGCACCGGGCTGCCGAGCGTCGACAACACCCACGAGATCGCGCAGCGCGTCGCGCCGGAGTCGCGCACCCTCTACGTGGACAAGGACCCACTGGTCATCGCCCACGCGCGGGCGTTGTTGACCAGTAGCCCGCAGGGCGCCACGCGCTATCTGCTGGCCGACATCCGCGAGCCGGAGGTCATCCTGGAACGGGCGGCGGAGCATCTCGACCTCTCCCGCCCGACCGCGCTGATGCTGATGGGCATCCTCGGCCACATCGAGGACATCGAGGAGGCGCGTTCCCTCACCCGCCGACTGGTCGAGGGGCTGCCGCCCGGCAGCTATCTGGTGCACTACGACAGCACCAGCACCAGCGAGGACTACGTGGCCGCCATCGAGGGCTACAACGCGCAGGCACCCGTGCCGTACATCCTGCGCGACCCGGAGGAGTTCCGGCCGTTCTACGACGGCCTGGAGCTGCTGGAGCCGGGACTGGTCTCCTGTTCCCGCTGGCGCCCCGACACGCTGGCGCTCGGCCTCCCCGAGGAGGTTCACCAGTACGGCGCGGTGGCCTACAAGAGGTGACCTGACCACTTCGCGCCGTTCCCCGCGCCCCCGGAAACGGGGGCGCGGGGAACGGCGCGAGCCACCACGGCCCTGGCCGTGGCCGACGGCGCGCCGCTCACCACCCCGCGACCGCCGTCGCCCCCGCTCCGCCCCCCTCGCCTGAGGGCCTACGCGCCCAACTGCTCCGCCGCCAGCGCGTGGGCCGCGTCCCGGGTCGCCGGGTACAGGTCCCGGTAGATCCGGTAGAGCCGGTCGTACCGTTCCGCCGCCGCCGGGTCGGGTTCCACGGTGTGCGCGACCGGGTTCCACGCCGCCATGTCGCCGGCGCCGGCCAGACCGGTGCCGACGGCCGCGAGGAACGCGTCGCCGTAGGAGGCGCCGATGGTGTGGCGCGGGATCTCCTGCGGCCGGCCGGTGACGTCGGAGACGATCCGCGTCCACAGCTCGCGCGCGCCGCCGCCGACGGCCACCAGCCGGTCCAGCTCCCCGCCGGACGCGGCCATCACCTCCAGGTTGTGCCGCACGCCGAACGCCGTGCCCTCCAGCGCCGCCCGGTACAGATGGCCCCGCCCGTGGCGGAGCGTCAGCCCCAGCACCAGGCCCCGCGCGTCGGGGTCGAAGACCGGCGTGCGTTCGCCGGCGAAGTACGGCAGCATCACCAGCCCCTCGGCGCCAGGTCCCGCCGCGTCCGCCTCCTCGACCAGGGTCTCGAACGCCGCGCCGGTGAGGTCCCGCAGCCAGCCCGTGACCGCGCCCGAGGTGGCCATCCCGCCGGCCAGGCAGGAGGTGCCGGGGAAGACGCCCCTGGTGGTCCACATCAGGGGTGTCGGTTTCGGCGTGCCGACGACGTTGACCAGGAACATCGTGCTGCCGTACATGAGCATCAGGTCGCCGGGCGCGCCCACCCCGGCGGCCGTGGCCTCCGCCCAGGCGTCGACGGTGCCTGCCACCACGGGCGTGCCGGCAGGCAGGCCGGTCGCCTCGGCCGCGGCCGGCGTGATCTCGCCGGCGACCTCGCCCGGCCACAGCAGCCGCGGCCACTCCATGCCGGGGGCGATCTCCTCGCACCACTCCTCGATCCAGGCCCCCCGGGCCGGATCGTAGAGCGGCGTTGACTGGCTGGCGGAGTGGTGGTCCAACACGTAGGCGCCGGTCAACCGCTTTACCAGAAAGGAAGTGGCCATAAACCAGCGGCGGGTGGCCGCCCAGACCTCGGGCTCCTCCTCGCGCACCCATTCCAGCTTCGGACCGACGGCCTGACTGGTCAACAACGAGCCGCAGCGAGCCAGTACCGTCTCCTCGCCGTAGCGGGCGTGCTGCGCGGCGATCTGCCGGCCGGCGCGGGTGTCCACGCCGTAGAGGATCGCCGGACGGAGCGGGTTGTCGTCGGCGTCGGCCGGCAGCAGACAGGGGCCGATGCCGCTGACGCCGACCCCGGCGATCTCCTCGCCGGCCGCCCGGTCGAGCAACTCCCGTGTGAGGGCCAGGAAGTCGGCCCACCACACGTCCAGCGCGTCGTGCTCGACCCACCCGGGGCGCGGCGTCGCGGTGACGTGGCCCCGGGTGGCCTGGGCGACCAACTCCCCGTCGGGGCGCACCAGTACGCCCTTCGAAGCGGAGGTGCCGATGTCGATGCCGAGCAGCAGGGTCACACCCGCTCCTTCGCCTGCTCGGGGCCGGCGGCCGTGCCGAAGCCGTCCCAGCGCACGCCCAGCAGCCGGCAGACGGCGCGCAGCGCGTCGACCTGGTCGCCGGGCACGGCGTGCAGGTGGTTGGAGCCGAAGCGGCCGAGGAACTCCTCGGCGGGCGCCTCCAGTCGGGCGAACGCGTGCGGCCACTCGTAGGTGGAGGCCCGCATCAGCCGCTCGTTGGTGGCGTCGTCGTAGGTCTCCAGGCTGCCGCGCGTCACCTGCATCCGGTACTCGCCGTCCAGCCGCGTCAGCCGGGCGAACGTCAGGTCGCCCGGCGCGGCGAGGTGCTGCACGGAGGCGCCGCCGGCGGGGAAGTAGAAGACCTCCGGGTGGAAGTTGACGCGGGAGAGGTTCTCCGCCGGGTCGTCGGAACGTGCGGCGTACCAGGTGGCGTGCTGACCCGAGTTGCACAGGTCCCACAGGTCGCGGTCGGCGTGGTAGTGCCGCACGTCGGCGAAGAGCACCGGGTCGCCGGTGAGCAGCTTCAGCAGCTGCATCGTCAGCGCGCCGTCCATGTCCGCCTCGGTGGCGGTGACATGGGTGGCCTTCGGCCCCTCCCAGTCGTAGGGGTCGTTGAGGAACGCCTCGGCGACGTCCATCGTGCAGAAGTGCGTGGTCAGTTCGGGCTGACCCTTGATGCCGGAGAAGTCGAGGTTCCACTCGTCGATCAGCTCGCGCATCGCGTAGTACGAGCGGATCTGACGCTCCAAGAGTTCGGGGGTGAGCTGCTTGCCGTCGTAGTGGACGCCCGCCGCGTGGCGTTCGATCCACTCGCGTCCGGCGCGGACCCGCGCGGGGTCGGCGTTGTCGGCGCGGCGGACGATCTCCCACTGGTCGATCTCCTCGACGTCCACGCCGAACTGGCTCATCCACTGGTCAGGGTTGGCGACCGCGGTGTACATGCCCATGGGTCGGCCGCCGATCCGGCCGAAGGTGGAGCCGCGCAGCCCCTGCACGGCGGCGGCGGCCCGGACCTGGGTGAGGATGCGCGTGACGACGGCGGGGTCCTTCAGGTCGCCCCAGGCGCGGGAGTGGACCCGCCCGATCTGGTCGAGACCGCCGCCGCCCGCGAGCATCCCGACCATGCCGGGGAACTGCGGGTCGATGTTGGCGACCAGCAGCAACGGCCCCGGCGTGGCCTCGGCGGCGAGCATGGTGAAGTGCGGGAACGTCCACACCGAGTGGTGCATCACGGTGAGGTCGGGGTGCTGGTCGGCCAGCCAACGGGCCTGGGAGGTGGCCAGTGCGTTGGTGCTGACCTGCTCGGGCGCGGTGATCACCTCGTGACCGGCCGCCGTGAGCACGGCGGCCAGTTCGCGGCCGGCGCGGTCGATGTGGTCGGTGACGTCGCGGTGGACGAAGTCGCGGCCGTCGGAGAGGGAGAGCAGGCCGATACGTGCCATGGTGCGTTTTCCTCCGCGGGGGTTGAACGACGCGTGACGCGTCGGTGTGGGCGGTCACGCCACGGCGCCGTCGTGGGGCGCCGTGGCGTGTCGGGCGTCAGGACTTCATGCCCGAGGTCTTGATGGACTCGACGATCTGGCGCTGGAAGGCGAAGAACAGCGCCAGCATCGGGAGCGCCGCGACGGTGGCCGCGGCCAGGATGTAGTTCCAACTGGACGCGTACTGCGTCTGGAAGGAGGCGATGCCGAGCTGGACGACCGTCAGCTCCTCGCTACTGGTCGCGACCAGTGGCCAGACGAAGGCGTTCCAGTTGGCCAGGAAGAAGAAGACGGTCAACGCGGCCAGGATCGGCTTCGACATGGGAAGCACGATGCTCCAGTAGATCCGCCAGTGGCCCGCGCCGTCGACGATCGCCGCCTCCTCGATCTCGCGCGGAAAGCCGAGATAGAACTGGCGCAGCAGGAAGATGCCGAACGCGTTGAAGATGGCGGGGATGATCAGGCCGGCGTAACTGTCCAGCAGGTGCAGTTCCTTGGCCACCAGGAAGAGCGGGATCAGCACCACGGGCGCGGAGACGAGCAGCGTCGCGAAGATCGAGAGGAAGATCGGCTCGCGCCCGGGGAACTTCAGCCGGGCCAGCGCGTAGGCCGCCATCGAGTGGAAGAGCAGCGCCGCGAGGGTGATCACGGCCGAGATGAAGAAGCTGTTCCACATGTAGCGGGCGAACGGCACCTCGGTGAAGACGTAGACGAAGTTGTCGAACGTCACCTCACGCGGGATGAGTTGGCCGTCGGTGACGCTGTCGCGCGGCTTGAGCGAGGAGGTCGCCATCCACAGCACGGGGAAGACGGTGATCGCGGAGAGCACGATCGCGACGACGGTCAGCCCGGTGCGCCTGGCGCGGTTCTCAGCTGTCATTGTCGAACCTCCCGCCGCGCGTGACCGCGAAGATCACCGCGGAGAACGCGACCATGATCAGCACCAGGAACGAGCCCATGGCCGAGGCGTAGCCGTACTCGCCGAAGCCGAACGCCTGTTGGTAGATGTAGAAGATCGCCAGCGAGGTGCCGTTGGCGGGACCGCCGTTGGTCAGCACGAAGATCAGGTCGAGTCCGCCGGTGATGGCGGCGACGGTCGACATCAGCAGCACGAAGAAACTGGTCGGGCGGAGCAGTGGCCAGGTGATGTTGCGGAAGGTCGACCAGGGGCCGGCGCCGTCGATGCGGGCCGCCTCGTAGTACTCGGCGGGAATGTCCTGGAGGCCGGCCAGGAAAATGATCATGTAGTACCCCATCATCACCCAGACCATCACGGCGATGACGGAGAACAGGGCGAACTTGGGGTCGCCCAGCCAGGACTCGCCCTCCATGCCGAGCGAACGCAGCGCGCGGTTCACGACGCCCACCTGGTCGTCCAGCATGAACTTCCACAGCAGGCCCACCACGACCAGGCTGATGACATACGGCAGGAAGAGCGCCGTGCGGTAGACCGCCATGCCGGGCAGCTTCTGCTTGATCAGCAGCCCGAGCCCCAGGCTCACGCAGAACAGCACCGGGACCAGCACCACCACGTAAAGCCCGGTGATGCGCATCGAGTCCCAGAACAGCGGGTCGTTCATCATGCGCTCGTAGTTGCCGAGCCCGACCCAGGTGTAGGAACCGAAGCCGCTCACCTGGAAGAAGCCCAGGGCGATCGAGAGCACCATGGGGACGGCGACGAAGATCAGCAGCCCGATCACGTCCGGCGCCAGGAACAGCCCGGCCGCCACCCACTCGCGGTGCTTCCTGCTCAGCCGCCGACGCTCCCGGCGACGCGGCTCCGCGCCCCCTGGGGCGTCCGTGCGCGCCTCGGGCGCGATGGTCTCGCTCATATGAGACTCGCCCCCTCATAGCTTTTGACGTAGGCCTGGATGGCGGCCTCGGCGCGCTCCGCCTGGCCGGCCACGTCGCGGCCCGCGAGCATGGAGCCCTGGATGGCGTCGGAGAGCGCCTTGTAGACCACCGGCGGGTAACGCGGCTCGCCCCGCCCGCCGGGGAAGATCTCGTCGCGGAACTTCTTCATCGCCCAGAAGTCGTAGCCGCCGGACGCCTCGCCCAGCTCCAGCACGGACTCCCGGGGCGCCATGTCCGTCTTGGCCACGGTGCACCAGTCGACCATCCGGTCGATGCAGCGCTCGTCCATCGTCCCCAGCGCCCAGGCGCAGAACTCGGCCGCCGACTCCGGGTCCTTGCCCTGCGCGTTGGCGCAGAAGGCCCAGCCGCCCATCGCCGTCGCGTAGGAACCACCCTCCGGGACGGGGAGCTTGAAGACGCCGTACTCGAAGTCCGGCGCGTGGGCGCGGAAGCTGGCGACCTCCCAGATGCCGGACTGCCACATCGCGACGTTGTCCCCCTGAAAGGCGTTCAACAGGTCGCCCGCCGCCGGCATGGTGCGCGGGGCGATGCCGAACTGGACCGCGTCCTGCCAGAGTTGCAGCGCCTGCCGGGTGGCGCGTGAGTTCACGGTCACCGAGCCGTCCTCGGCGAAGACCTCGCCGCCGCCCTGCCACATCCACGGGTACCAGGTGAAGTTCTGGTAGTAACCGGGCTCGGTGTCGAAGGCCAGCCCCGCGCGTGTGTTCCCGCGCAACCGGTCGCCCACGTCGAGGAGTTGGTCCCAGGTCGTGGGGATGTCCCCCTCGGAGAGACCGGCCCGTTCGAAGGCGGAGACCGAGTAGTAGATCGCCAGCGGCTCCACCTCCATCGGCAGCGCGTAGACCCTGCCGTCCACGGTGCGGGTCTCCAGCGAGTCGCCGTAGTCCGCGATCGCCTCCCGGTCCATGTACGGGGTCAGGTCGGTCAGTACCCCGCCGTTGTAGTAACGGAGGAAGTCACCGGGGGAGATCAGGAAGATGTCCGGCCCCGACTCGGCGGCGAACGCGGACGGCAGCTTGGCGCCGTCCGTGTAGGTCGCGTTGGGGATGAAGACCAGTTCGATCTGCCGGTCGTGCGTGGCGTTCCACTGGTCAACCAGGTCGATAAACCACTGGGACTGCCGTTGCACGGCCGGGTCCTCGGTCCTCTGGGGGGCGTACTGGTTCCAGAAGGTCAGCTTCCCCCCGCTGCCACCACCCGAGCCGCACCCCGTGAGCAGTGCCGGAGAGGCCGCCGCCGTCGCCACCCCCGCCGCCCCGGCGAGGAAGCCCCGGCGGGAGGCGCCCCGACCGGGCGCGCGGCCGGGTGGTCGGCCGGTGCGCGCGACAACGTTGTCGTGCTGGAGCATGGTCCGTGCTCCTGTCCTTAGGTGTCGGTAGAGGTCCCGGGCGGCGGCTCCGCCCGGGACGGGTCGTTCAGTCCACTTCGATGTCCAGCAGGCCGGGCGCGGGCGGCCTGGCCCCCGGAGCGCTCGGCGCGTCCAGGTAGAACAGCGCGGTCGAGGCGATGTCGTCGCTGGTCGGCCGGTACCGGTGCGGCAGCCCGTTGTGGTGCCCGGGGCCGATGCCCAGGCTCTGCACGGTCACCCGCAGGTCCTCGGCGAACCGCACCGGGTCCGGGATGTGCCAGCGGTACATCCCGAACCGCTGCTGGCTCAGGTACAGCCCGTCGGGACGCAGGATCTGGTTCAGCCCGAGGTACGGCGTCGAGAACGCGGTGTACCCCTCGCCGGTGATGTCGAAGTTCCACGCGCCGCCGAAGTAGTCCTCGGTGCCGGTGCCGCAGATGGTCGGGTACGCGTCGTCCCCGTCGAGATAGAACTTCACCTCGCCCTCGCCCCACCAGCCCGGGCTGTTGACACCCCAGGCCAGATAGGTGCCCACGTAGTGCCCGGCGCCGCGCACGCCCTCCAGGAGGGTGTGCGTCTCGCCCGCCGGCACCGGGTGGCTGCGCCGCCACACCGCGTGGAACCAGGAGGTGTCCTCGTTCCGTTCGTCGGACAGCTCGTAGTCGATCTGGTAGTACAACGTGACGGTCTCGGCCGACAGGTTCTCCAGGGTGATCCGCGCCGCGTCGCGGAACGGCATCGGCCAGTAGGCGTTGAAACCCCCGTTGGGGTTGGCGGCCACCGGCAGCGAGGAGACCTGGCTGAAGGTGTTCCAGCCGTTGCAGAAGAAGTCGCCGAGCGGGGTCTCGACCGCCGGCTCCTCCTCGCCCTCCCAGTACATCCGCAGCAGCGTGCCGCGCCAGGCCCGGTGCGGGGCCGTGGTGCACCAGATGTGGGTGATCTTGCCGGGGCCCTGGATGTCGGCCAGGGTGGCGGTCTCGCCCGGGGCGATCTCGATGCTGGGGGAGACCTTCCACCCCCGCCCCAGCAGGCTCGCCGCGCGGGCGCCCGTTCCCTCGTCGGCCCTGCCGCCCGCGCCCTTCGCGCCGGTGAAGTTCTCCGCGCTGATGGACCGGGTCACGGCCCGGCTCCGCTGGGCCAGCCCGTCGAGTCCAACTCCCAGGTGCGTCATCGTTGGTAGGTCACCCCTTGGACCGTTTGATAGGGCGTCAAGCCCCCGGATTTGAAATCGATTTCAAGTGGAACTGAGAGTGTCGCGCGGTGTTTTAGCAGTAAAACACTGGTCCGAGTTGGGCGGTCACCCTCGGCTCCGGTGAGCTTGAACGGCTGCGCTTGAAATCCTTTTCACGCGAACATAGGGTCGCCCTACAGCGGTGTCAAGAGCCCGGTCGGCGAACCGGGGGTGGGGATGCGGAGCGTATGACGACCATCACGGATGTGGCTCGGGCCGCTGGCGTTTCGCCGGCCACCGTCTCGCGGGTCTTCAACGGCGGCCGGGTCACCCCCGAGCGCGCGGCGAGGGTGCGACGCGCCGCGGCCGAGCTGGGGTTCGAGCCCAACCGCGTCGCCCAGTCGCTGCGTAAGCAACGTGGCAGCGTCATAGGACTGCTCATTCCGGACATCGAGAACCCGTTCTTCACCTCGCTGGCGCGCGGCGTCGAGGACGCCGCCCAGCAGACGGGCCTCTCCGTGGTGTTGTGCAACACCGACGAGGACATCGACAAGGAGCGCCGCTACCTCGGCATAGCGCTCGCCGAGCAGATGGCCGGAGTCATCGTCGCCGCCGCCTCCCGCACCCAGACCGACCTCTCCCCGCTCGCCGCCCGCGGGATGCCGGCGGTGGCCGTGGACCGTAGACCGCGCGGCGCCCTCGTGGACGCCGTACTGGTGGACAACCAGTACGGGGGCGAGGCCGCCACCGAACACCTGCTGCGCGCCAGGTACCGGCGGATCGCCTGCGTCACCGGGCCCGAGGGCGCCTCCACCTCGGAGGAACGACTGGCCGGCTACCGCTCCGCGCTCCGCGACGCGCTCGCCGACGGCACGCTCACCCCCGAGGACGGCGACGACCCGCTGACCGCCTACGTGCGCTACGCCGACTTCAAGGTCGGCGGCGGCCGGGCCGCCATGGCCGACCTGCTGGCGATGGAACGCCCGCCGGACGCCGTCTTCGTCGCCAACAACCTGATGGCCGTGGGCGCGCTGGAGGTGCTGCGCGAAGCGGGGGTGACACCGCCGGAGTTCGGGGTGCTCTCCTTCGGTGGTGTGCCCTGGGCAGGACTGGTAAGGCCAAGCCTGACCACTGTGGAACTCCCTTCCTACGAGCTGGGTTTCACGGCGGCCAAGCTGCTCCAGGAACGCATCGCCGGCTCGGAGAAGGCGCTTCAGACCGTGGTGCTGCGCACCGGGCTGAGCGTCCGCGACAGCACCGGGGGCCCGCACGACGACGCCGAGGGCCAGGGGCGCCTCCGGGCGCCGTCCCCGCTCGGATAGCGGGAACGGCGCCCGGAGCGCCCACGCGGTGCGGCGCTCAGCCGCCGTAGTAGACCTCCAGCTCGGCGATGGAGGTGAACGTGCGGTCGCCGCCGGGCGCGCCGATCACCCGCACCCCGTCGCCCGCGGTCTCCGGGAAGGTCAGCGTGTAGGAACGGTTCGGCCCCGCCGAGGCGTCGCCCGGGTACGGCGGCTCCACCGTCACCGCGCCCGCGTCCGTCCATACACCGTCCTGCCGCACCTCGACGCGGGGAGCGTCGGTGAACCAGCCGCCGTCCCCGAACATCTCACCCGTCGTGTAGACGACCCGGTCCACCGTGTACTCCCGGGGCCAGGTGTAGCCCCACCAACTCTCGGTTTTCCGCTCGTCGTTCCAGTCGTCCTGACTGGCCGTCAGTTCGCCGTCGTTGTAGACCGAGGGCCCGCCGAAGTGGATCGCGCGCTCGACGCCCGTGGTGCCGGGTTCCGTCGCCAGGTTGTGCGCCGGGTCGGCCGCGTTCTCCGGCTCCGTCTCGACCCGCGGTTCGACGTGCATCTGGCGCAGCGAGTAGGTGTAGGCCCAGTGCTCGCCCGGCGGGAAACCCCCGCCGCAGGGGCAGACGTTGGACTGTATCCACATCGAACGGCCGTCCTCGCTGATGTACTTGGACGGGATCGTCACGCCGTAGCCGCCGTGCTTGGTCGTCGGCCACGGATAGCCGCCGAAGTCCCGCGAGTCGAAGCGCTCCCAGGGGCCCCAGGGCGTCGGCGACTCGTAGAACTCGAAGGTGTACTCCGTCCACGACGTGTAGAGGTAGCGGTCGAGCCCCTCGTTGTAGACGACGCCGCCCTGGCTGAGGACCGTGGTGTTCTCCACCCGTCCCTCGCCGAACACGTCCTGGTAGATGTGCCGGTCGTCGTGGAGCACCGGCGAACGGTCGGCGATGTCGGCCGACCAGGTGGGCTCGCCCGAGTCGTCGGTGCCGCTCACGAACTCCCAGGCGCCGCGGTCCGTCACGGCGTCCTTCGGCACCCGGCCGAGGTACAGGTCGACCGGGTCGGGCACCCGGTCGTTGAACGAGTCGCGCCAGTTGTGGTCAAGTCCGTAGGCGTAGACGTAGTCGTCCGGCGCGTTGGCGTAGTCCTTGCCGTAGTCCAGGAACATCACGGTGGTAAACACCCCGTCGCCGAACATCGGCGCCTCGGTGTCCCACTCCCAGGTCTGCCCCTTGTCGGTGGAGCGGGCGATGGTGGCGGCCGGGGCGTCGTTGAAGTCGAACGCCAGGTCCTGGACGGCGAGATAGAGGTCGCCGTCCACGCAGGCCATGCCGGTGGGCTTGCGGGAGTGCTCGGGGGTCCACGCCTGGCTGACCTCGGTGGCCAGTTGTTCACCTGTCAGTTGACCAGGTGTCCCGGTGATTCGGGCGACCCCGATGTCGCTGTAGACGTCGCCGAAGCCGACGCCGTCGCCGTAGGCGGTGTACACGTGGTCGTCATCGGCCCAGCAGTTGGGCCACAGGTCGCCGTGGTTGACGTTGTCCCCGACGGAGGGGGCGCCGACGGTGGCGGCGGGGTCGATGTCGACGGTGGAGAAGAAGTCGCCTACGGGGGCGTTCGCGGGGGCGTCCGAGCGCGCCGCGGCGCCGTCGCCGCTGGGCGGTGCCGCCTGGCTGGACGCGAGCACGGTGGCGGTGAGCACCCCGCACAGGCTCAGGGACAGCACCAGGCGGGTCCCGGTACTTCTGCGCATCAACTGCCTCCGGGGGGTGGGGTGGCGGGCGTTTGGAATCGATTTCAGGGGAAGGTAAGAGGCTTGCGGGGGTGAGTCAAGGCTTTGGACGCCCCCGGGAGGAAATCGATTCCAGGGGCGTCGACTCGGAGTCGGAGAGCCGGCCGGTGTTCGTCGCGCGGATGCGGGACGACGGGACGACGAGGACGGCGCGGTGCGGACCCGGGCTGGCGTGGGCGCCGGCCGGTCAGTAGAAGTACTTCACGACCGTGGTGGGTGGTTGCCCGTCGCGTAGCCAGCGCCCACGGAGGTGGACGGCCAGTAGGGAGAACTCCTCGTCGCTGAGCGGTGACGGCTCGACGGCCGGGGACATGGTTCCGCCGGGCGGCTCCTGCGACGACGCCTCCCGCGGTGACGCCTCGCCGTCCAGCGCGAACCGCTGATCCCCCGTGGGCGTGCCCTCGGCCGACGCCCGGACGACCTCGCGGCGGCGGGTGTCGAGGAGCAGGTACGTCTGGCGGGCTCCGCCGTCGATGACGACCAGATAGTGATGGGTTTGTCCGACGCCGCCGACGAGTTTCAGGAGGAACGAGCCCATGTGAGCACCGCTTCCCGCTCTCGGCCCGTCGTACTCCCCGGCTGCCGCGGTCCATGGCGGCCGTCGCCGTTGACTGCCGGATGCGTGGTGGTCTGTGGAGACAGGCGCCGGATGACACGCAGGACACGAGAGCACCGTTCGGCGGCCGAACGGCGCGAGCAGCTCCTGGACGCCGCCGTCGAGGTCATGCGCGAGGGCGGCATCGGAGCGGCCAGCACGCGGGCGGTCGCCGACCGGGCCGGTCTGCCGCAGGGCGCGTTCCACTACTGCTTCCGCTCCAAGGACGAGCTCTTCGCCGCCCTGCTGGAACGCGAGTTGAACGCCTCTCTCGGCCAGGTGTGGGACGCCCTGGCCGAGACCCGGGACATGGAGACCAGCATCGCCGCCGCGCTGCGCGCCCTACTGGACCATGTCCGCTCCGATCCCGAATACCACCTGTTGTCGGCCGAGTTGACGGACATGGCGGCGCGCACGCCGGCCCTCGCGCACGTGGCGCGCCGGGAGCACACCACCTATGTCGACCATGTCGACCAGATGCTCCGCCGCTGGGAGGAGGACGGCGCCGGTCGGCTGTCCGTCGACTCGCGGGCGCTGGCCGAGGCGCTGGTCGCCGCCTCGATCGGGATCACGTCCGCCTGGCTCAGCGCGCGCGACGACGAGGCCGCGCACGCCTCCGTCGCCCTGTTCTCCTCGGCGTTGGCGCGCGCGGCGACTCCCTGAGGCCGTTCGGCGCGTCCGCCCAGGTCGGACGGGGAGGCGGCCCGCTACCGGTCGGACGGCGAGGCGGGCGACCGGCCGGCCGGTCGCCCGCCTCCGGTCAGGCGGCGGGGCGGGCCCGCAGCGCCGCGATCAGCCACTCGAAGGCGGGGACCGCGGGCGCGCGGGCCGGCCAGCCGTTGAGGACGCCCAGCAGCTGCCAGTACCGTTCCACCTTTCCGTCGGTAAAGGTGGCCAACTGGTCAGCCAGCTCGTCACGTTCACCAGTGGACAGCTCCGGGCTGACCAGTTGGTCGAGCACGGCCCTCGCCTCGTCGGATGCGGGGTCGGTTCCCTCCCGGACGGCCCGGCCCGCGAGTTCCTGGACGCGCGCGGGGTCGGGCCCCGACGGCTCCGCGGCCGGTCCTGCCCGCGTCCCCGCCACGGCCATCTCGCGGACGCGGCGGCGGAACGCCTCGTCCCGCACGAGTGCCCCCAGCTCCACCCACGCCTCCAGCTGCTCGGAGGTGGGATCGGCGGGCAGTTCCGCCGGCAGGGCGCGCATCGCCTCCGCGATTCCGGCTCCGGGTGACGTCGGGGGCACCCCGTCGAAGACCTCGTGAACGAAGTCGTCGATGATGCGCTGCCGTTGGTCGGCCGACATCCTGGCCAGTTCGTGCATGAGTCTCATCTCCTCGGTCCTACTGCCGTGTTGAGCGATCCACCGCAGCACAGCGCGCCGGATCCGCAGCGCGCGGATCTCCGCGTCCAGCGCCCGCAGATGGGTCGCGGCCACCTCGCGCACCGTTGTCCCGCTCGCCAGTACCCGGCGGACCGTCTCCAGGTCGAAGCCGAGGTCCCGCAGCGTGCGGACGAGCTCCAGCCGGGCCACGGCCCCGGCGTCGTACAGTCGGTAGCCGCTCGTGGAGCGGCCCACGGGTGGGGCCACGCCGATGTCGGACCAGAAGCGGATCGTGCGTACCGGCAGCCCGGTCCGGCGCCCGAGCGCGCCGATCGTGAGGAGCTCCTCCCGTTCGTCACGTTCGTTCCGCTCACGAGACTTCTGTCGCCTGTCGTGATCGCTCACGGACACGACCTTTCACCTTCCAGCGGGTGGAGACTCAAGCGCGGCACGTCGGGCCGCGTGACATGCCCTCGTCTCACGGGCGGCGCGGGGCCGCGAATGCCCCGCGCCCGGCCCGTTCCCGCGTGGCCGGAACCGGACGAGAGGCAGGTGCGGGGCGCCGCCCGGGCAAGGCGGCCGAGGAGGCGGCCGAGAAGGGTAAAGGGATGTCAACTTCCCGTTGGCGCAAACAAGTAGAAGCTTTGCCCTCTTCGGTGGCTTGCTTGTCCTTGTTTTGACCATGCACAAGCAACATTTGACCGCATGAAGACCCTTCATCGCACCCGAGCGGTTCAGGCCATCCTCGCCACGGCCGCCGCGGGCACTCTGCTGACCGGGGTGGCGGTCGCCCAGTCCGGCGGCGACTCCGAGAGCGCCCACCACCCCGCGCCCGCCGACGAGCAGGAGATCCGCGACCTCTTCGAGGACTGGAACGACGCGCTGGCCACCGGCGACCCGGAGGCCGTCGCCGACCTGTACGCGGGGAACGCGGTCCTGGAACCGACGCAGTCGAACGTCATACGCACCGACCGCGACGGCATCGTCGACTACTTCGAGCACTTCCTCGCCCAGCAGCCCGTCGGCCAGATCAACGAGTCCTATGTCGAGCTCCTCGGCCCCGACGCGGCCGTCGACTCCGGCGCCTACACCTTCACGCTGACCGATCCGGAGACCGGGACCGTCGCCGACGTCGCCGCCCGCTACTCCTTCGTCTACGAGCGGGACGAGGCCACCGGTGAGTGGAGGATCGTCAACCACCACTCGTCGGCGATGCCCGAGGGCTGACCCTCCCACCGCGGGGAAACGGGCGGGTGGGCCGGGAACTTCCCGGGCCACCCGCCCGACCTGTGGGGTGCGACGTCGTCGCGCGACCACGGAGCCGACCGGAGAGGAACCCACGATGGACCCCCTGCGCCCGGATACCTACGGCGAGTTGAACGCCGACGTGTACGACGAGTGGCACTCCGCCAACGACCCCACCGACGCCGTGCGCGGGCTGGCCGAGCTCATCGACGAGGGTCCCGAGGGCCCGGTGCTCGAACTGGCCGTGGGCACCGGGCGCGTCACCCTCCCGTTGGCGGCGCGCGGCGTCGAACTGTGGGGCATCGACGCCTCGGAGGCGATGGTGGAACGCCTCCGCGCCAAGCCGGGCGGCGACCAAGTGCCCGTCACCATAGGCGACATGGCGGACGTCGAGCCCGAGACCGACGCCTCCTTCGCCATGGTCTTCGTGGTCTTCTCCACCTTCTTCTTCCTGATGTCCCAGGACGAGCAGGTCCGGTGCTTCGCCAACGTCGCCCGCCGCCTGCTGCCCGGCGGGCGCTTCGTGCTGGAGTGCCCGATGCCCGACGTCGCGCGCTACGACCGTGACCAGCGGGTCGCGGCGCACCAGGTCGGGCTCGGCCATGTGCGGCTCACCGCCGTCCGCCACGACCCGGTGGAGCAACGCTTCGAGGGGCAGCACGTGTTGATCACCGAAGGCGGCATCAAGTTGGCACCCGCGTTTATGCGCTACGCCTGGCCGAGCGAACTCGACCTGATGGCCCGGCTGGCCGGGCTCGAACGCCTTCACCGCTGGGGCGGATGGCACCGCGAACCCTTCCGGGGCGAGGGCGAGTATGTGACGGTCTATCAGAAGCCGTCCCGCTGAACGGGGTTGGTCGAGCCCGGCCGACGGCGCCGGGCCAGCCGACGGCCCAGCAGCAGCGCCAACGGGGGCAGCGCCACGCACTGCGCGGCGGCGCTCAGCCAGAACGCCTCGGCGGCGCCCGCGCGTTCGAAGGCCCCGTACAGGGCGCCGCCCACCACCCCGCTGAGCAGCGCGCCGACGCCGACGGCCAGTCGCTGCTGCCCGAAGGTGACGGTGACCGATCGATCGGAGAGCGCGATCGCCTCCAGGTCGTTCTTCAGAAACAGCACCGCCGTGCCGAGGCTCAACGCGGCGGCTCCCGCCGCGATCCCCACCGGCCCCCCGGTGGCGAACGCCCCCAGCCCCACCGCCATGCAGCCGAAGCCGACCCCCATCGCCGCCGTGTGCCGGACCGCTCCCACCCGGGAGGCCAGCAGCGGCTGGAGAACGGCGAGTCCCAACGAGTAGCCCATCATGACCAGTCCATAGCCCGTGGTGGGCAACCGGCCAGTCACATAGACCGACAGATACTGGTAAAACTGCATGTAAAGGTAGTGGGTGACCACCGTGACCGTGAACGGCACCCACGCCAGTCCGCGCAACATCCGGCGGAACGGCTCGGCCTCCGGGGCGCGCCCCGGCTCCGAGTCCGGCCGCAGCGCCAGATGGCCGGCCGCGAGCAGCGTGTAGAGCACGCTGGTCACCCCGAAGAGCAGGCTCGGTCGATGCAGGAAGAACGCCCCGGCGACCGGCCCCAGCGCGATGCCGAGGTTCCCCGCCGCGTTGCCCGCCGAGACCAGCCGGGGCCGCTCCGCCGCGCCCCCCGTCCGTACCATTGCGGAACGGAAGGCGGGCGAGTAGAGCGCGCCCGCCGCACAGCTCAGAAAGAGCCCCACCACCGTGAGCGCGGGGACCCGCACCCCCGCCAGATAGGTCAGCGCGCCGGCCGTGTACAGCGCGGTGGCCAGCACCAACGCCCGCCGCAGCCCCATGCGTTCGGCCAACGCCGCCGTGAGGGGCGCACTCGCGAACTGCACCAGCGTGGCGACGCCCAACACCACGCCGACCGCCGCCATTCCGACGCCCAGCCGGTCCCGTAGCAGCACCGCAAGATACGGATAGACAGCGAACGTGCCGACGTTGACCAGGAACCCGCCGACCAGCAGGGCGAGCGGGGAGCCGGAGAGCAGGCGCCCAGGGCCTGGCGCCTCGGCCGCCGCGCGCGGGCTCAGCGCGGGTCGACCGGGCTCGGCGAACGTTCCCCGGTCTCCGTCCCGGCCCCCGTCTCCGTCTCCGTCCCGTCCCCGGCCACCGGCGCGGTCCCGGCCTCGACCTCTGCCTCGGCCTCTGCCTCGGTGACCGGCGCGGTCGACCGTTCGCCCGAGGGGCGCCTGGCGCGGCCACGCAGCCGCAGCACGGTGACCACGACGGCCACCGTGAAGACCAGTAGCCCTGACCAGAGCACCCACTGGTCAGGCCACGGTGCTGCCGCCGCCCCGTCCGGTGAACGGCCACCGTCCACTCCGGTGACGATGACCAGGACCAGCCCCACCAGCGTCGCCCCCACCACGATCCGCCCCGCCAGCCGCGCGCCGAACGGCACGGCGTGGTCCCTGCGGGAACGCAGCCGCTCACCCGGCCGGGCAGGCGACATCAGCCGCCACAACAGCAGCCCGGCGAGCGGGAGTTGAAGAGCCCACACCATGGTGCGGAACGGCCCGTCGAACCACGCCTGGCTGGAGTAGAGCAGGGTGTGCCAGATGGACAGGATGTAGACCACGATGACGAACCGGTGCAGCGCCAGCCAGATCCGGGAGCCCGTGCGGTTACGCAGATAGAACGCCAGGCCCAGCGGCAGCGCCAGATAGAGCGCGAGCAGCCCGACGAGTATCGCGACCTGCCCCGTCCCGGTCGCGTAGCCGCCCGGCACGAACGAGTCGACGAACGCGGTCCACACGCTGCGCCCGAACGACCAGCGGGTCTGGTTGTCCCTGATCTGGTCGGTGAAGAAGAAGAACGCGTGCATGAACATCAGCCCGATGGTGGTCAGGCTGGTGGTCCTGTGCCACTTCTCCAGTCGCGTCGCGGACAACCAGCGCCAGCGCGGTCGCGGCCCGGAGCGCATCAGCCCGAAGACAACGGTGATATACGCCCACAACATCGCCGACCAGCCGAACGCCTGGCACATCCAGTACATCCAGTACTTGTCGGCGTCCGCCAACATCGGCATGATCTTGACCGTCGCCGAGGCGCCGCTCTCCACACGGGCGTAGAGCAGCCAGTAGATCAACAGCGTGAGCACCAGGGCCAACGACGCGTCCGGCACCGCCCCCCGCAGATCCGCGCGCAGCCCCGCCCAGTCGAACCCGGTACGGCGCCCTCTCGCCCCCGGGGCGGAGGACGGTGCCGATTCGGAGACCTCAGCCATCACACAACTCCAGTTTCCAGTGGCACACCGCCGCGTCCCTCGGTGAAGGGCGACCGGCGGCGACAAGTGGCCCCACGCTCCCGGTCCTGAAGAATAACGACGATGTGCGCGACGGGGAAGACGAAGTGGAGGGTTCCGCAATTTCCTGGGCGCCTTACGTCGACGCGGCCCCACACCCGCCTTCGTCTGCGATGATCCCCGAGAGCGGCGACCCGCAGGGCGGCGGAGAAGAAAGAATGAGAAAGTCGGAGAAGGTCGGGAACTTTTCGGGTCCCGCATACGACGGGGGGAAATCGATAACCGCCTGAAAACGGCTCGAATGCGGCCCGGGAAGCGTTCGGTAACGGCATCCCTTTTCGTTCTCCCGTTCCCTGTGGGCCGCCGCGGCGCGCGAGATCCCGGACGGTCGGGTTGGGCCCGCCGCGGCGGGGTACCCGGCCCGCCACGGCGGAGGGAGTGAACGACGTGGCCGATTCCCACCCGGACCCCGGCCGGGCGCTGACCGTCTACCTCAACGACCACCTCGCCGGCGCCACGGCGGGCGTGGCGCTCGCCCGGCGACTGGCCCGCCACCGCCCCGCCTCCGGGACGGCCGGCGAACTGGCCGCCCTGGCGGCCGAGGTGCGCGACGACCGGGCCCGACTGCGCGCGCTGATGCGGGAGTTGGGCGTCCCGTCACGCCGTTCCCTGGCGCTCGGCGCCGCCCTCGCCGAACGGCTCGGCCGACTGAAGCCCAACGGGCGGCTGCTGCGCACGGCGGAGGCCCGCGACGTGGTCGAACTGGAGGCCATGCTGCTGGGCGTGCAGGGCAAGGCCGCGCTGTGGCGTGCCCTGGCCGTACTGCCGCGGATCGCGGCCACCGGCCGTGCGGCCGAGGTGCGGATGCTCCTCACGAGGGCCGAACGGCAGACCCACCTCCTGGAACGCCTCCGCACGGAAGCCACCCGGCGGACGCTGTCCACCCCCGAGCCCACGCGCTGACCCGGCGGCAACGCGCCTCCGCGGGTGCGCCCCCTCAGTCCCGGCGCCCGGTCACCCCTCCCCGTCCAGCACCAGCAGCACGTGCGCCTCCTCCCCCTCGCCCTCCCGACCCGCCTCACGGAAGCCGAGCCGCTCCAGCAGGCGCACCGAGCCGACGTTCCCCACATGCGGGTCGGCGTGGAGCGGCCGGTGTCGCTCCCGCTCCAGGAAGAGCGCCACCGCTCGGGTGCCGACGCCGCGCCCCCAGAACTCGCGCCCCAGCCAGTACCCGAGGAATCGGCGCTCGCCGTCCCACCAGGCCACCACGTTCCCCGCCAGCCGCCCGTCGACCGTCACCGCGCGCACGAACACCCCGGGGGCGCCCAGGACGTTGGTGCGCCAGTGCCGGAGGAACCGGTCCCGCTCCCGGGGCGGGAAGCGGGACCGCCGCGCGGCCTCCGGATCGTGCTCCTGGGCGAGGAAGACCTCCAGGTCGGCGTCCTCGACCTCCCGCAATCGCACCTCGGGTGCGTACACCGTCTGTTCGACCATGCGCCGGAGTCTGCCACGCGGCACTGACAGTCCCGCCGGGAAGCGGCCCCGACCCGGGCGCGGGCGTGCACGCCCCCGCCGTTCCCGCCCGGCCCGGCTACCAGGCGCGCAGCGCCAGCACCGTCCACGCCGCCGTGGCCGCCGTCGCCGCGCCCGTGGTGAGGAGGGGGAGGCGGCCGATCAGCCGGTCGTCCCACTCCTCGCCCGTGCCGGACGCGAACCGCAGCGTCGGGGTGGCCGCCCGTCCCAGCGCGAAGCCGAGGCCGGCCAGCAGCGCCACCCCCGCGTCGTTGGCCAGCAGCACCGCGAGGGCGAGGGCGTACGGCAGGCTCGCCGACACGTAGGTGCGGACGCCGGTGCCCATCTCGAAGCCGAACTGGAGCGCGCCGCGCGCCAGATCACGTTGAAGGACGTCCTGCGGCACCTGCCGGGCGTTCTGCGGCAGCCTCAGACGGGGAAGCAGCCCGGCGTCGCGCGCCACGGCGAGCAGCGCGAAGCCGACCGTCCCCGCCGCACGCCACCCGGTGGGGACCGGCGCGACCAGCCCGGAGGCAAGCCACAGCACGAGCGCGGAGAGCAGGGCGCCGAGCAGCAGCCCGGTGGAGAAGACCCCCAGAACGGTGGTCTGTCGGTGTACGGCCCGCCAACCTGGCGAGGCAAGCGCGTGCGCGCTGTTCCGCGTTCAAACGGAGCCGGAGAGCGAGTAGCCGGCCAACCCGCCGAGCACCGTCCAGGTCAGCACCGGCGCATACCAACTGGTTGCTACCGCGCCGAGAACCAGCACGAGGACCGGAACCGCGGGGTCGGTCGACCTGCGGCGCCACGCGGGCGTCGCCGGGCCGGCCGCGACGTCGTCCAAGGTCAGGCCCCGCCGACGAGGGTGCGCCAGGTCTGCTGGCCGACGATGCCGTCCACGGTCAGTCCGGCGCCGCGCTGGAACTCCCGCGCGGCCTCGGTGGTCAGTGCCCCGAACGCGCCGTCCACGGTCAACGGATAGCCGTGCTTGACCAGTTGACGCTGGGCCGCGCTGACGGCCTCGCCGTTGTCACCCTGGCGCACGGTGACGACCAGATGGGTCCAGGTGGTCGGGTCCACGGTGCCGTTGGTGGTCAGGCCGGAGGCCTCCTGGAAGGCCTCGACGGCGGAGGCGGTGTTCGGGCCGAAGATCCCGTCCGGCTCGGTGGTAAAGCCGTGGTGACTGACCAGATGTTGCGCGGCGTGGACGTCCGGCCCCCGCGAGCCGTCGCGGAGCGTCGGCCAGGTGACGGTGCCCTCGCAGCCGCAGTCGGTCGTCCAGCGGCAGATGGACCGCACCCAGCCGGACCCGGAGTTGAAGTAGCCGTCGTGGCAACGCCGTTCGATGCCGCAACCGCAGGCACCGCAGGCACCGCTGAACGCCCACAGCCAGCCGTCGTAGGAGCCGGAGTAGCACTGGTTGGGGCGCAGCGTCCAGGTGACTCCGTCGTTGCGGTGGAAGCCCTCGTACTGACCACTGGTCTCGCAGGCGGCGGCGTGCACGGTGCTGGGGCCGCAGCCGGGAGAGCAGTCGTGCTCGGACGCGTAGGAGGGGCAGTCGCCGGTCCAGATGTCGTAGCCGTCGGCGTACGCCTCCCTCGCCGGGCCGAAGACGCCGAGCGTGGCGAAGCCGACGACGGTGGCCGACTGGAGGACGGTGCGCCGCCGCGGGGCGAAGCTCGGCAGCGAGGAGACGCGGGGGCGGCGCGTCGGGCGGTCGGCGCCGCCGGCGCGGCGCAGCTGGGGAACCTGGTCGAGGCTGGTCATCACGCGCTCCTCGGCTGGCTGGGTCGTTGGGGTGCGGCGGAGGCGAGCAGTTCGCGCAACGCCGCGGCGGAACCGAGCGGTTCGCTCCGCATGACATGGCCGGCGGGGCCGACGAGGACGGCGAACGGGGTGGCGATCGCGTCGTAGGCGGTGAAGAGGTCGGGGCGCCGCTCGGTGACGGGCACCCCGGCGGCGTCCGCCGCGTCCGTCGAGGCGGGGGCGTCGCCCGCGTAGACGGCGCGCACGGCGGGTGCCGTGCCCGGTCGGCCGGCCTCGGCCAGCACCTCGGCGCAGGTGCGGCACTCGGCGCTGAGGAAGAGCAACAGGGTCTCGCGGCCCTCGGCGAGCACGTCGGGGGCGAGGAGCTCGTCGGCGTGCGGCGCGCTGCTGCCGGGGGCGACGCCCAACCGTCCGGGCGCGCGGACCGGTACGCCCCTGGAGAGCTGGTAAACCTGCCTGACCAGTCCGGAGACCACCAGGGAGAGCAGGGCGATGGCGACCCAGGAGAGGATCAGGGCGCTGGTGGTGAAGTCCACGGTCAGTGGCCTCCTTCGGCGGCGGTCAGGCGGCGGGCGGCGGACGGGGGAGGAGCCTGGCCGCTGTGACCGCTGTGACCGCTGTGACCGCCGTGGCCGCCGTGGCCGGCGCGGTTGTCGTGCCGGGCGGCGTCCGGGGCGACCATGGCGGCGGGCAGCGTCCACAGCAGGGTGGTCAGCGTGGTGGCCGCCAGCGCCACGACCGTCCACCGCGCGGCGCTCTCCGGCGGTGCGGCCCGCCCCGCGGTGAGCGCGGCGCCGAGCAGCGCCGACCCGGCGAACGCCCAGGCCCGCCCGACGACCCAGCCGCTGAGCGGCACCTCGGTGCGCGAGCAGCCGCAGGGGCCACCCCGACCACTGGTCAGGGCGCGGCGGGTGTAGAGGGCGTAGCTGGTAAACAGCGCCGTGGCGGCGGTCAACACCGCGGTCAGCGCGCCCCGTTCACCGGTCAGCAGGGCGGCGGCGCCGCCCAGCACGAGCAGCGTCTCGGCCGTGGTGACGGCCCTGGCGGCCGGCGGTACCGCGCGGCGCGGCAGCAGACCGTGGGCGGTGAGCGCGTCGGGGAGCGTGCGGGGCCGGCTCAGGTGCGCGGCGCAGCCGGCGAGCAGCGCCAGCAGCGTCACTCCGGCGGCGACGGAGGCGAGCAGGGTGGTCACCCGGCGCTCACCCGGCGGTCCGCAGGTCGAGCCCGTCGACCAACGTGGGGACGCGTTCCACCGTCGTGTCGGCGAGCGGCACGATGGTCGCCCACACCTCGGACGAGGAGAGTACGAAGAAGGGGCGGCCGTCGGAGAGCGTGTCACGGAACAGCTCGCCGGAGGGGACCGACGCCCCTTGCCAGGGCGGGAGTTGCACCGTGTGTTCGCGGGTGGGACGGCCGATCTCGACCAGGCCGAGCGTGGGCACCTCCTTGACCACCGTCGCCGGCCGGGCCAGTCGGGCGCCGGTGGAGGCGTCGGGGGTGAGGGTGATGCCGTCCTGGTGCTCCGCGATGCCGAGGGCGCGCAGCAGCAACAGCACGTCGGTGAGCCGGGCGCGGTAGAGCCGGGTGATCAGGCTGAACCGTCGGCCTTGCCAGCTGACCAGTGTCGGGTTTTCCACCTGTTGCGACTGGGCGTCGTACTCGCTGGTGGTGGCGGTACGCAAGGTGCCGCCCTGGAAGGAGAGTTCGCTGTCGAAGGTGGTCACGCCGAGGGAGGCGGCCACCGATTCGGCGAACTCGGCCGGTCCGGCGGTGAGTTCGTGGAGTCGGCCGTCGACGACGACCTCCACGACAGAGGTCGCGGGACGCGTCAGGTCGAGGTCGGCGGCGAGTCGGTAGGCGACGCCGTCCAACGCGCGGTGCTCGACGGCTGCGGATGGCGCCACGTTGATCCTCCCGGAGGCGGTGCGTCGTTGCCCCAAGTCCGTTATCCCGGACGGGCGTTGACTCTACCCGTGTTGAATGACGGTGTACAGACAATGACGGTCGTGGGTGCGGAGCGCCCCTGCCGGCTCCTCACCGGGGCCCATCTGCCGGCTCCCCACCCGGTCCCCTCCCACCCTCCGCACGACGGTCGGCCCCTCCACCCGCTGGCTCAACGCCCTCAACCCCGCACGACGACGGGCGCCTCCCCGCGAGGCAGCACCTCACCGACCACTGGATAGCCGGGCACCTCACCAGCGAGCAGCAGCCCGCCCGAGGTCTGGGCATCGGCAAGCAGCAGCCGCTCCACCTCGGCCAGTGCGCCGAACTCCGCGTGGGGAGCGACCCAGGCGAGGTTTCTGCGCGAACCGCCGCTGACAAAGCCGTCCACCGCCGCCGCGCGCGCGTCAGCGAGGAACGGCACCGCCGCCGCGTCGAGGGCCAGCGTCACCCCGGAGGCGCGGGCCATCCGGTAGGCGTGCCCGAGCAGCCCGAACCCCGTCACATCGGTGCCCGCCCGCACTCCCGCCCCTACGGCCGCGAGTGAGGCATCCCGGTTCAACTCGGTCATCACGGCCACCGCCTCGTCGAAGACCGTGCCGGTCGCCTTGTGCCGCGCGTTCAACACACCGGTGCCCAACGGCTTGGTGAGCGTCAGCGCGCGGCCCGGCTCCGCCGCGTCCAGCCGCAGCATCCGCGCGGGGTCGACCATCCCGACCACCGACATCCCGTACTTGGGCTCCGGGTCCGTCACGCTGTGCCCGCCCGAGACCTGGCACCCCGCCGCGTGGGCCACCTCGCGCCCGCCGCGCAACACCTCGGCCGCCAGCTCCATCGGCAGCGTCTCCCGCGGCCAGGCCAGCAGGTTGATCGCCGCCCAGGGGGTGCCGCCCATCGCGTACACGTCGGAAAGCGCGTTGGCCGCCGCGATCCGCCCCCAGTCGAAGGCGTCGTCCACCACCGGGGTGAAGAAGTCGGCCGTGGTGACGATCGCCCGTTCACCGTCCAGCCGTACCACCGCCGCGTCGTCCCCGCCGCCGTCGAGTCCTACCAGCAACTCGGCCGCCGGCTCCTTCGGTCGGCTCGCGCCACCACCCAACGTGGCGACGAGCGTGTCGAGTTCACCCGGCGGAATCTTGCAGGCGCAGCCTCCGCCGCCCGCGTACTGCGTCAGTCGAACGGTCATCCGCCGGACGCTACCGCCGAACGGTGGAGCGAACCAGAGGAACGTGACGGTGCGGCCGAAAGCCGAGGCCGACCTGTCAGGTGACCGGTGAGATGACCGGTGAAGTGACCAGTAGGGCTGGGTGATCGGCGAGGCCGGCCAGCGAAGTACACTGCGCGGCGGAGGCGGGCGGGTGCCTGGTGGCCCCCACGGTCTTCAACACCGATGCGGCCGGGAACCCCGGTCGGGTGGGTTCGATTCCCATACGCCTCCGCCAGGACGCCGCGCGAACCCGGGGGCGTGACATCCGCGTCGCCCTCCCGCCCCGCGCCCCCGGCACCTGGCCGGCCGGTCCCGACGAGCGTTGACGAAGCCGAGCGCGTCCCCGCCCTGGTTCCCGACCAGCCCCGCACTGGTCACCCCCCATGGGCGATCATGGGTAGATGACCAGCTATACCACTGCCCCCACACGGCTCGGCGAGACGCGGCTGCCCGACGGACGGACGCTGGGCTGGGCCGAGTGGGGCCCCGAGGACGGCGTTCCCGTCCTGCTCTGTCCCGGTGCGGCCACCAGCCGCCGACTCGGCTTCGGCCCCCAGGCCGTGGAAGCCCTCGGGGTGCGCCTGGTCTCCGCCGACCGGCCGGGCCTCGGAGCCTCGTCCCCCGCGCCGGGCCGCACGTTCGCCGACTTCGCCGAGGACATGCGACGGCTGTCCGAGGAACGCGGGCTGGGCCGCCCCGCGGTGGTGGGCAACTCCCAGGGCGCCCCGTTCGCCCTCGCCTGCGCCGTCGAGGGGGTCGCCCGCGCGCTGGCCGTCGTCTCCGGCGCGGACGAGGTCGCCGCCCCCGAGTTCGCCGACGCCCTCACCCCCGAACTGCGCGACCTCGTCACCCGAACGGAGCGGGCACCGGCCGACGCCGAGGCGTTCTTCGCCGGACTCGGCCCGGACGCGATGTGGGGGATGGTCATGGGCGGCAGTCCGGACTCGGACCTGGCCGTCTACCAGCGGCCCGAGTTCGCCGCCGCCTACCGCGCCGCGCTGGACGAGGCGTTCGCCCAGGGCGGCGCCGGCTATGCCCGCGACACCGTGCTGGCGATGGGACGTTGGCCGTTCGCGCTCGACCGGATCGGCGTGCCGGTCGACGTCTGGTACGGCGCGGAGGACACAGGACACTCACCCGACAACGGCGCCCGGCTCGCCGCCCGGATGCCCGGGGCCCGCCGTCACGTCGTGCCCGGGATCGGCGGCGCCGTGCTGTGGACCCACGCCGAGGAGGTCCTCGCCACGCTTGTCGGTAGGAACGAGGACAACGCGTAGGGCGCCGGCCACTGGTCAGCAGTGGTCAGCTGATCTCCCACAGCACCCAGCCGTTGGCCATCGGATCCCAGTCGGGCTTCCAGTAGACCAGTGTCGGGTCCTCGTCCGCGGGGACCGCGGCGATCACCCAGAAGTCCGCGGTCTCCCCGACCGGCAGCACCTGATCCTCGTGCCGCCCCTGGAACTCGCCCCGACCACCGTCGACGCCGAACGCGTACCTGCTGCTGGCCGTCGGAACGGAGCCCTCGTCAAAGGTGGTAAACGTGCCAAGGTGGCCAACCCACCCGTTGGATTCCACCGTGAGCGCCTGACCACCGAGGTTTTCCAGTGAGACGTGCAGATAGACGGGCTTGAGGCCCTCCGACTGGACTGGGCCCATGATGTCGGCCGACAGCTCACCGGGCTCGCCCGACTCGACCTGGTCCACCGTGACCGACAGCGCACTGGGCCCGGGACCTGTCCAGTCATACGGAACAGCCTCGCTGGAATCACCCAGTTCATACCGGTAGACCCCGGCCTCCTGGACCCGCACTCCGCCGATCTCCTCGGCCGGCTCCTCTTCCTCGGGGGAGGACTCCTCGGCGTCCTCCGGGGGAGACTCGCTCACCCCGGGCTGGTCACCGCCCTTCGCCGAATCCTCGTCGTCGGAAGAGGAACTCAGCGCGTACACCGTGACGGTGACGATCAGCGCGGCCACGGCGACCCCCGCCGCCACCGCCGGCCAGTGGCGGCGGCCGGGCGGAGGACCGGGTGCGGGCCCGGGAGGGGGAGGCGGCGGACCCGAGGTCATGGTCGGCGGATGCGGGGGAGCGGGGAACGCCCGCGGGGGCGGCGGCGGGACGTGCGAGGTCACCGTCGACGGCGGCGCGCCGCCGGCCAGGGCCGCGCCCAACAGCGCGTCCGCCCCCTCGCCCGACGGACGCGCCGCCGGGTCGGCGACCAGCAGCGCCGTGAGCACCGGCTCAAGCGCCCCGGCCCGCGTCGCGCGCGGCGGCCCGTCGAGGACGGCGGCCAACGTCGCCATTGCCGTCGACCGGCGCAGCGGGTGCACGCCCTCGACGGAGACATACAGCAGCACCCCGAGCGCCCACAGGTCGGCCGCGGGCCCGCCGTCGCCGCCCCTGATCAGCTCGGGCGCCAGATACTCGGGCGAGGGAAAGGAGTCGGAGCCGCCGGACACCTCGGCCCGCCGGGCGCCCTCGGAGAGAAAGCCGGTGAGGACCGCGCCGCCCTCCGCCCTCAGGACCACGTGCTCGGGCCTGACATCGCCGTGGCGCAGCCCCGCCGCGTGCGCGGCCCGCAACGCGGAGAGCACCTGGCGCCCGAGCGCGGCGGCCTCCGCCGGCGCCAACGGCCCGTCCGCCAGACGGTCGGCGAGGGTCCGCCCGACGACCCGTTCCATCACCATCCACAGCGCCGAGTCCTCGCGGTCGACGGTGAGATGGAGAACGGTCGCCACGTGCGGATGCCCCAGCCCCGCCAGCGCTCTGGCCTCCCGCAGCGCACGTTCCTCCGGCGGCGACGCCTCGGTTCCCGCCCCGGCTTCCGCTCCGGCTTCCGCGCCGCCGAAGGGCACCCGCTTGGCCACGACCTCCCGCTGGAGATCAAGGTCGCGCGCCCGCCACACCGCGCCCGACGCTTCTTCTGAGCTGACCAGTCGCTCAACCAGTTGGAAGCGGCCGTCTATGACCCGCTTGGCGTCATCCCCGTCCATGGCGAAAGCCTAACCACTGCGGCCCACGCCGTTGAGGGAACGTGCCGCGGCTGAGGGCACTGGTAAGCACCGGGAGCTTCGCATAGGTTGGGGCCGCCGCTGCCGCAGCCGCACGGCGTGGATCAGTGCCGGAGCCCGGGCGACGGGCCCGTTTCCCCGGGGGGAGGCCACGTTGACCGACGCGCGACGCCGCGTGCCGCGCACCGACATGCTGCTGCGCGATCCCCGACTCGCCGCTGCCGAACGGACGTTGGGCCCGACGCTGATCCGCAGGGCGGTCACCGAGGCCCAGGAGCGGGTGCGTGCCGGCGAGTTGCCACCCGAACGCGCCGCCGAAGCCGCCGTCGCCGCCCTGCCACGTTCCGCCACCACCCTGCGGCCGGTGGTCAATGCCACCGGCGTCCTCGTCCATACCAATCTCGGCCGCGCGCCGCTCTCCCCGGCCGCGGTCGAGGCGCTGCTGGTCGCCTCCGGAACGACCGACATCGAGTTCGACCTGACCAGCACCGCCGCCCGCCGCGCCCGCCGGGGACGGGGCGCGCTCGCCGCTCTCGCCGAGGCGGTACCGCGCGCCGAGGCCGTCCACGTGGTCAACAACAACGCCGCCGCTCTCGCGCTCGTCGCCACGGCGCTGGCCGGCGGCAGGGAGATCGTCGTCAGCAGGGGAGAACTCGTCGAGATCGGGGACGGATTCCGGCTGCCGGAGCTCCTGGAGTCCACCGGGGCACGGCTCGTCGAGGTCGGTACCACCAACCGCACCCACCTCGCCGACTACGCCCGCGCCATCGGCCCCGCCACCGGATGTGTCCTGAAGATCCATCCGTCGAACTTCACCACCACCGGCTTTGTCTCCTCCGTACCGATCGCCCAACTGGCCGGCCTCGACGTTCCGTTGATCCATGACATCGGCTCGGGACTGCTGTCCCCGCACCCCGCGCTGCCAGCCGAGCCCGACGCCTCGACCTCGCTGGCCGACGGCGCCGACCTGGTGACCGCGAGCGGCGACAAGCTGCTCGGCGGGCCGCAGGCCGGGCTGCTGCTCGGCCGCCGCGACCTCGTCGAACGGCTCCGCACCCACCCGCTCGCCCGCGCGCTGCGTGTCGACAAACTGACGCTAGCCGCCCTGGAAGCCACCCTGCTCGGCCCGCAACCCCCCACGCGACAGGCCCTGTTGACCCCGACCGCCGCACTGGCGACCCGCGCGGCCACCCTCGTCGACCGGCTCACGGCCGGGGGCGTCGACGCCGACGCCCACGCGAGCGAGGCGCGCATCGGCGGCGGGGGAGCACCCGAAGTGGTCCTGACCAGTGCCGCCGTCGCGCTGCCCGCCGCGCTCGCCGCCCCCCTGCGCGCCGGCCGTCCGGCCGTCGTCGGCCGCCTGCACGGTGACCGACTGCTGCTCGACCTGCGGACCGTTCCGGAGGGGGAGGACACCACCCTCCTCGCCGCGATACTCGCGGCGGCGACCCCTCCCGCCGCGACGGAGCCCACGCCGTGACCCCAACCCCCCACGCTGGACTGGTCGTCGCGACGGCCGGCCACGTCGACCACGGCAAGTCCACCCTGCTGCGCGCACTCACCGGCACCGACCCCGACCGGCTCGCGGAGGAACGCCGCCGCGGCCTCACGGTCGACCTCGGCTTCGTCTGGACAACCGCGCCGGACGGCCGCCCGCTCGCCTTCGTCGACGTGCCGGGGCACCACCGCTATCTGGCCACCACCTTCGCCGGCGTCGCCACCGCGCCCGCGGTGCTGCTGGTGGTCTCCGCCGACGAGGGCTGGCGCCGACAGACCGACGAACACCTCGCCGCCATCGACGCGTTCGGTATCCGCTCCGGCATTCTCGTCATCACCCGCACCGACCTCGCCGACCCCGAGCCGGCCCGCGCCCAGTCGGCGGAACGCCTCGCCCGCAGCGGCCTCGGCGAACTCCCCGCCGTCGCGGTCAGCGCCCGCACCGGCACCGGCCTCGCTCAACTACGCGCGGAACTGGGGGCGTTGGCCGCCAGCCTGCCCGCCCCCGACGTCGCGGCACCGGTAAGGCTCTGGCTGGACCGCGCGTTCACCATCGACGGCTCCGGCACGGTCGTCACCGGCACCCTGACCGCCGGCACCCTCTCCGTCGACGACACCCTCCGGCTGGCACCCACCGACGCGCCCGTCCAGGTCCGCGGGCTGCAGAGCCTCGGCCGCGATGTCCCCCGGATCACCGGTCCGGCCCGGGTCGCCGTCAACCTCCGCCGTATCCAGGCAGACCAACTCGGCAGAGGAAACGCCCTGTTGACACCGGAGCGCTGGTGGAACGCCACCACCGTCGACATTCGTCACGACCCGGTCGCCCCCGGGCCCGCCGGCGCCTCGGCCACGCCCCGGTGGCTGCCCGCCGAACCACTGGTCCACTGCGGAACGGCAGCGACCAGTGCCCGGCTGCGACCACTTGGCGAGGACACGGCCCGACTCACCCTGCACACCCCTCTGCCCCTGCACGTCGGCGACCGGCTCCTGCTGCGTGACCCCGGCTCCCGGCTGCTTCTCGGCGCCACGGTCCTCGACCTCGACCCGCCCCTGCTCACCGGTCGGGGCGCGGCGGCCCATCGCGCACGCCGCCTCGCGGCCATCACGGAACCGACCGACCCCGCCGTTCGCCTGGCGGCCACCGGGCTGGCCCGGCGCCACCAACTCGCCGCCATGGGCTATGCGTTGCCACCCCCGGGTGACCACTGGCTGGTCGACCCCGCGCACGCCGAACGCCTCACCAGCGTGCTCGCCGAGGCCGTCCGCGACCACGCCGCCGTCCATCCCGACGACCCGGGGCTGCCGCTGGCCGCGGCGCGGCGGCGGCTGCAACTCCCCGACGGGGTACCGCTGTCGACGTTCACCGGCCCGGGCCTCGTGGAGCGCGGGGAACGCCTCTACCGCGCGATCGACGCCGAACGGTTGCCGCCGGCCGTGGCCGCCGCCCTCGAACGGCTGCTGGGGCACCTGGCCGATGCCCCGTTCGCGGCCCCCACTCGTCAACGTCTGAACGAACTCGGCCTGAGCGGCGCGGCGTTGGCGCTCCTGGTGCGGCGCGGTCGGCTGGAGCGCGTCGGCGCGCTGTATCTCGCCCCCGGGGCGACCACCCGGGCCGGGGCCCGGCTGCGGGCGCTGCCACAGCCGTTCACGGTGGGGGAGGCCGCCCGGGCGCTGGGGACCAGCCGGCGGGTGGCGATCCCGCTTCTGGAGGCGTTGGACGCCGCCACCCTCACTCGACGCCACCCCGACGGTCGCCGCACCGCGCGGGACCCCGTTCCCTACCTCAGTTGAGGTCCGTCCACCCGTACGTCAAGAACTCCTTGTCGCCGACCGCGATCGGCATCCCGGGGAGCGGGTCGGGGTCCGCAGGGTCCACGAGGAGCAGCGGTTCCTCGTGTTCGTCCGGGGTCGCCAGTGGTTCGGTGAGTGGCGGCAGGTGCGCGACGGCGGTTGCCCAGTCGATGGTGTAGCTCCTGCCGTGGTGGAGCGCGGGCAGCGGCTCTCCGTCCCCATCGCCCACGCACAGGTCGGCCAGGGTGCGTGTTTCGCCGTCGACACACCGGGCGTGGAGGTGCGGGCCGAGGTCGATGCCGTGCGTCAGCGTGCCTCGTTGGACCACCCAGAGACATACCAGTTCGCCGATGCCCGTCAGGGGGCTTCCCTCGGAATACCGCTCCGCCAGCACCCGGCGGAGCTCGTCGGGGTCGGTGGACAGATAGCCCTGGTCGAAGGAGTGCGGCGCGGGTATGTACAGGAACTCCAGCAGGTAGTAACTGCGCAGCACCCCGTCGAGGTCCTCCTCTGACAGATGTGTCAACACGTCCTCCGGAAGAACGAGCGCCCGACGGTCGGGAGCGCAGTCTACCGGCGCGCTCCGGTCGGCTCGGACGCCCCCGTGCGACCCGGCGCCTGCCCCCGTGCGACCCGATGCCCCCGGTCTGCCGCGGCCCGGGAGCGGGGATGGGAACGGGAGGTGGGGGCGTCGCGAGAGGGCTGGGGGAGGGTTGAGCGGAAGCGGAGTGAACCTTGTCACTGACCGATCGGTCAGTGCTGACCGATCGGTCAGGTTACGGTGGGGGCATGGCCCGCCCCTCAGCCGCGCTCCGCGGCCGCATCCTGGACTCCTCCCGGCGCCTCTTCTCCGAGCGCGGCTACGAGGCCACCTCGTTGCAGGAGATCGCCTCCGACGTGGGCTGCTCCAAGGCCGCGCTGCTTTACCACTTCAAGAACAAGGACGCGCTGCTCGCCGAACTGCTGACCCCCGTCGGGCAACGGCTGGCCGAGCTGCTGGAGAAGGTGGCCCCGCTCGACGGCGAGGAACTGGTCAGGACCACGGTGAACGACCTGGTCAACAGCGCGCTGGAGTACCGGCTGGAGATCCGGCTGCTCTTCGAGGACCTGCCCCGGCTGCCGGCCAGGCCCGAGCTGAACCTGCTGCCCGACAGCACCGAGCGGCTGCTCGACTGCCTGACCGGAAGATCCCGCGACCCCCGCGCCAGGGTGGCCGCCTCCATGGTGCTGGCCGGGGTCGCCCTGACCGTGAGCGCCCGCGACGAGGCGCCCGTCGGCGGCGACGGCTCCGACGCCGACCTGCGGCACGGCCTGGTCGAGGCCGCCCTGCGGGCCCTCGGCCAGGACCTCTGATCCCCGGCGCCCGCCTCGCCCCCGGCGCGGCCGTCGGGCCCGCATGACACCGCACGACCCTCCCCTCCGAAGGAAGACCTCATGGCTACCCTCCTCTACCGGCTCGGCCGCGCGGCGTTCCGCCGCCGCGGACGCGTGGTCGCGGTCTGGCTGCTTCTGCTGGGCCTGCTCGGCGGCGCTGCCGCCGCGTTCAGCGGAACGATGACGGACGACTTCACCATGCCGGGCACCGAATCCCAGCGGGCGATGGACGCGCTGGAACGCGACTTCCCGCAGGCGTCCGGCGCCGCCGGCACCGTCGTGGTCGCGGCCCCCGAGGGCGAGACGCTGGAACAAGCCGACCTCGCGCCCCTGGTCAGGGAGGCGGCGGACATACCGGGCGTCGTGGCCGCGATGGACCCCTTCGCCACCGGCGCCGTCTCCGAAGACGGGCGCTTCGCGTTGATCCAGACCCAGTTCGACAGCGTCGTCGCCGACATCACCCAGGAACAGACCGACGCGTTCCAGCGGGTCGGCGCCGACGCCGACGGCCTGCGGGTGGAACACGGTGGTGAGGTGGTCACCGCCCAGGCGGGTGTCCACGCGGGTGCGACCGAGGTCATCGGCGTGGTGGTCGCAGCGGTCGTGCTGGTACTTACCTTTGGTTCCCTGGTAGCTGCCGGGATGACCCTGTTGAACGCGCTGATCGGCGTCGGCGTCGGCATGGCCGGGTTGTTCGCGCTCAGCGGCTCCGTCGAACTCAGCTCCACCGCCCCGATCCTCGCGCTGATGCTCGGCCTGGCCGTCGGCATCGACTACTCGCTCTTCCTCGCCTCCCGCTACCGCCAACTCCTCACCGAGGGGGTCGCCCCCGAGGAGGCCGCCGGCCGTGCCACCGGCACCGCGGGATCGGCCGTCGTCTTCGCCGGCGCCACGGTCGTCATCGCCCTGTCCGGCCTGTCCGTCGTCGGCATCCCCTTCCTGACCGTGATGGGCCTGGCCGCCGCCGCGACCGTCGCCGTGGCCGTCGTGGTCGCCCTCACCCTGCTGCCCGCGATACTCGGCTACGCCGGTGACCGCGTGCTGCCCCGCGCCCGGCGCGGCGGAACGGCGAACGGTCGCGCCGACTCGACAGACGCCGACGCGGCGCGCCACGCCGACGCCTCCGACCGCGCCGACGCCTCCGACCGCGCCGACGTCTCCGAGTCGACGGGGCAGCGGTCCGACCGCGGCGCCGGCTTCGCCTGGGGCCGACTGGTCACCCGTCTCCGTCTTCCGCTGCTCCTCGTCGGGGTGGCCGGCCTCGGGCTGCTCGCGCTGCCGATGCAGGACATGCGGCTGGCGCTCCCGGACGCCTCGACGGCGGCGGAGGACAGCCCCGAGAGGCAGGCTTACGACCTGACCACCGAGGGCTTCGGCCCGGGTTTCAACGCCCGCCTCGTCGCCGTCGTCACCGGAGACGACCCCGCGGCGACCGCCCGGGCCGCCGAGGAGGCCGCCGGCGTCATCAACGCCACCGAGGGGGTCGTCGCGGTCACCCCGCCGCAGCGCAACGAGACCGGTACCACCGCGCTGTTGAACGTCACGCCGGCGACCGGTCCGACCGACGCCGCGACGGAGGACACCGTCCACGCGCTCCGTGACCAGGTCGCCGACATCGAGGGCGCCGACATCGCCCTGACCGGCACCACCGCCGTGGGCATCGACGTCTCCGAGAAGCTCGCCGACGCCCTGCCCGTCTATCTGCTCCTGGTCGTCGGGCTGTCCTTCTTCCTGCTGATGCTGGTCTTCCGCTCGGTCCTGGTCCCGCTGAAGGCCGCCGTCGGGTTCCTGCTGACCGTGGGCGCCACGTTCGGCCTCACCGTCGCCGTCTTCCAGGAGGGGCACCTCGCCGAACTCATCGGCCTGGATACCACTGGTCCACTGGTCAGCTTCCTGCCGATCCTGCTCATCGGCATCCTCTTCGGACTGGCCATGGACTACGAGGTCTTCCTCGTCTCCCGGATGAGGGAGGACTACGTCCACGGCCACGCCCCGCGCCAGGCCACCATCAACGGCCTGGGACACAACGGCCGCGTCGTCACGGCCGCCGCCGTCATCATGATCTCCGTCTTCGCCGGCTTCGCGCTCGCGGACGACCCGATCATCAAGTCGATCGGCTTCGCCCTCGCCGTCGGCGTGCTCATCGACGCCTTCGTCGTGCGCATGACCCTGGTGCCCGCCGCGATGGCCCTGCTGGGGCGCGCCGCGTGGTGGCTGCCGCGCTCGTTGGACCGCGCGCTGCCCGACCTCGACGTCGAGGGCGAACGGCTCCAACGCCAACTGGCCGGCGACCGCGCCGAGTAGCACCCCCGCCGGGGGGCGTCCCCACGCCCCCCGGACCTCGGCTGTCCTCCCCCCGAACGTCGGCCCCGAACGGGGGGTAGCGACCACCTGCCACCGGTAGCGACCACCTGTCACCGGCGCCAGTCACTGGTCACTGGTCACTGGTAGCGACCACTGGTCACTGGCCACCAACCACCGGTACCGACCACCGACCACCGGTACCGACCACCTGCCACTTACCACTTCCCACCTACCACCGGCGGCAGCCACCTGCGGTGAAGCTGACCAGTTGGTGGGGACAGGACAGCCACTCACCCCATCAGTCAGTCGAGAGCGTGGGCGCGGCACGTCCGCAGGATCTCGCCGGACAGCTCGGGCTGGACATCACGCACGGCTCGGGCCAGGGCCATTGCCCCCACGAGCCGGCTGAGCAGCAGCATGGCGCGGTCCCGTGCCTCCTCCGGGGAGATCTCCCCCTCCCGCTCACGGGCGAACTCCCCGGCGAAGCCCGCGAGATACCCCTCCACGCCGGCCGCGTAGGCGTTCTGGACCGTGTCGCTGTGCCGTCCGGCGTCCGTGACCAGGGAGGCCGAGGGGCAGCCGCCGTCCGGGGCGTCGCGGTGGGTGACCGAGAGATAGTCGTCCACCACCCGCCTCAGCGGAGGGCCGGCCGGGGCGACGCCTTCCCCAAGGGTCTGGTCCAGGACGCCCAGAGAGGCTTCGAACGAGGCGCCGCACGCCTCGGCGGCCAACTCGTCCTTGGAGGCGAAGTGGTTGTAGAAGCCACCGTGGGTCAGCCCCGCCTCCTTCATCAGTTCGGCGATGCCCACGGCGTCGAACCCCTGCGAGCGGAACATGCGCCCTGCCGCCTCGACGATGTTCTGCCGGTTTCTGGCCTTGTCTTCCCTGGTGATGCGCGGCATGGCGGCCCTCCCGCGTCGGTGGCGTTTGACGTTTTCGATGTTACCCCTCATCATTTTTTGATGTTGCCCATCATCAAAATAGGTGGAGAGGTGGAGGTGCCATGCGCGCCGTGGAGTACACCCGACATGGGGAAGCCGCGCAGGTGCTGGCGCTGAGGGAACGGCCCCACCGGCCGGTTCCCGGCGTCGGGGAGATCCTGGTCCGCGTCCTGGTCCGACCCGTTCACCGGGGGGATCTACTCGCGGTGGAGAGCCCCCCGGACCCCCCGGGCTCCCCGCGCCCCCCGGCACAGCCGGAGCAACCCGTGCAACCGGAACAGCCAGGACAGCCGGAGCAACCACAACAGCCGGAACAACCGGAACAGCGGGCGGAGGCCCGGATCCCCGGAGTGGAGGGGATGGGCGTCGTCGAGAGCGTCGGAGCGGGCGTGCACGCGCCGCGCCCGGGGCAGCGGGTGGCGTTCTTCCCCGTGCGGGGAACGTGGAGTGACTTCGTCGTGGTCCCCGCCGCCCTCGCGGTGCCGGTGCCGGACGGGGTCAGCGACGAGACCGCCTCCCTGATGCTCGTCAACCCGCTGACGCTGCGGATGCTTCACCGCGCCCTGGAGGACGCCCTGCGCGGGCAGCGCGGGACCGTCGTCCAGACCGCCGCCGGCTCTTCCGTCGGCAGGTTGATCAGCGCCGCCGCGGTCCGCCACGACCTTCGGCTGGTCAACCTCGTGCGCGGCGACTCGGGTGCCCACAGGACGCGGACGCTGTACCCCTCCCAGCCCGTGGTCGTGACCCGCGACGACGACTGGCGGGAGCAGGTCCGCCGGCACGCCGGCGAGCGGGGCGTCCGGGTGGTCCTCGACAGCGTCGGCGGTGCCATGACCCAGGATCTCTCCGCGCTGCTCGCGGAAGGCGGAACCCTCATCTCCTACGGGCAGTTGGGGTCCGGCACCACGCCGTTGGAGGCGCTGCCCCTCATCGCACGGGCGCTGACGGTGCGGGGCGTGTCGGTGCTGCGCTGGCCGGGCCTGGCGCCGGAGGAACGGGCCAGGGACGTGGACTTCGCCCTGGACCTGGCGCGAAGGACGCCGGAGCTGCTCGAAGTCGCCGCCAGCTATGACCTCGCCGACTTCAGGGCCGCCGTCGAGCACGCCCGCCGCCCGGCCAAGAGCGGAACGGTACTGCTCACCACGGCGCGGACGGCCGCATCGGAACAGGGGGGCGCCCGATGAGGATCGGAACGCTCGGAGCCGGAACGGTCGCCCAGGCCATCGCCCGGCACGCGATCCGACACGGCCACGAGGTCGTGCTCAGCAACAGCCGGGGTCCCGCGTCCCTGGCCGGGCTGGTCGAGGAGCTCGGCACGCGCGCGACAGCCGCGACCCCGGCGGAGGCCGCCGCCGCGGACCTCGTCGTGCTGGCGGTCCGCTGGCCGCAGATCCCCCACGCCGTCGCCGAACTGCCCCGCCTGGACGGGACCGTCGTCGTCGACGCCACCAACCAGTTCGCGTCCCTCCCCCCGCACCCGAGGATCGCCGACCTCGGCGACCTCACCGGCAGCGAACACGTGGCGTCCCTGCTTCCCGGCGCGCGCGTGGTCAAGGCGTTCAACGCCCTCCACGCGCGGTACCTCGCACCCGATCCACGGCACGACGCGGGCCGGCAGGTGCTGTTCCTCGCCGGCGACGACGCCGACGCCAAGGACACCGTCAAGGGCCTCGCCGCCGAGTTCGGCTTCGCCCCCGTCGACCTCGGAGCGCTCCGTGAGGGAGGACGCCTCATCCAGCTCGGCGGCCCCCTGTCCGCCCTCCACGCCCTCCAACAGGACTGATCCACCCACCAGTTCCCCCTCGCGGCGCGCCCACCCACTTCGCCGACCCACTTCGCCCTCCTCTCATTCAGGAGGAGCGCCCTCCGTCACGAAAAGAGACCTCCATGCCCGACCCGACCCCGGTACCCGAAGTCCAGCCCCTCCTGCGGCCCGTTCGACTGGGCGCGCTCCGGCTGCCCAACCGCGTCGTCATGGCGCCCATGACGCGCGCCAGGGCCGACAACGAGGAGCTGGCCCCCACCGCCCTGCACGCCGCCTACTACGCGCAACGCGCCGGCGCCGGCCTGATCGTCAGCGAGGGGACCTGGGTGAGCGCCGACGCGATCGGCTTCGTCCGCGTCCCCGGCATCTACACGGAAGCCCAGATCGCCGGCTGGGCCCGGACCACCGAAGCCGTGCACTCTGCGGGAGGCAGGATCGTCTCGCAGATTGGCCACGTCGGCGCCGCCTCGCACCCGGACCACCACGGCGGGAGGCTCCCCGCCGGCCCCTCGGCGATCAACCCCCAGGAGACGTCCTTCACCCCCGACGGCCCGAAGGACTCCCTCACCCCGCGGGCCATGACCGCCGCGGAGATCGCCACCACGATCGACACCTACCGGCAGGCCGCCGCCAACGCCCTGCGCGTAGGGTTCGACGGCCTGGAGATCCACGCGCAGATCTCCCATCTGGTGGCCCAGTTCCTCAACCCCCGCCTCAACCGGCGCACCGACGCCTACGGCGGCAGCGCCGAGAAGCGGGCCCGGTTCCTCCTCGACGTCGTGGACGCCGTCAGCGGGGTGTGGGGCGCCGACCGCGTCGGCGTCAAGCTCTCGCCCTACTGGAACGGCGGGCCCGCCTTCGACGCGGACGCCGAGCGACTCGCCGACTACGACCGGCTCCTGGAGAGGCTCGACGACAGCGGCCTGGCCTATCTCCACCTGGTCGGCCCGGAACCCGGCACGGGAACCGACGACACCCTCACCGCCTTCACCCGCTACCGCGCCCACTACCGCGGCGCCATCATCGCCAACCTGGGCTTCACCCGGGCGAGCGGCAACGAACTGCTCGAACGGCGACTGGCCGACGCGGTCTCCTTCGGCGCCCCCTTCATCGCCAACCCGGACCTCGTCGACCGTTTCGCCCAGGGGCACCCACTCGCGGTCGCCGACCGGGACACGTACTACGCGGGCGGCCCGGCGGGGTACATCGACTACCCCGCGATGACCGCCGACCGTCCCTCGGCCCCGTGAGGCGGGCCACCGGAGTCCGACCACTTAGACCGTGTCCTACGTGGTGAGGCGGCCGTTGGGCAGGCATGGGAAGTGGTCGGTGGGGATGGATCGTCCCCGAGGGGTTATGGGAGCTGGCGCGGCCGTTGCTGCCGCCGTCGCGGGTGCGTCCGCAGGGCGGTGGCACGCAGAACAGCCCTGATGAGGACGTGTTCGCGGCGATCGTCTACGTGTTGACGAGCGGGTGCGCCTGGCGGCATCTGCCGCCGTGCTTCGGGATATCGAAGTCCACCGCCCACCGCCGCTTCCTGATCTGGTCCCGGGCGGGGGTGTGGGGCCGGCTGCACCGGGCTGTGCTCGACGAACTCGCCGCTCACGACCTGATCGACCTCTCCCGCGTGGTTCTCGACTCGGCCCACGTGCGGGCGAAAAAGGGGGCGAACATACAGGTCCGAGTCCCGTGGACCGGGGTAAGCCGGGTTCCAAGATGCACATTCTGTCCGACCGGTCGGGGCTGCCTCTCGTGGTCGGTATCTCAGGTGGCAACGTCCATGACAGCGAGGGCCTGAAGGCGATGCTGGCCGGGCTCCAATCGAGACACGATCCGGATCGCGGTCGGCACTACAAGCCGAAGAAGGTGCATGCCGACAAGGCGTATGACCGGCCTGACCTGCGGCGATGGCTGCGCGGTAAGCGCATCGGCGTCCGTATCGCCCGCAAGGGCATCGACTCCAGCGAACGGTTAGGGCGTCACACGTGGGTGATCGAGCGGACGATGTCGTGGCTGGCCGGCTACCGCCGCCTTTCACCTCGCTACGAACGCAATCCCCGCAACTACCTGGGCTTTCTCGGCCTCGCCGCCGCGCTCTGCTGCTACAAACGCCTCCGCCGCCTCACCACGTAGGACACGGTCTTAACCACCAGACCACGGTTGACCAGTTGCCCGCCGGCCGCGACTGACCAACGGTTGACCAGTGCCGGCCCGAGCAGCCGGGCCGGCCGCCATCGCGCCCGGGGCGCCATCACGCCCGGCCGGCCGCCAACGCGTCCGGCCGGGCTCAACTGCCCCGCGCGGCACGGGAGGCGGCACCCCACGGCCGAGCCAGCAGCCCGGCCAGCTCATCCGCGAACCGCACCAGCCCGGCGGCCTGTTCGCTCTGCCGGGCGATGTGGAACCCGTGGCGCCGGCCCCACAACGCCGCCTCCACGGCGTGGAACTGCGCCCAGCGGCGGGCCCGTTCGCGATCGACCTCGGCCGCGTCCGCGAACACCTCGACCGCCCGGCGGACGGCCCGGCCGAGGTCGTCCGCGTGGATGAGGGCGAGCGCGCGGGCCTTCAACAGGGTTCCCCCGTCGTAGGCGGGGTCGCCGACATAGCCCTTGGGGTCGATGGCCAGCCACGGTGCGCGTTCGGCGCGCAGGATGTTGCCGGCGTGGAGGTCGCCGTGCACCATGACCTCCGGCTGGTCATGGCCGAGTTCCCGCACGGTCGCGATGGCGGCCGTCACCGTGTGGCCGTCCATGCCGTGGGGCAACTCGTCGGCGTCGACGCGCAGTCGGGCCTCCCACTCGTCGGCCCGTGCGCTCAGCCTCGGCAGTTCGGGTGGCGCGGGGACGGCCAGCAGCCGGCTGATCCGACCGCCGACGGTGATCACCTCGTCGGTGTCCTCGACCTCCGCCAGGGAGGCGGAGTGCGCACGTTCCAGCAGCATCGCGTACCGCTCGTCGTCGCGCTCGTGGAGCAGCACGGCGCCCCGACCTGACCAGTGGGTGAACGCGTGCGGTTCATAGTCGTTGCCCGGGTGCGGGAACGACACCTTCAACACGGCCGGCTCCCCGGACGGTTGTCGCCGCACGGGAACGACGACCCCGACCGCGCCGTGGACGGTGGCGCCGTCGGGGGAGCAGCTCCAGCGTTCCAGCAGCTCGCCGACCAGGCCGGGCAGCCCGGCCAGCCAGGCGCTTCCCGCCTCGCCCTCCCGGGCGACGGTGTCCTGTGCGAACGCTTCCGGTACCTCGAACATCTCGGCACCCTATGTTCCCTGCGGCCCGCCGCGCCAAGTGCCCGAGGCCGCGCCGACGCCGGTCCCGCCGCGCCCGCCGGTTCCGCCGCGCCCGCCCCTCCCGTCCGCCGGTCCCGCCGCGCCCGTCCGCGGGGTCCCGCGAACGACGTTCGACAGCTAGCATCGCGCCGAAGAGGGCGCGGGAGCGCTCCCACGCGCTCCGTGTCCGACGCCGCTCACCTCCCCGCGACCCACCCACCCCCACCACCCCGACGGAAGGGGCGCACGTGAAGAGCCGCGCACGACCCTCGTTGACCCCGCCCACCGCGATCCTCACCGCGGTCCTCACCGCGGTCGGACTGGCCGTGCTGCCCACGGCCGCACACGCCGAGCCCACCGCCCCCGCGGGCGGCCCTCCCGCGGTCGCCGACGCCGACGCCGGCACCGGTACCGACGCCGCCCCCGCCTCCGCCGAGGAGACCGTCGCGGCGATGCAGCCGGGCTGGAACCTGGGCAACACCCTCGACGCCACCGGCGACGACGAGACCTCCTGGGGCAACCCGCGCGTGACCCAGGAACTTCTCGCCGCCGTCAAGGCCGAGGGGTTCAACAGCGTGCGGGTACCGGTGACCTGGACCCAGTACCAGGGCGAGGCGCCCGACCACACCATCGACGCCGACCACCTGGCCAGGGTGCGGGAGGTGGTCGACATGGCACTGGCAGAAGACCTCCACGTACTGGTCAACGTCCACCACGACTCCTGGCAGTGGGTGATGGACCTGCCCACCCGGCACGACGAGGTGCTCAACCGGTACACCGCGACCTGGACCCAGATCGCCGAGGCGTTCGCGGACGCCCCGGAGGAGGTGCTGTTCGAGAGCATCAACGAGCCGTTCTTCGAGGGGAGTTCGGGAGACGCACAGAACGCCGAGCTGCTCCACGAGCTGAACGCGACCTTCCATGAGATCGTGCGCTCCTCCGGTGGCCAGAACGCCGAGCGGGTGCTCGTCCTGCCCACCCTCCAGACCTCGGCCGACCAGGCGCGTCTCGATGAACTCAACGCGACGTTCGACGAGTTGGCCGACCCCAACCTGGCGGCCACCGTCCACTACTACGGCTTCTGGCCGTTCAGCGTGAACGTCGCCGGCTACACCCGCTTCGACGAGGAGACCAGGGCCGACCTGACCAGTATGTTCGAGCGGGTGGACCAGAGCTTCGTGTCACGTGGCATCCCCGTGATCCTCGGTGAGTACGGGCTGCTGGGCTTCGACCGGCACACCGGGACAGTGCAGCAGGGGGAGAAGCTGAAGTTCTTCGAGGCGTTCGGCGCCGAGGCCCGCGACCACGGCGTCACCACCATGCTCTGGGACAACGGCCAGCACCTGGACCGGGTGGGCGGCTTCGGCTGGCAGGACCCGGCGCTCTTCGCGCACATCTCCGCGAGCTGGGAGGGCCGTTCGGGCACCGCCTCCAGCGACCAGGTGTACGTCGAACGCGGCGCCGACCCGCAGGACGCGACCCTCGTCCTCGAACCCAACGGCAACACCCTCACCGCCGTCACCCACGAGGGGCAACCCCTGACCGAGGGCGCCGACTACACCGTCTCGGATGACGAACTCACCCTGCACGCGGCACTGTTGGGTGAACTGACGAGCAGTCAGGAACACGGTGTCAACGCCACGCTGGATTTGGAGTACTCCTCCGGCGTGCCGTGGCAGGTCCAGGTGCTGGTCCATGAGACCCCGACGCTGGAGTCGGCCTCCGGCACCACCGACGAACTCCTCGTCCCCGCCGCCTTCCTCGGTGACCAACTGGCCACCATGGAGGCGTACTACGACGACGGCGGCATCGCCGGGCCGCAGGACTGGACGCCGTTCAAGGAGTTCGGCTACACGTTCGACCCGGACTACGAGGCCGGCACCATCGCGCTCACCGCCGAGTTCTTCGCCGAGGTGCGCGACGGGGCGACGGTCGAGCTGACGTTCCACTTCTGGAGCGGCGCGACGGTGGACTACACGCTTACCACCTCCGGCTCCACGGTCACCGGCTCGCCCGCCTGACCGCCGGTACGCTCCGGCGCGGGCGCCCCACTCCCCCCGGGCGCCCGCGCCGGTCCCGTGCACGGGGAACTGGTCAGACGGTCACCGGCCCCCTGCGCGGGAACTGGTCAGACGGTGGCGGCGACCACCCGCAGCAGGTTGCCGTCGGGGTCGGCGGCGACGAACGTGCGGCCGAAGACCGTGTCGGCCGGTTCGCTGACCACGCGGACGCCCTTCGCCACCCACAGAGCGAACCGGCGGTCGAGCTCCGCCGGGTCGTCGGGCAGTTCGAGGCAGACCTCGCTGGTGCGCGGCACCGCCGAGGTCACCTCGGTGAGCTGCCCGCTCCAGAGCGCGAGGCTCGCGCCCCCACCGAGGGCGAACGCGACGTAGCCGGGGGTCTCGAAGGTGGGCGCGATCCCCAGCAGGTCCGCGTAGAAGCGGGTGGCTTCCGGTGCGTCGTTGACATAGACGATGAACACGATCGAGGAGGACATGGCTGTTCCTAGCGTCGTTGTTTCCGGACGAGAGGACCCTGCCGGTCATTCCTGACGGAACCTGTCGTGTTTCTCTGGAACTCTTGGCCCCGTGACTCCGGACCGCTTCTTCTCGCTGCTGTTGGTGCTCCAGTCCCGGGAGACCACGACGACCGCCGAACTGGCCACCCAGGTCGGCGTGTCGGTGCGCACCGTCCTCAGGGACGTGCGGTGGCTCCAGGAAGCGGGCTTCCCCGTGCTGGTCAGGCGCGGTCACGGGGGCGGGGTGACGCTTCTGCCGGGTGGTCTCCTCGACACCGCGCGGCTCACCCCCGGTGAACGGGACCACCTCGCGCTCTACGGACTCGACGACACGCAGCGCGAGCAGTTGGGCGCCTCGACCGACACCCGGCGCGCGCACCGGAAGGTGCGCCCGGCGCCGCCCCCGTCGGGCGGCGCCGCGCTGCCCCTGAGCACCGTCGTCACCACCGACAACAGCCCGTGGTACTCCCGCGACATCGAGGGGCTGCCCCCGGCGGCGCTGGTGTCCGACCTGCGGCGTGGCGTGCGGCTGCGCGTCAACTACCGGCGGGCGGAGGAGAACGAGGCCACCTGGCGCGTCGTCGACCCCTACGGCCTGCTGGCCAAGGCCGGCCGGTGGTATCTGGTCGCGGACTCCGTGGGACGGCCCCGGCTCTACGCGCTGGAGCGGCTCGTCGACTGGGAGCCGATGCGGGCGGCCAGGCGGCACCGCCAGGGCGCGACCCTTGCGGGCGTCGCGGCGGAGCTGACGGCGCGGTGGGAGAACCCGGAGGAGTTCACGATCCACGCCGTGCTCGAAGCGCGCCAGCTCGGCAGGGCCAGAAGGCTCCTCGGCAGCCGACTCGCCGGTGTGGGCGAGGCGAGCGGGCCGTGGGTCGACATCACCGTCAACGCCCGCCATGTGGAGGACGTCAGGATGCTGCTGCCGTTCGGCGCCAGCGTCACCGTCACCGCCCCGGCGGAGGCCCGCGCACGCGTCCGGGAACTCGCGGTGGAGATCTCGCGGAACCACTCGTGAGTTGTTGAGTCGTTGTCCGGTAGGTGCGGGGGAGTGACTTGTGAGTGCTGCCCGGCAGGTCCCGTGGCACCGACCCGACCCGACCCGCCCGTGACCCGAGCCGACGACACCCGCCCGACAGCGCCGCGTCACGGCCCGGCCACGGCCCGGCCGTACCGCTGAGCACGCGCCGAAGATTACGAATCGGCACGATCTGTCGAGCGTATTGCCCGTTCCTTTACCTGGCCAGTACGGTACCCACTCAGCGGATGGAAAGCGCTTACCCAGCCCGTTGCGCGCATGTCTGATCAACCGCCGTCACGGCCAGGCCATAGCTCTTCCCCTTTCCCGCTCATCTCTTGTTCCGACTGTTCCGACTCGGTCCCCCCGCGACCTTTCCCGTTCCCTGAACAACGCAAGGAGCACCCCCTACATGGCCAAGCGGCGAAGGAGAGCCGTCTCCTGGGCTGCGGCGCTTTCCGCGTCCGTGCTTCTGGTGACGGCTTGCTCCGGAGACCCCCGGGGCGGTGACGAGGATGTCGTGCTGATCGGCGTCTCGTTGCCGCTGACCGGCGACTTCTCCGAACCCGGCAAGGGTGTCCAACGCGGCTACGAGGCGTGGGTCGAGTCCGTCAACCGCGACGGCGGGCTCCTCGGCAGACGCGTCGAGCTGAAGATCCTGGACGACCAGTCGGCGGCCGACCGGGTCGTCCAGGACTACGAGGCGCTGATCGCGCTGCACGAGGTGGACCTGGTCTTCGGGCCGTTCTCCACCCGGCTCGTGATCCCCAGTGCGCGGGTCGCCGAGGAGTACGGAATGCTCTTCGTGGAACCGGCCGGCGCGGCCAACGAGGTCTTCGAGCAGGGCTTCGAAAACCTCTTCTACGCCGCCCCCGCGATCGCCAACGATCACTACGACCATCTCGCCGACCACATTCTGTCGCTTCCCGAGGACGAAAGGCCGCAGACGGTCGCGGTCGCGTCGATGGACGACCCGTTCGCGCAGTCCACCGCCTACGGTCTGCGCGACCGGCTCCGCGAGGGCGGTCTGGAGATCGTGGTGGACGAGGAGTACCCGCCCAACACCACGGACTTCTCCAGCATCGCCGCCAAGATCAACGCCTCGGGCGCGGACATGGTGGTCGGCGGCACCCAGTACCAGGACGCGGTCAACATCATCGTCCAGCTGCGACAGCTGGACTACCAGCCGAAGCTGGCCGCGTTCTCCACGGCCCCCACCAACCCCGAGTTCTCCGCGGCCATCGGCTCCCGCACCGAGGGCATCGTCTCTCCCACCGGCTACACGCCCGACGCGCCCTACCCCTCCAACGTGGAGTTCGTCGAGCTGTACCGGGAGATGTTCGGCACCCCGCCGGCCGAGGACGAGGCCAACGCCTACACCACCGGTCAGGTGGTCGCCGCCGCCGTGGAGGCGGTCGGCTGCGCCGAGCAGGGCGAGTGCCAGGAGCGGCTCGTCGACTGGCTGCACGAGAACGAGGTGGAGACCATCGTCGGCCCACTGAGCTGGGACGGTCAGGGGCGCCCCGAGGGCGCGCACCTGATCCAGCAGTACGTGGACGGCGAGATCCGCATCGTGCTCCCCGGGGAGACCGGGGAAGCCGAGTTCCTCTACCCGAAGCCGGAGTGGTGAGCAGGGCATGGACGGAACACTCATCTTCCAGAGCCTGGTGCTCGGCGTGCTGCTGGGAGGGCTCTACGCCATCCTCGCCGCCGGGCTGACGCTCTACTTCGGCGTGATGCGGGTGGTGATGATCGCCCACGCCGCCTTCGTGATCCTGGCCGCCTACCTGGCCTGGTGGTTCCACGACAAGACGGGCATCGACCCGCTCTTCTCGATGGTCTTCACCGTGCCGCTGTTCTTCGGGATCGGCATCCTGATCCAACGGGTGCTGATCACGCGACTGCGGCCCGCGACGCTCACGATGATGTCGGTGCTGCTGACGTTCGCGATCGCGCTGCTGATCGAGGGACTGCTGGGCCTCTTCTGGTCCGGCACGCAGCGTCGCGTCCAACTGTCGTACTCGGGCAGCAACTTCGAGTTCTTCGGCGCCAGGATCGCGGTGGTCAAGCTGATCGCGTTCGGGCTCGCCGTGGTCTCCCTGGCGCTGCTGTTCCTGCTGCTGAAGAAGACCAGGTTCGGGCTGGCGCTGCGCGCCACCATCCAGCACCGGGAGGCCGCCCAGCTGGTCGGCATCAGGACCGACCGGGTGGCGGGCGTCGGCTTCGGGCTCGGCCTGGCCACGGCGGCCGTCGGCGGCACCGCGCTGTCGTTGGACGCCACCATCTACCCCTCGCTGCACTGGAGTTGGATCGGCCCGCTGATGGCGATCATCGTGGTCGGCGGGCTGGGGTCGATCCCCGGCACGGCGATCGCCGCGCTGGTCCTCGGCGTCGGGCAGAGCCTGCTCCAGGTCGAACTGGGCACCACCTGGGCGCAGACCGTGTTCTATGTGGCCCTCTTCGTCACGCTGATGCTCCGCCCCCAGGGATTCTTCGGAGGTCGCCTTGCGCAACGCTTCTGACACCGAGGAGAGAGTCGGCGGTGGCGTGGACGCCCCCCGCGCGGGAGGCGGCTTCACGCTCCCCGGCTGGTCGCGCCCGGCGGGGCTCGCCGTGGCGGTCGCGCTGGTGCTGCTCTTTCCCGAGCTGGTGCCGAACGCCTATGTGCTCTCCGCCGGCGTGATCGTGGCCTCCTACGCCTGCACGGCGACCGCCTGGAGCTTCATGGGCGGCTTCACGGGCTATGTCTCGCTCGGCCACGCCGCGTTCTTCGGCCTCGGGGCCTACGGGACCGGCATCCTGATCCGCGACCTTTCGCTCCAGCCGTTTCTCGCCTGGTTGCTGTCCGGGTTGATCGTGTTGGTGATCACCATCCCGATCGGAATCGCGGCGCTACGGGTGCGGGGCGCTTCGTTCGTGATCGTCTCGATCTCGTTCGTGCTGATCCTGCTGCTGGTCTTCCAGGCGTGGGAGGACTTCACCGGCGGCGCCAACGGGCTGAACGTCCCGCGTCCGTTCGCCGACCTGTACCGGCCGGACCACCACCGGATCTTCTTCTACCTGTTCGTGGCGCTGCTCGCGGTCATGCTGCTGACCTGGTGGGTCGTCGACCGTTCGCGTTTCGGCGCGGGGCTGAAGGCGATCCGGGAGGACGAGGACAAGGCCGAGGCGCTGGGGGTGCCGACCCGCGACTACAAGCTGGCGGCCTACCTGATCTCGGCGACCTTCACCGCGTGGGCCGGCGGGATGTACGCGCTGTGGTTCGGCGACCTGGACCCGATCTTCCAGTTCTCCATCCTGCTGGGCGCGTACATGGTGCTGATGGCGCTGCTCGGCGGCGTGCGGCACCTCCTCGGGCCGCTGGTCGGGGCCGTGGTGGTGGGCACCGCGCTGGAGTACTTCAAGCTGGAGTACGGCGACACCCAGCTCCATCTGGTCTTCACCGCCGTGCTGTTGGGCGTCGTGGTGCTCTTCATGCCGGACGGGGTCATCCCGGCGGCGGGCGCGCTGCTGCGCCGACTCGGCCCGCAGCAGTCCTCGATCCGGGAGATCACGGCCGAGGAGCTGCTCGAACGGAACAGGGCCGCGGCAGCGGTCGGCGGCGATGCCGACGGTCGTGGTGGCTCCGGCGTTGACGGGTCACGCGACGGTGAGGAGGACGGGCGATGAGTGAGCAGACGAAGCCGGCCACCGGCCTGGAGACCGTGCGCCTGACCAAGTCCTTCGGCGGGGTGCGGGCGGTCGACGAGGCCACCATCGCCTTCCGGGACGGTCAGATCAACGCGTTGATCGGGCCCAACGGTTCCGGCAAGACCACCTTCTTCAACTGCGTGACCGGAATGATCAAACCGGAGTCCGGTTCCGTCCTCTTCCGAGGGAAGGAGATCACCGGCCATCCACCGCACCGGATCGCGCGCGGCGGCATCGGCCGCAGCTTCCAGCTCTGCCGGATCTTCCCCCGGATGACCCTGCTGGAGAATCTGCTGGTCGCCGTCCGCCCCACCGGGCTGCGGCAGCTGCTGGCCCCCTCCCGCGAGGCCGGGGCGATCGAACGGGCCCGCGGCCTGCTGGTCCGCGTCGGCCTCGACCACCTGGAGAACGCCGAGGCAGGCGCCATCTCCTACGGGCAGCAGAAGCTGCTGGAACTGGCCGGGGTGCTGATGTCCGACCCCGACACGATCATGCTCGACGAGCCCGCCGGCGGCGTCAATCCGTCGCTGATCGGCCGGATCGGCTCGCTGGTCAGGGAGTTGAACGCCGAGGGCAAGACGTTCCTGATCGTCGAGCACAACATGGAGATGGTGATGAGCCTCTCCGACCATGTGGTCGTCTTCGACCGGGGCCGGCCCATCGCCGAGGGCGCGCCGTCGGTGGTGCAGGAGGACCCGCGAGTGCTGGAGGCCTACCTTGGCGTCTGAGGAGAAGTCGGGGGCGAAGCCCAGGGAGAAGGACGGGACCACGCGGCAGGCCGAACGCCCGCTGCTGGTGCTCGACGACGTGTACGCCGGCTACGGCCGGGCCGCCATGGTGCTGCGCGGGCTCTCCGTCGAGGTGCCGCCGCGCACCGTGGTCTGCCTGGTCGGACCCAACGGCGCCGGCAAGTCCACCGTGCTCAAGGTCGCCAGCGGACTGCTCCGCCCCCGCGAGGGGCGCGTGGTCGTCGACGGCGCGGACGTCACCGGCCAGGGGCCGCAGCAGATGCTGCGCTCCGGGCTGGCCCACGTGCTCCAAGGGCACAGCGTCTTCCGTGAGATGACGGTCGAGGAGAACGTGCTGCTCGGCGCGTACACGCTGCGCGACAAGGCGCGGATCGCGGAACGGGTGGCGTTCGTCCAGGAGTTGTTCCCCATCGTGGGGGAGCGGTGGAAGCAGCTCGCCGGGCTGCTCTCCGGCGGTCAGCAGAAGCAGGTGGAGTTCGCCCGTTCGCTGATGATCGACCCCAAGGTGGTGCTGCTCGACGAGCCGTCGATGGGCCTGGACCCCAAGACCACGGCGACGGTCTTCCAGCAGATCGTCCGGATGCGGGACGCGGGCACCGCCGTGCTGCTCGTGGAGCAGAACGCGCGCCGCGCGTTGGAGACCGCCGACCTCGGCTGCGTCCTCGACCTCGGCCGCGTCCACATCTCGGGCCCCGCCGCCGAACTCCTCGCCGACCAGCGCCTCTCCGAGCTGTATCTGGGAGGCCGGCCCAAGTCGACGGCGTAGCGCTCCCCCGCGCGGCGGGCCCGTCCGCCGCGGTGTCCTCGGCCAGTGCGGCCGGGGCACCGCGGCGACGCCGGACGCCGCGGGACGGGAGAACGCCGGCGAGCCACCGGTGGCCGGTGTCTCGCGGGCGTGGGACCCGCGTCGTTCAGAAGGTTCAGAAGGTGTCCCTGGAGGTCTCCGGGATCAGGTCCTCGGGAAGCTCCTCAAGCGCCTCGTACCACGGCGAGTCGTCCTCGCCCTCGTCACGGATTCCGAGATCGTCGATGTCGATCGCCGGCACGGGTATCTCGGTCTGCCGGTGACTGGGCTGACCCGCCTGCCAGTTGTTGCGGAAGAAGTCGAACTGGAGCCGGTAGCACCCTTCGTGTTCGCTGAAGAGAATGGGTGGCACGAGGAAGTCGGCGGTGCCGATCGTGGCAGTGACATCCAGGTAGTTCAACGGGCCGCCCCCGGCGTTCCAACACGCGGCGAAGTTCACCGGAGCCAGGGCTCGGCTGCCGAGGACGTGTATCTGGTTGCCCCGTATCACGAAGCGCTCCGGGTCGAGGGCGACCTCCTCTCCCATCATCAGGATCGGCGCGGGCATGAGGTGCGCCCGGGCGAAACTCTGACCTTCCTCGTAGAGATCGATGATCTCGTAGTGCCGGGCTGGGGCGAAGTGGCGGTACTCGTGGAAGGGGCAGCAGGCGCCGTTGCTCTCCTCGGGCGCGGGGAAGAAGTGCTCCTTGTCGACAGTGCTGAGAGCACTGGTGTCACCGTCCCGCTCCGCGAGGAGTTCAGGGATCCACGCGGTGTCCCGGGCGTGGATCGTCTCGGTGGCGGCGACCTCGCGGAAGGGCCGGCCGCCGAGGTGGCAGTTGAAGTAGTCGAGCAGGGTGAGCGCCGCGCACTCGGCTAGGCCGGGCGTGGGGCGTTTGCGGAACCAGAAGTCGTGGCCGTCGGTGACGAAGCGGACGCCTCGGAAGTTCTTGTGGGCGTAGGCGGTGGGTGTGTCGGTGGGGGCCAGCCCGCTCCAGTGGGCGGCGTTGACACGGTTGTAGCAGGCGTCGGCGTAGCGGGCGAGTTCGGGGGCGAAGACACTCTGACCGGTCCAGTAGGTCGCTTTGCTGAACAGGGCGCCGATCTCCGGGTCGTGGGTGGTGTCCGCAGGCGCGTCGTAGATGAGCTCGGTGCGGAGGAAGACCTTCCGGCCGTCGCGATAGGGACGCCCCTCGTGCTCGTGACGCTGGTCGAAGATCACGACGCTGAACGCCTCGATGTCGCGGAACTCGGCCACGTCCGTGATCTCGAGCGCCGGTTCCCCCGTGCCACCGGTGAGATAGAGCAACAGCGTGCTCCGGGAGACCTGCCCGCGCGCGCCGTCGTAGTAGGGGGTGTCCCGGTGGCGGTGGAAGCGGTCGTCCTCCGGCTCGAAACGATTGCAGCGGAAGACCGGGTTGACGTGCGAGAACCGATGCAGCTCGTCGTCCGGCAGGGCTTCCCGCACGGCTCCGGTCAGGGCTTCGGCCAGCTGAGCGGAGTGGAAGATGAAGCGATCCCCGCCCCGGGTGGCCGCGTTGAGTGGGGGGACGTACAGGCCCAGCGCGTCCACGCCCTCCAGCCGTTGCCGCGCTCCGTCCGGCAGGTCGAGCGCGAACTGGTGTGCTCCGGGGGCGACTCGGCGCGCGTCGCGGAGGCGCAGGTCCAGTGCCGTGTCGGCGAAGAGACGGTCGAGGGGGACGATGTTCTCGAAGGAACGGAAGGACAGCTCGGCCGGATCGACGAAGACGGCCGCGAGGTAGGGGGCGCCTTCGCTGGGGCGTGCGAACAGGTCCCGCACGTCCTCGTCGAGCCGGTCCGTGTCGACAAAGCGAAGGGCTTTGTGACGTGCCGTCGGGTGCCAGGAGACCGACAGCCCGTCCAACGTCGTCGCGGGCTCGGTCTCGATCGTGTCGACCCGCGCCCGGTAGCGTTCCACCTCCTCGGCGGACGCCTCTCCGGTGGACAGGGTGAAGAACTGGTCGCGGAGTGTGAGGCTCACACGGTCCTCCAGAGGATGCGCAGGGCGAGGGGAAGCTCCGTAGCGTGGGCGAGGCGTCGCGCGCCCGCCTGGGAGACGTCGGGGCGATGCAGCGACAACCTCCGCAGCGAGCCGGCGAACGGCGCGGCCAGCAGCGCTTCCGCGCCCTGCTCGCCGATCGCGTTGTACCGCAGGTCCAGCTCGGTGAGCCGGGTGAAGGACGCGAGGGCGGCGACTCCCGGCGCGGTCAGGGCGTTTCCCTGAAGGTGAAGCCGGGTGACGGAGCCGAAGCGGCCCGACTCCGCGAGCGCGATCAGCCCCTCGTCCCCGAGGGCGGTGTACCGCAGATCGAGGGCGGTGATCACGTCGGGGAAGGTGCATGTGGTCAGTGCCTTCGCGCCCGCGTCACCGATGCGCAGATATGCGCAGCTCAACGAGGTCACCGCGGTCAGGTCGAGCCGAGCGAGCGCGTCGGCCTCGCGCGCCTCGATCAACGGGAGGGGAATCGGCTCGCCGTTCTCGTCGAGGTCGTCGTACCAGTCGTCCTCGTCCTCGTCCCCGTCGTCCTCCATGCCGTCAGGACCATCGGCCGCGCCGCTCAACCGGACCGCTGTCACCAGTGGATGTGACGACAGCGCCTCGGCCAGCCGCTCGGGCGCGCGCTCGGACCAGTGCAGGGTCAGCCCGGTAGCGAAGCCGTGCTGCCGGCTCGACACCGTGACCCCCTCGGGAACAGCGCTGTCCCGCCCCGCAGCATGCTCCTCCTCCAAGGCCGCGATCTCCCGCTCGACCCTGGCGCGCGTCGCAGGCGGAGGCCCGGCGGCCAGCCGTTGCTGAAGGCGGATCAACGCGCCGCGCGCATCGCCCACTTCCGTCAACCGATGGCCGTAGCGCTGCCACGCCTCGGGGTCGTCGGGGCACTCCCTGAGCGCCCGCTCCTCAGCCGTGTCGTACATGCGTGCGATTCTAGTGGGGGCCACTGACAACCAGTCAACTTCTGGCGAGCCACGAAGGGAAGACCAGGAAGGAAGGAGGGGCCGGCCCTGTGGGCATGGCACCGCCCTCCGCGTATCGTCGCCGGCGCAGGGCCGCGCACGGGCGCGCCGTTACCGTGGACGTGTGACCTCCGACCCCACCCCGCCGCCCGCGGAGCTCGCCTCGCTGCCCCGGGCGGAGTTCGCGTTCCCCGGGCCGCTGCGCGACCGGCTTGTCGCGGCGATCCTCGACGGCTCCAAGACCACCACGACGGGGCTCCTCGCCGACTACGCGCACGAGGGGGAGCCCCTGGCGGAGGTCGGAGGCCGTTCGGTCGTTGTCGACTCGGACGACAGGGCGGTCGCCGTCATCGAGGTGACCGACGTGCGCGTCGTCCCGTTGGCGCGGGTGGACCTTCGCCATGTCCTGGACGAGGGCGAGGGGGACACCAGCGTGGCCGGGTGGCGGGCGGGACACGAGCGGTTCTGGCACGGCGAGGAGATGCGCGCGGCGCTGGGCGACCCCGCGTTCACCGTGGACGACGCGACCCCGGTGGTCCTGGAGCGCTTCCGCCTCGTCGCCGACCTGCGCGGCACGGGCTGACCGGTCCCGCCGGTCCCGGCTCCGCCGCCCACGTCCGACCCCGGCGCCCACGTCCGGGTTCGGCCCGCCCACGGCCGGGTTCAGACGAAACGCAGGCGGTTCTCCCGGTCGTTGCGGGCGACATACAGCGTGAGGAACGCCTGGCCGGCCATCGCGCCGATGCGGTGTTCGCGGCCGTAGTACGTGTTCTCCCCGGGCTCGCCGTAGGTGCGGCCGTCGGCGAAGCGGTCCATCAGCCGCAGCTGCTCCTCGTTGTGCAGCCGCTCCCACTCGGCGGCCGGCGGTTCGATGCCGGTGTCCTGGCCGGTGAGGGAGACCAGGAGGTCGAAGTTGCCGAAGTAGTGGGGGAAGTGGGTGCCCCAGTCGTTGCCCTCGGGGTAGTGGATCGCGCCGGAACCCGGCTGGTAGATCGTCGTGGTCGTGCCGTCCTCGGTGGGGAACGGCAGGTCGACGAGCGCGGAGTAGACCCGGGGGATGTTGTGCAGGGCGGCCAGGGGCGCGCCGCGGTCGGCGAGGCCGTAGACGAAGCCCTGGTAGAGGCTCTGGTCGAACGAGACCATGTAGAGCGGGTGCAGCCGGTCGTGGTTGTCGAGGGTGCCGTCGTCGGCGATGTTGGTGCCGCGCAGCCAACTGGACAGTTCGATGCCGTTGACCGTCTCGCCACTGGTCAGGTCGGCGGGGCAGGCCGCCGCGGAGGCCAGCAGCTCGATGTTGCGGCGCTGCCAGGCGGCGGCGTTCGGGTGGTTGGGGAGCATGACCTCGGCCAGCGAGAGCACGGCGGCGCTCCAGCTGTTCTCCTCGGCCTTGCTGTCGCCTGGCGTGACCACCGTGCCGTCGCGTCTCCGCTCGTACAGCTGGTGACCACTGGTCCCGACCAGATAGAGGTCATTACCAGTGGTCAACCTGTCGGCCTCCCAGACCGTCATCGCGACGACATGGGCGCGTTCGGTGGTGTCCAGTTCGTCCCAGAAGAGCCAGCCGGCCAGCGCGGTGTAGTACGCCCACAGCGCGGTCTGCCAGCCGTCGCCCCAACGCGTGCTCTGGTCCTCGTTGTTGGCCAGATGGCGGGCGGCGAGGGTGCGGATCAGGTTGCGGGTGCGGATCGTGGCGTTGGCGGCTGACAGGTCGCGAGGATCGTAGACCCCGGTGGTCAGCGCGGTGGTCGCGGCCACCGCTGCCATGGCGGGGAGGCGGATGGCGCGCTCGTCGGTGCCGCGCAGGTCGATGTAGCCGTCGGGGAGGTAGGTGCGGTAGGTCCCCGCGTACCAGGGGCCGACGAGGTAGCGCGCGCTGCCGGCGAGGACCGTCGCCGTGCGGCTGCCGGCGGGGTCGGTGGCGGCGTAGTCGCCGAGCCCGGCCCAGTCGATCGGCACCACCCCGGAGGAGGCGGCGCGCGGGGCGCCCGCGGCCCGCAGGGCGTGCGCCGGGGAGGGCAATCCCAGCGCGGCGGTGGCGCCGAGGGCCGCCGAGGCGCTGAGGAGACCGCGGCGGGAGAGGCGGGGCGGGCGGTGGGAGGGGAGGTCGGCGGTCATGGCGCTCCTTTGGTCCGGGGGACGGTGCGGCGCGGGGTGCCCGCGCGTTCACGCCTTGACGGCTCCCGAGGCGAAGCCCGAGGTCACCTGGCGTTGCAGCAGCAGGAAGATGAGGAGAGCCGGGATGGCGAAGAGGGTGGAAGCCGCCATCGTGGCGCCCCAGTCGGTGCCGAAGGTGTTCTGGAAGGAAGTGAGCCAGACGGGCAGGGTGCGACTGTCCTGATCCTTGATGATCAAAAAGTTGGCATAGGCGAACTCGTTCCATGCCGTGATGAAGCCGAAGAGCGAGGTCGCCATCAGCCCGGGGGCCAGCAGCGGGAAGACCACCCGCAGGAACGCCTGCGGGCGGGTGCAGCCGTCGACCTGGGCCGCCTCCTCCAACTCCTCGGGCACGGTGGCCAGGAAGTTGCGCAGCACCACGATGGTGAAGGGCAACGTGATCATGAAGTAGATCAGGGTCAGCCCCGGCAGCCGGTCCAGCAGGTCGGCGTCCCGGTACATGATGTAGATCGGGATGATCAGCGACTCCCACGGCGCCATCTGCGCGGCGAAGATCAGCAGCAGGAAGGCGCGCCTGCCGCGCCAGCGCATCCTCGCCACGGCGAAGGCCGCGGCGAGGGCCACGACGAGCGAGAGCAGCACGGCGCTGACGGTGAGCATCAGGCTGTTGCGCCAGAACAGCCAGAAACCGTCACTGCTGATCGCCGTCCGGAAGTGTTCCAACGTCCAGCTGGTCGGGACCAGTTGCGGCTCGTCGGTCTGGATGTCCGTCGCGGGCTTGAAGGCGGTCGAGAACATCCAGTAGACGGGGAAGACGCAGAAGACGAAGACCCCGACGGCCAGCGCCGAACGCAGCGGATGGCGGCGCTGCCGGCGCCGCAGCGGCGGCCGGGCGTCGGTGGGCGCGGACGACGACACGACGGGGGTCACAGCTCGGCCTCCTGCCGGTAGAGCTGGCGGAAGTAGACGACCAGCACGGTCGACATCAGCAGGACCGTGATCATCGAGGCGGCCGACCCGAGGTCGTAGCGCTGCTGGGAGAGCGCGGTCTGCACGGCGTAGACGGGGAGGATCGTGGTCGCGTCGCCTGGCCCGCCCTGCGTGATCACCCAGATCTGGACGAACGCCCGGAAGGTCCAGATCACCTCCAGGCAGAGCACCAGTAGAAAGATCGGCCGCAGCATCGGGTACGTGATCGTGCGGAACGCCTGCCAGGGACCGGCACCGTCCAGTCGCGCCGCCTCGTGCAACTCCCTGGGCACGGTGGTCAGTCCGGCGTAGAGGGTGATGGCGGCGAACGGGATCGACTGCCAGACCACCAGAAAGACCACGATGGCGAAGGCCGCGGGGCCGTTGGCAAACCAGGGATAGCGGTCGAACGAGTCGAAGCCCAGACTGGTTAGTGACCAGTTGACCACTCCGTACTCCGAGTGGAACATCCACTGGAAAACCGTGGTCGCCGCGATCACCGGCATTCCCCAGGCCAGCACCAGACCACTGAGCACCATCGTCCTGCCGAACCGCCCCAACCGTTCGACCAGCAGGGCGACCAGGGTGGAGAGCACCATGATCAGCACCACGTTGAGCGCCATGAAGAGGAAGGTGCGGCGGACCACCTCCCAGAAGAGGGAGTCGCCCAGCAGCTCCGTGTAGTTGTCCAGCCCGACGAACGGCGCGCCCCCGTTGATGAGTTCGCGCAGCTGGAAGTCCTGGAGCGAGATCAGCACCCCGCGCAGCAACGGCACCAGCAGCAGCGCCGCCGCGCCCAACACCGTGGGTGCGATCAGCAGATAGGGCCACCATCCCGAGCCGCGCGGCCGGCGGTCGGGGCGGGGCGTGCTCTCGCTCCGCGGGGTCTCGGGAACGGTCGCGGACGGCGTGGCGCGCCGCGGGCGCCGGCCGGTGGCCTGCATGGGACTCCCTTCGACTCCGCCGGGCCGCCGACCGGCGGGGTCGCCGACCGGTCCGGCGGTGGGCCGGGCGCGGGCCCGCCCTCGGAGGGCGGGCCCGCTCGGGGAACGGGACGTGAAGGAACCGGAGGGGACCGGACCGGAACCAGGGCGGACCGGAATCGGTGAGTACCGGAACGGGGGAGGCGAGAACGGGCTGGTGGTGGGGGCGTGCGTCGGTGCTTTCGGGCGCGCGGACCGGGGTGGGGGAGGGCGCTACGGGTTGAGCGCCCTGGTGATGACCTCGGAGGCGTCGCGCGCGGCGTCGGCCGGATCGGAGCCGGTGAGCACCGCCGTCAGATACTCCTTGATCGGGTTCTCGGCCTCGACCGCCGCCCAGGCCGGGGTGTTGGGCGTCGCCCGGCCGTTGGCCGCGCCGACCGCCATCGCCGCCACGCCGGGGTCGTCGCCGACCTGGTCGACCAGCGTCGTCTTGTTGGGCACATAGCTCATGGCGCGCGACAGTTCCTGCTGCCAGCGTTCCCCCGTCAGTTCCTCGACGAAGGTGAAAGCGGCCTCCGGGTCGTGCGAGGCGGCCGGGATGACGAGGTCGGAGCCGCCGGTGAAGACGGCGCCCGGGGTGTCGGCGGTCTTGCCGGGGATCGGGAAGAAGCCGATCTTCCCCTCCAGCTCCGGGTTGCGCTCCACGATCAGCTTGGCGCCCCCGGGCACGGCGATGATCTGGGCCACCTCGTTGCCGGCGAAGACCTCGACCTGCGGGGGTTCGGCCTCGTCCGAGTCGCGCGGGCCCTGCCCGAGCGCCTGGAGCCGCTCGTAGAACTCCATGCCGGCCAGGGCCTCCGGGGTGTGCAGCGCCCCCTCCCAGCCGTCGCCGGTCTCCACGGCGAGTTCGCCACCCTCGTCCCAGATGAACCCGGACAGTGCGTACCAGTTCTGCCCCGGCAGATAGATCCCCTGCTGACCCTCCGGCTCGTTCAACTGCTCGGTGGCGGCCAACCAGGCGTCACGCGTGGTCAGTTCGTCCGGGTCGACGCCGGCGGCCCCGAAGAGGTCGGTGCGGTAGATGACCACCCGGTTGGCCGCGTAGTAGGGGATCCCGTACTGGCGGTCGTCCACCGCGCCCGGCTCGGCGAGGCCCGGCAACCAGTCCTCGCCCCCCAACTCCTCGACCCGGTCGGTGAGGTCGGCGACCCCGCCGCTGGCCGCGTACTGGGCGACCTGGGTGTTGCCCACCTCGATGACATCGGGGGCGTCGTTGCTGGCCAGTGCTGCGGTGACGCGTTCGCCGATGCCGTTCCAGTCCTGGATCTGCACGTTGACGTCGATGTCCTGGTGCGCGTCCTCGAAGGCGGTGACGAACTCCTCCTGGAACTCCTGGCTGACGCTGTCACGCATCAGCCAGACGTCCAGCGTGACGGGGCCGTCGCCGTCGCCCGAAGAGCCCCCGCAGGCTGTCAGGGCCATGGCGCTGGTCAGGACGGTGGCACAGGCCAGAGGACGGAACTTCACGGGTCACCTCGGGTGGGGGAGGGCGAAGGAGACAGGCGTGATTGACCAGTTGGCTTGGCTGTGGGGCGTGGTAAGCGTTGAAAATGGCATAGACCTTTGGGGTCGTCAAGGCTGTGCGTGATTTCCGGTTCGACCGGGGAGTGCCGCGAACTACCCCTGCGGCATGGGGGTTTGTCACCCATGGCGACCGGCGGCGGCCTCCGGGAAGCGAGGAGTACCGTGCCCTCGCCGCTCTTGACAGCGCTCCACGGGGGCTGCCACTTTGCTTTACCAGCTCCGGCTTCCTGTTTACCAGTTGGAGAACCAGACGCACGTCTCCTCGTCCGTGGACCCCGGGCCGCCCGCCATCCGGAGGCAACCGTGCTCATTCCGCTGCCCCACCACCTCCTCGAACGCACCGGCCACTTCCACCTGACCACCGACACCGCGCTGCGCCTGACCCCCGGCACCGAACCCGTCGCCGAGCTGCTGCGCACCGCCCTCGGCCCGAGCGCGGGGCTGCCGCTGCCGGCAGCGGCCGACGGCGCGTTGTCGCTGGTCATCGATCCCGCGCTGAGCGGTCTCGGCCCCGAGGGCTACGGGCTCACCGTGGGATCCGAGGCCGTGTTGCTGCGCGCCGGCACCCTCGCGGGCCTGCGCAACGGCGCCACCACGCTGCTCCAGCTGCTGCCCCCGGCCGCGCTCGGCGCCACCCCGGTGCGCGACGTCGTCTGGCGGCTGCCCCGCGTGGAGATCACCGACCGGCCGCGCTTCCCCTGGCGCGGGGCCATGCTGGATGTCGCGCGCCACTTCCAGCCCCTCTCGTTCCTCAAACGGTTCGTCGACCTGCTGGCACTCCACAAGTTGAACGTCTTCCACCTGCATCTCACCGACGACCAGGGCTGGCGGATGCCAGTCGCCGCCCATCCGGCGCTCACCGAGATCGGCGGCTGGCGCGCGGAGTCGATGGTCGGCCGTGCCGGCAGCGGACGCTTCGACGGGATCCCGCACGGTGGTTACTACACCCGCGGGGAGCTGACCGAACTGGTAAAGCACGCGGCCTCGCGCGGAGTGACCGTCGTTCCCGAGATCGAACTCCCCGGTCACACACGCGCGTTGCTCGCCGCCTACCCGCATCTCGGCAACGACCCGACCCGCCGCCTCCCGGTGTGGACGGAGTGGGGCGTCTGCCCGAACGTGCTCGGGGTCTCCGACGCGGCGGTGGAGCTGTGCCGCGAGGTGTTGGCCGAGGTGATGGACGTCTTCCCCGCCGAGCACGTGCACATCGGCGGCGACGAGTGCCCCGTCGTCGAGTGGGAGAGCAGCGAGGCCGCGCTGGCCAGGGTCCGTGCCGAGGGGCTCTCGGGACCTGCCGCGCTGCGCGGCTGGTTCCTGCGGCGGATGGCGGCCTTCCTGCTGGAGAACGGCCGCACGCCGGTCAGTTGGGACGAGGGCGAGGAGGCGGCGCTGCCGCCCGAGACCCTGACGATGTCCTGGCGCACCGGGGAGCACACCGCGCTTGCCGCCCGGCGCGGTCACCGGGTGGTCGCCACCCCCTGGGACCGCACCTATCTGGACTACCCGCGCTCCGCCGACCCGGCCGAACCGCTGGGTCAGGACGGGGTGGTGACCTTGGACGCCGTCGCCGGCTTCGACCCGGCACCCGCCCGGCTCCCGCACGCCGAAGCGGTGCTCGGCACGCAGGCCCAGCTGTGGACCGAGTTCGCCCCCACCCCCGACGACGTGGAGTATCTGGCCTTCCCCCGGCTGGCCGCGCTCGCCGAGGCGGCCTGGAGCGCGCCGGGCGCGGCCCCCGCGCGCGGCGCTCGTTCCCTCAGCGAACGACTGGTAAAGCACGGCGAGCGACTGGACAAGCTCCGCGTGAACCACCGAACCCCGCGTCGCCCGCCGGCGCCCCAGGACAGCCCGCTGGGCTGACCACCGGCACCGAGGGTGAACGCGCCCACCGGAAAACCCCAGCCCACTCCCCGGAGGAGAACCCCCATGCGTCACCGCACCCGCACGCTCACCCCCCGGCGCTGCGCCGCCCTCGGTGCCGGCCTTGCGCTGCTCGCCGGCCTGGGTGTCGCCGGCACCTCCCAGGCGGGCGAACCGAAGGACGAGGCGGAGAACGCCACCGCGCCAGGCGCCGTCGAACCGCCGGCGCAGGAACTCTTCGACGACTTCAGCTACTCGGCCCACGACGACCCCGCGCTCTCGCAGCACGGCTGGGTGGTCCGCACCGGCGGCGGCGGGCCCGGCGTCCCCGGGGCCGGCTGGCTGGCCGAGAACGTCACCTTCGCCCAGGACGAGGGCGGGACCGTGCTCAACCTGGAGTCCGGAACGGACGGAACCCCCGAAGGCACGGAGCAGACCGAGGTGTTCACCTCGGCGGTCAAGTTCGAGCAGGGCACCTACGCGGCCCGGGTCCGCTTCTCCGACGAGCCGCGTTCGGGCCCCGACGGCGACCGGCTGGTGCAGACGTTCTTCTCCATCAACGACCTGCGGGCGCCCATGGACCCGGACTACTCGGAGTACGACTTCGAGTATCTGCCCAACGGCGGTTGGGGCGAGACCGACCACACGCTCTTTACCACTTCCTGGGACACCTACCGGCCCGATCCCTGGGAGGCGGTGAACACCCATACCAAGGAGCAGGACAGCTTCGCCGGCTGGCACGACCTGGTCTTTACCATCGACGAGACCAGTGTCCGCTACTACATAGACGGCCGGCTCTTCGCGGAGCACGGGGAGCCCTATCTGCCCGAGCGCCCCATGTCGATCAACTTCAACCAGTGGTTCATCGACCTGCTCGGCCAGACCGACACCACTCCGCGCGCCTACGACCAACAGGTCGACTACGTGTACTACGCGGCCGACACGGTGCTCAGCCCCGACGAGGTCAGCGAGCGGGTGACGGCCCACCGGGACGAGGGCACCGCGTTCACCGACACCGTGGCGGCGCCCTGAACGGTGCGTGGCGGTCGGTGAACACCCGCGCCCGTTAGTGACTCACAGTGACAGAATTGTCGGCGCTGGGCGAACGCCCAGCGCCGACGGTTACAACGGGTCATATTCTGGTCAACGTGAGCAGCCGAGACCGGCGCCAGCCGAGTGCGGGGGAGTAGGACATGACCAGACGTTCACCCGGAGCGGTACTCAAGCGGGACAGGGTCCGCGAGCATCTGCTCGAACTCATCGAGGAGCGCCGCCCAGGCGACCCCATCCCCTCCGAACGCCTGCTCTGCGCGCGGCTTGAGGTCTCCCGCCCCACCCTGCGCGTCGTCGTCGACGAACTGGTGGCCACCGGTCAACTGGTCAGGGAGCACGGCAGGGGAATGTTCATCGCCCCGGGGAAGATCACCCAGGAACTGGTTCCGGGAGTGGGCGACTCCCTTACCGCCCCGCTTGCCTCCGGCAGCTGGTCAAGCAGGGTTCTCCAGTTCGCCGTCCAGGCGGCGGGCCCCCGGGTCGGCCGCAAGCTCAGAAGGTCCCCGGCGGAGCGGGTCTTCGCCGTCGCGAGGCTCCGCCTGGTCGAGTCCGTGCCCATGGCGATCGAGTACCTGCATCTGCCGGTCGCCGTGGTACCCGGACTCAAGGAGAGCGACCTGGCCGTCGGCGACCTCTACGACCACCTGCGGGAACGCCACGGCGTCCAGGTCGGCGAGGCCACCCAGTCCATCGAACCGACCGTGGTCAGCGAGGCCGAGGCCGGACTGCTCGACGTGCCACCCTTCTCCCCGGCGCTGCTCTTCGGCCGGGTGACCAGCGACATCTTCGGCCGCGCCGTCGAGTACTGCCACTCGCTCTACCGGGGCGACCGCTACCGCATCGTCTCGCGCCTCTCCCTGCGCGACGGGTCCCCGTCCGGCACCGCCTCGCCGCCCGGCGGCGGCCACCACCCCGGCATCCCGCCGGGCGACACCGCCACGGTCCGCCCCGTGCTCTCCGCCACCAGCGGCGACATCCACCGCACGGACTGAGCGGGGCTCCTAGAGGCAACCCGCCGGCAGGGCATGGCCGTCCGCGCGGAGACGGCGCAGCGCCGCCGCCAACGAGTGGGCGTCGAAGAGCGCCGAGTGCTCGGCACCGTCCGTCGGGCGCGGCAGACCCAGGCTCTTCCACAGCCGGCCCGAGTTGACCGTCGCCGTCTCCGGCGCGAGGGTGTTGATCCACGGCCGGATGTTGAGGAACGGGGTGGTCAAAAACCCGCGGTCGAGCACCTCTCCCCGCGCCCGTGCCCAGCCGACGTTCTCGCCGATGACCGCCATGTCGTTGCCGTAGGAGAGCGCCGCCTCGCTCCGGCAGAAGGCGAAGAACGCGCCGAGCGCGTCGGCCGGCGCCCTCCCCTCCCGGTCCACGTCCTCCTGGCGGACCCCGGTCAGCTCCACGAAGTACGGTGACAGCCGTGGGTTGACCACTGGCTTGACCAGTGCCTCGAACTCGTCCCGAACGGTCAGTTCCTCGTCGAGTCGCACAGCGCCGATCTGGACGATCTCGCGCAGCTGTCCCGGCAGTGACCAGTCGCCGTCCGCCGCGCCCTCCCAGGTCGTGAACTCCAGGTCATAGACGACAAGGGACGCCATCGCGCTCGCTCCTCCACCGCCCGCGTCCCTCGCGGGCGCGGACCTCTCCGATCGTTCGAGGCGCCCGATGCTATCCCCACCGGACGTGTCCTGGGACGCGCGGTCGGAGGGCCGCACGGCGTTCCGGCCGGTCAGCCGGACGCCACGAAGCGGCCGGTGCGAGGGCTCTGCCCGGCCGGAGGCGCCGGGGGCGGAGAGAGAGCTGGTCAGCGAACTGGTCAACCCTGCTGGCCGGCGACGGTCGAGTCGCGGACCACCAGCTGGCCCGGCACCAGCTCCACCCCGTGGGAAGGGCGCCCTTCGATCGCCTCCATCAGGCGCAGCGCGGCGGTACGGCCCACCTCCGCCAGATTCATGTCCACGGTGGTCAGGGGCGGACGCGTGGCCGCCGCCATGACCTGCCAATTGTCATAGCCGGCCAGTGCGATGTCCTCCGGTACCCGGCGTCCGGCCTCCCGCAGTGCGTCCGCCGCCCCCCGGGCGATCTGGTCGCTGCCGCAGAAGACCGCGTCCACGTCCGGGGCGGCGCGCAGCGCGGCGTGTACACCCGCCCGGCCCCAGGCCTCCGACCACTCGCCGAACAGCGTCCGGCCGCCGGCGAGTCCGAGCCCGGCCTCGTTCAGGGCGCGCTCCGCGTGGGTGGCCCTGACGGTTGCCGCCGCGTGGTGCGCGGGCCCCGTCACATGCGCGATCCGCCGCCGCCCGGTGGCCACCAGGTGCTCCACCGCCAGCCGCGCGCCGCCCGCGTCGTCGGGCACCACCGAGGCGTCGCGCTCGTCCGCCGAGGGCCCGAACGCGTACACCAGCGGCACCGGGGAGGGCAGCGACAGCGGTGAACGGGCGTCCGTGCGGCGCCCCGTGACGATCAGCCCGTCGATGCGGCGGGCCAACAACGTGCGCACATAGTGCTGTTCACGGATGGAGTCGCCCCGGGTGTCGCAGAGGAAGACGGAGATCCGGCCCGCGCCCAGGGCATCCTCGGCGCCGAGCAGCACCGGCAGGCTGAACCGCCCGACGCTGTCCGTGGTGAGCAGCCCGACGGTGTACGTGCGTCCCGAAAGCAGGCTGCGGGCCGCCTCGTTGGGGTGGAAGCCCAGCCTGTCGGCCGCCTCGGCCACACGCTCCCTGGTCTCGGGGCGCAGGTTCCCCCGCCCGTTGAGCGCCTTCGACGCGGTGCCGGGGGAGACCCCGGCCAGCGCCGCCACATCGCTGAGTGTCGCGGCGCGCCGCTCTCCCGCTGCCGGACGCGGCGTTCCCGTCATGAAGCAACCCTTTTCCTTCGCCTCGACACCCCGGACGGTCGAGCGGGTGCCGGTCATCATGCCACGCGGTTAACCAGGGTGACCACTGGTCTGTTGACCTCCCTGGCGGTCGTGGGGAAGCGTTGACTCCGGGGCGGCCGTGCTCCTAGAGTCGCGGCGAAGGCAAACGGTTTCCCGCACGTTGCCGCACCGCACCCACACCGCACCACACCGCACCGCACCGCCCGGCTCCGGCCGCCGGCCGAACCCGCCGGGCCCGCCCGGGCCTTCCCGCCCCGAACCACTCGGAGCCGCAGATGCCCCCCTCCACGTCCGACCGTTACGCCACGCCCGCGCGACCGAGCGAGAACGCCACGGTCGCGTCGCGGCCGTCCGCCCGCGTCACCGTCACCGATGGCTTCTGGGCGGAGCGGCGCCGGATCAACGCGCGCGTCAGCATCGCCCAGGGCCCCGACCGGCTGACCGAGGCCGGCAACCTCCGCAATCTGCGTCGTGCCGCCGACGGCGAGACCAGTGGTTATGAGGGTGTCCCGTTCATGGACACCGATGTCCACAAGTGGCTGGAGGCCGCCGCCTGGCAGCTCGGCGACCCGACGACCGACCCCGCACAGGCCGCCGAACTGACGGACCGCATAGGGGAGTTCGCCCGACTGCTGGCCGACGCGCAGCAGCCGAGCGGCTATCTCAACTCGTATTACCAGGTGGCCAGGCCAGAGGTGCCGCACTTCCAGGAACTCCGCTGGGGCCACGAGCTGTACACCGCCGGGCATCTGATCCAGGCGGCGGTCGCCCACCACCGTTCCACCGGCGACCGCGCACTCCTCGACGTGGCCACGCGGTTGGCCGACCACCTGGGCGAGACCTTCGGACCCGAGGGCTCCGGACGGCCGATCGACAGCGTCGACGGCCACCCCGAGATCGAGACCGCGCTGGTCGAACTCGCCCGCGAGACGGGCGACTCGCGCCATGTCGAGCTGGCGGGCTACTTCCTCGGGCGCTATGGTGGCGCGTTCCCCACCCGGGGCACCAAGGGCCCCGCCCGCCCCGGCTACTGCCAGGACCACGTCCCGCTGCGCGAGGCACCCGCCGTCACCGGCCACGCCGTCCGCCAGCTCTATCTGCTGGCCGGCGCCGCCGACGTGGCGACGGAGACCGGAGAGGCCGAACTCCGGGCCACGGCCGAGCGGTTGTGGGAGGACATGGCCAGCAGGCAGAGCTATCTCACCGGGGGCGTCGGCGCCCACCACACCGACGAGGGCTTCGGCCACCCCTACGAACTGCCCAACGAACGCGCCTACGCCGAGACCTGCGCGGCGATCGCCGCCGTCCAGTTCGGCTGGCGGATGGCGCTGCTCACCGGCGAGGCGCGCTACTCCGACCTCGCCGAGCGCACCCTCTACAACGCGGTGCTCTGCGGCGTCTCGCTCGACGGGGACACCTACCTCTACGACAACCCGCTCCACGTCAGGGACGGCCACGCCGACCAGGAGGGGCTCCGGCCGCGTCGCACGCCCTGGTTCACCTGCGCCTGCTGCCCGCCGAACCTCATGCGGCTGCTCGCCTCGCTGCCCGGCTACCTCGCCTCCACCTCCGCCGACGGGAACACCCTCCAGATTCACCAGTACGCCACCGGCACCGTCACGGCCCCGGTCGCCGGGGCCGAGGCCGCCCTCCGGGTGACCACCGACTACCCGTGGGACGGGCGGATCGCGTTGGCCGTCGAGGCGACCGGTGCCGCACCGTGGACGCTCGCGTTGCGCGTGCCCCACTGGTCAGCTGACAACTGGGCGCTGCTGGTCAACGGGGCCGAGCCGGCGGCGACCGCGTGGCGTTACGACGACGGTTGGCTCCTCCTGCACCGGAGTTGGGCCTCCGGCGACACCGTGGAGCTGACGCTCGACCTCGCGCCGCGCTTCGTCCGCGCGGACCCCCGCGTGGACGCGGCACGCGGCTGTGTCGCCGTGGAGCGGGGGCCGTTGGTCTACTGCGTCGAGGGCGTCGACCTGCCGGCGCTGCCCGAGGGGCTCGGCCTGGACGACCTGGTGGTGGACACCGCCGCCGGCATCGGCATCTCCGAGCGGGACGACCTCCCGGGCGGCGTCACCGGCCTCACCCTCGCCGGGCGCGTCCGGGCGCGTCCGACACCGGACGCCCACGCGCCCTGGTGGCCCTACCGCTCGACCACGACGGCGCCCGCCGAACCCGAGGGCGAACCCCTGACCCTCACGGCCGTTCCCTACTACGCCTGGGCCAACCGCGAGGTCTCCCCGATGCGCGTCTGGCTCCCCAGCGCGGCGGGCTGAACGCGCCACCCGGCCGGTCCCCGGCACGACGGCCGCCCCCGCCCGGCGACACCGGACGGGGCCGGCCCGGGCGGACGACAGGACCTGGTGAACTGACCAGTATGAACGCCATGGACCAGTCGACTTCCTCCGAGTCCCCCACCCCCTCGCCGCCACCCGCGGCGCTCCGCGCGTTCGTCGACCGGGTGGCGCTGTGGCGCATCCGCTTCGCGTGGTCCGACGAGTTGGTGGCGGCGGCCTGTGACGCGCTGGTCGCGGGCCTCGACTCGCCGGCACTGTGCCGGCTGGCCGGCCTCTCGCGTCGCGAGGTCGACTACGAGATCCCCCTGCTCATACCCGAGGTTCTGGGCGAACTCGGCTTGTGCGCGCCGCAATCGGACCCCCGGACGGATGCTGCCGCCCTGCGCGCCCTGGCGGCGTTGACCGTCAGGGGCGAGCTGAGCCCGGGACGTTTCGTGGCCGAGACCCAGGGCCTGCTGATCGAGGACCCGAAGGCCGACGGCAGGCTCGCGGAACTCTGCGGCGCATACGGCTGGGCCGAGTGGAACGACGTCGCCGACCACGCCGCCCTCGACGCCGGCGCCCTCGCGGAGGCGCGGCGCCTCGCCGAGTTATAGCCCGAAACCCCTCCCTTGTTCGATCTCTCGTTCGGGGCCCGCTGTCGGCGCGCACTCGAATCGGGCGGTGGCGCGCACAGGGATGCCGACCCGCGCCAGGTGTGCAAAAATCACACACATGGATGCGGCGCAGGGCTGGGGTGAGGTGGGCGAGCGGATCGCCGAAGCGCGTTTGGCTGCCGGCCTGAGCCAGGGAGAGCTGGCCTCGCGGCTGGGGCTGGACCGCACCGCCGTCGTGCGCGTCGAGGCGGGAGAGCGCCGGGTCTCGGCGCTGGAGCTGTCGACCCTGGGGCAGGCGCTCGGGGTGCCGATAACGCACTTTCTCTCCAGACCACCCGCGTCCCTCGTCTCGCGCCGCGCGGCGTTGGAAGAGTCGGCGGACGGTATGTCCCGCGCGCGGTACCGGCTGGACACACGGTTGGAGGAGCACGCGCGTAACGCCCGTTGGTTGGTTGAGGAGGGTTTCCTCATGCCGCCGACGGCCGATGTCGTCCTCCGACGTGCCTCCGCGCGGGACAGCGTCGATCCCGCCGCTCTGGCCGACCGCGCCCGGGAACGCCTGGGTACGCCGACCGGTCCGCTGGGGGCGATGGTGGATGTCGTGGAGCGGTTCGGACTCTTTCTGACCGTTGTCGACGAGTCGGCTGAGGGAGCCTCGCTGCTTGCGGACGGCTATGGCGTCGCGGTCATCAGTGGTCAGGCGATGCCGGGAAGGCGTCGTTGGACAGCGGCCCACGAGCTGGGACACCACCTGCTTCAGGACGAGTACCACAGCGATGCCGGGGTGGCCGCCGGGCGGGACGAGCGTGAGCGGTTGATCGACCGGTTCGCGGAGCACTTTCTCCTTCCCGCGGCCGACGTGCTGGCCGCCTGGCAGCGGCACGGGGCGGGGCGAACGCCGCGGCCCGTCCTCTTGGGACTCGCCGCGACCTACCGCCTTTCCTGGAGCGCGGTGGTGAACCGGGCCCGGCGCCTGGACCTGCTCTCCGGGCAGGACGCTCGACGAGAGAAGGCGAACGTGCCCACGCGCGGTGACTTCCTGGCGACGTTGGGAGAGGCGCCGACACCGGACCTCGCCATGGGGGAGACGGGCAAGCTCTGGCGCAAGTCGGTGCTCAACGCCTGGGAGGTCGGGGCCATCACCGCGCCACGGACCGTTCAACTGCTCTACGGCGCGCTCGGTCCGGACGAGCTTCCCACGCGCGACTTGGAGGATCCTCTGCCGTGAGTAACGCGTCCGCCTCCGTGCAAGGCGCGGCGAACGTGCTGGTCTGGGATGCCTCCCCCCTGTTTCACGCGGCTGCCGCCGCGAAGCTCGACGTGCTGGGTGATGTCGCTCGTGCCGAGGGGGCAGGACACGGAGAAACGTGACGACTCAGACCGTGGTCGACGAGCTGCGCCACCACGGGATGTCGTTGGCGGCGGCCGACTGGCTGGAGGTTGTCCATGTCGATCATCTGGCCGAACTGGCAGCTCTGGTGCGCTGGATGGAGAGGGTCGCGGGCGCGAACTCCAACGAGGGGGAGGCGACCGTCCTGGCCTGGGCCGAGGTGCACGACGCGGTCGCCGTCGTCGACGACGGCGACGCGCGACGCATCGCACGGCGATACGGGGTGCCGGCTGTCTGGGGTTCCCTGCGCGTGATAGCCATGGCGGTCGGCGCGGGACAGACGACCGAGTACGTCGCCACCAGTCTTGTGGACGCGCTGGTGAACTCCGGGGCCCGCTACCCCTGCGCCCGGGGGGAGTTCATCGGCTGGGCGCAGGCCAACGGGCTGCTCTGACCGACACATCTGGCCGCCGCGGCAGCCAGGTGCGCGGGCTGTTGGCCGGCGCGTCAATGCCGACGACGGCCCTGAGCACTTCCAGGTCGGGCGGCACCGCACCGTATCGGCGGTCGGATACCGGAACGGCGCGTGGGCCGGTGATCGTTCCGGGCGCGCCGGCGCCGCGCGTGCGCGGGTGCGGTGGGCCGTCAGGCGCGTCGGAACGCGCCGCCCGTGCCGAAGGCCAGCTCGGCGAAGCGTTCTCCGACGCGGCGGTGGGCGGTCGCGTCCAGGTGCAGGTTGTCGGGGAGGGGGAGCTCGGCGTTGTCGGCCTCGCCGTAGAGGAGTCGGCCGTCGAGGAGGTGCAGACGGGGGTCCTCGGTGGCGCGTTGGGTGACGATGCGGGTCAGTTCGTCCCTGATCACCGCGAGCGTCAGCCGTCCCGCGGCCACCTCGGCGGGGTCACCGGTCGCGCGGAACGCGACGTGGCCTCTCGCCAGCGCCTCGGGGTCGAACGCCCCCGGCCCCGGGGTGTCCTCGTGGATCGGGCAGTGCAGCGGGGTGACGACGAGCAGCGGTGCCGTCGGATGACCTTCCCTGATCGTGTCGAGAAAGCCGTGGACCGCCGGGCCGAAGGCGCGTAGCCGCATGAGATCGGCGTTGACCACGTTCAGTCCGATCTTGATGCTGATGAGATCGGCTGGGATGTCGCGCAGCGCTTGGGCGAGGAACGGGTCGAGCAGCGCGCTGCCGCCGAGCCCCATGTTGACCAGCTCCACGTCGCCGTGTGCGGCGGCCACCGCCGGCCAGGTGCCGGTCGGATGTGTGGCGTTGGAGCCGTGGCTGAGGGAGCTGCCGTGGTGCAGCCAGACGGGGCGGTCGGTGTCGGTGGCCGGTTCCACGGGCGCGTCGGCGCGGAGCGCGACCAGCTCGGTGGTCTCGTTGTGCGGCAGCCAGATCTCGACGCGTTTTGACCGGTGCGGAAGGCCGGCGAAGCGGAGTGTGACCGGTTCGCCGGTGTGGTGTGTGGTGGTGCCTGACGTGAGGTCGACGGTGAGCGTGTCCCCGCCGCCGACCGCCGTCGCCTGGCCGGCGAGTGCGCCGTCGACCAGCAGCTCGTAGACGCCGTCCGGGCGCGGGGGCAGGCCCGGGTGGACGCGCTTGGTGGGCAGGGCGTCGAGCTCGACGACGGTGGCGGCGGTGCGGAGGGCCAGCCGCACCCCGGAGGGCTGGGACTCCGCCAGTGCCAGTTGCGGGTCCTGGCACTGGGCGCGCGCTCGCGCGGGCAGGCGGTGCGGAAGCAGGCCGCGGGGCGTGCGTTCCAGTTCGAGCGCTCCGCGGAACAGCTCGGGGGTGAGGGACGTGGTGATCAGTGAGGTGGTCATCAATGGGCTCTCATCGAACGAGACCGGCCCTGAGCAGGGCCGAGAGGGGGAAGGGGGCGAAAGTTCGGAAGCAGGGGGAGTCGGAACAGGTCGGGAACGACGAGGTTCCGTCAGGGGACCGGCTTGGGCCAGTTGCGGAGCAGCGCGTCGAGGGCGTCCAGCGTCCGCAGCCAGGTCGTGTCGGTATCCGGCGCGCTGTGGCTGAAGCCGCCGCCCAACTCCAGGCTGACGTAGCCGTGGAAGAAGCTGCCGAGCAACCGCACCGCGTGGGTCTGGTCCGGCTCCTCCAGCGCGTAGCCGCGCAGGATGGCGCGGGTCAGCCGCGCGTGCCGGACGCCGGCGCTGGCGGCGGCCGTCTCGGGGTCGAGCCGCAGCCGGGCCGCGGCGTAGCGGCCCGGGTGCTCGCGGGCGTAGTCCCGGTAGACGTTCGCCAACGCGGCCAACGCGTCCCGGCCCGAACGCCCCGCGACGGCCTCGCCGGCGAGGTCGGCCATCTCCTCCAGCGCGAGCAGTGCGATCCGTGTGCGCAGGTCGTGGGAGCCGCGCACATGGGAGTAGAGGCTCGCGACCTTGACATCGAACCGTCGTGCCAGCGCCGAGACCGTCACCTGGTCGAATCCGACCTCGTCCGCCAACTCCGCGCCGGCGGTGGTCAGTCGCTCGGCCGTCAGTCCCACGCGTGCCACGGGCTCCCCTCCTGTCGCACCTAAGCCCCTCAAGGGGTTACCTAAAGAGTATAGGCAGAGAGTGTAGGGCGCTAGGAAGTATGTGTCCGGCGCCTCGTCGAAGGTGCTCCGCCGGTCACCCCGGCCCCGGCGGAGCACCCTTCGACGGTCATGTCGGAACCGTCACCCGGGCGGGCGCCGTCGAAGGGCTTCCGCCAGCCGCTTCGCCATCATGGGCTGGTTCCACAGCTGCCCGGGGTCGTTGGGCATCGCCGCGTCATACGTCTCCAGGCGGGCCTCCGTCGGTATCCGCCAGAGTCGATCGCACGCGTCGGCCGCCTCGGTCACCTTCAGTCCCAGCGCGGTGCGGGTCTCGGGCGCCAGGTGCTGGCCGGTGCGGACACCGCTGGCGTCGACTCCGGGGAGACCCGTCAGCCACAGGGCCGCCTCGGCGTGCCCGATGCCGGCGGTCTTCGCCAGTTGGTCCGCCGTGTCGGCGGCGAACGGCACCGGTTCTCGTCGCTCCAACTCGCGTGCCAGCGACCGCAGTCGTTTCACGGTGGCCCAACCCCGGGGCACCGGCCGGGAGTCGATGTACCCCGGCGGCCGGGATGCCTCGCCGCGTTGGAGGAAGACCCTGGCCCCCCAGTTCTCGGCCGCCCGCGACCGGGCCCAGTCCCCGGCGTGGACGGCGATGTCCAGCGGCAGCAGCCTGCCCCGCTCGGTCGACTCGGCCACCGGGGCCCCCTCGCCCCGGTCCTCTCCCGGGTCGAACAGGCCGCGGCGCAGCGCCGGATCGTTGAACGGGGAGGAGGCCCAGAACCGCAGCAGCGCGATCACTGCCGCGCGGTGCTCGGGGGAGGTGACGGCGCTGGCCGCGCGGATGCCGAGGCCGCCGATGCGGCCGGCGAGCTCCGTCCAGTCGTACGGGCTCCGGTGGACCGACCAGTGCGCCATGGCGGACTCGCCGTCGATCGCGCCGGTGAGGAACGCGGAGGCAAGCTCCATCTGCCGTACCGCTCCGCCCGCTCCCTCGGGGGTGTGGCTCACCAGGCCGTGGAGGGCGCCGTCGAGGTGGTGCTCCTGGACCCCGAGGACCTGGGGAGTCTCCTGGCCGAGCACCTTCAGGAGCCTCTCGCGGTCCCGTATCCGGTGGTGGGTCTCCTGGAGGACGCCCATGAGGCCGTCGAGGAGCAGGGGATGGCTGACCTCGGGGAGCAGCGTGTCCAGCGCCTTGCGCAGCGCCGGGGTGGAGGTGGCCGTCGCGGCCAGCAGCGCCCGCACGGTGTCCTCGGGGATCTCCCGCAGCGCGCGCGACCCGGTCAGGTCGCGGGGGGTCAGGAAGTGCCAGAACGCCTTCGGCGGCATACGCCGCGTGCCGGCGGCCATCGGGGGCGTGTGGGGGACGATCCAGTCCTGGTCGCCCATGTAGACCCGCCAGTGCGCGGCGCCGGTCTCCGGGTCGCGCGCGGTGACGTGGTAGGCGCCGTCGAGCAGCAGTCGCCGGTCCGTGCCGGGAACGTCCAGCAGCCCCCAGGGAAGGGAGGGTTCGATCGACCAGCGCCCGTGCGGCAGGAACCCGGTCATCGGGGAGGCCGTGCCGTGGACGCCGTCGACGCGGTGGTAGCGGAGCCGTCCCGTGACGCGGTCGTAGGCGACCCGGAAACCCAGGTGGATGCCGTCGGTGCCCAGCGGGGAGGCGGCGGTGCCGGTGACGGCCGGGGCCAGCGACGAGGAGTCGATCAGCCAGGTCTCGTTCTCCCCGAGCAGGGAGGGGTCGAGGAACGCGGGCGGGTCGGGCTCGTCGAGCTGACCGGTGGCCAGGTCGACGGGGCGTGGCACCCGGGACTCCCGGTCGACGCCGGTGTACCACCAGTACGTGTGGCCGTCGTGGAACATGTGGCCCTCGGGGCCGACCCGCCGATCGCCCACGGCCAGGAGCACCGGTCCGGCGAACCGCCGGGAGCCGGGGCCGAGGAAGGTGTAGCCGGAGCGGGTCTTCTCGCCGTACCGCCACTTCCACGAGGCCGCGGTCTCGGTGTGGATCTGGTCGGGGGCGCCGGACCAGTACAGGCTGTCCTGGCGATTGACGGAGTGGAAGACCTGGAACTGCCCCTCGGAGAAGACCGCCCGGACGTCGTAGTTGAAGGCGGCGGCCCCCTTGGGGACGACCAGCCGGTGCTCCGCGACGCGGCCCTCGGGGCCGATCGCGAGGGCCCTGCGGCGGTCGTGCACGGTCAGGACGGGCCAGCTGGCGCGGCACCAGTTGTCCTCCTTCAGCTCCGTGGCGGCCTCGTCCAGGGCGTCCCAGCCCAGCTCGTCGAGGATGCCCGCGCGAAGGGTGCGGGTCAGCGGCGTCACCAGGTCGATGTCGGCGAGACGGTCGAGAAGATCCGGAAGCTCGGCCGCCGCCCGTCGGGGGAGTCGTTGGTAGAGCCAGTCGCACGAGTCCAGGGCGCTCTGGAGGGGGCCGGAAGTCGCGCAGCGCAGCCGGTCGTCGACGATGTCACGCAGGAGGGGGCGCAGCGGCTCGATCGCCCACTCGCGCTGCCAACGCCCATTGGACCAGTGGCTTTCGAGGAGGGAATGGAGCAACGGGTCCCTGAACCGGTCGTCGGCGACCAGCGCCTCCAGGGCGGAGCGGTCCTGCTCCCACCAGTGCCCCAGCAGCAGCTTCGGGTCCGGGTCCGACAGCGGGACGCCCGCCGAAAGGCAGCGGCCGATGACCGCGGCGTCGACGTGGTACGGCCTGGCGGTGCCGTAGCCGAGGTGCACGGGGTCCTCGTCGGGGGCGATCCGCGTGGCCAGGCGCGGCAGGACGTCCAGCAGCTCGTCGGGGGCCCTGGGGGGAGGCGGATCGGTCCCGCGGTAACGGCGGAGCATCGCCGTCAACCACCGGCCGGTGTCCTCGCCGAGCTGGTCCAGGGCGCCGGCCTCGTCGAGAAGGGCGACCCACCAGGCGTCCATCTCGGAGTACGGAAGCTCGGTCAACTGCCAGGCCATCTGCCGCTTCGCCGGGTCCGAGGCGGTGAGGGCGGCCAGCCAGGTCTTGCGCTGCGAGGTCCAAAAGCTGTCGGCGGCTCGCCAGAACGCGGGTGCCTCCACGAGGGCCTCCAGCAGCGACACGTGCTCGGAGGCCGGGGTCAGACCGGCGGCCTTGGCGAGCTTGGTGAGCTGCCTGAGCATCTCGGGCCAGGGCGGCAGCCCGCCGAGCGTCCGGCGCACGGCCAGCTCGCGCAGCTCCCGGTAGGCGCCAACGGGGTCGGGGCGCCTGCCCAGCTCCGCGACATGGGCCTTGACGTCCTTGACGGACAGGGCCCCGGCGAGGGCGAACTCCAGGAACACGGCCCGCTGTCGAGCCGGGTCGACGGACGGCAGATGCCGGTCGGCCGCGCGTGCCCGGCCGAACATCAGCGCGGCCTGCCGGTGGCGACCGGCGGCGACGCACGCCCGTGCGACCTGCTCCCAGTAGGCGGGGAGGTGGGCATCCGGCAGCTTCGTCGCGATCTCCGCGTACAGGTCGAGCGCGGCCCCCGCCTCGGGGCCGAGCAGCCGCTCGGCGCACGCCATCTCGGGTGCCGCCGCGAGGGCCGTCCGGGCGCCGGCGGGGTCGTGGAGCACGGCCCACGCGGGGTAGCCGGGCTCCCGGCGCCGTCCGGCGGCCACGGGCGGGCCGGCGTCGGGGGCGGAGAACCCGGCGGCGGCCAGCACCCGGTCCTCGCCGGGCGCTTCGGCCTGGCCGGTCAGCCGGACCACGGGGCGGGTGCCGAGCAGGGGGTGGGTGTAGCGGCGCGCGGTGACCGGCTCGCCGCCGGACGCGTCGGGAGGCGCGAGACCCGCTTCGAGCGCGATGCGGTCACTGGTCATCGGTCTTCCTCCCCGCGTGGATCAGCTCTGCCATGCGCACGCCCTCGGACCAGGCGACCGGGCCGACCTCGCCCAGCGCGACCGGCCGTTCGGAGGCGTCCACCCACAACAGCCGCCCGGTGTCGGCGGGGAGGCCCGGGTCGTCGGCCCCCAGCCAGTAGCGGGCCTGTAGGGCGACGTCGCCGTCGACGACCCGCAGCGTCGCGAAGCCACCGCGCACCACGAAGCCGTGGCGGGCGGCGCGTGCGGTGGCGTGACGCAGCTCCTCGAACTCGGCGCCGGCGTAGTCGTCGAGGCCGGTGGCTCCGGGCGGGGTGGTGTCGGGTCGGTGATGGACCTCGCGGGTGAGCTGGGCGACGCCCTGCGCCGACCCACGGAGCGTGAGCCGCCTGAGCCATCGCGTCAGGTCGGGCAGCAGCGCGGGATGCGGCAGGGTGAAGGGACCGACCGGCGGGGTCTGGGGGGTGTCGTCCTGGTCCACGAGGGTGGCGCGGCCCTCGTCGGTCACCTCCGTCAGCAGACCGGTCCGCCCGTCGACGATCACCACGAGTTGGGCGAGGGCCGAGCGCCAGCTCGGATCGGGCCAGACGCGGGCGACCAGTGCCGCGGGTACCGGTATGCCGGCCAGCAGCCAGGACTCGACGGTGGTCCGGCACTCGTCCTCGTGTCGCACCAACCGCTCGCGCAGCTCGGAGAGTCCGCGGCCCGTCCGGCTGTCGCGCGCGGCTCTGGGGATCGATCCCAGCTCGCGGCCCTGGGGCTTGCGGCACCTGAGAGTCGTTCCGTCGAGGGCGAGTTCGTGCTGCGGGGTGGCGGGATGCCACACGAGTGGTGTTGCCATGCCGGGCATCCTGGCAGCCGCCTCTGACAATCCGCGTGGACGCCGGGCCGGGCGCGGCCGTCGTCCCCGTGCCGTCCCCGTGCCGTCCCCGTGCCGTCCCCGTGCCGTCCCCGCGAGGGCGAGCGGGAGGGGGCGGGCGCCCGGCGGGACGGGCGGGTGGGCTCGGTTGGCCGGAAAGCGGCGCCGGGAGGGTGGCAACGGCCGGAAGCAGAGCTTACGGACGACGGAAAGCGGGGCTAACTTCCGCCCTAGGGAGCGCTCCCACGCACGGCAGCATCACCGACGACGGGCCGTCGGCGCATCGGCTTCGGGGCCGGTGCCGCCGGTTCGCCCTACTCGGGAGACGACTCTTCTTCCCAAGGAGTGACCCGTGTCCAACGAATCAACCGGTCCGAGACCCAGAGCGGCCAGGCGCACCAGGGCGCGCGGCGGGTTCCGCTTCCTCAGCGTGCTGGGGACGGGGCTCTTCGCCCTGCTGATCGCGTCCCTGCCCAGCCCGGCCGCCGCTCATGGCTCCACCATCCTCCCCGGGGCCCGCACCTATCTGTGCTACCTGGACCTGAGGGAGAACGGCAGCACCCAGATGCCCTCCAACGCCGCCTGCGCCTCGGCCGTGCAGCAGAGCGGGACCACCCCGCTCTACAACTGGTTCGCGGTGCTGGACTCCAACGGCGCCGGCCGGACGACCGGTTACATACCGGACGGCACGCTGTGCAGCGGTGGCAACCGTGGTCCGTTCGACTTCTCCGCGTACAACGCGGTGCGTTCCGACTGGCCCACCACCCACCTGTCCTCCGGGGCCAACATCGAGCTGCGGCACAGCAACTGGGCGCACCACCCCGGCCAGTTCAACGTCTACATCACCAAGAGCAGCTGGTCACCGAACCAGTCGCTCGGCTGGGGTGACCTGGAGCAGATCAGCACGGTGACCAACCCGCCGCAGCGCGGTGGGGTGGGCTCCGAGGAGGGTCACTACTACTGGAACGTTCAGCTGCCGAACCGTTCCGGTCAGCACATCGTCTTCGTGCACTGGATTCGCTCGGACAGCCAGGAGAACTTCTACTCCTGCTCGGACGTCGTCTTCGACGGCGGCAACGGCCAGGTCACCCTCGGGGACCGGACCCTGAGCGCGGAGCAGGTCGCCGCCGCGTCCGACGAGGCGACCGCCGCCGACGCGGCGCGGGCCGCCCACGCGGACCACGCCGACCACGCCGACCACGGGGGCGGCGAGAGCGCGCGCGGGGCCTCGACCCTGTCCGGCTTCTCCCTCGGGACCGTCTCCGTGGTGCGGGCCGTCGGTTCGGACCTCGCCGGTCTGCTCTCGTAGCCAGTGGTCAGTGGTCAGTGGTTAGTGGTTAGTTGGTCAGTGCCAACAGAACCAGTAGACCAACAGGCCAGTAGACCAGTAGACCGGTAGTCCGTCGTCGGAAGTCCCCGGCCCGTGGCCGTGACCCGCGACCCGTGGTCACCGGCCCGGGCGTCGGTGGCTTGGGCGTGCGGGCTACCATCCTGGCGGATGCCGTGCACGGCATCCGCCAGGATGGCGAAGGTTCGGTCGGTGGCGGGAGTGGGATGACGGGCGCGAGCGGGACCCCTCGGCTCTACGGCGAGTTGGCGCCCTGGTGGCCGTTGATCTCACCGGTCGAGGTCTACGAGGAGGACGCCGCGACCGCCAGGGAGCTGTTCGGACTGGCGCCCCGCCCGGTGCGGGAGGTGCTGGAGCTGGGCAGCGGCGGCGGGCATCTCGCGCGTCATCTGCGCGACACGTACAGGCTGACGTTGGTGGACCTCTCGCCCGAGATGCTGGCGGTCTCCCGCGAGGTCAACCCGGGGACCGAGCATCTGACGGGCGACATGCGGGAGTTGAGGCTGGGGCGGGAGTTCGACGCGGTGCTGGTCCATGACGCGGTGGACTACATGACCACCGCCGCCGACCTCGCGGCGACGTTCCGCACGGCCCGCGCGCATCTGCGCCCCGGCGGTGTGGCGGTCTTCTTCCCCGACCATGTCGCCGACACCTATGAGCCGGTGACCGACTGCGGCGGCAGCGACGCGCCGGACGGCAGCGGAGTGCGCTATCTGGAGTGGAGCCTGCCGCCCGAGCCGGGCGCCACCAGCGTGCGCACCGACTACAGCTTCACCCTGCGCGCGGCCGACGGCTCGGTGCGGCTGGTGCACGAGGCGCACCACACGGGGCTCTTCCCGGTGGCGCGCTGGCAGGAGCTGCTGGCCGAGGCCGGGTTCGCGGTCACCACCGTGACCGAGCAGGGCGGCGCCGAGCGCACCCTGTTCGCGGCGCTGCGCCCGCCGGCCTGACCCGGGGAGAGGCAGCCCCGGCCCCGAAGAAGAAGCACCCGCGCGCCCGGACGGGAGAGTGCGGGCGCGCGGGGAGAGCCGGACGGCCGTTCCGGGGGCTGGTCGGATGGTGGCCGGGGCCGGCTCCGTTCGTGGGGTGGGCCGGCCTGGTTTTCGGCGGGCCCCGCTATTTCTGCCGCTTCGCTTGGTCTCGCTGTACGCGGAGAAGAATGCCCGGCGTGCGAAGGCCGTGAATCCTCTTCCTGGTGCGTCTTTTCGTTCGGAACGTAACCGCAGCTCATCGGCGGCGTCAAGGAGTTGTTGCGGGGGTTTTCCGCGTCCGCGTGAATTCACGGGGAGGGAATGCGGGAAAACGTTCGTCCCTGCGTTCGGAGCAGTAATCGCGTGGAGAATGTCGCGCACCGTGTGGACAAAAACGCGGCGCGGCCGGGACGTTCACGGGGGAACGTCCCGGCCGCACGGTCTCACCGCGGGGGTCTGCTCAGGACACGGCCTTGGCCACCGCGATCGAGCCGGAGAGCCGTTCGCCCGCCTCGTAGACCATGTAGGAGACACCCCGGTCGGTGCCGAACGAGGGCGCCGCCGACCGGCCGTTGTCCGGCGCCCCGGAGAGCGGGGTGTGGAAGACGCCGAGGTGGTTCCGGAGCGAGAAGTCGTTCCCGACCTCGGTGAGGAACATCCTGCCGCCGCTGGCCTTGTCCGAGTGGTAGACGACGTACGCGCTGCCGTTCCTGGTCAGCAGGTGGGGGCCGCTGATGTCGTTCACTCCGACGTCGGTGTGGCGGATCAGCGGCTCCTGCGAGAACGTCCACTCGCGGCCGTCCCTCGACCAGCCCCAGCCGATGTCCCGGTGGTTGCTGGCGTTGTTGATCATGAAGAGCATCACGTAGCGGGCGTTGTCCCGCGCCGGCAGGTCGTGGCGGAAGACGCGGGCGTAGGAGGCCTCGCTGCTGCCCTCGGGCAGCATGGAGGTGTGGAGCACCGTTTTGTCGTAGGTGAAGTTGATGCCGTCGGTCGAACGGGCCAGCCGGGTCGTGCGGTTGTCGCCGTGGAAGTACAGCCACATCTCGCGCTCGTCCTCGTTCCACAGCACGTGCGGTGAGGAGACGTGCGGGACGGAGTAGTGGTCGTCCCAGACGTTCCCGACCAGCGGGTTGCCCGGGTACTCGGTGAACGGGCCCTCCAGCGAGTCGCCGTAGGCCAGGCAGATGCCGCCGGGGTCCTCGTGCGGCGCGTAGTAGAGGTAGTAGCGGCCCAGAGGGTCGCTGAGCCGGTCGTAGACCCCCCGTACACAGGGGAAGATGATCTCCAACTGGCTGGGCGGATAGCTCAGGTCGGCCGGGCGCAGCAGCGTCGCGGCGTAGCGGTAGTCGGGGAAGCCGCCCGGCGCGGCCGAGGCCGCTCCGGCGTTCAGCGCCGTCGCGGCGCCGCCGACGCCCAGCAGGGTGCCGGCGGCGGCGCCGCGCAGCAGCGTGCGGCGGTCGACCGAGGGGGTGTGGGGCATGACTCGTTCTCCGTTCGTCGTTGAACCGTTGGTGGGGGGTGCGAACGCGGGGCAGAGAGGTGGTCAGGTCAGGGAACGTCAGGGAACTGGTCAGGTCAGGGAACTGGTCAGCTCTCGGCCGGTGGTCAGACGTACAGCGAGGCCGTGACGATCAGCCCGCCGAGCGCGACGCACCAGACGTAGGGGAGGGTGCGCAGCATCACCTGCTGGGGGCTGACCCCCGAGTACTGCGCGCTCCACACCGTCTGGGTGCTGGTCGGGTCGGCGACGCCGAAGACCTGGTTGTAGGAGGTGGTCAGGCCCAGCACGGCGATCGCCGGGTAGATGCCGGCCGCGATCAGCACGCCGGCGATGCCGGCGCCCAGCCCGTACACGTTCAACGGACCCCGGTAGAGGCACAGCGGGACCAGCGCGCCGAAGACCAGTACGAAGACCACCGGGTTCTGCGGGCTGACGTTCCTGACCAGTGGCTCCAACGCCTCGATGGAACCGGGGAGTTGCACGGCGGCCAGCAGGATGCCGATCGCCACGAAGAGCACGATCGGCGCCGCCGCCACGTCGAACGAGGCGTACAGGGTGCGCAGCAGCCGGCGGTTCATCTCCCGCGGCCTGGTGGTGGTGACCAGTGCGAACAGCACGCCACCCAGCAGCGACGGGATGATCGCGATCTCCAGCCCCAGCGCCAGCACCAGCGGAACCACCGGGGTGAACAGCGCGTACCAGGGCGCGTCGCCCAGCCGCCGCCGGCGCGAGGGGCGGCGTTCGGCCGAGGCGTCCACCGACTTCAGCGACCAGGCGTGCTCCACGCCCCGCCGGCGCGTCTCGACCAGCACGAAGAGCACCGCGAAGAAGGCCGCGAACGGGAACAGCTTGATCATGAAGTTGCGGACCGTCTCCACCGGCAGGTCCAGCGCCGTCGAGAAGAACTGCCACACCGGCAGCTCGAACGGCAGCCCCGCCGCCAGGCCCATCAGGATGGTGCCGGCGGCGGTCACCTTCGGCACGCCCACCGCGATCATCGCGGGGATGCCGATGATCCCCGCGAGCATCGCCGCCGGCGCCGAGCCGGTGACCGTGCCCACCAGCCCGGAGACCGCCAGCACGCCGAGCGCCACCACGGTCGGCCGGTCGCCGCCGAACTCGACGATCTTGCGGACCAGCGTCCCCGCGATGCCCGTCTCGTCCAGCAGCTTGCCGAGCCACGAGCCGAGCAGGATCGCGATCATCGTCGCGGCCAGGCCGGCGGAGCCCTCCTGGAGCACCGTGTCCAGCACGCTCTCCTCGCCGGTCAGCGGCGCGCCGGTGACCAGGGCGATGGAGACGCCGAGCAGCACCAGCGCGAACGCCGTGGGCAGTTTGCCGGAGAGCATCAACACGACGCCCACCAGCATCATCAACAGAATCACGACACCCATGGCGACACTCAGCTCTCTCTCGACGACACCGCGTGGGTCAGCGCGGCGGTCAGCAGCAGGGGACTGCGGCCCAGGCCGCAGACGGTGTGGGCGAAGGCGTGGGCGGCCAGCTCGTCGGCGCCGGCCACATGGCCGAGCCGCCGGAAGCGCCCCACGCGCAACGCCGTGTGGTCAAGGCGGCGGCGCAGCTCCGCGCGGTGGGCCCGGTCGCCCAACAGCCGGTGGCCCTCCTCGTGGACCAGCGCGGCCCGGCGCGCCGCGCCCGGTGGGAACCAGTCGCGCCATCCCAGCAGTTCGACGGTCTCCTCGGCCAACGCCAGCGTGTCCGTGAAGAGTTCGACCGTCTCCACCGGCCGGGACCGGTAGCGCGCCAGCAGCATCCGGTCGTCGTCGAGACCGCCGTCGCGCTCCACGACGCGCGCGCCGCCCGGCAGGTCCTCGTTCCCGGCCTCGGGGTGCGCGGCGGCCAGCTCGGCGCCGAACTCCGTGGCCACGCCCGCCCAGCGGCGCAGCTCCGCGTCGTCCCGACCGGAGTGCAGCGGGATGTTGGCCAGCAGCAGCCGGCCGAACTCGACGTCCTCGGTGGCGGCCAGCTCCGCGCCGCGCGCCCGCAGCGCGCGACGGCCCGCCGTCGACGTGGGGGCGCTCATGAGCGGGCCTCCACCACGGCGATCACCGGTTCGTCGGCGGAACGCGACCGCAGTTCGCTGCGGGCCAGCGCCAGCAGCGGCTGCGCGTCCAGCACGCCCGACAGGTCGGCGATCCGCGAGCCCAGCAGCAGCCGCACCGCCGGCGCCCGCACCCCGCCGTCGCCGTAGGCGGTGGTGTCCCGCACCAACGTCGCCAGCAGCTCGGGCGCCTGGCCCACCGTCGTGGACGCCACCGTGGCGTCCGCCGCGTGCAGCCGCACCACCCCGTCCGCGTCGACGACCCGCACCGGGTGCGTCGACCGCCGGAAGCGGCGGCTCCTGGTGGTGCCGTAGACCGTGTGCGTGGGCGTGCGGCCCAGCTCCTCGACGCGTTCCGACTCGGTCTTGAGGCTGCGGGCCGCCGCCGCCAGCCGCTCCGCGTCGTCCGAGCGGTGCGCCCGGTCCTGGGTGCGCAGCTCCGTGGCGCCGGTGGCGACCGCCCGCACGGTGTTGGTCTGCGGGTCGACCGTGACCTCCACCTCGACCCCCGCGGGGGCCGCGCCCTGCGCCACCACCGCCTGCTCGGCCTCCGCCCGCACCGCCAGGATCTGCTCCTGCGTGGCGCCGGGGATGATCCGTTCGATCTGCTCCCGCACCAGCGCCAGCGCCACCCCGATGGGGCTGATGACCTCGTTGTGCTCGGCGATCCTGCCGGGCAGCTCGGTCACCTCCGCCAGGTGCGGGGTGACGCTGGCCGCGCCGCCCCCGCCGCCGACCAGCACCACGGCGTCCCGGTCCAGCCGGTAGTCGCGCAGCATGGCGTCGACGACCGCCCGCACCTCCTTCACGCCGGCGTCCAGCACCGCCCGCGCCGCGCCCGCGACATCCGTGCCGAGCGCCTCGGCGAGCGGGGCCAACGCGGCGCGCGCGGTGGCCGGTTCGGCACGCGCGAAGTCGCCGTCCGGCACCTCGCCCAGCGCGTTGGCCGCGCAGGTCATCGTCACCGCGAACCGCCCGCCGGCCGCGTCCAGCACCGCGTGGTCCTCCGGGTCGCCCGGCAGCGGCGCGATCCGCGCCAGCCGGGCGTCCGCCAGCTCCTCGGGATCGGCGAAGCAGGCGTAGCGCAGCCCCGCGATGTGCGCGCTACGCGGGCCGGCGGCCACCACCTTCCCGTCCCCGATCCGCACCATCGAGCCGCCGCCCACGCCCACCGTCCGCACGTCCAGCGCCGGCAGATAGGAGGAACGGCCCAGCAGCGTCGCGTGCCGCACGGCGACCTTGCCCCTGCGGATCACGCTGATGTCGGTCGAGGTGCCTCCGGTCTCCAGGAAGACGCCCTCGCTGATCCTCTCCCGCATCAGCGCGCCCGCCACCCCGGCCGCCGGGCCCGACAGGACCGTCAGCAGCGGCCTGCGCCGCATCTCGTCCAGCGACATCACGCCGCCGTCGCAGCGCATCACCATCAGCGGCGCCGTGATGCCGGCCTTGGCGATGCTGCCGTCCACCAGGTCGGCCGTCGCCAGCATCCTCGGCAGGATCGCCGCGTTGACCACCGCCGTCCTGGTGCGCTTGCGCAGCCCGTAGAGCGAGGTGATCTCGTGCGCCGCCGTCATCGGCAGCCCGAACTCGCGCGCCACCTCCACCACGGCCCGCTCGCCCTCCGGATCGTCCACGCTGAACGGCTCGCTGACCACCAGCACCCCGACGCCGCCGTCGACCAGGCCCCGGACCGCCTCGCGCACCGCGCCCGTGTCGTGCGGGTCGGGCACGTGGGCGTAGCGCAGCGGGAAGGGGTGGTTCTCCGTCAACGGCAGCTTCGCCAGGGCCCGAAGCCGCCTGGTCAGCGCGGCGCCGGGCCCGGTGCCCACGCCGATGAGGCCGACGGGGGAGACGTCGCCCTCCAACAGGGCGTTGGTAGCCTGGGTCGTGCCGTGGGCCAGGAAGGACACCTCGGCCGCGGTGTGGCCGGTCTCGGCCAGCAGCCGGTCGAGCGCGGTGACGATGCCGTGGGCCACCCCGTCCTCGTGGTGGTGGCTGGTGGGCACCTTGACCTGGCCGACGAGCGTGAGCGTCGTGGCGTCTACGGCCACGGCGTCGGTGAAGGTTCCGCCCACGTCGATGCCGACGCGGATCTGGCGGGTGTGCGGATGGGTCGGCCGGTGAGAGGTCATCGTCTGGACACCTCCTCGTGTCTTCGCGTTGTGGTGGTGGGTGGGGACGGCCGGGCGGGCCAGGTGGAGCTGACTCGCCCGGCAGGTCGCCCGCTGGGGGCGCGCCGCGGGCCGTTCAGTAGCCCCGCACGTCGGGCCAGTGCCGCTGGACGCCCTCGCGGTCCAACCGGCGCAGGAAGTCGGTCAGATGCTTCTCCTCGCCCCTGACCTGGTGGGGAACGAGGCCCTCCGTCAGGCAGTGCGCGGCCAGCGCGCCGGCGGCCTCGCCCACGTTCCACTCCACCGGGTGGAGCCGGTAGCAGCCGTTGGTGACGTGGGTGGTGCCGATGTTCTTGCCGGCCGGCAGCAGGTTGGTCACCCGCCGCGGCAGCAGCGCGCCCAGCGGGATCTCGAACGGGACGGACGCGATGTCCACGTAGTTGTCGCCGCCCGTCGAGGGGTGCAGGTCGATCCGGTAGGCGCCCACGCCCACCGAGTCGGGGTGGCGGGTGCCGCCGTAGGGGCCGACGATCTCCATCGACACGTCGTGCTCGGTGACGGTGGTCACCGCGCGGATGCGCCGCGCCTCCCGGACGTACGCCGCCTTGGCCAGGCCGTCGACCGTGCCCGTCACGTCGCCGCGCGCCCGCAGCCCGGGGAAGCCGGTGCCGCCGTCCGGGCGCGGCGCCTCCGTCTGGAGCCAGTACAGCACCGACAGCGACAGCTGCCGCGCGCCGTGCAGCGCCCGGCGCTCGCCCTCCTCGCCGAGGCCGACCAGCGGGGACTCCCAGTAGTCGTTCAGCGGCCAGTTGACCAGCGTGATGTCCGAGTCGAACGCGCCCTCACGGTGCAGCTTGCGGGCCAGGATGCGGCGGAAGCCCCACAGCTCCTTGTCGCCCGCGTCCGCGCTCTGGTCGGCCGAGACCGCCAGCGGGTCCTGCTCCGGGTTGGGCTCGAAGGTGCGCGGCACCGACTCCAGCGAGCGCGGGTCCGGCGCCTGGAACCCCAGCAGCGGCCCGGGCCAGAACGGCGGCCGGTAGTCGCGCCAGAAGGCGTAGTCCTCCGGCCGGTCGATGGTGTGGTCCTCGCCCTCGTGGTGGGAGAGCGCGAAGCAGAACGTGATGCCCTGCTGGTTCAGCGGGTCGGCCTGCTCGGGGGCGTGCGGCTCGTCGTGCTCGGAACGCGCCTCGGCGCCCAACACGTGCTCGACGCCCGCGAGTTCGAGCAGCTCGCCGGTCTCGGTCGCGTCCAGCACATAGGGCGCGGCGACCGTGTGCCGGCCGCCGCCGCGCAGGTCGCGCAGCGTCACGGCGCGGACCTCGTCGCCGTCGGTGTGGGCGGCGACCGGGCGGTGCTCGGTGAGCACGGTCAGCCGGCCGGCCGCGCGGTGCGGCGCCAGCATCCCCTCGATCACGGCGAGCGCGACGCGCGGCTCGACGCACAGCTTGCTGACCCGGCCGGCGCCCGGGTTGAGCTGCGGCAGCGCGCTCGCCTCGGAACGCAGCGGGTACCACTGGCGGTAGTACTCCCGCATCCGCTCGCGCAGCGCGCGGTAGCTGGCCGTCACGCCGAACTGCTCCACCCACGGGTGCTCGTCCGGCGGCACGGCCTGCGACGTCAACTGCCCGCCGACCCAGTCGGTCTCCTCGGTCAGCACGGCGCGGTGCCCGGCCCGGCAGACGGCGAGCGCCGCCGCGACCCCGCCGAGCCCGCCGCCGACGATCAGCACGTCCGTGACGGACTCGCGTGCGTCAGCCGGCGAGGCGGGGGCGGGGGTGGGCGTGGTCACGGTGTCGGGGGTCGGCATGGGGTCTTCTCTCCCTGGGTGGTGCGGGCCCCTCCGGGGGGGCGACAACGGTGCGGTCGTGGTGGGGCGGTTCGCCGGGTGCGGCTCGCCGGTGGGCGCCCGCGCGGTTCCCCGCGCGGCCCGGTGGCCGGGCGGTGCGGGTGCGCGGGGGCGGTGACCTGTGGTGCGGGTCACGGGGACTCCCCCGGTGGGGGAGGGCCCGACGTCGCGCCGGGGCGGAACGCGCAGCGCGCCAGCGTCGCGCCTGGCCGCTGCCCGGCCAGCAGGTCGGTCAACGCCCGCACGGCGGCCGTGCCCAACTCGGCGCGCGGGATGTCGAAGCCGGTGACCGGCGTCGCCAGCGGCAGGTCGGGCGGCGGCGAGCCGAGCAGCGCCAACGACAGGTCGTCGGGCGCCCGCAGCCCGGCGGCGGTGACCGCGGCGTGCAGCGCCCGCCACACCGCCCCGGTGTCGGTCTCCTCGGCGACGAACGCCGTCACGCCCTCGGCCCGCCGCGCCCGCACCCACTCGGCGGTCAGCTCGTCCGCCGGCGCCCCGACCCGGACCACGCTGCCCTCGGCCGGGGCCAGGCCCTCGCGGAAGCCGCGTTCGCGGTCGGTGGAGGCGGGCGCGTCGTCGTCCTCGCGGACCAGCACGACGCGGCGGTGGCCGGCGGCCACGAGGTGGGAGACCACCTCGGAGCTGGCCGCGACGTAGTCGGCACCGACCCAGGCCAGCTCGGCTATCTCGTCGCGGCGGCCGACGTGCACCAGCGGGAAGCCGTCGTCGACCAGCCGCCGCAGCGGCTCGGTCGGCACGTGGCGGCCGAAGAGCAGGCAGCCGTCGGCGAGCCGCACCCGTTCCAGCGCGCCGGGCGCGGCGGCACGGCCGCCGCCGCTGCTGGAGCCGGTGAAGAGCACCAGGTCGAAGCCGCGCTCGGCGGCCTCCCGCTCCACTCCGACGAGGAACGGGTAGTACGAGTGCGCGGGGTCGGTCGGGAAGGTCGCGGTGAAGCTGAAGACGCCGAGCAGGTTGTTGCTGGCGGCGGCCAGCCGCCGGGCCGCCGGGTCGGGGACGTAGCCCAGGGTGCGGGCCGCCTCCAGGACCCGTTGCCGGGTGGCCTCCTGGATCACTATGCCCTGCTTGTTGCCGCCGAGGACCAGCGAGACCGTCGTCTGCGAGACCCCGGCCAACTTGGCCACCTCGGCCTGGCGGGGCCTTCCTCGCCTGATCTTCCCGGCCACCTGGCAACCCCTCGCTGACGTCGTCGTCACTCTTGCTAATGCGTATTAGTTGGGTGGAGCGAAGCGTCCACGGTCTGAACTAATGCGGATTAACGAGCACCATCGTCCTCCCGCCCCGGCCCCGTCAAGGGGTGGCGTCGACGTTCACGCAGATCGCCACGGCCGGCGACGTTCCGTGTCCGGCGCGGGAAGGGGGGGGAGCGGGAGGGGAGGAGCGGGAGGGGAGTCGAGGGGGCGTGTCAGAGCGCGGAGTGCGGCCCCAGCCGGTGGTAGGTCCGGTCGAGGAAGACCAGCGGGCCGGTCTCGGTCCTGACCTCGGCCTGGAGGGCGAGCAGGGATATCAGATAGCTGCCGCCGACCGGCGTGCGTTCCAGCACCCGGGCGCGTATCCAGGCGTGCGCGCCGTCGATCACCGGCTCGCCCGTGGGCAGCCGGGACCAGCCGCCGGCGGCGAACCGGTCCACCCCGCTGGTGGCGAAGCGCGCCGAGACGTCGTGCTGGTGGTCGGCGAGCAGGCTGACCGTGAGCGTGTCGGCGGCGGCCACCGCGGGGGCGCAGGAGGAGGTGGCGGCCAACGAGAAGGCCAGCAGGGGCGGTTCGGCCGAGACCGAGATCACCGAGGTGGCGGTGAACCCCGCCGGCCGGCCGTCGTGCGTCATGGCCACCACCGCGACCCCCGCCGGGTGCCGACGGAAGACCGACTTGTACGCGGCGCCGGTGAGATGGCCGGTCTCGACGCGTTCGCCCGAGGTCATCGCCCACCCCCGGCGCCGACGGCGCCGGCCAGCGCAGGGCCGGCGGTGGCGAGCCAGTCGGCGATGGCGGGGCCGGGGTCGGCCAGCGACGCCTCGGTCACGACCAGGCTTCTGCTGGGCACGATCGCTCCCAACTCGACCAGCAGCGGCCGGAGATGGACCTCGCCGGCCAGCGCGTGCGCCGGCCCGCCGGAGACGACCAGCGGCACCGCGGGCACCCCCCGCAGCCCCTCGTTCCGGTAGAGGTCGAGGAACGCCTTCAACAGCCCGGTGTAGGACGCCTTGTAGACCGGCGTGGCGATCACCGCGATCCGCGCCGCTGCCAGCGTGTCGAGGGCGGCGTCGGCGGCGGGGTGGGTGGGCGTCAGGATCTCGGGGGCGAACGCGGCCAGGTCGACGGTGGTCACCGGGGCGCCGGGCAGCACCTCGCTGGCGAGGGCGTCGGCCACCCGCTCGGCGAGGGCCAGGGTGCGGGAGCCGGGGCGCGGGTTGCCGGAGAGGGCGACGACGCCCGGGTTCTCGGGGGACGGGGCGGGCGGCGTGGGCGGGACGGACAAGGTGTTCCTCCGTTGCGCGCGGTCGACGGTCCGGTGACGAACGGTCCGGTGTCGGCGGTCGTGAGTCGAACGGGCCCGTGCGGGGCGGCGGTTCGAGGGGTCGGCGCCCGCCGGACGCCACCCCCTCGAACCGCGGGGCAAGCGCGCTGCCGCCCCGCGCGGGCGGCGCGGCGGCGGGGTGGGGCGCGGGGGTGCGGAACGTACGGGGCGTCGGGGGCGTCGTGCGGCGCCGGCCCTCAGGCCGAGGGGCGTTCCGGCGAGCGCGGGAACGGCTCGACAGGCCGGGAGTCGAGACACGGACATCGCGACGCGGGGACCGCGCGGAGTGCGGCTCCGGCCGGCGAAGGGGCCGGGACGTGGCGTGTCATGACCCACACCCTAGAACCCGCTCGCGAAGCCGTCCACCGCCCACCCGCGTCCCCCGGCCGGGCCAGTGGGTCGGCAACGGGCAACGGACGCAAGGGGCGTTGGCGTCTCGCCGGCCCCTGCGCCGAGCGGTCTCCCGTCGAATGTGAGCTGCGCCATTGACGGGGAGCCCCCGCTGCCTCATTGTCCTCCCCATGCAGCCGCTTCTCACGTTGCGCCGCCACGTCGACCTGGGACGTGTCACCTCGGCCTCCTGTCGCCGCTGACCCCGCTCCGTCCCGGAGCCGCGTCCGCCTCCACGCACCCCCGGTGCGGTGGGACTTCCACGCACCCCCGGTGCGGTGGAACGGGCGCCGTGCCGCCCCTTCGTGGGCCGCGCCCTCTCGCACACCGCCGCGCGCTCCCCGCGCGGTAGCGCGCCTCAGCCGCTCTCCCCGTCCCCCGCGGGGCGTGGCCCGTGCCGCACCCCGTTCCCCGCCTTCCGGCAGCGCCGGCGGGTGAGTTCGGGCGCGTGGCGGCGGGCTCCGCCCCGTGCCGCCGGGTGCCGTGACGCCTCGCCCCGGTGACTCCTGGAAGGAACCGTTTCGCCGTGTCCCTGTCTCCTCCCCTCGGCCTCCGGGCCCGGACCTCCGCCACGGCGATCGCGGTGGCCCTCACCGTCGCGTTGACCGGCTGCGGCGCCGGGGGCGACGACGCCTCGGCCGGCGCCACCGGCGAACCGGTCGACGGCGGCACCGTCACCTACGCGTTCACCGCGGCCCCCGACTGCGTCGACGCGCGCCAGCGGCCCCAGCTCAACTCCCGGCTCGTCGGCCGCCAGCTCGCCGACACCCTGACCGAACAGGACCCGGAGACCGGCGAGTTGCTGCCCTGGCTGGCCACCTCGTGGACGGTGGACGAGGAGGTCAGGGCGTTCACCTTCGAGCTGCGGGACGACGTCACCTTCAGCGACGGGGAGCGCTTCGACGCCGAGGCGGTCAAGGCCAACCTGGACGCGATCGTCGAGCTGGGGGCCCTCGCCCCGCAGGGCGGCAGCTTCCTGGCGGGCTACGAACGGACCGTCGTGGACGACGAGTTCACCGTCACCGTCGAGTTCGCGGAGCCCAACGCGCAGTTCCTCCAGGCCACGGCCACCCAGTCGCTGATCCAGCTGTCGCCCGACTCGCTCGGCAACGACCCGGCCGACCTGTGCCGGGGGGACTTCTCCGGCTCGGGCCCGTTCACGCTGGAGTCGTTCCGCCCGGAGTCCACCGTCGAGCTGACCCGGCGCGACGACTACGCCTGGGCCTCGCCGCTCGCGGAGAACCAGGGCGCCGCCCATGTCGAACGGCTGGTGCTGGAGGGCGTGCCCGAGGGCAGCGTCCGACAGGGCAGCCTCACCAGTGGCCAGGTGGACCTCATCGAGTCCGTGCCGGCGTCGGGACAGGCGGGGTTGGAGGCCGACGACCGGTTCGTCGTCGAGAGCGTGGTGCTCCCCGGCATCGCCATCCCCTACATCCCGCTGGTGCACAGCCCCACGCTCCAACACCCCGACACCCGGCGCGCGTTGGGCCTGGCGCTGGACCGTGAGGCCATCGTCCAGGCCGTCTACGGCGGCGTCAGCGAACCCGCCACCGGCGTGCTGACCTCCACCAACCCGGGCCATGTCGACCAGTCGGACGAGGTCAGGTACGACCCCGAGGCTGCCGTCGAGCTGCTGGAGAACGCCGGCTGGGACACCGTCGGCGAGGACGGCGTGCGGCGGGACGCCGAGGGCGAGCGGCTCAGCCTCACCCTCACCTACGAGAACAGCTCACCCGAGGCCGAGCAGCAGCACCAGCTGGCGCAGGCGCAGTGGGCCGAGGTCGGCGTCGAGCTCGTGCTGGACCCGGTGGCCGACATGCCGTTCGTCGACATGGACGAGTACCCGGGCGACATCGCCACCTGGAGCCAGACCCGCGCCGACGTGGACGTGATCCGGCTGGTGTACTCCTCGTTCCACCCGGAGATGAGCATGCTCTACGGCCACCCGGACGAGGAGCTGGACGGCCTGCTGGCCTCGCTCCAGACCACCGCCGACTCCGAGGAGCGCCTGGCGATCGCCGAGGAGGCGCAGCGCCTGATCGTCGAACGGGGCTACTCCGTCCCGGTGTACGACCGGGTGTGGGCCTACGGCTACACCGCCGGCCTCGGCGGCTTCCGCACCGACATCGAGGGCAAGCCGCTGCTCAACGACGTGTGGCTCGGCTCGTGACCCGCTACGTCCTGGTCCGCGTCGTCAACGGCCTGTTCGTGCTGTGGGCGGCGCTGACCGCGTCCTTCCTGGTGCTGCACCTGGTGCCGGGCGACCCGGTCGCCGTGATGCTGCGCGGAGCCGGGGGTGAGGGAACGGCCGTCGACCCGGCGGCGGCCGACGAGCTCCGCGCCGAACTGGGCCTGGACCAGCCGGTGTACCGGCAGTACCTGGAGTTCGTGGGCGACGCCGCCAGGGGGGAGTTCGGCACCTCCTTCCGCAGCGGGGACGAGGTCACGGCCGTGCTGGGCGGCGCGCTGCCGGCGACCCTGGAACTGGCGGGCGCCGCACTGCTGCTGACCCTGGTCGTCGGGGTGGCGGCTGCCGTCGCCGCCAGCCTGCTGCCGACGGCGCCGCTGCGTTCGGCCGTGCTGTCCTCGACCGTGGTGGGCAACGCGCTGCCCAGCTTCTGGACGGGCATCATCCTGCTCCAGGTGTTCTCCTTCGGCCTCGGCTGGTTCCCGGCGTTCGGCGCCGGGGACCTCTCCCAGCTGGTGCTGCCTGCGATCACGCTGGCGCTGCCGGGGATCGGGCTGCTGACACAGGTGCTGGGACGCGGGCTGCGCGCCGCGCTGGCCGAGCCTTACGTCCGCACCGCCAGGGCCAAGGGCGCCAGCCGCGCGCGGGCCGTCTTCGTGCACGCGTTGCGCAACGCGGCCATCCCCGCGATGACGCTCTTCGGCCTGATGATCGGCGGCATCGTCGCGGGCGCCGTCGTCACGGAGACCGTCTTCGCCAGGGAGGGCGTCGGCCGGCTGACGGCCGAGGCCATCGGCACCCACGACTTCCCGGTGATCCGCGCGCTGGTCTTCCTCGCCGGTGCCCTGTACGTGGTGGTCAACCTGGCCGTCGACCTGATCTATCCCAGGGTCGATCCCCGGATCGTCCTGCGGTCCGCCTGAGACGGGGAGAACCATGACCCAAGAGTCGCCCCTCATCGCCCTCGCCAAGTCCCCGTCCCCTCAGTCCCCGTCCGCCCAGCCCCCGTCCGCCGAGTCCCCGCCTGACGGGCCTTCTTCCGCCACGGGCGTTCCGCCGCGGGAGCCGACGCCCGGCCGGCGGCTGGGCCTCGGCCTGCGGGGCCTGGCGCGTCGGCCGCTGCTGCTGGCCGCCGTGCTCTATCTGCTGCTGATCGCCGGCTGGACGCTGGTGCCCTGGCTCTTCACCGGCCAGGACCCCCTGGCCACCGACGCCTCGCTCAGCCTGACCGAGCCGGGCGGCGCGCACTGGTTCGGCACCGACAACCTCGGGCGTGACATCTACGCCCGGGTGGTGCACGGCACCCGGGTATCGATCGTCGCCGGGCTGCTGGCCGTCGGCCTCTCGCTGGCCGTGGGTTCGGCGTTGGGCCTGCTCGCCGGCTATCTGGGCGGCTGGGTGGACCAGGTGCTGATGCGGGTGGTCGAGGTCCTGGTGGTCATCCCCGGGCTGCTGCTCTCCCTGGCCGTGGTCTCCATCCTCGGGTTCGGCACCACCAACGTGGCCATCGCCGTGGGCGTCGCCGGGGTGCCGGGCTTCGCGCGGGTGGTGCGCGCGGAGGTGCTCCGCATCCGCACCAGCACCTATGTGCGGGCGGCCGTCACCAGTGGGCACCGGACGCCGGCGATCCTGGTGCGCCACGTGCTGCCCAACGCGTCGCCGCCGGTGCTGGTGCTGGCCGCGCTCGACGTGGGCGGCGCCGTGCTCTCCGTCGCGGCGCTCAGCTTCCTCGGCTTCGGCGCCTCGCCACCGGCGCCCGAGCTGGGCGCCATGGTGGCGCAGGGGCGCGACTACATCGGTACCGCCTGGTGGCTGACCACCTTCCCCGGACTGGCGATCGCCCTGGTCGTCCTGTCCACCAGCCGCGTCGCCCGCGCGCTGGAGCGCTCCGGAGTCTCCTCGTGACCGAAACAGACCGGGGTCTGCCCGTGCCCCAGACGGAACGGGGCCTGCCCGTGCCCGAGAACGACCGGCGCCTGCCCGTGCCCCAGACCGACCGGGGCCGTTTCACGACCGGGACCGGTCCCGGTCCCGGAACCGGAACTGGGACCGGCATCGAGCCCGAGCGCGGGACCGGGCCCGGGCAGCCGCTGCTCGCCGTCGACGACCTCAGGGTCGACTACCGCACCCGCCGGGGGACCGTCGCCGCCGTGCGGGGCGCCTCGTTGACCGTGGCCGCCGGGGAGACGGTGGCGCTGGTCGGCGAGTCGGGGTCGGGCAAGTCCACCGTGGGCCTGGCCGTTCTCGGCCTGCTCCCCGAGGCCGCCGGGCCCGTCACCGGCTCGGTCCGCCTGGAGGGGCGGGAGCTGCTGGGCGCGCCCGACCGGCGGCTCGCGCGGGTGCGCGGCCGGGAGATCGGCTTCGTTCCCCAGGACCCGACGGCGTCGCTCAACCCCGTGCAGCGGGTCGGCACCCAGGTCGCCGAGGCGTTGCGCGTCCACGGCCTGGTGGCCAACCGCGCCGAGGGCAGACGGCGGGCCGAGGAACTGCTGGGCGAGGCGGGCCTGCCCGAACCGGCCCGCACCGCCGACCGTTTCCCGCACGAGCTGTCCGGCGGGATGTGCCAACGCGTGCTGATCGCCGTCGCGTTGGCCGCCGGACCCCGGCTGCTGATCGCCGACGAGCCGACCAGCGCGCTGGACGTCACGGTCCAGCGCCGCCTCCTCGACCACCTCGGCGAGGTGACCCGGAGGACCGGGACCGGGCTGCTGCTGGTCACCCACGACCTGGCGCTGGCCGCCGAACGCGCCGAGCGCGTCGCGGTGATGTCCCAGGGCCGGGTGGTGGAGAGCGGGCCGAGCGAACGGGTCATCGGCGAGCCCCGGCACGCCTACACCCGGGAACTGGTCGCCGCCGCGCCCTCGATGACGGCCCCGCCGGCCCCGCCGGCCGCCCCGGACGCCGCACCCCTGCTGGTCGTCGAGGGCCTGCGCCGGGTCTTCGACGTCCGCACGCCGGCCGGGGCGCGGGAGTCGGTGGTCGCCGTGGACGCGGTCGACTTCACGGTGGCGCGCGGCGGTTCGCTCGGGATCGTGGGCGAGTCGGGCTCGGGGAAGTCCACGACGGCCGGGCTGCTGCTGCGGCTGGACCGACCGGACGCGGGCCGCATCGTGCTGGACGGCGTCGACCTCGCCACCGCCTCACGGGGCGAGCTGCGACGGCTGCGCCGCCATGTCCAGCCCGTCTTCCAGGACTCCTACGGCTCGCTCGACCCCACCTTCACCGTCGGGCGCGCCATCGCCGAACCGCTGCGGGCGTTCGGCGTGCGCGGGCGCGCGGCGCGCGTCGCCGAGCTGCTGGACCTGGTGCGTCTCCCGGCCTCTGTGCGGCACCGGCGCCCGGCCGAGCTCTCCGGCGGCCAACGCCAACGCGTCTGCATCGCCCGCGCGTTGGCGCTGACGCCGCGGCTGCTGGTGCTGGACGAGCCGGTCTCGGCGCTGGACGTCTCGGTGCAGGCCCGGGTGCTCGACCTGCTGGCCGAGCTGCGCCGCGAGCTGGGGCTGAGCTATGTCCTCATCTCGCACGACCTCGCGGTGGTCCGGCAGGTCTGCGACCAGGTGCTGGTCATGCGTGGCGGCCGGGTCCTGGAACGAGGGCCGGTGGCCGAGGTCTTCGCCCGGCCGGAGCATCGGTACACCAGGGAGCTGTTGGACGCGATCCCGGGCGCGGAAGGTCGGCGGGCCGAGCCCGTCCGACCGTCACCGTGACGTGGTCGCCCGCACACGGACATCCGCCGGCGGCGTTCGGCACCGCTACGCGGTGGCGTTCGGCGGCGCTCGGCGGCGAGGCCCCGGCCGGGGCGAGGAGGAGCGAGATGGGACAGCGACAGTCGCCGGAGGAAGCGCCGGGGGCGCACGACCGGGAGGCGTTCGAGGCCGCGTGGCGCCGGTGGCGGGAGGAACGGGAGGCGGCCGTCGCCGCGCCGGACGGCTTCCTGGCCATCACCGGGCTGCACTGGCTGGGGCCGGAGCCGATCCGCCCGGCCGGCGCCCCCGGCGCCTGGTGGAGCACCGAGGCGGAGGGCGTGCTGGTCGAGCTGGCCGCGGGGGAGGAGCTGCGGGTGGCGGGGCGCCGGGTCACCGGGCGGCACGCCTTCGGCCGGATCGACGCCGGGAGCCCGCTGCACGCCGAGTACCCGGGCGGCGTGGTGGAGTTGGCGCGCCGAGGCGAGCGGTATCTGCTGCGCCCGCGCCGCCCCGACCATCCGCCGCTGCTCACCTACGCGGGCACGCCCACCCACGCCCCCGACCCGGCGTGGGTGCTCCCCGGCCGCTTTCTGCCGTTCGCCGAGCCGCGCCCGGTGACGGTGGACGCCGTGGTGCCGGGACTTGAGCACGTCTTCGAGGCGCCGGGGCAGGTGGAGTTCGCGCTGGCCGGCGACCGCCGCCGGCTGACGGCGTTCAACGGCCGGACCGCGGGCACGCTGCTGCTGCTCTTCGCCGACGCCACCTCGGGGGTGACGACCTCGGGACCCGGGCGCACCCTCGCCCTGGGGCCGCCCGCAGCGGACGGGCGGCTGGCGGTCGACCTCAACCGGGCGACCAACCCGCCCTGCGCGTACACCGACCACGCCACCTGCCCGCTGCCCCCGCCCGAGAACCGGCTGCCCGTCGCGGTCGAGGCGGGCGAGCTGCTGCCGCCCCGCGCCGCCGACTGAGCGGGGGCGCGGGGCGGCGGGCTCACAGCTCGCGGGGGCTGCCGGTCAGCACCACCCGGCCGGTGATGCGCTGGGGGTTCAACAGCAGGTTGTAGATGGGGCAGTTCCGCTCCACCTCCGTGTGCAGCTCCCTGATCCGCTCCTCGGAGGCGGGCGAGGTCAGCCGCACGGTGTAGCTGATGTCGTGCGGGTAGATGGGCGTCTCCTCGAAGCCCGGCTTCCCCGCGCGGGGGTCGTGGACGCCCTCCACCTCGACGTCCAGCGCGTCCAGCGGCACCCGCAGCCGCGCGGCCTGGATCAGGAACACATGGGTGAGGCAGCTGGAGAGCACGCCCAGTTGCAGTTCGGGGGAGGAGGGCCCCAGGTCGTAGCCGGCGAAGTCCGCCGGGGAGTCGCTGACCACCTGGTGGTGCCGGATGCGGATGCGGCGCACCCCGCTGCGGGACTCGGCGGTGGCGTGGGCCCGCAGCCGGTTCGGCCGCGGGTTCGGGTTGGCCCGCGCCGCCTCCTCCCTGGCCAGGAGGGCGGCGCGCTTGACGGTCAGGTAGGGGCGCAGACCCGGCCTGGGATCGTCGGCGGTCGCCAGCACCTCCTCCTCGGGGAGCCCCTCGACGTTCGGGTGGTTACGGTCCTCGGCCACGTCGCGCGCGGGCGTCGACGAGGAGGGGGCGGAGGGGGTGGTCGTGGCGGACGGGGACTTTCTGGAACCGCGCTGGGCCGTGCTCATGCGAGATCTCTCCCGGGTGGTCGTGCGGAGGCGGCCCGCTTCGCCCCGCCTCGGCGCGTGGGCGACCCGCCAACGGTCTCGGACGGGCACGACGGGCCGGGGGCGCGAGGGGCCGAGGTCGGGAACGGCGCGGGGGATGAGAAGTCCGCGCCATCCTGAGGGAGAGGTGCTCCCTTTTGTGGGCCGAAGTCGACGCTAACCAGCGCCTTTTCTCCTCGTCAAGAAGTGTCCGGGCATTTCCTGAGTGATGACGATCGCACTGTGACCTGCGTGTTTCTCGGTATTGCCGCGTATTGCGCGCGGCCGGTTCTTCGGAGGGGAAAGACGTCCGCGCGGGAAATCTCCGTGGGCGTGGTCCCCTCCGCTCCGGTGCGGTACGCCGTTCCGCTCCCCGTTCAGGCAGCCGCTCCGGTTCGGGCCGCCGCCGTCCCCGCCGCGTAGTGGGCGGCGATCTCGTCGCTTGTCGTGAGCCACACATCGGGGTGACCTGCGACCAGCGCCAGCGCCTCGTCCAGATAGCGCTGCCGGAACGCCTGGCCGATCACGAACGGGTGCAGCGCCAGCGGGAACACCCGGCCGCTGTGCGCCGACTCGGCCACCAGCCGGTCCAACTGGTCCCTGACGATCCGGACGAACTCCGGCCCGCTGACCCGCCCGCCCACGAAGAGGTTGATGTCGTTCAGCTCCACCGAGTAGGGAACGCCCAGCAGCCCCGGCACCCGCAGCCGGTACGGCTGGTCGTCGTTGGTCCAGTCGAGCACGTAGTCCAGGCCCGCCTCGGCCAGCAGCTCCGGGGTGTGGAACGTCTCCGTCAGTGCCGGGCCCAGCCAGCCGCGCGGCCGGCGGCTGGTGACGCGCGCGATGTCGTGCACCACCTCGGCGAGGTAGCGGCGCTCCTCCTCACGTTCCATCCCTGCCTGGAACGTCGAGTTGTTCCTGCCGTGCGCCACCCAGGCCCAGTCGCGTTCGAGGCCGGCCTCGACGAGTGCGGGATAGCGTTGCCCCGCCTCGGAGTTGAGCATCACGCTGGCTCGGACGCCGTGCCGGTCCAGGCTCTCCAGCACCCGCCAGAAACCGATGCGGGGCCCGTAGTCGCGCCATCCGTAGTTGAGGGGGTCGGGGACCAGCGGCGCGGTGTCGGGGAAGATGCTGGTCGCGGGGCGGTCCACGCGGTAGTGCTCCACGTTGAGCCCCACGTAGAACGCGACCCTGGCGCCGCCCGGCCAGCGGAGCGGCGGGCGGTCCACGATCGGGCTGTACTCGTAGAGGCGTTGGTGGGAGGGGTGGTCGTCGGTGGGGGTGCGGTCGGGCATCGGAGGCCGTCCCTTCGTCGGGGGTGGGTGCCTTGCCCGCACATCCTGAAACCCTCACACTCGTGTGAAGGTAAAGCCGGGTGGTGGTGAGGTGGGTCACATGCGGATCGGGGAGCTGGCGGAGCGGACCGGGATCTCCCGACGGCTGCTGCGCTACTACGAGGAGCAGGGCCTGATCACCCCCGAGCGCTGTGCCAACGGCTACCGCGTCTACTCGGAGGAGTTCGTCGACCGGGTCACGCAGATTCGGGGACTGCTCGACGCGGGCCTGCCGACGCGGATCATCCGGCAGGTCCTGCCGTGTCTGAACCGGCCCAGGGACATCCACTTCACCGACGCCACCCCGGAGATGCTCGCCCTGCTGGAACGCGAACGCGACGCGATGTCCCGGCGCATCGAGGTGCTGGCCCGCAACCGCGAGGCGATCGGTGCCTATCTGGTCGCCGTCCGAGACCGCTGATCCGCGACCGGAGGACCCGAAGGCCGGAGGGGAGAGGGCGACCTCGCTTAACATCGCTGTCGGCGGCCCCCACACGCGCCGGGCGCGGGGGGCGCCAGGCTTCCGCGACCGTGCGACTGACGTGAGGAACCCACGACCATGCCGACCGAGACGTTCGAGTTCCAGGTAGAGGCCCGTCAGCTTCTCCAGATGATGATCCACTCGATCTACTCGAACAAGGACGTGTTTCTGCGCGAGTTGATCTCCAACGCCTCCGACGCGTTGGACAAGCTCCGCATCGAGTCGTTGCGCGACGACTCGCTTGACGCCGACGTGAGCGACCTCCACGTCGAGATCGAGCCCGACCGCGAGGCCCGCACGCTCACCGTGCGGGACAACGGCGTCGGGATGTCGCGCGAGGAGGTGGTCGAACTCATCGGCACCATCGCCAAGTCGGGCACCGCCGAGCTGCTGTCGCGGCTGAGGGAGGCCAAGGACGAGAGCACCGCCGAGGGCCTGATCGGGCAGTTCGGTGTGGGCTTCTACTCCAGCTTCATGGTGGCCGACGAGGTGACCCTGGTGACCAGGAAGGCCGGGGAGAGCGAGGGCACCCGCTGGTCCTCCACCGGCGAGGGCGGCTACACCGTCGAGACCGTCGCGGACGCCCCGCAGGGCACCGCCGTCATCCTGCGGCTGAAGCCGGAGGACGCCGAGGACCAGCTCTTCGACTACACCTCGCCCTGGAAGATCAGGGAGATCGTCAAGCGGTACTCCGACTTCATCACCTGGCCGGTGCGGATGGCTCCCGAGGCGCCCGCCGCCGAGGACACCGAGACCGCCGAGGCCGCGACCCCGGAGGGGGAGGAGGGCGCGGAGGGCGAGAAGCCGGCGGCGTCCGCGCCGCCCGAGCCGGAGACGCTCAACTCCATGAAGGCCCTGTGGGCCAGGTCGCGTGACGAGGTCAGCGACGAGGAGTACCACGAGCTCTACAAGCACATCAGCCACGACTGGACCGACCCGCTGGAGACCATCCAGCTGCGGGCCGAGGGCACCTTCGAATACCAGTCGCTGCTCTTCCTGCCGGCCCGCGCCCCGCACGACCTCTTCTCGCAGGCCAACCGGCGCGGGGTGCAGCTCTACGTGAAGCGCGTCTTCATCATGGACGACTGCGAGGCGCTCGTCCCCGAGTACCTCCGCTTCGTCAAGGGCGTGGTGGACGCCCAGGACCTGTCGCTCAACGTCTCCCGCGAGATCCTCCAGCAGGACCGCCAGATCCAGCTGATGCGCCGCCGGCTGGTGAAGAAGGTGCTGTCCACGGTCAAGGAGATGATGACCAAGCGGGAGGAGAACTACGCGACCTTCTGGCGGGAGTTCGGGCGGGTCGTCAAGGAGGGCCTGCTCAACGACCCCGACAACAAGGACGCCATCCTCAAGATCTGCTCCTTCGCCTCCACCGGCGACAAGGAGCGGCTGGTCACCCTCGCGCAGTACGTGGAGCGGATGAAGGAGGGCCAGAAGCACATCTACTACATGACCGGTGAGTCCAGGACCGCGGTCGAGAACTCGCCGCATCTGGAGGCGTTCGAAGCCAAGGGTCTTGAGGTGCTGATCCTGACCGACCCGGTCGACGAGGTGTGGGTCGGCGCCGTGCCCGAGTTCGAGGGGAAGGAGCTGCGCTCCATCGCCCAGGGCGAGGCCGAGCTGGACACCGAGGAGGAGGAAGGCGAGGAGGCCAAGGCCGAGAAGGAGCGCCGCCGCGAGGAGTTCGCCGAGCTGCTGACCTGGCTCGGCGAGCGGCTGACGGACGAGGTCAAGGAGGTGCGGCTCACCTCGCGGCTGACGGTCTCCCCGGCCTGCGTGGTCACCGACGCGGGCGACGTGACGCCGGCGCTCCAGAGCCTCTACCGGGCGATGGGGCAGGAACTGCCGGAGAGCAAGCGCATCCTGGAGCTGAACCCGGAGCACGCGCTGGTGGCCGCGCTGCGCAAGGCGCACGCCGCCGACCCGGCCGCGCCGGCGCTCGGGGAGACGGCCGAACTCCTCTACGGCTCCGCGCTGTTGGCCGAGGGCAGCCAGCTGGCCGACCCCGCCAGGTTCGCCAGGCTGCTGAACGAGCGGCTGGAACGGGGCCTCTGACCCCCGGCCCCGCACGGCACCGCCGCCGCCCGCGACCGGCCCCCGAACGGGCCGGTCGCGGGCGGCGCCGTCCCGCCCCGGGGTCGGCCCGCGCGCCGACTCTTCGCGACAGCAACGAGTGAGGCAAGGGCGAAGGGGTAGGAGGCCGACATGGGCGATGAGAGACACACGGGGGAACGGCACGCGCGCGAGCTGTGGTGGTGGGCGGTGCCCAGCGTGCTGCTGCTGGTCGGGATGACCGTCTGGGGCGTGGTGCGCTACCCCGATCTTCCCGATCGCGTTCCCCGGCACATCGGCCCGGGAGGTGTGGACGCCTGGGGCGAGCGCGGAGTGGGGCTCGCCTTCATGCCGGTCTTCGCCTACGCGGGGCTGACCGTCGTGATCGCCGGCTGCGCCTGGATGGTGGGCCGCAGGACGCCGCAGGACAGGATGCCGCCGGCGAAGAACGTCTGGGCCGCGGCTGCCGCCGTCTCCGACAACCGCCCGGCCAGCGCCGCCTCCGCGCGCCGGACGGTCAAGGCACTGCTGCTCTGCAACGCGCTGTTCGGGCTGGCCTTCCTGCCGATGGCGTGGGTGCACTGGCGGACGGAGGAGACGGAGGCCGTGGCCTGGTGGCTGCTCGCGGCGCCGCTGACGCTCGTCCTGCTGTCGATGGTGCCGGTCCTCCTGGCCGCCTGGCGCGACCTGGGGGAGCGGCGCGCGCTCAGGGAACACCGCCGAGCGGCCTGAACGAACGGTCCGGAAGGGCCGCGGGCCGCGCCACCGCCTCGCCGACCTCCGCGGAGACCAGCCACCCCCACTCCACCTGGTCCCTCGGCAACCGCGCGGCGAGCGCGCCCTCCGCCAGCGCCAACAGCCGCCCCGCCACGTCCCCCCGCGCCTCGGGCGGGCCCCCGACGAGCCCGCTGCGCCACGGCCAGTCCCCCAGCGGGCCGCCGGGCCCCTCGGCGACCACCGACGCCTCGGTGGCGACCACCTCGCCGTCCTCGGCCAGCGCGAACCCCCAGCCGTCACCGGTGCGCAGCAGCGCCAACGCCCGGGTCCCCCGGGCGATCCGACGCAGCGCCCCCACCCGCGCGTCCGGCACCCCGACGCTCTCCACCGCGTATGCCCAGCCCTCGTGGAGCCCGGCCCGCGCCACCGAACGCCCCCACTCCAGCCGCCCCTGCGCCTGCTCGGCCGCCGCCGGGTCCCGCCGCCGGAACGCCAGCGGGTCGGCGCCCATCCGTGTCAACAACTCCCTGGGCGCCAGCCGGCGCGCGAACGTCACCCGGAACCCCTGCTCGCAGAGGGAGTCCAGCCAGCACCTCTGATCCGTCACACTCTGTCCATCGGTCATGCGCGTATCGTGACACGAGCCACTGACAACGAGTCCGCGACCGGCCCTCGTTGGCCCGGCGCCCTTCCGGCGACCTTCCCGCGCTCGTCCGCGCGCCCTTCCGCGCCGTTCCCGCGCCCGCTCCCGGCGCCCGCGTCAACCGATTCCGGCGCTTCCCACCTTCGTGTGAGTGATCCCGTTTCCTCTCGCCCAACACCCCGCAGGCGCCCAATAGTTGGGGCGTCGCCCGGCGAGTGGACCCGGGTGGTGTGTGACGGGACTCGTTCCGACGAGTCACCGAGACCAAGAAGGTGGGATGCTCATGCGCGAAGAGGCCGTGAACCGGGTCCGGGTCGTCTTCTCCCTGCTCGACGCCGACGGCAACGGCGTCCTGGAGTCGGCGGACTTCGACCTGATGGCCGACCGGGTGACGGCGGCGGCGCCGCGCTCCACCGACGAGGAGCGGGAGGCGCTGCGCCGCTCGTTCCGCCGCTACTGGACCACGCTCGTCTCCGAGCTGGACACCGACGGGGACGGCCGGGTGGACTTCGGGGAGTACACCGCCTGCGTCCTGGCGCCCGAGCGGTTCGAGCCGACCATCGCCGAGTTCGCCCGCGCGCTGACCACCCTCGGCGACCCGGAGGGACAGGGACTGGTCGCCCGTGACGACTTCATGGCGTTGATGACCGCGATCGGCTTCGTTCCCGCCAACATCACGGCGCTTTTCGACGCCTTCGAGCCCTCTCCCGACGACCGGATCGAGGCCTCCGTCTGGGAGGCCGAGATCATCGCCTACTACGCCCCCGACAAGGCGGGCATCCCCGGCGACCGCCTCGCGGACGGCGTGGCCTCCTGACCGTGTCGACGGAGAGTCCGACGATGGCCGAGGCGCCGCCCCCGGCCGTCGCGCACGGCGTGGCCAGGACGGCGCTGATGGTGGCGGCGGCCCGGGCGATCGAGACGCACCGGGCCGACGCCCTCGCCGCCGACCCCTACGCCGAGCACTTCGTACGCGCCGAACCCACCTGCGCCGGCTGGCCCCTGCGGCCGGAGCAGGTGGCGGGCGGAGAGGCCGATCCGCTGTGGGGGCGGCTCGGCCGCTACTTCGGGCTGCGGACCAGGGTCGTCGACGACTTCCTGCTGGCCGCGGCCCAGGCCGGCGTCCGGCAGGTGGTACTGCTGGGCGCCGGCCTCGACACCCGCGCCAACCGGCTGCCCTGGCCCGGCGGCCGGACCGTCTACGAGCTCGACCGCGAGCCCGTGTTGACCTTCAAGGCCCGGGTGCTCGCCGCCCTCCCGCCCTCGGTGCCCGTCCCCGAGGAGCGGGCGCGACGGGTGGCCGTCCCCGTGGACCTGGCCACCCCCTGGGAGGGCGCGCTGACCGACGCGGGGTTCGACCCGGGCCGGCCCACCGCCTGGCTCGCCGAGGGGCTGCTGCTCTATCTGCCGGGGGCCGCCGAACGTCGACTCATCGACACCGTCGACCGGTTGAGCGCGCCGGGCAGTGCCTTCTTCTACGAGATCAAGCACCCGGAGCCGCCGGAGGTCAGGGCCGACGCCATGTATCCCCGGGCCGTCCGCGTCGCCGGCGTCGACATGCTGGCGCTCTTCGCGCCGGGCCCGCGCCCGGACTCGGTGGCCGACCTGGTCGCGCGCGGCTGGTCGGCGACGGCCTACTCGCCGTTCACCTTCGCCCGCCGCCACGGGCGCGGCCCCCGCGAGATCCCTAACGACCCGCTGGCGGCGAACCGCTGGATCCTCGCCCACCGCTCCAGGGCCGGCGCCGCGGGCTGAACGCGCCGGGCCGGAGCGCGGCGCGTGGGTTAACCGTTCGACGCCGTCCCCGCTTGCGGCGATGATGCCCGGGCACGGCCACCCGACCGACGAGCCCGGAGTGCGACCTTGGAACCGACGATCCGCCATCTCACCTTCGACTGCGCCGGCGAGCCCTATGAACTCGCCGGGTTCTGGGCCGCGTTGCTCGGCCGGTCGATCTCCTCCACCGACGAGCCGGGGGACGAGGAGGTGCTGGTCGAGGCCCCGGACGAGGGGCCGGGGCTGCTCTTCGTGCGCGCCGAGGAGCGCGGCGCGGTCAGGAGCGGGATCCACCTCGACCTCCAGCCCACCGACCGCACCCGCGCCGAGGAGGTCGCCCGCGCCCTCGACCTCGGCGCACGCCTCGTCGCCGACCGCACCACCGAGAACGGCCGGGGCTGGGTGGTGCTGGCAGATCCCGAGGGCAACGAGTTCTGCGTGGAGGGCGGCGCACGGGACCGGGCGGGCGGCTGACGAACGCGGTGCGGACCGCCGGTCTCGGCGGCGAGGGCCGGAGCCGACGGGCCGCACCGGTCTGCCGGCGTCCGCCCACCCGCCGGGAAACCGGGGGTGGCTCGAAGTCAAGTCGCGTCTCTCCGGGGGCCCCGCGCCACGCGGAATACCCTGCCGCGCCACGGTCGTTGACGTGACATGGATGTAGGAGTGGTGCTGTCGGGCACCGAAGAGTCGAACTATGTGGACGGGACCGTGGCGCGGGCGCGGGAGGCGCACGAGGCGGGGGTGAGTTCCGGGTGGCTGTCGCAGCTGTTCGACTACGACGCCACCTCGCTGGCGGCCGTCGTCGGGCAGGCCGTGCCGGGGCTGACGGTCGGGACCTCGGCCATCCCGGTCTTCGCGCGCCACCCGGTGCTGGTCGCCAGCCAGACGCTGACGGCCCAGGCCGCGAGCGGCGGCCGGTTCCAGCTGGGGCTCGCGATGGGCGCGAAGTCGTTGGTGGAGAGCGCCTTCGGGATCAAGTACGAACGACCTGTCGACCTGCTGGCCGAGTTTCTGACCGCGCTGCGCGCGCTGCTCACGGACGGCACCGCCGACTTCCACGGCGAACTGCTCAGCGCCGCCCCGTCGTTGCCGGTCTCGCTGCCCGGCGCCGAACGGGTCCCCCCGCTGCTGGTGGCGGCGATGGGTCCCCGCGCGCTGCGGGTGACGGGCGAACTGGCGGACGGCATCCTGCCGTACCTGGCCGGCCCCCGCGCGCTGGAGGAACACGTGGTCCCCGCGCTGACCTCGGCTGCCGAGGCCGCCGGCCGCCCGGCGCCCCGGGTGGTCGCGGTGGTGCCGGCGGTGGTCACCGAGGACGTGGACCCGGTGCGGGAGGCCGCCGTGCGGGACATGGCCTTCTACGAGGCGATCCCCTCCTACCGCCGGGTGTTGGACCTCGGCGGCGCCGAGCGGGCCGGCGAGATGCTGGTCGTGGGCGACGAGGAGACGGTGGTGGCCGAGCTGCGCCGCTACCGGGACGCCGGAGCGACCGAGGTCGTGCTGTCGCAGACGGCCATGGGCGGCGAGGCCGCGCGCCGGCGCACCTGGCGCCTCGCCGGCGAGCTCACCCGGCGGGGCGCGCTGTGAACGGGGGCGCGCGGTAGTCGAGGGGCGCGCGTGGCGGGTGCTGTGTCGGGCGACGCGCGCCCCGTGCGCCGCGTGGGCGTGAAGCCCGGGTGCGGGCAGGTGCACGCGGCGCGCCGGCCGCCTGGTGAGCGGGAACGCGTCGGGACGTCTCGCCGCCGGGCGGACGCCGCCGGACGCGGCGCTACGCCGCGCGCTCGTCGAACGTGAAGTCCGCGGCGGCGGTCGCCACCTGGTCCAGGGAGAGCCCGACGGCCGCCGCCAGCGCGGCGATGGTGAAGAACGCGGGGGTCGGGGCGCGGCCGGTCTCGATCTTGCGGAGGGTCTCCGCAGAGACCCCGGCCGCCGCCGCGATCTCCACCATGCTGCGTTCCCCGCGCGCCTCGCGCAGCAACGAGCCCAGCCGTTCGCCGCGTTGCCGTTCCCAGGGGGTCAGAGGTGTGCGCACCATGCCCCGATCGTAGCCCCGCCCGTTTGCGTTATACAAATACCGGTGCCGGTCCCGGACACGCCGGCCGCTCGGGCCGGTGGGCCGGCCGGGCGGGAACGCGCGGCCCGGGCCGCGCGTTCTTCCGCGCGGGGAGTGCCGACGCCAAGGAGGAGATCCCGTTGACCGTGCCGCTCCGCGTCACCGTGTGGAACGAGAACGTCCACGAGACCACCGAGCCCGCCGTCGCCGCGCGCTATCCCGAGGGCATCCACGGTGCGATAGCCGACGGCCTCGCCGAGCGGCTGCCGGGTGCCGAGATCCGCACCGCCACCCTGGAGCAGCCCGAACACGGTCTGACCGAGGAGGTGTTGGCCGCCACGGACGTGCTCACCTGGTGGGGGCATGTGGCCCACGACCGGGTCTCGGACGAGGTCGTGGACCGGGTGCGGCGCCATGTGCAGGGTGGCATGGGCCTGTTGGTGCTGCACTCCGGGCACTACTCGAAGATCTTCACCACCCTGCTCGGCACCACCTGCTCTCTGGACTGGCGCAACGGCGAGGACCGCGAGCTGGTCTGGACGGTCGCACCCACCCATCCGATCGCCGAGGGCGTGCCCAGCCCGATCGTCATCCCGCAGCAGGAGATGTACGGCGAGCACTTCGACATCCCGGCCCCCGACGAGCTGGTCTTCATCAGCTCCTTCAGCGGGGGCGAGGTCTTCCGCTCCGGCTGCACGTTCACCAGGGGGCACGGGCGGATCTTCTACTTCAGCCCCGGCGACCAGGAGTTCCCCGTCTACCACCATCCGCATGTGCTGCGGGTGCTGGCCAACGCCACCCGTTGGGCGGCCCAGCCCGACCGCCCGCGCGCCGCCCCGACCATCCACCAGCGGCCCGAGCCCGACTGGTTCCTGGACGACTGACGACCGACGGCTGGCGACCGACGGCTGGCGACCGACGGCTGGCGGCTGGCGACCGACGAGTGGCGACCAGTGGCCGGCCGCCCCGCGGCCGTCAGTCCCCGAGGTCACCGAGCAGCTGGTCGAGGCAGCCGTTCCACCCCTTCTCCGCGCCGGCCGCCGTGGCGAAGTCGTGCGGGACGTGGATGAGGACCAGGAGGCAGCCGGCCGGGTCGTCGTGCAGCTCGATGCGGAGATGGTCGTCCGCCGCGGGGCCGTCCTCCCCGCCGCCGTGTTCGTCGAAGGCGAGGAGGCGGGGCGGCTCCCAGGCCGTGACCGTGCCGGTCAGCACGGTGCCCTCGCCGTCGTCGAAGACGATCCTCCCGCCGACGCGCGGGTCCAGCTCGGTCACCCGCATCGGGTACCAGGTGTTCAGCCGCGCCGGTTCGGAGACCGCGCGCCAGACCGCCTCGGGGGAGCGGGACAGTCGGCGCTCGACGCGCAGGGCGGGGCGGCCCTCGTGGGTGGTGGTGCTCATGCTCGCTCCTCGGGGGGTGGGTCGGCCTCCCCGGCGGCTGTGCCGGGGGGCTCGGGGACGGTTTCCAGATGCCGTTCCAGCAGGTCGAGTCGGTCTTCCCAGAGCCGGCGATACGGGCTGAGCCAGGCGTCCAGCTCCGCGAGCGGCTCCGGCCGCAGCGTGTAGAGCCGCGCCCGGGCCCGCGCCCGCACGGTCACCAGGCCGGAGTCGCGCAGCACCCGCAGATGCTTGGAGACCCGGGGCTGGCTGATCGCCAGCGCGTCGACCAACTCGCCCACGACACGTGGGCGTTCGCGGAGCAGGTCGAGTATCAGCCGGCGCGTGGGGTCGGCCAGCACTTCGAACGGCGGGGGCATGGCCACAGTATGCCTCAGCGGTTATATGTCGTCCAGGGCATGTTTCGGCGGCGCCCGCGTGTGTCCGGTCCCCCGAGTTGTTCCGGGAACGGACGAAGATGTCCCCTGAGTGGCGAAAGTTATGGACAGAATCGATCAAAGTCCTTACGTTGCCGTCCAGATGGGTTCGTTACGAGTACATGACACCTCCGTGTCGCGTGCTCGTGGCGTCCCACGGCACCCGCCAAGCGGCAGGAGGACGACGGTGAGAAGACGGCAGACGCGGCGCGCCCGCAGACGTGCGGTGGGAGTGCTGCTCCCCGCACTGCTCCTCGGGGGGCTCGCGGCGCCAGGCAACGCGGCGTCGCGGGACGCGGCGGACATCCCCCCGCAGGAGCCCGGGGTCACCCTGCGCAGCTTCGACGTGGGGTCCCCTCTTGAGCAGTTGTGCACGCTGAAGGCCGGACAGACGCCGAACGTCGACAAGTTGATGCCCGTCATCGACTGGGAGTCGACCGAGGACTTCGGCCTTGAGGACTACTTCGTCTCCCAGGTCATCGGCAACATCGACATCCCCGAGGACGGCGACTACGCGTTCCGCCTGATCAGCGACGACGGCTCCCGGCTGACGGTCGACGACCAGCTGGTCATCGACCACGACGGCCTGCACTCGGCGGAACCCAAGGACGGCAGCGTCCAGCTGACCGCCGGCTACCACTCCCTGCGCGTCGACTACTTCGACGCCTCCGCCGAGCAGCGGCTCACCCTCCAGTGGCGCCCGCCGGGCGCCGAGGAGTTCGTCACCGTGCCCAACGACGTGCTCTCCACCGACGCCGACGTCGTCCGCGTCACCGCGCCCGGCCAGAAGGAGTGCGAGGGCGGCGCCGACTCCCCGGGCGACGGGCTGCCGTTGGACTCCGTCCACCCCTCCTACGACCTGACCGACCTGCGCCCCGAGGGCTTCGAGCCGCAGGTCTCCGCCATGGACTGGCTCCCCGACGACCGGCTGGCCATCGCCACCTGGGGCGGCACCGACAACGTGGCCGGCGAGGTCTACCTGCTGGACAACGTCACGGGCGCCACCAGCCCCGAGGACGTCACCTACACCCGCGTCGCCGAGGGACTCAACGAGCCCATGGGGATCAAGTGGGTCGACGACTCCCTCTACGTCTCGGAGAAGCACCAGCTGACCAGGCTGGTCGACGAGGACGGCGACGAGGTCGCCGACACCCACGAGACGGTCGCCGAGTGGCCCTACGGCGGCAACTTCCACGAGTTCGCCTTCGGGATGCTCTACGAGGACGGCCACTTCTACCTCAACCTGTCGGTCGCCATCGACCTCGGCGGCGCCACCACCGACCCGCAGCCCGCGCCCGACCGGGGCACCACCATCAGCGTCGACAAGGACACCGGCGAGGTCGACTACCTCGCCGGCGGGCTGCGCACCCCGCACGGCATCGGCTGGGGTCCCGAGGGCGAGATCCTGGTCACCGACAACCAGGGCGGCTGGCTGCCCTCCTCGAAGCTGCTCCACATCGAGCAGGACGCGTTCTTCAACCACTACATGAACCCGCCGGGCCCGTTCGACGACAACCCCGTCACCAAGCCGGTCCTCTGGCTGCCGCAGAACGAGATCGGCAACTCGCCCAGCACCCCGGTCACCCTTACCGAGGGGCCGTTCGCCGGGCAGGTGCTGATCGCCGACGTCACCTACGGCGGCCTCCAGCGAGCCTCCCTGGAGAAGGTCGACGGCGCCTACCAGGGCGCGCTCTTCCGCCACACCCAGGGCCTTGAGGCCGGCGTCACCCGGGTCAGCGTCGGCCCCGACGGCGCGCTCTACACCGGCGGCCTCGGCGCCGGCGGGAACTGGGGCCAGGAGGGCAAACTCGACCACGGGCTCCAGAAGTTGACGCCGAACGGCACCAGCACGTTCGACATCCACGACATGCGCGCCACGCCCGACGGGTTCACGCTCAGCTACACCGAGCCGCTCTCCCAGGAGACCGCCGACGCGCTCGCCGACTCCTACCGGGTCGACCAGTGGCGCTACGAGCCCACGGCCGACTACGGCGGGCCCAAGATCGACGAGGAGACCCTCCGCGTCACCTCCGCCACCCTCTCCGAGGACGGCACCGAGGTGACCCTGACCATCGACGGCCTCAAGCCCGACCGGGTCGTCCACGTGCAGTCCCCGCGCCCCTTCAGCTCCGCCGACGGCGAGACGCTGTGGAGCACCGAGGCCTGGTACACGCTCAACGCCGTCCCGCAGGGCTGAGCCCCCGCGGAACCCGCCCGAGCCGGGCGCGGAACCCGGCGCGGCCCCGGCCGCCGTCCACGACGACGGCGGCGGCCGGGGCCTTTCGGCTCAGCGGCGGTCCTCGGCCAGGGTGTGGGCGACCAGCGCGTTGGCGTGGCCGTGCCCCAGCCCGTGCTCCGTCTTCAGCCAGGCCACCAGCTCGCCGTGCCGGGTGAGTGGCGAGGCACGGATCAGCTCCTGCCACTCGGCCACCGGGCGGCCGTAGGTCCGCTCGATGCTCGGAAAGTAACTGGCGGGCCCCTTCACCGGGTTGGTCATGGCGCTGCTCCTCGTCCGTCGGGCGGTGACCGTTCACCCCCTACGACCCGCCGCCGGCGGGAAACCGAGCGGCCCGCCCCCTGTGATCCCGCCCACACCCGACCGCGCGGCCGTCCGTGTGACCTGCCGGCCACCGTGCCCCTGCCGCGCCCGCCGCCGCGGGCCCCGACCCTAGGGTGGCGGGACACGAGCCGAGGTCTGAGGTGGTCCGGATGACGGAGTCGGAAGTCGATTACGCCGCGGTCTACCGGGCGTACCCCGCGCCGGTCGCGCTGCTGCGCCCGGACCTGACCTATGTCGAGGTGAACGACGCCTACGCGCGCACCGCGGGGCGGAGCAGGGAGGAGCTGCTCGGCCGCTCCTTCGACGAGGTGTTCCCCGACGACCCGGAGGACAGCGCCCCCAGTGGCACCCGCAACCTGCGGCTCTCCCTGAGGAGGGTGGCGGCCACCGGTAGAACCGACCCGATGGCCGTCCAGCGCTACGACGTGCGCCCCGAGGAGGGGGCGGAGGGCTTCGCCGAACGCTACTGGAGCGTCGTCAACGCCCCCGTCCTGGACGAGCACGGGCGGGTGCGGCTGCTGCTCCACCGGGTGGAGGAGGTCACCGACCTGATCACCGGCGAACGGGCGCCGCGCGGCACGGCGGCCGGGGAACGGGGGCGCCGGATGGAGTCCGAGGTCCTCAACAGGGCCGGGGAGTTGCAGGCCAGCAACGACCGGCTCCGCGCGGCGCACGCCCAGGAGCAGGAGGTGGCGCTGAGCCTCCAGCGGTCCATGCTGCCGCCGCCCGACCCGCGGCTGAACCACGACTCGGCGGTGCGCTACCGGCCGGCGAGCGCCGCGATGAACGTCTGCGGCGACTGGTACGACATCATCCAGCTGAGCCAGGAGCAGATCACCCTCGCCGTCGGCGACGTGGTCGGTCACGGGCTGGAGGCGGCGGGCGTCATGGGCCAGCTGCGCAGCGCGCTCAGCGCGGTCGCCCGCGTCTCGGAGAGCCCCTCCCGGGCGTTGGACGTGCTCGACCTCTACGCCCGCTCGGTGCCGGGCGGCCAGTCCACCACCGTGGTCAAGCTCTTCGTGGACTGGGGCAGCCACACCCTCACCTACGCCAGCGCCGGCCACCCGCCGCCCGCGCTGGCCAGGGCCGACGGCCGCGTCGACTTCCTCGACCAGGCCGTCAACCCGCCGCTCGCCGCGCTCCCGACGCACGGGGAGGCCATCGAGGCGTCGACGTCCTTCCGGCCGGGTGACGTGCTGGTCATCTACACCGACGGCCTGGTGGAGCGGCGCGACGAGGACATCGACCGGGGTCTTGGCCGGCTGGCGGACGCGTTGCGGCGCCACCGCGACGAGAACGCCGAGGCGCTGGCCGACGCGCTGCTGGTCGACATGCTGCCGCCGAAGGGCACCGAGGACGACACCGCGCTGGTCATCCTGCGGCTCTGAACGGCCGGCGAGGTGACCGCCCCCGTGGCGAACGGGGCGCCGTCCAGGCTCCGTTGGGGGTGCGCCGGCGCGCGGGGGCACGTGCGCGCGGCGCACGATCATTGGTACAGACCGATTGGTACAGACCAACCCCTTGACGGCCTCTCGCGGGTCTTCTTGAATCACTTCAGGTTCCCCCGCGTGACCCCGCGCACAGCGCACCGTCCCGAGAGAGGATTGGCATGAGCATGATCGACAGATGGCGGCGCGGCCTCCGCGCCGCAGGCTTTCTGGCCGTCGCCACGCTCCTGGCCGGACTGCTCAACGCGTTGCCCGCCTCGTCGGCCACCGCCACCGACCCGGTCGGCGCCGAGGACGTCCGCCCGACGGCGTTCCCGGTCTCCGAGGCCCAGTTCAACGAGATGTTCCCGAACCGGAATCCCTTCTACACGTACGAGGGCCTCACCGCGGCGCTCAGCTCCTACCCGGACTTCGCCAACGCCGGCGGCGAGACCATCGCCCGCCGGGAGGCCGCCGCCTTCCTCGCCAACGCCAGCCACGAGACCGGCGGACTGGTCCACATCGTGGAGCAGAACGAGGCCAACTACCCGCACTACTGCGACCCCAGCCAGTCCTACGGCTGCCCCGCCGGCCAGGACGCCTACTACGGCCGCGGCCCGATCCAGCTCAGCTGGAACTTCAACTACAAGGCCGCGGGCGACGCCCTCGGCATCGACCTGCTGAACAACCCCTGGCTGGTCCAGGAGGACGCGGCCGTCGCCTGGCGCACCGCCCTGTGGTACTGGAACACCCAGAGCGGCCCCGGCACGATGACCCCCCACGACGCCATCGTGAACGAGGTCGGCTTCGGGGAGACCATCCGCGCCATCAACGGCTCGATCGAGTGCGACGGCGGCAACCCCGGCCAGGTGCAGAGCCGGATCGACACCTTCACGCGGTTCTCCGCGATCCTCGGCGTCGACCCCGGCGGCAACCTGTCCTGCTGACCGCTCCGCGCTCCGCCGCGCCCTCCCGCGGGCGCGGCGCGGGTTCGCCGTCCGCCACCCCCTCAGGTGGCGGGCGGCGCCGCGCGGGCGGCGACGGCCCCGCCCCTTCCCCGTTCCCGGTGGGCGTTCGTTCCCGTGAGCGAGTCACTCACCCTTCGGGGTGCAACCCGGCCGCTTGGCGCCCCAACTCCCGTGCCTGGCACCCACGATGGGGAACGTGAACGTCTCCCCTCGTGTCCCGGTCACGCCCGGCGCGGGCATGAACGACCGCGCGCCGGCGCGTTCTCCGGCGCATCGCGCGGTTGCCGGGCGCCTGCTGGCCGCACTGCCCCCGTCCGTTCGCCGCGAGGTGACGGAGGCCGTCGACTGGGCGGGCCCCGTCGCGCTGCCGCTGGTCGACGAGCGCACCGTCCAGTCCGCCTGCGGCGTCGCCCATGTGCACGGCCGCGCGGCGGGCACGCCGGAACACCTCGCCGTCCCCTACACCGCCACGGTGGCCGGCGTCCTCACCGCGCTGGGCGTGCACGCCGCCCTGCTCGCCCGCCGGCGCGGCCTGGCGCTGCGCCGGGTCACCACCTCGGTCGCCCAGGGCGCGCTGCTCTCCCTCACCCAGTACCTGGCCGCCGCCACCGCCCCCGACGGCCCGGCCGACGACCCGGCCCCCGGCGTGGCCAGCCTGGTTTCGGCGGACGGCGTCGTGTGCGAGATCGAGACCCTCGACCCGGACGCCTGGCGGGAGTTCTGGCGGCGGCTCGGCGTGGAGCCCGCGCTCGCGGGGCGCGGCTGGGCGCCGTTCCAGCGCCGGTTCGCCACCGGGAGCTGCCCGTTGCCGCCGGAGCTGCGCCGGGCCGCCGCCGGCCATCCGCTGGCCGCCCTGGCCGACGCGGCGCTGGCCGGCGGCCTCAGCCTGGTCGCGCTCCCCGACGACCCCGACCCGGCCGGGCTGCCGGCGCCGCTGCGCTCCGCGTGCGCGCCGGGGCTCGCGGGGAGGCGACTGCCGCCCGCCGACGGGGCGTTGCCGCTCAGCGGGCTGCGCGTCGTCGAGGCCACCAACCGTGTGCAGGGCCCGCTCGCCGGCCATCTGCTGCGGCTGCTCGGCGCCCGCGTGCTGCGCGTCGAGCAGCCGGGCGGCGACCCGATGCGCGGACTGCCACCGCTGGCCGGCGGCGTCTCGGCGCGGTTCGCCGCGCTCAACGCCGGCAAGTCCGTCGCCGAGATCGACCTGGCCACCGCGGCCGGCCGCCGGGCCGTCGTCGAACTCGCCGCCGAGGCCGACGTGTTCCTCCACAACTGGCCGCCCGGCCGCGCCGAGCGGCTCGGCCTCACCGCCGCCGACCTGTGGCGGGCGCGGCCCGGGCTGGTGCACGCCGCCGCCTCCGGCTTCGGCGACGCCTTCGGCCCGGCCGCGCCGCCCATCGGCACCGACTACCTCGCCCAGGCCCACGGCGGCCTCGCCGCCGCCCTGCGCCCCGCCGGCCGGCGGCCGACGCCCTCCCTGATGACCCTCACCGACGTGCTCGGCGGGGCGCTCTGCGCCCATGGCGCGGTCGCCGCGCTGCTGCGTCGCGCCGGCGCGGGAAGGGGCGTGCGCGTGGAGTCCTCACTACTGTCGGCCGCCGCGCTCGTGCCGCGCCCGCGCGTGAGGGCGCCCTGGACCCCGCTGGACCAGCCGTTGCGCACCGCCGACGGCTGGCTCGCGCTGCCCGCCGCCGCCGACCCCGTCCGGCTCGCCCGCGTCACCGGCGCGTCGAGGCAGGCGCCGGACGCGGTCGCGGAACGGCTCACCACCCGCGCCACGGGGGAGTGGTGCGCGGCGCTCGCCGACGCGGGTGTCGCCGCCGTCCCCGTCGTCACGGAGTTGGCGGCCCTGGCGCGCGACCCCGCGTTCCGCGCCGCCGTCGCCCCCGCACCGCCCGGCGGCCACGCCCGCCCCCGCACCCCCTGGACCTTCTCGTGACCGCTCCCACCTCACCGGCGGCCCCCGCCGCGCCCGTCTGGACGAGCCGCGACGGCCTCGCCCTCCCCGACCTGGTGCCGCCGGCCGAGCGCCGTTGCTGGGTCGCCGGGGGGCTGTGCCCCGACCTCGACCTGGCGGCGCTCTTCCGCGGCCACGTTGCCGCCCACCCCGCCCGGCAGGCCGTCGTCGAGGCCGGCGACCCGCTGGGCGGCGGCTGGGACTACGCCACCCTGGACGCCGAAGTCCGCCGGATCGCCGCCCTGTTCACCGACGCCGGGCTCGGCGCCGGCGACGTGGTGGCGCTGCGGCTGCCCAACGGACGCGCCGCCGTCGCCGCCGAGTTGGCGGTCTACTCGATCGGCGCCGTCGCCCTGCCGTACCCACCGGGCGGCGGGCGCCGCGACACCCTCGCCCTGCTCGGCCGTGCGCGCGCCGCCGGCGCGGTGTTCGCCGAGCCCTCGGACCTCGCGCTCGCCGGCCGACTCCCCGCGCTGCGCGCCGTCTTCACGACCGACCAGGCACACGCCGGGCGCGCGGGGGGCGTGTGCTGGCTGGGTGCGCCGGCGCGCACGCGGTGGCGGCCGGGCGCTGTCGATCCGGCGGCGCCCGCACGGCTGATGGTCTCCTCCGGCTCGGAGGCCGAGCCGAAGATGGTCGCCTACGCCCACCACGCGATGGGAGGCGGCCGGGCCCGCTATCTGCGTGCACTCACCCCCGACCCCGGCCCCCGGCGCCACCTGGTCCTGGTGCCGCTCGGCTCCTCGTTCGGCTCCTGCGGCGTGCTCACCGTGGCGGCGCTCGGCGGAACGCTGCTCGTGCTGCCCGCGTTCGACCCCGCCGAGGCGCTGCGGGCGGCGAGCGCGCACCGCGCCACCCATCTCTTCGCCGTCCCGACGATGCTCCGCCGGATCGCGGAACGGCCCCCGGCGCCGGAGGAGGAACTGTCGCCGCTGGTGGCCGCCGTCTCCAGCGGCGCCGAACTCCCCGCGTCCACGGGGGAGTTGGCCAGACGCCGCCTCGGGAGGCCGGTGATCACCGTCTACGGCTCCTCGGACGGCGTCAACTGCCACACCCGCGCGACCCCCGAGACGCCCGCCGGATTCGTCGGCGTCCCCGACCCGGCGGTGGTCGCCGTCCGGATCGTCGCCCCCGACGGTCGGGAAGTCCCGGCGGGGGAGCCGGGCGAGATCCAGGCCCGGGGCCCCATGACCCCGCTCTGCCACGTCGGCGACCGCGCGGGCGACGCCCGCCACCGCACCCCCGACGGCTGGGTCCGCACCGGCGACCTGGGCCGACTGGACGCGCGCGGAGGGCTGTTCCTCCTCGGCCGGCTGCGGAACGTCGTGATCAGGGGCGGCTACAACATCAGCCCCGCCGAGGTCGAACGCCACGTCGCCGCCCACCCCGACATCGCCGAGGTCGCCTGCGTCCCGGTCCCCGACCCCGACCTCGGCGAACGCCTCTGCGCCTGCGTCCGCCCCGTCCCCGGCGCACGGGCGCCGACGCTGGCAGCGCTCCAGGCCTTCCTGTGCGGCGAACGGGGCCTGGAGAAACGCAAGCTCCCCGAACTGCTGCTGCCCGTCACGGAGATGCCACACGGCCCGACCGGCAAGATCTGCCGCGGGACCCTGGCCGGGTGGGTCGGGTAGCCGACTACCGGCCTTGCCGGCCTGGGCGGGTTGTCGTCCTCGCCCCGGTGGTGGGTTACTCGCGCAGTTCCCCGCGCCCCCGGTGTGGGTTGGCGTGGTCGTTCGGGTGCGGGTTCACGTTCGGCAGGTGACGGCCTGCTTGGGGGCGCGGGGAACTGCGCGAATGCTGTGTGGCGGGCCGCAGTCGACTATGCACGTGCGTGGCTTGGATGGGTTGTCGGCGTGAGCCCGGTGTGTGGTTGCTCGCGCAGTTCCCCGCGCCCCTGGTGGGGGTGGACGACGACGATCCTCAGCCGTCCACGTGGGTAGTCGCCCCCCGCCACCCCGTCTCGCGCAGCCGCGCGAGCCACGCGAGGCCCAGCTCGCGGCCGTCCGGGAGGCGGTCGTCGCGGTCCCAGCGCCAGACGGTGATGATCGCCAGCACCAGGCTCCGGCACGCGTGCAGCAACTCCAGGTCGACGCCCGGGTACTCCTCGCCGACACCGTCCGGCGCGTGGGCCAGGTCGAACTCCACCGGCCCACGGCAGCAGGTCTCCAGGTCGATGAAGAGCGGCCCGCCCTCGGTGACGAGAAGGTTCCCCGGGTGCGGCTCGCCGTGCAGCAACTGCTCGGCGCCGCCGCGTTCGGCGACCGCGCGGCCCGCGTCGCGCAGGGTGTCAACGAGCAACTGCCGGTCGTCTTCGGCGAGTTCCGGGGTGCGGGCGCGGTCGGCCACGAGCGCGCCGGCGTACGCGACCCGTTCGGTGAAGCGCGGTGCCGCCACATCAAGGGCGCGCATCCCGGCGTGCAGCCGCGCGAGTGCGCCGGCGTACTCGACGGGGGAGAGCGCGCGGGGCGGCACGGGGGGCGCGTGGTAGGTCCAGAACGTGACCGCGAACCCGTCACGTTCGTGGGCCTCAGGCGCGACGCGCGGATCGGGCGCGCCCACCGGACACCCGGCGTCGACCAACCGCCGGGCGAGGTCGATCTCCCATCGCGCGAGCTTCCGCGCCTCCGCCCCCGCGTCCCCCGGCCCGGCGGGCGCGATCCGGGCCAGGGTGTCGCAGGGCAGCAGCCGCGCCGTCAGTTTGTTGGAGTCCTGGAGCACGAGCGCCTCGTCGGCCGCCAGCCCGAGCGCGTCGGCGATCCCCCGGGCCGCGCCCACCGCGCGGCGCCCCGTAGTGCCATCCATGTGCTTCTCCTTGTTCGGCCCGCCCGCGCGGACCGGCGCAAGGTACCAAGGCGGCCGGGCCGCCGCCTCAGGTTTTCCGGCGGCACCACGCCGCCCCGGCTACGGCAGGAAGCGGTGGGTGGCGCGCACCAGCTCCGCCTCCTCGGCCGCCGTGTCCGGGTGCTCGAAGTGGCCCGCCGTCAGGGCGAACAGCCGGCGTGGACCGGCCAGCGCCCCGAAGACCGCGAACTGCCCGGGCGGCGGCACGGCCGGGTCGAGGAACGCCGCCCCCACCAGCGTCGGAATCCGCATCCTGGACGCGGCGCTCGCCGCGTCGAAGTACCGCAACACCTCGGCGACGTCCGGCCGTTCGCGGTGCAGCCGGCGCACCGCCTCCCCGCTGCCGACGCAGGGCAGCGTCAGCCGCAGCGGATGGTTGCCGAAGCTGGGAACGGTCAACGCGGCGGCGGTGAACCGTTCGTCCCAGGGCAGCGCCAGCGGCCCGATGCCGCCGCCGAAGCTGGTCCCCAGATAGCTCAGCCGGGCCGCCGCCTCGGGCACCAGCTCCAGCAGCGCCGTCGCCGCGCACCACACGTCGGCCGCACAGTCCCCGTGCACATAGGTGTCGCGCGCCGCGATGCCGCTCAGCACATGGGCGTCGGGCTCCTCGGGGATGTCGGGGAAGCGGCTCAGTTCGGGCAGCCCGCGCAGCACCGGCCAGAGGGTGGCGGCACCGGGCGGCGCCAGCGCGGGCTCCGGGCGTGCGCGGCCCCCGTAGCCGTGGGTGGCGACGCAGCCCCGGGTGACCCGCCCGGAGGCGGGCAGGGTCAGCCATCCGCCGAGCCGCCGCCCGCCCACCGAGCCGAACTCCACCCGGTGCGTGCGGTGGTGCGCGTCCCGTTCCACCTCTGGACCGAGCCGGGGCGCGACCCGCACCTCGCGCGCCCGCGCGAAGCGCCGGCGCCAGAACGCGTCGAAGTCGTCCGGCGGCGCGGGCGCGCCCACCCCCAGAAGCGCGTCGGGCGGGTACCCGTAGGTCGGGTCGAAGTCGAAGGGGTGGTCCCCGCGCAGCCGTTCCACCCGGCGCGCGGCCCGTTCCCACGCGCCCCCGAACACCTCGTCGCCGGCGTCCACATCGCCGTTCCGCCTCATCGCGCTCCCGTCGCCCTCACGTGCCCGCACCGTTCCCGTCGCGTTCCCGTCGCGTTCCCGCCCCGCGCCGGCCGCACACCGGTGCCCCCGGCACCACGGGCCCCGCCGCCGCGCCGCATCGTCGCGCCCCCGGGGCTCCCGTGCGCTGACGGGACCGGTTCCGCCAGGGACGTGGTGCAGGCCGGGAGTGTCAGCGGCGGCATCCACTTCCACACCGGGGCCGAGCCGTCCGAAGCGGCACGGCCGCGTCAACTCACTTCGGACACCCGGGGGTTCGTCAACCGCACCAGCGAGATGGGGCATCTCGACGCGGTGCTCGGCGTGCCGGACCCCGGGGTCTCCGCCGTGGTCCTCGTGGTCGGCACGGCAGGCGTCGGCAAGACCTCTCTCGCGCTGCGCTGGGCGCGCGGGTGGCCGCGGGCGTGGACGCGTAGTCGCGGGCGACTGCGGTGCCGTGTGGGTGGGGTGGGTTGTCGGGCGCGGCCCGGATTTGGGTTGCTCGCGCCGTTCCCCGCGCCCCTCCACCGCCGGCGGCGCGTTTGGGGGCGCGGGGAACTGCGCGGTGCATGGGTGGCGGGCCGCGGACGACTGCGGTGGGGGGTCGTCCGCGCGCGGGGGCTTGGCTCTAACGTGCTGAACGTTGCCGTCGTCCGGGCGCCGCGAGGTCCGTGGGTCGTCGCGGGGCGGCGAGGAGGATGCTCATGGCCGGGTCCTTCGGCGCGTTGCGGCGCACGCTGGGCGTGACCGACGCGGTCGTCATCGGGCTGGGCGCCATGATCGGCGCCGGCATCTTCGCCGCGCTCGCTCCGGCGGCCGGCGCCGCCGGCTCGGGGCTGCTGCTCGGCCTGGCGTTGGCGGCGGTCGTCGCCTACTGCAACGCGACCTCCTCCGCGCGGCTCGCCGCCCGCTATCCCGCGTCCGGCGGCACCTATGTCTACGGCCGCGAGCGGCTGGGCGACTTCTGGGGCTATCTGGCGGGTTGGGCGTTCGTCGTGGGCAAGACCGCGTCCTGCGCGGCGATGGCGCTGACGTTCGGCGCCTACGCCTGGCCGGGGCAGGCGCACGCCGTCGCGGTGGCGGCCGTGGTGGCGTTGACGGCGGTCAACTACGCGGGGGTGCGGAAGTCCGCGCTGCTCGGCCGGGTGATCGTCGGCGCGGTGCTGGCGGTCCTGGCCGCCGTGGTGGTCGCCGTGTTCGCGTCGGACGCGGTGGAGTTCGGCCGGCTCGACGTCGGTTCGGACGCGACGGCCGGCGGGGTGCTCCAGGCGGCGGGGCTGCTGTTCTTCGCCTTCGCCGGCTACGCCCGTGTCGCGACGCTGGGGGAGGAGGTGCGCGACCCGGCGCGCACGATCCGGCGTGCGATCCCGCTCGCGCTGGGCATCACGCTGGTCGTCTACGCGGCCGTCGCCGTCGCGGTCCTCACCGTGCTGGGCTCGAGGGGGCTGGCCGAGGCGTCGGCGCCGCTGTCGGACGCGGCCCGCGCCGGGGGAGCGGAGTGGCTGGTGCCGGTGGTCCGTCTGGGCGCCGCGCTGGCCGCGTTGGGGGCGTTGCTCGCGTTGATCCTCGGGGTGTCCCGCACGGTGCTCGCCATGTCCAGGGATCGGCACCTGCCGTCGGCGCTGGCCGCGGTGCACCCGCGTTTCGCGGTGCCGCACCGGGCGGAGCTGCTGGTCGGCGCGGTGGTGGCCGTGGTCGCCGCGACGGGGGACGTGCGCGGGGCCATCGGGTTCTCCTCGTTCGGGGTGCTGGTCTACTACGCGGTCGCCAACGCGTCGGCCTGGACGCTCGGGCCCGGCGAGGGGCGCCCGCCCCGGCTGGTTCCGCTGGTCGGCCTGGCCGGCTGTCTCGTGCTGGCCTTCGCGCTGCCGGCCTCCTCGGTGCTGGCGGGTGCGCTGACGCTGGCGCTGGGCGCGGGTCTCTACGCGGCGCGCTCGGCGTGGGGGCGGCGGTCCTGACGGCCGGCGGCCCGCCCCGCGGCCCGTGCGCGGCGAAGGCGCCTCCGGTGGTGGTGAACTCGCCGCCACCGGAGGCGCCTTGGGCGCCGTCGGAGGACGTCGGGGCGCCGCCCCCGCGTGGGGTGCCGGCGGTCCCGGCGTTCGCGTTCGCCGGGCTTGCCCGCGCGTCAGGAGGCGATCGGGTCGCCCACGGCACCGCTGGTCGCCGTCCGGACGGCGTTCGCGATCCGCGCGGAAGCGTCGGCGAACTCCGAGGCGGGAACGCCGTCCAGCAGGGCGGCGCCGATGTGTTCGTTCACCACCCGCAGGGCGGCGCCGGCCGCCGCCGCGTGGAGCCGGACCTGAAGGTCGTCGGCGGGGAGGTCGAGCCGCTTGCCGACGATCTGGGCCAGCTCCCGCTCCAGCTCGTCGCAGGCCATCAGCCAGGCCGTGCGTATCGCCGGCTCGTCGTCCCCGAGCCGCACCATCTGCACCGACAGCACGGTGTCGGCGCGTTCCGTGTCGCTCGCCGCCTGGCCGAACCGCTCGCTCTCCTGGGCGAAGTGCTCCTCCAGCGAGAGATGGGGCGGCCAGGTGCGCAGCGTGGTCATCTCCCACTCGACGCCCTGGGCGACGATGGGTTCGGCGCAGCTCTCCTTGGAGCGGAAGTGGCGCCAGATGGTGCGGGTCGACAGCCCGACGGCCTCGGCGATCTGGTCGCCGCTGGTCCCGTCGACGCCCTGCTTCCAGAAGAGTCGGGCGGCCTCCCGCGAGATCTCCAGCCGCAAGCGGTGGCGTCGCTGCTCGCTCATCGCTCCTCTGACGCGTTTCGTCGTGGCCACGCCTCTTCACCCTTTCTCCGCACCAGGCACATCAAGTGCCATATTGACATTAAGTGACGGCCCGCGCCACCTCCCGGAGGGGGCCGCGCCCCGCTCCCCGGTGACCCGCGCCCCGCTCTCATGGGCCAGCGCCCGCGCGTCAACGCCCTAGCGCCGGTCGGACCGATCGGGTCCTCCGGCGCGTGGGCGTGGAAGTGCGTGCCGCGTCCGTCGCGTGTCTCAGCCGTGTTGGGGGGCGGTCAGGCCGAGCGCCTTCAGCCGCTTCTCCGAGGCGCGGACGGCCCAGGCGAGGACCAGCAGGCCGACGGCCAGCAGCGGGTAGCCCATGGCGATCTTGGCGAAACCGAGCGACTCGACGTCGTCGGAGTCGTAGAGCCACTGCTGCACGACGAACCTGGCGGCGAAGATCGCGGTCAGGGTCAGGGTGGCGATGTCGTAGTACAGGCGCGAACGGGCGTCCTGGCGCCAGGCGTTGCCCTTGCCGGTGGCGGCGTTCCACAGCAGGCCGGCGAGCGGCCAGCGCACCAGCACGGAGGCGAGGAAGACGACCGCCGCGGCGAGACTGGTCCAGATGCCGATGAGGAAGTAGTCCTTCGCCGAGCCGGTGTACCAGGCGATCCCGGCGGCGATCGCCACTCCGAACAGGCCGCCGAGCGCCGGCTGCAACGACTCCTTGCGGGACAGCCGTTCGACGGCGATGGCCACGGCGACGGCGATCGAGCAGATGATCGCGGCCCGGAGCCCCTTGGCGTTGTTGGCGACAACGAACACGAGCGCGGGGAGCGCGGGGTAGACGAGCCCCTTGGTGCCGCCGGCCTGGTCGAGCATGGTCGGCTTCCTCGGCTGTCCCGCCGGCTGCTCGGTCCGCACGGTGGTGGTCACCCTCTGGTCGTTGCTCGGGCTCTGCATGGTGATCAGCTCTTCCGGGTTGGTGGTGGGGGAGCGGCCCCTGTGCGCCACTAAGTGACAGCTTGGCATTCAGCGACACTTTGCGTCCACCCGCCACGGTGTGACCTGGATCACCATGCATTCCAACGTTCCTCGTTCGCCGCGGAGTTGTGCGCGTCAGAGCCCGTCAGGGGGCGGTCGAGCCGGGATTGAGGGGAGGGCCGGCCGCCACCTCCGTTTCCGTCGACAGCGGAGCCTCGGCCTGACGGTCCGCGGGCTCCGAACGGCCCCGCGCCAGCGGGGCGCAGCCGCCACGGCGGCCCGGCCCGTCGTGGCAGGGCGACCGAGGGAGGCCGTGGAGGCCGTGGGGGGCTCAGTCGCCGTCCGCGACCGGGCCCAGCACCACCGTGTGGACCGAGCTCTCCAACCGCCCGTCCAGCTGGAGCAGTTCGTCCAGCTCGTGGTCGTGGAAGCCGGCCAGGCAGAGGGAGCCGGCGCCGACGCCCTCCGCGGCCAGGCAGAGGCCCTGCCCCATGTGGCCGGCCTCGATCAGCGCGAAACGGTAGCCGCGCTCCGCGTACTTGGCCGTCGAACGCGAGAAGACCCCGGTCAGCGCGACCACCGCGCCCGCGCCCTCCAGGAACTCCGGGTGCAGACAGGCCGCCCGCAGCCCGGGCGCGGGGTCGACCGGGTCCACCCACCGCAACTCGCCCGCGTGCGGCGCGTAGTAGTGGACGCCGGGCGCGATCCCCTCCACGTTCATGACCGCCACATACGCCTCCACCGGGTACAGCCCCCCGGCCGAGGGCGCCGGGCGCCGGACGTCGGCCGCGCCGACGCCCACCCGCAGGATCGTCGCCAGCGCGCGGCGGCTCAGCGGCGCGCCGCCCCACGCGCGCTCGCTGCGCCGGCGCGCGGCCAGCTCCCCGAGCGCCGGCAGCGGCAGCGGCTCGTCGTCGAGCACCGTCGCCGGCGCGCTCGCGTACCGGTCGGGGCCGGCGCGCAGCTCGTTCATCCGCGCCTCGAAGTGCTGCACGGTGTCGGAGTAGTTGAGCTGCCGGTCGCGGGTGAACTTCGAGTTCTCGTGGTAGCTCGCCGCCAGCGGCGCGTACCCGTGCGGGTCGGGGGCCGGCATGGCGTTCCAGGGGGCGGACATCGTGGCGTGCTCCTTCCGGCCGGGGCGTCTCAGGCGAACGGGTGCGGCGCCGGGTTGAGTTCGGACTCGCGGGCCGGCTCGCGCCGGTGCCCCAGCTCCACCGGCAGCCGGTAGAGGCGTTCCCCGCCCAGGCACTGGAGGCGGCCGAAGCTCAACGGCTGGGAGCCGGGCACCAGCGTCTTGACCACGTGCCAGCCGAGTTCGCGCAGGTCGGGAGGGGTGAGGTCGACGGAGATGACCCGCATCCCGCGCCGGGCGACGGCCTCCACCGCCTCGGCGAGCGTCGTCTCCCGCGCCGGCGCACGCCCGCCGGGTGGGCGCCACGGGACCCGCTCGTGCAGCAGCCAGCGCAGGCTGTCGCGGTAGCCGGGCTGGCAGGTCATCCGGATGTGGTCCTCCGGGTCGGCCAACTCCTCCAGCGGCTCGGCCGTCGCCGTCGCCGGGAAGCCGCGCCTGGCCATCACCGCCACGATCTGGAACGCCTCCAGCACCGCCTTGCGCAGCGCGCTCGGATAGTCGCCCCGGCAGGAGGCGCCGAAGCAGAACGGGGGCAGGTCCGGGTGGTTCGGCAACACCCCGGCCAGCACCACCGGTTGCCCCAGGTCCAACGTGAGGTCCCACGCCCGCACCTCCAGGTCCAGCCAGCGCGGCAGGGAGGCCAGCAGCGCGTCCACGTCGTCGGCGACGCCGAACAGCGGTATCTCGGGCGGCGTCCAGCGGTTGAGGTGCCGGATGGTGAACGCGTCCCGCTCCTCCACCTCCCGCAGCCCGGCCAGCACGGCCGCCTCCGGATCGGTGTGGGCCGCCAGTCCCGTGGTCGTCCACGGCGACAGGTCCTCGCCGTCGAACCGCGCGCGGTAGCAGGGCAGCGCCAGTTGCGCCGGGACCCACACCCGCCGGTCGCGGGTGAGGTCGTGCCCCTCCACCCAGCCGCGCGGCGCCGTCTCGTCCCACGGCACGCACGACGAGGGGGTGGCGCGGGAGGGCAGCGCGAACGCGTCGCCGGGCACCGCGTCCGCACCGAGGTCGCGGTAGCTGCCGCGTTCGACGGGGACCAGCGCCCCGCCGACCAGCGACCCGTACCGTTCGAGCGTCTCGCCCACCGCGCCGACGCGCGCCTCGGCCGCCGAGGTGCCCACGCCGAAGCCCATGACGGAGAAGTCGGCCGCGACCCCGGGCAGCAGCTCGGGCCGCGCGGTCAGCGCCAGCCGGGTCACCATCGCGCGGGGCAGCAACTCCGAGACGAACGGCATCACATGGGTGACGATCCCGGTGCGCGGCGACACGACGGCGTCCAGGTCGGGGCCGGTATCCGGGCCAGCCGCGTCCGGAACGGTGTCCAGGCCGGCGTCGGCCGCGTCCGGTGGCCCGGCGGCGGGCCCCGCGTCAGCCGGCACGGCCGCAGCTTCCGCAGTTCGGCACCCGCAGCACCGGGTGCCGGGTGAGCTTCAGGGTGGTGAGGCTCAGCTGGAGCAGCGTCGGGGCCGGCGCCTCGTTGGTGCGGCCGGCGAAGACGTTGACCGTGCGCAACGAGGCCAGGCTCGCCAACAGGCCGTCGCCGGCGGCCAGTCCACCGGCCGGCGCCGAGGCCAGCCGCCGCCCCAGCGACTCCTCGTCTCCGGGGCCCGGCCTGCCGTCGCCGTGGGCCGCCGCGCGTTCCCTGGTGCACAGGCAGTCGTAGCAGGCGTTGCGCCCGGGGATGACCACATGCGTCAGCACGGCGGTGACGCCTTCGAACCAGCCGGCCAGATAGGGGACCTGGACGCGCCGCGCCCAGCCGTCGAGGCGGCGCAGCCGCGCGTCCTCGCGTTCCCTGGTGAGGCAGACGGCGAGCGAGGGCGCCGCGCCGCGCGGGGCGGGGGAGCCGGCCTCGCCGATCGTCGGCTGGCGTGAGACCCGCAGGTCCATGCTGGCGCCGGTCAACTCGGCGAAGCGAGCGTCGAGTTCCGCGTCGCCCAGGCAGAAGATCTCGGCCGGCTCCCCGCCGGGCGCCGGGTCCTGGAGCCCGCCGTCGGGGAAGAGGCTCAGCGCCGCGTTGGCCCGCCGGTCGGCGCCAGGCCCGGCGTCGAGCCGGGCCAGGGTGGTGACCAGCCCCTTCGACTCCAGCCGCGCCAGCAGCCGTTCGACCGTGGCGGCCGGGGTCTCCACCTCGCGGGCGAGCTGTGCGGCCGAGTGCGGCCTGGCGACCAGGCCGAGCACCCGCCCCGCCAGCGCCGCCGTCTTGCCGCGCAGGGTGACATCTCCGGTGACGAGCCGCACGGTGACCGAGAAATCGGTTTCAAGGGTGACCGAGGCGCCCGGCGTCAGAACATAGCTGGGCGCCTCGGCGCCCCGCGCCTCGACGCGCGAGGAATCATCGGTCGGCATGGCCGTCATTCGTACCGGAAGGGCTGCGTCAGGGTCAATAGTTTAACGATATGACATGCGGAAATAAGCTTACACAAGTGGACGGTTGGCGTCCGCGGGAGGAGGCGTGGCAGGGTGGTCGACGTTCCGTTCGGCCGGCTCCTCGCATCCGTCGACCGACGAGAAATCGTTTTCAGATCACTTTCTCTGGAGGTATGTCATGGCACATGACCACGAGACCCCCGGCGCGCTTCCCGAGACCGAGGCGGGCATCGACGAACTCGACACCCTCGACCTGGCGATCGAGAAGCTCGGGCCGCGCCTGGCCCTCGACAACGTCGAGGGCGGCAGCAGCGCCGCCTCCTCCGGCTGCACCCTCAGCGGCAAGGGCTGAGGCCGGACGCGGAAACGCCTCGGACCCACGTCGTGACCTCCCCACCCCTCACCACGCGCGACGCCGTCGCGCCGGCCGGCACCACCCAGGTGCTGGCGCGGCCCGACGGGCGACTACTGGTGCGCGGTTGGGATCACGCGGCCGTGCTGGCGGGGGAGCATGCCACGCTCGCCGGCCGGCTGCTGGCGGCGCTGGGGTCCGGCACCGCCCCCGACGCCTGGGCGGCCGAGGCGGGTGTGCCGGCCACGACGGCCGGCGCGCTGCTCGGCTGGCTCGGCCGACAGGGCTTGGTGGCGCCGGCGCCGACGGGGGGCACCGGCGCCACTAGGGTGGTGAACACCTACCCCGCGCTGACCGCCGTCGTCGCGGAACCGGAAGTGGCCGGGGCGGCACGTCAACTCCCCCAGACTCATGGGCTGTTGGTGACGGACGACGTGCGCGAGGTCGCCGACCGCGCGGCCGGCCGGCCCGTGGACGTGGTACTGCCCAGGCGGCTGCTGACCGGGAACGAGGCCACGGCGCCCGTGGTCGCCGCGCGCGCCGTGCTGGCGGCCGGCGGCAGTTGGGCCACCCACTGGCGCGAGCCGGGCAAGGTCCTGGTCACCTCCGATCTCTCCGGCGCGCGCCTCTGCCTCGACTGCCTCGCCGCACGCGAACGCGCCGGCTGCGCACGCCCCGCGCACGGCGTTGACGCACGCCCCGCGCGCGACGCGGAGAGCCCGGACCCGGCGGCCACCGCGCTGCTCCTGACCCACGCGGCGCTGCGCCTGCGCGCGCCGACCCGCTTCCCCGACGGCGCCGTTCTCCTCGAACTGCGCCCCCGGCAAGCGGACCTCACCCGAGTCCTGGGCCTGCCGACCTGCCCGCTCTGCGCGCCCGGGGCTCCCCTCGATCTCGCCGGCACCCCCCAAGCCGGCGATCCCGCGCCCCTCGACGTCCTACTCCCGTCGAGCCTGGCGCGGGCACCGCGCCCGCGTCGTCCATTCCTCCCGGACGGCGCGGGCGCACCTCCGCACGCCCCCCAACACGCCCCGGCGCCCGCCATCGCACCCGCGCACGCGCTTGCGCCCGCGACGCTCGCTGAACGCTGCCGGCGCTCCCACGACCTGTCGCCGGAGCGGCTCGCCGCCCTCACCCACGACCTGCGCGCCCTCCACGGCCCCCGTGGCGTGCTGCGCACCCTGCGCACCGAACACCCAGCCGTGGCCGCCGACCTCCTCCACACCGCCGACCTCTTCCACGCGGTCACCGGCGACCTCGCCGACCTCCGGGAGATCAGCGCCTCGCACGCCCAACCGCAGCTCTACGACGCGTTCGGCGCCGCCTGGACCATGGCGGACGCCGTGCGGCGCTGCCTGGGCGAAGCCGTCGAACGCTACTGCGCGCTGGTGCACGGCGCCGCCCGCCGGGTGGTGTGGGGCGCGGCGCGCGACCTGCCGAACGCGGTGCCGCTCGAACGTTTCGCCACGTTCTCCGACCGCGAGAAGCCGGCCGTCGAGGCGGACTTCCCCACCGCCTCGGCGGCCTCCCCCCTCGGCTGGGTCCACGGCCACAGCCTCACCCGGGGCGGCCCGGTGCTCGTTCCCGCCCAGCTGAGCCTGCTCGGATACACCGCCGCCGCCTTCGAGGACGCGGTGCAGCCCGGTTCCAACAAGGGCCTGGCGGCAGGCAAGGACGCCGACGCCTGCCTGGTCCACGGCCTCTGCGAGCTGATCGAGGCCGACGCGCTGCTCATCCACTTCCTCAACCGAGCCCCCGTTCCCGAACTCGCCCTCGACACCACCGGCCACCCCCGCGTCGACCGCGCCCACCGGGCCCTGCGGGCCACCGGCGGCCGGCTGCGCGCCTGGGACTTCGCCACCGATCTGGCCGTTCCCACCGTGCTGGCCATGGTCGAACGCCACGACGGCACCGGCCCGTTGGCGACCTTCGGCATGGCGACCCGCCTCGACCCCGGCGAGGCCCTGGAGAAGGCGGTGCTGGAGGCGCTGCACGGCACCTGCTGGCTGACCGGCCAACTCGTCGAGGAAGCACGGGCGTTCCCCGGTGCCCCGGACGCGGCCTGGGTCACCGAGCGGGAACGCGCGAAGGCGCTGGGCGCCTCGCCCGGCTACCTGGACGCGCTCGGCTGGCTGCTCATCCGCGAGCGACGCCGCCCGTTCGCCGCCTACGCCGCCGCACACCCCCCGGCCCCCAGCACCCCGGGGGCCGGGCTCGACCTGCTCGTGGAGACCCTGCGGGACGCGGGACTCGAAGCGGTCGCCGTCGACCTGAGCACCCCGGACGTCCGCGCGGCGACCGGGCTCCAGGTGTGGCGCGCCGTGGTGCCCGGCCTCCAGCCGTTCTCGATCGGCCCGCTCCAGGCACGGGAGAACGCGCGCCTGCGCACCGTGCCCGTGCGGATGGGCCACCGCGCGGCGCCGTTGCCCGAGTCGGCGCTCAACCCGCTGCCGCACCCCTGCCCCTGACCCGCGATACGTGATCCGCCCGTAGGACCGAGAGGAGCCCGGGTGCCGTCGACCTCCGAGACCGCCCCCGAACGCCCCCGGCTGGCCGAACCGGTGGAGGCCACGGCCGACGGCGGCCAGGTCTATGTGCGGATCGGCACCCCGCCGTCCTACCTCAGGCTCGGCGCCCGCGCCTGGTCGATCGCCCAACTCCTCGACGGCTCGCGCACCGTTGACGAGGCCGCACGCGAAGCCGGCTGCCCGCCCGCCCACGTGCGGAAAGTCATGGCCCAACTCGCCGCCAACGGCCTGCTGGAGGGCACCGAGGCGCCGCGCGCCCACGGGGGCGACGTGCACCGGCAGTCGTTGTTCTTCCTGAAGTCCACCTGGCACGACCCGCGTTCGCTCGCCACCGCCCACCGGTTGTTGGCCCGCTGGTGCCCGCCGCGCGTGGTCCTCCCCGCGCTCGTCGCGCTGCTCGCCGCCGGCGTCGTGGTGTGCGCGCTGCGGTGGGGCGACATGCTCTCCGGTGCGAACGACGCGCTCAGCTGGTCAGCGGCCTGGCAGGTGTGGCCGGCGATCCTGCTGCGCGCGGTGGTCCACGAGCTGGGGCACGCCTTCACCTGCCTGAGCTTCGGCCGGTCGGTCGCGGCGCTGGGCGTCGGGCTGTACTACTTCCAACCCGTCGCGTTCACCGACGTCAGCGACATCTGGCTGCTGCGCGCCCGCTGGCGGCGCGTCCTGGTACACCTCAGCGGGCCGCTCGTCGACCTCGCGATCCTGGTCGCCTCCGGCTGCCTGGTGCTGGCCCTCTCCGACGGCGCGGCCCGCACCTTCGCCGCCTACCTCTTCCTCTCCACCGTCGTCGGCATCGTCGCGACGCTCAACCCGCTGCTGCGCAGCGACGGTTACTTCGTCCTCACGGAGCTGCTCCGCGAGGACGACCTGCGCGAACGCGCGATGGCGCTGCTCGCCACGACCGCGCCGTGGCGCGTCCGCGTCCGGGACCGGACGACGGCCGTGCTGGTGGCCTACGGGGCGCTGTCGTTCGTCTACATCGTCGTCATCCTGGGCGTCGCGGCGAACGTGGCCTCCGGCTTCCTGCTCGGCTCGGTCCTCGGGCTGGAGAACGCCGTGCCGGCGCCCCTCGCCTGGACGGCCGGCGCGGCCGTCGCCGTCGCCCTGTGGCTGCGGATGCTCCGACAGGCCAGGAGCGGCACGCTGGCCTGACGGCCGTTCCCGCGCCCGGCGTTGGTGCGGCGGGTGACGAGCACGGCGGCGCCGCACGGACGCGGGTCGGGCCTGGCCGGTGGTGTGGGCCACGTGACGGCTCGGAACGGTCGGGCCGTCGTGGGGGAGCGGCCTACGCCGGGCCCGGGTCTTCGAGCATCCGCACGGCCTGGCGGGCGAGCAGGCGCTCCGCGTCGTCATAGCTCCAGCCGCAGTCGACGACAAGCGACCGCCACGCCGACAGCCCGAAGCAGAACCACAGGCGGTCCGCCGCGCCGTCCACGTCGAGACGGGGAGCCACCACCCCGATGGCGACGAGGTGCTCCGCGACCTCGCGCAGCGCCTGGCGGTACTGCGCGACGACGTACTCCCATACCTGCCGCGCCTTGTCGTCGCTGGCCATGGAGGAGTGGAGCAGGTTGATGGACGCGGCGAAGCGTTCGGTGTTGCCGCGTATTCCCCGCGCCAGGGACGTGACCGCGGAGGCGAGGTCCGTGCTGCGGAACACCTCGTCGTGCAGCCCGGTGGCCTTCGAGTCCGCCACGTCCACGGCCAGAAGAGCGTGCAGGAGTTGCGTCTTGGTGCCCACGCTCGCGTAGAGCGTCTTGGTCGCGACACCGGCCGAGCGGGCGAGCTGCCCCATCGTCACCTGCGCATAGCCGTGCGTGGTGAAGAGGTCGCGCGCGGTCTCCAGGATGTCCTGTCGGGTCTGGGCCGCGCTCTGCTCGCGTCGCGTTGACCGGTACCTCCGAGTCCGTTCGGGCATGGCGGCAGCCTACCTGAGGCCATAGTGGCTCACTTCAATGCAGAGCATGTAACTTGAATAGAGGCCGGGCGCACCGAAACCTCTTCCACCCTTCCCGCCTTCCCGCCGGGACGGTTCAGGTTCTCGGGGTCCGCCCGGAAGACCATGCGCTCCTACGCGAAGGTTCCGCACACATGACCATGCAAGCTGAGTCCCACGCGCAAGCCCTCACGGAAACGCGGCTCGCCCATGAGACACACCGACTGGCGACCGGACTGCTCGTCGACGCCGCCGGCCGCACCACCGTGCCGCGCCAAGCACTCGCGCGGCTACGGGACTTCATCGTGGCGAACCTGCGTCACCACCACGAGACCGAGGACGCGTGGCTGTGGCCGCTCGTCGTGGCGGCGGCGCCGGACACGAAGGGCGCGCTCGACGAACTCAGCGAGGAACACGACCGGCTGGACAGCGCGCTCGACCGCCTCGCCGCCGTCGACCTGACCGGCACGGAAGAGCCGGGCGGCGAGCCCACGGGCGGCGAGAGCGTGAGCGGCGAGGGCACGGGCGGCGAGAGCGTGAGCGGCGACCGCCGGCACGCGCTGCGCGAGGCGGCCGTCGCGGTGCGCGACAGCGTGCGTGACCACCTGACCCACGAGGAACCGGTGCTGTTCCCCGCCCTGCGGCACATCACGCCCACGCAGTGGGAGGAGTTCGCCCAGCGAGTCATCGCCAGCACGCCCCCGGTGGCCGGGCATCTGATGATCGGCTTCCTCGATGAGGCCGGCACGCCGGCCGAGGTGGAGTCGATGCTCGTGCACATGCCGGCCCCGGCGAAGGCGGCGCTGCCCGCCCTGCGCGGCCAAGCCGCCGCCGAGCTGCGAGCCCTGCGAGGCGACGGATCGTGACACACACTCAACTCCCTTGACCGGACACGGCGTACGAGGCGTTCAGGGGCGACCTGACCATCGCCGCCGCCTACCTCACCCCGGCCGGAGGGGCGGTGGTCACCAGCGTCTCACCGGTAGGGCTCGCGGACCGGGCGGCCAACGAGGTCAGCTTCACCACCTCGCTGGGCTTCCCGAAGAAACTGGAACGCATCCTGAGCGACCCACGCGTCGCTCTCGCCTATCACACGCGCGACCACGGGTTCGCCAACCACAGCCACTACGTCCTCGCCCAGGGCCGGGCGGAGGTGGATCTTCAGCCCCCGGCGCAGCGACTGGCGGAGCTGATGGAAGCCTCCGAGCCGTTCCTCGGGCGGACCAGGCGCGGGCGCGTGTGGGACTGGCTGCTTCGCGAGTACCACCAGAACCGGGTCTTCGTCGATGTCCACCCGGAACGCGTCGCCGTCTGGCCCGACCTCTCGGCGAGTGGACGCCCGACCGTGACGGGCGCCTCCTGGCCGGGGCATCCCGCCGAACAGGAACCGCCGAAGAACGGCACCGCCCCGCGGACACCCGTCGCCAAGCTCGCCCGGCAGATCGACGCCCTTCCTCATCGCCTGCTGGCCTACCAGGGCGCCGACGGCCACCCCGTCATCCTCCCGGTGACGGTCACCGGACACGACGAGACCGGTCTGCGCCTCGCCGCGTCTCCCGGGCTCCTGCCGCCGGGCGGACGCCGGGCGGGATTCCTCGCCCACCGTTTCCAACCGCAGTGCGTCGGCCTGGCCATGCGCACCCTCACCGGCTGGTTGACCGTCGAGGACGGGCAGGCCCTCTACGCACCCCACACATCGGCGGGCATGACAGCGCCGCCGAGCAGAACGGTCACGACCGTGGCCAACGGCCTGTTGGCCAAGCAGGGCCTGCGCCGCGCGCGGCGCGACGGCACAACGGCGCGCCTGCGGGAGCTCGCCGCCCGGAACCAGGCGCGAGGGCCCGAGGAGCAATCCGACGACGCCGACTGAGGCGCCCGTCCGCCCTCGTCAGATGAAGGCGGATTCGGGGCGGTCGGTGTTGATGAGGAGGGGGAGGCGGCGGCGTTGGCCGGTGGCGATGATGGCGTACTGGTAGAGGGCCGGGGGCTCGTACAGTTCGCGCATTGGGACCCAACTGGCGCCTTCCTTGGGGTCCCTGGACGGCACGTCCGGGAGGACGCCGCCGTCCAGGACGTAGGTGAGGCCGTTGAGTGTGCCTTCGTCGTCCGTGGTCGGGGTGACGGCCACCACCTCGGACAGGGCGCGTTCGCAGCCGGTCGCCTCCAGGAACGTCTCGCGGGCGGTCAGGATGATGCAACGGCCGGGCGGTACCTGGCCGTTGGGCAGGACCCAGCCTTCCTGGCCGTCCTCCCGCAGGCCGCGCACCATCAGCATGTGGTTGCTCTGTGTCGTGGCCAGCACATGGAAGGTGATCGGGATGGGTGAGTGGTTGATGGTGGTCAACATGACTGGTTTCTCCTTGCGTTAACTGGTCAGGGCGGGGAGGAGGCCCGAGAGGGCCGTGAGCAGGCACATCAGGCCGACGAACGCCGGGCCGACGAACCCCGGGCCGGGCGTGGAGGCCGGTGGTGGGTCGTCCGGGCGGGGAACGACCCGCCAGTGGCGTTCGGTCCGGGCGAGGAAGAGGGTGTGGTCGGGCCGGTCCTGGGAGTGTTGGAGCGCCCAGACCGCGACCGGGAGTGAGTCGTTGTCGAAGAGCGGGGAGACCGCCTCGCAGCTCATGCACTCCGCGCCGTAGATGCCCTCCGGCACCCCGGGCCCCCGCTCCTGGATCAGCACGCGGTCCGCGCCGCGCACGATGTCGTTCACGACGGACACGCCCCCTTCCAGAAGCGGGTGCCGAACGTGGTGCGGGCCCGGGGTGCCCCGCGCTCCCGCCGAGGCCAGGGCATCCATGCACCGCCCGCCGGCGGATACGGCTCCCGCGGCCGTCCGTCGGGCGCGCGGGGTGCGGCGCGTTCGGCGTCGGTGAAGTCCCACGCCATCGCGGCCAGTTGGCGTAGGCAGGCGTCGCACGCGTAGAGCGGGACGGTGGCGCCCTCCGAGGTGAGGCACCCGATCCACACCACCGGCGAGACGCGATACCCGCACCAGAACCAGCAGGGCCCCAGGGCCCGTTGCTCCGCACCGACGATCCCCGGCACCGGTATCTGGAACTCCCACTCGACGGGTGCCACGGGACGGCTCGCGCCGTTCACGCCGTGTCCCGGCACGTGAACCAGACGACCTTGCCCAACCGGCACGAGGCGCCGGCCATGAACGGCACCGGCATGTAGCCGAACCCGTCGGCCATCTCCCGCAGCATCCACAGCCCCCGGCCGTCCTCCGAGCACCAGTCCGGCGTGCGCAACACCGGCAACTGCCGGGACTCGTCGAAGACCTGCACCAACAGATCCGCCTCCGCACGCACCACCCGCAGGCCACACCGCCGACTCACCGTGTGCTTCGCGACATTCGCCAACAGCTCCGAGACGCCAAGCCGCGCCAATTCCACGGCATTCCGCGACACCCGCCACTCGACCAACGCACCCGCGACCGCCCGACGCCAGCCCTCGATCTCACGCACGCTGACCGTCAGGGACCAACGGGCGTCATGGGGAACCTCGTTGGGTCCCGTTTCGGAAAGGCCGCCCGTGAGGAAGCGGGGTCTTTCGGGGGCCTCGGGCACCCGCACTTCCGGACCGCTCACAGTGGGCATAACTGCTCCTCTCCGTAGCGTCTCCACTACTTGAGGTAGACAGAGTACCGCTCGATCGGGGATCATTCAACGTGCTGGATCGGCACGAAAGATTGGTGTGCTGCCCTTGAACCGCAAGGAGTTGGTCCCCGAGAGTTCCCCCGAGGCCGCGTATGGCGCGCGTCTGCGCAGCCTGCGGGAGGGGCGGGGATGGACACAGGAGGAGCTGGCGAACCGGATGGGTTACACCAGCAGCCACATGTCCTCCGTGGAAACTGGTCGAAAGATTTCTACCTTGCGCTTTGCGCGCAGTGCCGATCGCGTCCTCGGCACCGAGAACACCGCGGATGCGTTCGAACGCGAATGGCGCGAGATTCGCCACGGGAGCCTGCTGGAGGGATTTCCCGAGTACGTCGAGTGCGAGGGACGCGCCGCCGAGATCAGGGTGTTCGAGATCGGCGTCGTCCCCGGGCTGCTCCAGACGCCGGAGTATGCGACGGAGCTTGCCCAGAGCGCCGTCAACCGGGGGGCGATCAGCCCCGAGCAGGCGGAGGAGCGAATCGCGCTCGTCACCGAGCGGCGGACGGCGCTGGAGCGGACGCCTGCCCCGCTGATCTCCGTGGTGCTGGACGAGAGTTGCATCCGTCGCCCCATCGGGGGCCCAGCGGTGATGAACGCGCAGTTGGCCTATCTGGAGGAGTTCGCCCGGCAGCCGCACACCGTGCTCCAGCTCGCCCCCTTCGAGATGGGCGTGCGCCGCACCCTCAGTCTGCCGGCCCACATCCTGACGATGTCGGACCGCTCGCTGCTGTCCTACGCGGAGTCTTCACTGCGCGGAAACGTGGAACGGGATAACGGGTCCGTCGTCCCGTTGCTGACGGCTTACCATCAGCTACAGGCGGAGGCGCTGTCCCAGTCGGCCTCCGTCGCCGCTATCAAGCAACAACGAAAGGGCACCCCGTGAGCTCCGAAGCCCCCCGTTGGTTCAAGTCCTCCTACAGTGACAACGGTGGCGCCTGTGTCGAGGCCGCCGACAATCTCGCCGCGACCAGCGGTGTGGTTCCCGTCCGTGACTCCAAGAGCCACGACGGTCCGGTTCTGACCTTCTCGACCGGCGCGTTCTCCTCGTTCGTGACGGGCGTCAAGTCCGGGCGGGTCAGCACCGACTGACCGCCACACCGGTTGTGCGCGGAGCCACGGGCGCGTTGTCCCCGCAACCCGTTCCGCGCACAACCCCCGCACCACTCCGCCCACGCCGGCTCGCGAGTGAGTCCTTCGGTCGGGTCCGAACGCGTCCGAAAACCGCATATGGAGCCCGCGGTCGCAGGGCAGCCTGATGCTGTAGGGCACGATGTCCCGCTGTCCCAGCGGGCGTTGGTCGCCGTGATCCAGCAGCTACGAAAGGGCATCCTGTGAGCTCCGAAGCCCCGCGTTGGTTCAAGTCCTCCTACAGCAGCAACGGTGGCGCCTGCCTGGAGGCCGCCGACAATCTCGCCGCGATCCGTGGCGTGGTCCCGGTCCGTGACTCGAAGCGCCTGGAGGGTCCGGTTCTGACCTTCTCGACCGACGCGTTCTCCTCGTTCGTGACGGGCGTCAAGTCCGGGCGGGTCAGCGCCGACTGAGCGCGGCGCCGGTTGTGCGCGGAGGCCCCGTTGCCCAACGGTCGGCGTCTTGGGACGATTTCCCGAGGTGACCGACTCCGCGCCCAACCGGCGCGACGACAAGGACAACGAGGGAGCCGAACCGTTGAACACCCCTGGTGAAACGCACTGGTTCAAGTCCTCCTACAGCAATAACGGCGGGGCCTGCGTCGAGGTGGCCGCCCTGACCGGCGCGCGCCACGGCGTGCGCGACTCGAAGCGCGCGGACGGCCCGTTCCTCACGTTCCGCCCGGCGGCCTGGCGCGCGTTCCTGCACGCGGTCGAGGAGCGCGGGACCCGGTAGCGCGGGCCTCCTCAGCCGGCGCGCTCCACGTCCCACAGCCGGGTCTTCTCGGCGCGCCACCGTTCCCAGAGGTCCTCTCGGCCCTGCTCCGGGGACTCCAGCACGTCGATCTCGGCGGCGGTGAGCGGGAGCAGCACCACCAGGCGCAGCGCTCCGGCCGGGGCGCCGGGCCCGTGGGGCTGGTCGGGCCGGTCGGGCTGGTCCGGCCAACGGGCGTCGGCGAGGACCGAGAACGCCTCGCCGACCAGCGGATGGGTGTCGAAGAGCAGCCCGTGGATGCCCGTGTCGGGCACCATCGGGGCCTCCGACTGGATCCACGCCCCGAACTCGGCGCTCTCGCCCGACGCGATGAACCACCGCGCCGCGACCCGCGCGAGGTGGTGCGCCTCCCGCTCCTGACTCGCCTGGAGGGTGCAGGCGAACTCGACCGGCCCGTCGACTCCGGGCTGGAAGGGCACTCCCAGGGTCAGGGCCGAGACCAGTCGGGCACGGTCGTCACGGTGCAGGCCCATGCCGAACCCGTCGTCCCCGACGGGAGCCACGCGGGCGTACCCCGGCCCCAGGTACCGCTGCGCGTGGTCGTGGAGAGCCGTGTAGTAGGGGTCATCGAGCGGAACAACCATGCCCGGCATGATCGCAGTCAGGCACGCCCCCGCGGGAGGCGAGGGCGGCAGGGCGGCGGCGGCTCACCGCGCGTCGGCTCACCGCGCGTCGGGTTGTCGCAGCAGCGGCAGGACGGCGCGGGCGAACGCCGCCGGTTCGGTGCTCGCGCCCAGGTGGTTACCTGGCATGTCGACCAGTGGTAGTTCCAGGCGGTCGGCGAGCGCCCGGGTCGCCCGACGCGCCAGCTGGTGGTGGCTCAGCGCGCCCGCGCACAGCGTCAGGGGAACCCGGCGGACGGCCTCGATGTCGGGCGCGTAGAGGACGGAGGGGCCGGCCATCCGTCCCAGGAAGTACCGGTTCTTGTCCAGTTCCCCGGCCGGCAGCTCGGGCAGGGCCAGGTGCGGGGGAGGAGTCTCGCCAGGCCCTGTGTGGTGGCCGGCGCCGCTGAGGTCGTAGAACTCCTGCACCGCGCGCTGCGGGTCCCCCTCGGCCACCGCGAACGCCGCCGTCGCGCGACTGGTCAGGTCCGCGTCGTCCAGGAGGGTGACCAGTGGCGGCTCGTGCAGGACGGCTCGGTTGACCAGTTGGGGATGCCGGGTGGCCAGTTCGAGCAGCGTGACGGCGCCACCGCTGGTGCCGACGAACAGCGCGGGGCCGCCGGTGAAGCGGTCGACGAGCGCGGCGAGATCCTCGGCCAGCACCTCGGGCGTGGGCGCGGCCATCCCCGTTACGGCGCGGCTGTCGCCGATGCCGCGCGGATCGTGGGTGACGACGGTGAACCGTTCCGCCAACTCCCGCGCCAGCGCCGCGAAGCCGGCCCGCCCGGCCGGCGCGCCGACGAGGAACAGCGGCGGCCCCTCGCCCCGGACATCGAAGGCGAGCGCGCAGTCCGGCCGTTCGAGCCGTCGCGGCGTGCCGGCGCCCTGTTCGTCGTAGTCGGCGATCTTGCGGCTGATCACGTCGAGCGCACGGTCCAGCTCCTCGCGCCGCTCCCGGACGCGGCGCCGGTGCGCCGTCAGCAACTCCAGCCGCAGAACGGCCGGATCGGCGGCCCTGCCGTCCGCACCGGTGAACTGCGCGATGTCGGCCAGCGGCATCCCCGTCTCCCGGAGGTGCACCAACATGCGGATCAACTCGACATCACCCGCCGCGTACCGGCGCCGCCCCGCGCTGTCGCGCCGGGGGGCCGGCACGACCCCCTGACGCTCGAAGTACCGCAACGTGTCGGCCGCCAACCCGATCCGCTCCGACACCTCCGCGATGCCGAACAGCTCGTCTCGCTCGTCGTCTCCCTCGTCGTCCATGCGGCCAAGCCTGGGCGCTGGACCCCGGTCCAGGTCAAGCGGCGGGGCGCTTCGGGCGCCGCGCGTCCCTCAGCCAGCGTGAAACGGCCGTGAGCTAGCCTCACGGCCATGCACACCCTCGCCCCAGGCGCTTCGGACGAGGAAATCCTGGACGCCGTCTTCGAGTGGGTCCGGCTGCTCGCGGTCGACGACCACGCGGCAGCCAACACATTCCTCGCACCACACCCGGATCCTCGCTACCGGCTCACACCCGAGGAACTACGCGCCTGCATCGCCAACTACGGAGCCGGGGAACCCGTTCACGGTCGCACGACGCGAGTCACATCTCCGGACACCGCTACGGGCGACCACCCGACACGTACACAGATCTGGCGCGAGGACGGCATGCTGCCGCGCGTCGAAATAGCCCTCCCGCTCAACGGGGTCTGGAGCGACCTGACCGCCATACTCGACATCCAGGAAGACGCTGGACGTTGGGTGCTCACACTCGAACAGGTACACGTTCTGTAACGACTCCGAGCGTGTTCTCCCGGGCGGGAGCCACGGGCCGCCGATCCGCGTAGCCCGCGAGACGCCTGGGGCTGGCGAACGGTGAAGGGGATCGCCCTCTATGACGGCCCCAAGCTGGGAGAGGCAAGGCCGGGGAGTTCGCCCGGGCGTGTTGAGCGTCCTGGGGGCCGGGCCTTCGGCGGTCCGGCCCCTGCGCTGTGTGGAGGCACGCGATCGCGGCGGCGGGCGGCAACGGCGCGTGTGCTCAGAGGGTTCGTGTCGGCGGGTGGGCGCGCCGCGAGGATGGCTTCGGCCAGGTCCGCGGTCTCGGCGTTCAGGCCGCCCGAGCCGATCTCCAGAACGCGCGGAGGCTGTCCGTGGGTCCGGTTGGGGTCTCGGGGCTCGACTCGATCACGTCGGGGAGGCGGAATACCGGCGGCACGGACCTTGTTGGTCGCCATCACTGATCACCCCAGGAGGAGACCCATGCCTGCGATCCTGCGGCCCCGCGCGCTACGTTCCGGCGACCTCGTGGTCGTCGCCGCGCCCTCGGGTCAGCTTGAGCCGGGTGAGGAGCCGCTGCTGGCCCGCGGTGTGGCGATACTCGAACGGATGGTTTCCGCGTGCGGGTCAGCCCGATGGTCGACCCGGCGCGGAGCCGCTGGTGGGCGGCGGGTACTCCGGCGGAGCAGGCCGACGAACTCAATGTCCTGCTCCGGGACCCGGAGGTGCGGGCCATCGTCGCGCACACCGGCGGACAGGCGACCATCGGCTATCTCGACCTGATCGACCTGGACGCGATCCGGGCCGACCCGAAACCGATCATCGGCTACAGCGATATCTCGGTGCTCCACATGGCGTTGCACGCCAAGACCGGCCTCGTCGGCTTCCACGCCGACATCGCCACCCACGGTTTCGGCAGCGACTGGTACACGCTGGGTGACGAGGCCCGTCGCTCCGAACTCGTCGACCTCTACACCCGGGTGCTCACCAAGGCCGAGGCGCCGGGCGCGCTGCCGGCGCAGGAGGCTTGGGAGACCTGGCGGCCGGGCAGCGCGCGGGGGCCGCTGTTCGGCGGCTTGCTGAACCGGCTGGTCCTGTTGCGGGGGACACCGTTCGCCCCGGCCGTCGAGCGGTTCGACGGCGCCGTGTTCTTCTGGGAGGAACTGGAGCGGCCGGTCTCGCGGATCTGGAACGACCTGCACGCCTTGCGGCTGTCCGGTGTGCTGGACCGGATCGCGGGCATGGTGGTCGGCATCCCGAGCGAGGTCACGCCTCACGAGGCGGGCGGGCAGCGCGCGGAGCTACGCGACGTGGTACTCGACGTGCTGGGCCGACGTGACATCCCCGTTCTCGCCCAGGTCGACTTCGGCCACACCTCGCCGAACCTGCCGCTGCCCATCGGCGTCCGCGCACACGTGGACGCGGACAACCGGACGCTGTCCCTGATCGAGCCGGCGGTCGTGGAAGGCTGAGCCCTGCGGGATACCGGGGCGGGCCCGGAGGGTCACATCGAACTGGTCGGCCATGAGGTTCCTCCGGTGCCGGCGAGCCGCGCCCGGGTCAGTCTTGTCTGGGCGCGCGCCGACTCGCCGTGCGGTGCGTGTGTCGATGCTCCGCCTCCGTCGCACAGACGAAGGCGGAGCAGTGTAATCACGGATCGCACCCACGGTGTCACGGAACGACGGAATCCCGCCGCTACACGGCCTGGGCCGTGGGCAGGATGACCAGTTCGCTGATGTTGACGTGCCGGGGGAGAGCGGCGATGAAGGCGACGGTCTCCGCGATGTCGGCGCCGCTCAGGCACTCGATGTCGCGGAGCAGGCCGGCCATCAGGGCGCTGGCGTCGGGGTCGGTGACGTGGTCGGGGAGTTCGGTGTCGACCATGCCGGGTTCGATGGCGTTCACCCGCACGTTCTTCCGGCCCAGTTCGACGCGGATGAGTCGGGTGAGGTGGCTGATGTACGCCTTGGTGCCCGAGTAGATCGAGAACTTCTCCAGGATGCGGGTCGCCGCGATGGAGGAGGTGTTGATCAGGTCGGCGGGCCTGCCACGCTCGGCGGCGGCGGTCAGGTGCGGGAGGAAGGCGGCGATCACGTTCATCACTCCGGTGACGTTGAGATCGATCTGCCGCTGCCAGTCGTCCACTTCGAGCGCGTCGATGGCGGAGATCAACTGGACGCCCGCGTTGTTGAACACCAGGTCCGCCGGCCCCAGGGTGTCCGCGACCCGCTGGGCGGCCGTGCGGACCGCCACGCGGTCGGTGACGTCGACGGGGAGCGCGATGGCCGTTCCGCCGGACGAGGTGATGTCGGCGGCGAGGGCGGAGAGCTTCTCCCGCCGACGTGCGACGAGGGCGACGGCGGCTCCGAGTTCGGCGAGCCGGCGGGCGGTGTCCGCGCCCATTCCGCTGGAGGCGCCGGTGATGACGGCCACGCGGCCGTCGAGGGGGCGTCCGTTGAGCAGGGTTGTCATAGGGAGGGGGTACCTTCCTGTTTCTGGGAGTCGGGGTGATCAGAGAGCGTCGTCGGGCGGTGGCCGCGGAGCTGTCCCGCCGGCCCGTGAGGTCGCGCGGAGGGCCGCGGCCACCGCCCGTGGCGGGGCCCGGTATCCACTGAACCAGCGCTGAGCAGCGAGAAGAGCCCGCAAAAGGGCCCGCTTGATCGGGGGACGGACGGGGCCACCCTCCCGCCGCCGCGACCCGCGCCCACGCGCGATCCTGGAGGGATGGACCGTGAGCACCCCGACAGCGCGCCGATGGCCGAGTTCCTCCGCTCCGCCCGCTCGCGCCTCACCCCGAGGGAGGCCGGGCTCGACGAACACGACCCCGGCCCGGGCCGACGCCGGGTGCCCGGCCTGCGGCGAGAGGAACTCGCCCGGCTGGCAGGGGTGAGCGTCGACTACTACACGCGCCTCGAACAGGGCCGCAGCCGCGGCGCCTCGGCGGAGATCCTCGACGCGCTCGCCACCGCCCTGCGCCTGGACGACGCGGAGCGCGGCCACCTGCACACCCTCGCCCGGCCCCGGCTCGTCCGTCGCCGCCGCCCCCGCCCTCAGCGGGTCCACCGCGCGACCTGGGATCTCCTGGACACCTTCCAGCAGACCGGCCGACCCGCGTTCGTCCTCGGGCGGCGCCTCGACGTGCTGGCCCACAACCAGCTCGCCGGACGCCTGATCACCGACTTCCGCGCGCTGCCCGCCGCCGAGCGGAACCAGGCCCGCTTCGTCTTCCTCGACCCGCACGCGCGCGAGCTGTACCGGGACTGGCCCCGCGTCGCCTCGGACACCGCCGCCATGCTGCGCCTCGACGCGGGCCGCCACCCGGACGACCCGGCCCTGAGCGCCCTGGTCGGTGAACTGTCCATACACAGCGCGGAGTTCCGCCGCTGCTGGTCGGACAACAAGGTGCACCGGCGCACGACCGGCACCAAGGACTACCACCATCCGCTCGTCGGCGAACTCACCGTCACCTACCAGGCGCTCACGCCCGGAGACGACCCGGAGCAGATCCTCTTCGTCTACGGCACCGAGCCCGGCAGCCCGTCCGAGACCTCCCTGCGGCTGCTGGCCCAGTGGGGCGGGACGGCGGCCGACACCGGAGGCGTCCCCGCGCCAACGCCGGGAACGCGCCGCTGACACGGGCCCGTTGCCCGAGTCCCGACCCCTCCGGCAGAGGCGCCCCCCAACGGGCCCGCGTCGCCGGGGCGTTCGACGTCGTGGACGGGACGCGGGAGGGGGTGGGCCAGGTCCTGGTTACCGGCGTCGGTGGTTTCTAGGGTGGCGGCGTGATGACCTCCGAACTCGGCACGTTCCTCAAGGCGCGGCGCGCCCAAGTCCGGCCGGACGACGTCGCGTTGACCAGGTCCACCCGCTCGCGGGTGCCCGGGCTGCGCCGCGAGGAGGTGTCGATGCTGGCCGGCATCAGTGTCGACTACTACGCCCGCCTGGAGCAGGGGCGCGAACGCCACCCGTCGCCCTCGGTGCTCAACGCGATCGGCGGCGCACTCCGTCTGGACGCCGACCAACGCGGCCATCTCTTTCGCCTCGCCGGGCTCGCGCCCACGGCCCTCACCCCGATCTCCGCGACTCCCGGGCGGTCGTTGCTCGACCTCCTCGCCACGTGGCCGCACACCCCCGCGATGGTCATCAACCGCCAGCTCGACGTCCTGGCCGTCAACGACCTCGCGGGCGCGCTGTACTCGGGATTCCGCCGGGTCGACAACGTGGCGCTGATGACCTTCCTCGACCCGGTCGCCACCGGCTTCTTCGTCCCCTGGGACCGGGCGGCGGAGGCGTGTGTCGCCAACCTGCGCCTCGCGCTGGGACATGTCGAGTCCGCCGATTCCGTGCGACGACTGGTCGTGGAACTCTCCGGAGCCAGCTCGGTGTTCCGCCACCTCTGGGCCGGACACGACGTGCGGGGCAAGCAGCACGCGTCGAAGACCTTCCGTCACCCGGCCGTCGGCGAACTGGCGTTGGACTACCACACGTTCGACGTGCAGGGCGCGCCCGGCCACCAGATGGTCGTCTACCACGCCGCGCCCGACTCGCCCGGGGCGGAGAAGTTGCGGTTGCTGGCCTCGCTGCACGCGACCCCCCGGTCCGCTGCCACGCGTCCCGGGCCGGAGTAGGAGAGCGGCGCCGCGCGGGACCGGCGAGGCCACAGGACGGCTCTCCCCGGGTGGCCGGCATCGACAACGGACGGGAAGCCGCCGCAGTCGATGCCGGGGAGGGGAGGGGAAGGGAGGGGGAGCTTCTCGGGATCGCGATGCTCAGCCCTCGGTGTCCGTCGCCTGCGGGGACGGTGAGGATCGGCGTCCCGTCAGCCCGAGGGCGGAAGCGGCGGCGAAGGCCACGACCGGGACCCAGACCCCGATGCGAAAGGCGTCCAGTCCGGCCGCGGTCCCGCTGTCCGCCCCGAGAGCGATCGAGTAGACGGCGGCAGCCGCGGCCAGCCCGATCGCCGCCCCGAACTGGACGGCCGCGTTGAACAGCCCGCTGGCTGCGCCCTGGTCGTCGACGCCGGAAGTCGACGAGATCGCCAACGGGCCGTAGGCGAAGGCGAAAGCCAGTGAGACCAGCACCAGAGGAGGAGCGATCCACCCCATCCCCCACTCCGTACCGGCGGGGAGGAACCAGGCGGAGGCGGCCACCCCCGCCAGAAGCCCGAGGACGGTGACGGACCGGGTGCCGAAACGCCCGAGCAGCCGCGGGGTGAGCAGCGGGGCGATGACGACCTCCAACGACATCAGCACGAATGCCAGCCCGGTCTGGACGGGTGTCCATCCCAGAAGCTCCTGGAGATACAGCGTCAGCAGGAACTGGAACGCGTAGAACCCGGCGGCGAACAGCAGTACCGCCGCGTCGGCCCGCAGCACTCCGGGCGCGCGCAGTAGCCGCGGGGGAACGAGCGGGGCGCTGGCGCTCCGTTGCCGGACGAGGAACAGCGCGAGCAGCGCGAGACCGGACACGAACAGGAGCCCGGTGGTCGTCGTCCCCTCGGCGGGGTCCTCAAGCCGGGTGATGGCGGTGACCAGCAGAACGGCCGCGGCAGTTGCCTTGAGCGCCCCGAACAGGTCCAGCGCCGCGCGGGGCCCCGGCTTCCCGTCGCGGGGGATCGTGGCGACCGACAGGGCCAGGATCACCACGGCGAGCAGGGCGGGGAGGAACAGCACCCAGCGCCAGTGCACGGCGGTGAGGAGACCTCCCAGCGCGGCGCCGAGGGCGAACCCGGCGGCGGTGGCCGCACCGTAGAACACGAGGGCGCGGTCGCGGCGTGGTCCCTCCTCGAACGTGCCCGTGATCAGTGACATGCCCGCCGGTGTCATGAAGCCCGAGGCGGCACCGGCCACGAAGCGGGCGGCCAACAGGAGCCACACCTCATGTGCCGCGGCGCCGAGAACGCAGAAGACGGCGAAGGCGATCAGTCCGGCCAGGAAGACGCGACGTCGGCCGAACACATCGGCGACTCGGCCGCCGAGAAGCATGAACCCGCCATAGGCGATGACATAGGCGGAGGCGATCGCGCTCAGCTCGCCCGTGCTGGCGCCGAAATCCTCACGGATTCTCGGCAGAGCGATGGTGAGCAGAGCGATTCCGCTGCCTTCCAGAAAGATGGCCCCGCACAGCGCGGCGAGCAGAAAGCCTTCTCTCGGCGTGAATCGCGTCACCCCGCCGGGCGGGAGCGACCTTCCTTCGACGGTCGTGGAACGTTCCGACACGCGTGTTCCCTTTTTCGCTGAGAATTGTTGGATGCACGGTGGTGATGCGCCACCGTGCGCCAGTCTTCAACGCGGCTGTCCTCGGCGGAAGACGGCACTTTCGAGAAACCAGGTCACACCGGTGATACCTCCCTGCCACCGCGGCTTCGAACAGCACGCGGTGTGGCGGCCATTCGTTATGGGGCCCTTCTTGCTGACCTGACGTGCCGCCTGTGATGATGAGAGGCATGGAACCTGGTGCCCACACGACGGGGAACGGCGACATCGGAGCTTCCTCGGTCGAGGACAGGTTCGGGTCCTGCGACGTCTCCATCTGGCAGTGGGACCAGCGGGAGGACTGCGACGTCCGGCAGATCCTGGACCGGATCGCCGACAGGTGGTCGCTGCTGGCCGTCGCGCTGCTCGACCGCGGGCCGATGCGCTTCAGCGCGTTGAAGCGCGAGATCGACGGCATCAGCCAGCGGATGCTCACCCGCACGCTGCGTCAACTCGAACGTGACGGCATCGTCGAACGCACCGTCCACCCGACCGTTCCGCCCCAGGTCGAGTACGCCCTCACCGAGATGGGGCGCTCGCTCCACGAGGCCGTCGGGGCGCTGGTGAGATGGACCGAACAACACCAGGACGACATCGCCCGCGCGCGCCGCGCCTTCGACGCGCACGCCTGAGTCGCGCGCCTGTCGCGGGCCGCTGGCGGGCGGCGGCGTACGCGGCGTGGTACGGCCGCGCCGTCACGGGCGTGCGTGACCTGAGCCGCCATCGCCCGGGGTGAGTCGCCCGGGGTGAGTCGCCCGGGGTGAGTCGTCGCGTCGACGTTCCCTGGCGTGGGCGACCCCGGTGACGAGCACGGCCGGCGGAAAACGCGAACCCGATGTTCGGCGTTCGGCGTTGGGCGGACGTTTCCCCGACGGGTCCGTCGGACGAAAGGGCGGTCGCGGGCACGTTCGGGCTGTTTCATGGCCCCCTGGTGAACCGGATCCCGAAATTCCGGCAGGCGCTGTTACCTTCGACGATGCGGCCGTACGGAGAATCCCCTTCGATGTCGACGCGTCTCTCCTGTGCCAGCGCATACCGGCGCACCGGCAGAACGGCGGGAGAGGCGTGGCCTTTCTGTTGGGGATTCACGGCCGGGCCCTGCTCGTTTGTCCAGAGAATGGCTCTGGCGCCGCTCATCACCGGCGCTGGCGGATATCCGGCGTCGAGCGGGGGGTTGGTTGTCGGGCCCGTCGGTCTGTGTGCTGCCGCGCGCCCGTTTTTATCCGCACATCGGCAAGCTCTCACACCGGTGTCCGCGCCATTCCGCGTTTCGCCGTAGTTCCCCTCATCGGCCGGTCGGCCATCTCGCGCGTCGACGTCTCCGACGGGCACGACGGCCAGGCCCCGAGGGGCCCGGCGGGGTATTGCCCCGTCGCGGGGCCGCCTCCGGCCACACCAACGCGGAGATCGCCTCGGTGCTGCACGTGGCACGGCGCACCGTGGAGACCCATCTGACCGCGACCTACCGCAAGCTGGGCATCCGCCGCCGCGTTGAGCTGTCCGCCGTGCTGAACGGGCGCTGAACGGAACGCCGGAACGCCGGAACGCCGGGCCGCCGTCCGACGGCGGCCCGGCGTTCCGCGTCATGCGGCCGAAGGCCCGCTGTTCTCCCGGGAGTTGACGAAGTCGACCACGTGCGCCACGGCCTCGTCCAGCGGGACCCCGTTGCGCTGGGAGCCGTCCCGGTAGCGGAAGGAGACCGTTCCGGCCTCGACGTCCTCGTCCCCGGCGATCACCATGAACGGGATCTTGAGCTTCTGCGCCGTGCGGATCTTCTTCTGCATCCGGTCCTGGGAGTGGTCGACCTCGGCGCGGATGTCCCGCTCGGCCAGGGTGGAGACGAAGTCCGCCAGGTAGTCGGCGTGGTCGTCGCGCACCGGGATGCCCACCACCTGGACCGGCGCGAGCCACGCGGGGAACGCGCCGGCGTAGTGCTCCGTGAGGATGCCGAAGAACCGCTCGATGGAGCCGAACAGCGCCCGGTGGATCATCACCGGCTCCTCGCGCCCGCCGTTCGCCGCCGAGTACTCCAGCCCGAAGCGCTTGGGCTGGTTGAAGTCCACCTGGATCGTGGACATCTGCCAGGTGCGGCCGATGGCGTCGCGCGCCTGGACGCTGATCTTCGGGCCGTAGAACGCGGCGCCTCCCGGGTCGGGCACCAGCTCAAGGCCGGACTCCGCCGCCGCCGTACTCAGGGCCGCGGTGGCCGCGTCCCAGTCCTCGTCCTCGCCGATGAACTTCGGCGAGTCGTCCCGGGTGGACAGCTCAAGGAAGAAGTCGTCCAGCCCGTAGTCCCGCAGCAGGGAGAGGACGAACTGGAGCACCGAGGTCAGTTCGCCGGCCATCTGCTCGCGGGTGCAGTAGATGTGGGCGTCGTCCATGGTCAGGCCGCGGACGCGGGTGAGCCCGTGCACCACGCCGGACTTCTCGTAGCGGTAGACGGTGCCGAACTCGAAGAGCCGCAACGGGAGTTCGCGGTACGACCGGCCCCGGGAGCGGTAGACCAGGTTGTGGAACGGGCAGTTCATCGGCTTCAGGTAGTACTCCGCGCCGTCCAGCTCGATGGGCGGGTACATGGTGTCCGCGTAGTAGGGCAGATGCCCCGAGGTGGTGAAGAGGTTCTCCTTGGTGATGTGCGGCGTGTTGACGAACTGGTAGCCGGCCCTGCGGTGGCGCAGCCGGGAGTAGGACTCCAGCTCGCTGCGGACCGTCCCGCCGCGGGGGTGGAAGACCGCGAGGCCGGAGCCGATCTCGTCGGGGAAGGAGAACAGGTCCAGCTCGGCGCCCAGCTTGCGGTGGTCGCGGCGCTCCGCCTCCTCCAGCCGCTTCAGGTACGCCTTGAGCTCGTCGCGGCTCGGCCACGCCGTGCCGTAGATCCGCTGGAGCTGGGGGTTGCGCTCGTCGCCCCGCCAGTAGGCGGCGGCGGAGCGCATCAGCTTGAACGCGGGGATCAGCCGGGTGGTGGGCAGGTGCGGGCCCCGGCACAGGTCGCTCCAGACCTGCTCGCCGGTCTTGGGGTCCAGATTGCGGTAGGAGGTCAGCTCGGCGCCTCCCACCTCCATGATCTCGTCGGTGTCCACGTCGCTCTTGGCGTCGACGAGCTCCAGCTTGAACGGCTCGTTCGCGAGGTCGAGCCGGGCCTCCTCGGGGGAGGCGTAGCGGTGGCGGTGGAACCGCTGGCCCTGCTTGACGATCTCCTGCATCCGCTTCTCCAGCCGGGACAGGTCCTCCGGCTGGAAGGGCTTCTCGACGTCGAAGTCGTAGAAGAAGCCGTCCTGGATGGGCGGACCGACGCCCAGCCTGGCCTCGGGGAAGATGTCCTGCACCGCCTGCGCCAGGACGTGGGCGGTCGAGTGCCGCAGCACGCTCAGGCCGGTCGGGCTGTCGAGCGTGACCGGTTCGACCTCGGTGTCGGCCTCGGGGGCCCACTCCAGGTCGCGCAGCTGGTCCGAGGGGTCGCGCACGACGACGATCGCCCTGGGGCCGTGCGTGGTCAGGCCGGCCGCGGCCACCGCCTCACCCGCCGTCGTCCCCGCTGGGACGATCACTGGCTCGGCTGGTGGCGACAGACGGGGCGCGGACACGGGGTACTCCTTCGACGGCACGGGCGCAAACGTCGGCCATGCTATCGGGCTGACGCGCTCCCGTTCCGCCGTCCCTGTCGTGCGCTGTCGTGCGTGGTCGCGCGCCGGGCCGCCGGAGAGCGGGGACGGGGACGGGGGGCGTCCGAGCCCGTCTCGGTCGGGCGGCGTCCGGATCCGGGCCGGTGGGGGCCGCCGGGGGCCGGTGCCGGCGATGGGTCCCGCTGAGCCCGCGAGGGGCGCCGGCGCGCGTGGCCGGTGCGCCGTCGGCGGGGCGGGGGAGGGGTGGAACACGAGCCGTGCGGCCCGCCCGTGTCGCGCGGGTGAACATCAAGTCACCGCATACGAAAGCCATGTGACGTCTCGTCACCGTTTCTGTCCGCCCCCGGGGGCCGGTCGGCCGAGGGGCGCCCCGTCTCGGGCGCCCGGGCGGCGCCCGTACCGCGCCCGGGCGGGTCTGTTCGGGGCCTGGCGACCCGATCGGGCACGATCGCAAGCGGGCAAAAACGGAGCGGATGCGTGGTGCTTCGGGCGTGTCATGTAACGCTGTCGCGGCAGATGCCCGCCGGCATGTCCGGTCCGTCGAACAGTCCCGCCTCCGGTTGACGCGCGCGTTTTAGCGAGAACATGCCAGGTGGCGGCGGTCTCCGTGAAACGCGGCGCCGTATTAGTGCTCGTATTAGTCGCGCCCGGCGACTGGGGCTACGTGTGAGTAGTGCCCGGTTCACTAACGCACCATAGCCACAGGCAGAGTGCCTGGCGCGGGCAACGCCCATGCGGATACCGTGGAGACAGGCGCAAGATCGCGGGCATGACTATCCTCCGGACTTGCGCGATTCGCCCGTGCGGTCAATGAGTCCGCGTGGAGCGTCGTTCCCTTGACCATCTGTGTCGAGCCGTTCGGTTCGCAGAGTCCATGAAAAGGGGGGCAAAGTGCTGTGACCCGTGACCAGGGTTCGAGTGCTTGCAGGCGTGCGCCGCCGTGGCGGTGCCGAGTAGGCCGCGCAGATTACATGGCCCGGTAACACCGCTTAATAATTCGCGACCTCGCGGTGCATGGCTTCCCCTCTGGGACGTCTTTCCCCATGCGCACCGCGCGGTGTTTTCGGTACCTTTCCAGAGAGTTCGCCGTCTCGTCGGTGCCGGGTTTTCCCGGTCTCGGCGGCGCGCGGCGCCACGGCGGTGGGCGACGGTGCCGACCGCGGGTGCCCGAGGGGCGGCCGAGGTCGGGAGGGGCGGCGGTTCCCACAGCTCAGCGGCGTGGTTCGCGGGCTGTCCTGGCCATCCATGACACACCGGGAATTCATCCGGTGAACCGGTTCCGCGCCGGGCGGCGGCGTATCCGGTCGTATCCCGGGCGTTCGGGACACGCGCCGGCATGGAGGGCGAGGCGTGCCGCTCCTGTGCGGTCCGGGTTCGGGGCGGATGTGAAGTCCGGGTCACCAGGTGAACCGGATTTTCGCGGCAGGTCAACGAGGCCCATGTGCGTGGCATATGACAACCCTCTGACGGGCGGTTTCCATCGCGTCGCCCGGAAGTCGGCCGCGGTTCACGCCTCGTGCGCCTTGCCCCGTCGTGGTGGTGACAAGAGCGCACCCGGCGCCCCGGGGAGGCTTCGAAAGATGAGTTAAATCCGCAAGTCCGCGGAGTAAATTAGGTGAGTCCGGATGTTGCGCCGCGCGTCGTGCGGCATCCCTCGGGTATTCCTGACCTGGGGTCCGTGGCGGCAAAGTCGGCGTCGCGTTCCGGAACCAACCCGCTCTCACTTCGTGTTGACAACGCGAGCAGAACTGGCCTTATATTGCCGCCGTTGTCTCAGCGTCGGCGCCGAATAAAAGCGGGCCAATCGTACGTGTGTTTCGTTTCTGGTGGACGACTGACGAGGGCAGAGGCTGCCATGCGCGAATCCGGATTTGAGGACACCCACACCGTCGTCGTCATCGGGGCCGCCCCCGCCGCTCCGGCGCGGGCGGACCACGATCCCGGCGCCCTGGCCGAGCTGACCGGCCTGCCGCTGCCCGAGGAGCGAGCGGCGGAGCTGGCTGCGGCATGGCGGGCCTGCGAGGACGCCGGACTCGCCGCCGACGACCCCGCCTCCATCGGCGTCTACCTGGCCGCGCCCGCCCTCGACCGGACGGGCGAAGCGGACGGGCCGACCGGCCAACCCGCCGCGCACGGCGATGCCCTGACGGGCAGTCAGGACGCCTCATCCGCCACCGCCGTCCCGTTGGTGCACCCCCCGACCGCCGGCACGGAACCGCACGGTCAACCGGACGACCCGGCCGCCGCGTTGGCGCACGCGCTCGGTCTGCGCGGCCCGCGCCTGACCGGCCCGGAGCCGCTGGCCGCCGCGCTCGCCGACCTGCGGTCCGGCGCCCGCACCCGCGCCCTGGTCGGCGCCGACGGCGCCTTCGCCGTGCTGGCCAGCGCCGACCTGGCCCGCGTCGAGACCTTCGGCTACCCGCTGGGCGCCGACACCGACTGGCCCGCCGACCTGCCCGAGCTGGTCGACACCGCGATACGGGTGGGACGTCCCGGGCCCGGACGGGCCGCGCCGGACGGGCCGCCCGTCCCGGTGACCGTGTCGGCGCACAGCCACGACGCGCTGCGGACACGCGCCACCGAACTCGCCGCGCTGCTCACCGCCGACCCCGCCCCGCCGCTCACCGACCTCGCGTGGTCGCTGGCCACGACCCGGCCCGCCCTGGGCCGGCGCGCCGTGCTCGTCGGCACCGAACGGGCCCGGCTCGCCGAGGAGTTGACCGCGCTGGGCGAGGGCAGGCCGGTGCCCGGCCTGGCCCTCGGCGGCCCCGACCGGCCCGCGGCCGGCGGCGTCGCCTTCGTCTTCCCCGGGCACGGCCCGCAGTGGCCCGGCATGGCCGCCGAACTCCTCGAAGCCTCACCGGTGTTCGCCGAGCGGCTGCACGCCTGCGCCGCCGCACTCCAACCCCACGTCGACTGGCCGGTGTTGGACGTGCTGCGGGGCGCCGTCGACACGCCGTCGCTGGACCGTCCCGAGGTCGGGCAGCCCGCGCTCTGGGCGGTGATGGTCGCGCTGTCCGCGCTGTGGCGCTCCTGGGGCGTGGCGCCCGACGCCGTGATCGGCTCCAGCGTCGGGGAGATACCCGCGGCAACCGTCGCCGGCGCGCTCACCGTAGAGGACGGCGCCCGCGCGGTCGCCCGCTTCAGCGGCGCCCAGGTGGCGCTGCTGGAACGCGGCGTGATGCTGTCCGTGCTGGCCTCGGCCGACGAGACCCGGGCCCGGCTGTCGCGCTACCCGGACCTCGACCTGGCCGCCGTGCACGCCCCCGGCTCTGTCCTGGTCTCCGGCACCGAGGAGGCGGCGAACGCGCTGCTGGCCGAGTTGGCCGCCGACGGCGTCAAGGCCAGGGGCATCGCCATCCGGCTGGCCGCGCACGGCCGCCAGGTCGACGCGGTGCTGGACACCCTGCGCGCCGACCTCGCCGACATCGCGCCCCGCCCCACCGACGTGCCGCTCTATCTGGCCACCGCCGGCGGCCGGGTCGACCCCGCCGCCCTCACCGTCGACCACTGGTGCCGCAACCTGCGCGGCACCGCCGAGTTCGAACGCGCCACCCGGGCCGCGCTCGCCGCCGGCCACCGCCTGCTGCTGGAGCCCAGCCCCCACCCGGTGCTCACCCGCGCCGTCCAGGAGACCGCCGAGGACGCCGACGTGCCGGCCGCCGTCGTCGGCACCCTGCGCCGCGACAACGGCGGGCTCGCCCAACTGACCACCGCGCTCGCCGAGTTGCACGCGCACGGCGTGGACCCCGACTGGCCCGCGGTCTTCGCCGACCGGGACGCCCGCGCCGTGCCGCTGCCCGGCTACCCGCTGGGCGCCGCGCCGCCCGCCGGCCCCGCACCCTCGCTGGCCGACCGGCTGGCCGCCGCGCCCGACCGCGCCGGCTTCCTGCTGGACCTGGTCCGCGCGCAGGTCGCCGCCGTCGCCGGCGGGAGCCCGGACGCGACCGCCGACCCGGACGCCCCGCTGCTCGACCTCGGCGTCGACTCGGCGGGCGCCGTGCGGCTGCGCAACCTGCTGAACGCGGCCACCGAGCTGCGGCTGCCGATCTCCGCCGTGTTCGACAACCCGACCTGCCGGGGGCTGGCCCGACTCGTGGACCGGGTGCTGAGCGGCGCACCGGCCGAGGAGGACGAGCCGGTGCTCCTCCCGTCGGCCGGCGACGACGACCCGATCGCCGTGGTCGCCATGAGCTGCCGGCTGCCCGGCGGCGTCGCCTCGCCCGAGGACCTGTGGGAGCTGCTGTCCGCCGGCGGCGACGGCGTCACCGCGTTCCCCACCGACCGGGGCTGGCAGCTGGACGGCCGCTACGACGAGGACGCCGAACGGGCCGGCGGCTACTACCAGCGGGAGGCCGGATTCCTCGCCGACGTCCCCGACTTCGACCCGGAGTTCTTCGGCGTCTCGCCGCGCGAGGCCCTCGCGATGGACCCGCAGCAGCGGCTGCTGCTGGAGGTCGCCTGGGAGGCGGTGGAACGCGCCGGCATCGACGCGGGGGAGCTGCGCGGCAGCCGCGCCGGGGTCTTCCTCGGCGCGATGACCATGGACTACGGGCCCCGACTGCACGAGGCGCCGGCCGACCTTGAGGGCTATCTGCTGACCGGCAACACGGCCAGCGTCGCCTCGGGCCGCCTCTCCTACACCTTCGGCCTGGCGGGCCCGGCCGTCACCGTCGACACCGCCTGCTCCTCCTCGCTGGTCGCGCTCCACCTGGCGGTCCAGTCGCTGAACCGCGGCGAGTGCCCCCTCGCGCTGGCCGGCGGCGTCACGGTGATGCCGACGCCCGGCATGTTCGTCGAGTTCAGCCGGCAGCGGGCCCTCGCACCCGACGGCCGGTGCAAGGCGTTCTCGGCCAGCGCCGACGGCTTCGGCCTGGCGGAGGGCGCCAGCATGGTGCTGCTGGAGCGGCTCTCCGACGCCCGGCGCAACGGCCACCCGGTGCTCGCCGTCATCCGCGGCACCGCCATCAACCAGGACGGCGCGTCCAACGGCCTCACCGCGCCCAGCGGCCCCGCCCAACGCCGCGTGATCCGGCAGGCGTTGGCCAACGCGGGCGTCTCGCCGTCCGAGGTCGACGCGGTCGAGGCGCACGGCACCGGCACCCGGCTCGGCGACCCCATCGAGGCGGACGCGCTGCTCGCCACCTACGGCCAGGGCCGCACCGGCGACCCGCTGTGGCTGGGCTCGGTCAAGTCCAACATCGGGCACACCCAGGCCGCCTCCGGCGTCGCCGGCCTGATCAAGATGGTCCTCGCCCTGCGGCACGGCACGCTGCCGCAGAGCCTGCACATCACCGAGCCCACCCCGCACGTCGACTGGTCGGCCGGCGCGGTGAAGCTGGTCACCGAGGCCACGCCGTGGCCGGAGACCGGCCGCCCCCGCAGGGCCGGCGTCTCCTCGTTCGGCATCAGCGGCACCAACGCGCACGCCGTGCTGGAGCAGGCCCCCGAGCCCGACCCGGCCGAGGCCCCCGCCGCGACGGACGCCCCGGCGGGCGCGGCCCCCGCGCCGCTGGTGCTCACCGCCCGCGACGCCGCCGCGCTCAGCGACCACGCCGCCCAACTCGCCCCCTACGCCGCCCGGTTGGCGCCCGCCGACCTGGCCCGCACCCTGCTGTCCCGCGCCGAGTTCGACCACCGCGCCGTCGTGGTCGCCGGCGGCGCCGACGCGCTGACCGCGCTGGCCGGCGGCACCGAGTCCGCCCGCGTCGCGGTCGGCGTCGCCCGCCCGGTCGGCCAGGTCGCGTTCGTCTTCCCGGGGCAGGGCTCCCAGTGGCTGAACATGGGCCTCGCGCTCGCCGAGGCGTCACCCGTCTTCCGCGACTCGCTCGACGCCTGCGCCCGGGCCCTCGCCCCGCACGTCGACTGGTCGCTGTGGGACGTCCTGGCGGACGCCGCCTCGTTGGAGCGGGTGGATGTGGTGCAGCCGGCGTTGTTCGCGGTGATGGTGTCGTTGGCGGCGGTGTGGCGCGGGTTCGGTGTGGAGCCGGAGGCGGTGGTGGGGCATTCGCAGGGGGAGATCGCGGCGGCGCATGTGGCGGGTGTGTTGTCCCTGGAGGACGCGGCCCGGGTGGTGGCGTTGCGGAGCCGGGCGATCCTGGCGCTGTCCGGCCAGGGGGGCATGGTGTCGCTGGCGCTGTCCGTGGAGCGGGCGCGTGAGTTGCTGGCGGAGCGGTGGGAGGGGCGGGTCTCGGTCGCGGCGGTGAACGGTCCCGGTTCGGTGGTGGTGGCCGGTGACGCGGACGCGCTGGACGAGCTGGTGGAGCGCTGCGCGGCCGAGGAGATCAGGGCCCGCCGCGTTCCGGTGGACTACGCCTCCCACTCGTTCCATGTCGAGGCCATCCAGGCCGAGTTGGCCGCCGCGCTGACCGGCATCGAGCCCGCGGCGGCCCGGGTCCCGATGCTCTCCACCGTCACCGGCGAGTGGGTCGACGGCACCGAGCTGGACGCCGACTACTGGTACCGCAACCTGCGGCAGACCGTCCGCTTCGAGGACGCCACCCGCGGCCTGCTCGACCGCGGCGTCGGCGCGTTCGTCGAGTGCAGCCCGCACCCGGTGCTGGGCCTCGGCATCCGCGAGACGCTGGAGGCCACCGAAAGCGACGCCGTCGTCGTCGGCACCCTGCGCCGCAGCGACGGCGACCTCGACCGGTTCCTGCTCTCCGCGGCCGAGGCGTATGTCGCCGGGCTGCCCTTCGACTGGCACGCCGTGGTGCCCGCCGGACGCCATGTCGAGCTGCCCACCTACCCGTTCCAGCGCCGCAGGTTCTGGATCGAGGACACCGCCGGCCCCGCCGCCCCCGCCGAGGACCCGGCGCACGCCGCGTTCTGGTCCGCCGTGGAGAGCGGCGACCTGGCCGCCACCCTCGACGTGCCGGCCGACGCGCCGCTGACCGACGTGCTGACCAGCCTCGCCGACTGGCGCAGCCGGCACCGGGAACGTTCCACCGTCGACGCCTGGCGCCACCGGATCACCTGGCGCCCGCTGCCCACCGCGGGCCCGCCCGCGCTGACCGGCACCTGGCTGCTCGTCAGCTCGCCCGCCACCACGCGCCACCCGTGGCACGCGGCGGCCGTCGACGCGCTCCGCACCCACGGCGCCGTCGTCCTGGAGAGCGACGGCACCCCCGCGACGCTGCCCGCCGCCGACCGGCCGCTCGACGGCGTCCTCTCCCTGCTGGCGCTGGACGAGACGCCCGACCCGGAGGCGCCCGCCGTCCCCTCGGGGCTGTCCGCCACCCTCGCCCTGATCCGGGAGCTCGGCGCCGCCGGCGTCACCGCGCCGCTGTGGCTGGCCACCACCGGCGCCGTCGGCACCGGGCGCTCCGACCAGCCGACCCACCCGGCGCAGGCCACGACCTGGGGGCTGGGCCTCTCCCTCGGCCTGGAACACCCCGACCGCTGGGGCGGACTTGTCGACCTGCCGGAAAGCCCCGACACCCGGGCGGCGACCCGGCTCGCCGCAGCGCTCACCGGCCAGGGCGACGAGGACCAGCTGGCGATCCGCGCCTCCGGCGTCTCCGCGCGCCGCCTCACCCAGGCGCCCGCCCCGGCCGCCGCACCCGCCTGGCGGACCACCGGCACCGCGCTGATCACCGGCGGCACCGGCGCCATCGGCGGCCATGTCGCGCGCTGGCTGGCCGGCAGCGGCGCCGAGCACCTCGTCCTCACCAGCCGCCGCGGCCCCGAGGCGCCCGGCGCCGAGGAGTTGACCGCCGAACTGGCCGCGCTCGGCGCCCGGGTCACCGTCGCCGCCTGCGACGCCGCCGACCCGGCCGCGCTCACCGAGCTGTTCGACCGGCTCGACCGCGACGGCACCCCCGTCCGTTCCGTCTTCCACGCCGCCGGCACCGTGCCGTCGCTGCCGCTCGCCGACACCACCACCGGCGACCTGGCCCACGCCCTGGCCGCCAAGGCGGGCGGCGCCCACCGGCTGCACACGCTGACCGCCGAACGGGAACTCGACGCGTTCGTGCTGTTCTCCTCCGGCTCCGCCGTCTGGGGCAGCGGCGAGCTGGGCGCCTACGGCGCCGCCAACGCCTATCTCGACGCGCTCGCCGGGCAGCGCCGCGCCGCCGGGCTGCCCGCCACCTCCGTCTCCTGGGGCATGTGGGCCGGCGAGGGCATGGCCGCGGGCGACCTCAACGAGCAGCTGCGCCGCCGGGGGATGCGCCCCATGCGGCCCGACCTGGCGGTCGGCGCGCTCGCCGCGGCCGTCGCCGCCGGCGAGACCACGCTGACCGTCGCCGACATCGACTGGGAGCGTTTCGCCCCCGGCTTCGCCGCCGCCCGCGCCCGGCCGCTGATCGGCGACCTGCCGGCGGTCGCCGCGCTGGCCGCGCCCGAGCCGGCCGCCGGGCCCGCCGCCGGCGGCGCGCTCGCCGACCGGCTGGCCGGGCTCACCGAACCCGACCGGCACCGGCTGCTGTTGGACCTGGTCCGCGGCCACGCCGCCGCCGTCCTCGGCCACCAGGGGCCCGACGCGGTCGCCCCCGACCGCCCGTTCCGCGAGCTGGGCTTCGACTCGCTGACCGCCGTCGAGGTCCGCAAGCGCCTCAACGCGGCCACCGGCGTGCGGCTGCCCACCACCGTCGTCTTCGACCACCCGACGCCCGACGCGCTCGCCCGCCATCTGCGCACCGTGGTCGCCGGCGAACGCCCCACCGGCGCCCCGGCGGCGGCCGGCGCCGCGCCGCGCGACCCGCACGAGCCGATCGCGGTGGTCGCCATGAGCTGCCGCTTCCCCGGCGGCGTCGCCTCACCCGAGGACCTGTGGTCGCTGGTGCTCGAAGGGCGGGACGCCGTCGGCCCCTTCCCCGACGACCGGGGCTGGGACCCGGACCGGCTCTACCCGGCCGACACCGACGACGACACCGGCGCCGAGCCCGAGGCCGGCGCCGAGGTCCGCAGCCGCACCCTGGAGGGCGCCTTCCTCGCCGACGCCGGCGGCTTCGACGCCGACTTCTTCGGCATCTCCCCGCGCGAGGCGCTGGCCATGGACCCCCAGCAGCGGCAGGTCCTCGAACTCGCCTGGGAGACCTTCGAACGGGCCGGCATCGACCCGTCCACCGCCCGCGACAGCCTGACCGGCGTCTTCGTCGGCGCCTCCCCGCAGGGCTACGCCGGCAGCCTGGAACAGGCCGCCCCCGAGATGGACGGCTACCGGCTGACCGGCGACGCGCTCAGCGTCGTCTCCGGCCGCATCGCCTACACGCTCGGCCTGCGCGGGCCCGCCGTCACCGTCGACACCGCCTGCTCCTCCGCGCTGGTCGCCCTCAACCTCGCCGTGCAGGCGCTCCGTTCGGGCGAGTGCGCGATGGCGCTGGCCGGCGGCGCCGCCGTCATGGTGGCACCCACTCCGTTCGCCGAGTTCAGCAGGCAGGGCGGCCTGGCCCCCGACGGCCGCTGCAAGCCCTTCGCCGACGCCGCCGACGGCGTCGGCTGGGGCGAGGGCGCCGGCCTCATCCTGCTGGAGCGGCTCTCCGACGCCCGCGCCCACGGCCACCAGGTGCTCGCCGTCGTCCGCGGCTCCGCCACCAACCAGGACGGCGCGTCCAACGGGCTGTCCGCCCCCAACGGGCCCGCGCAGCAGCGCGTCATCCGCGCCGCCCTCGCCAACGCGGGGCTGACCACGGACGACGTGGACGCCGTCGAGGGCCACGGCACCGGCACCCGGCTCGGCGACCCGATCGAGGCACAGGCGCTGCTCGCGACCTACGGCGCGGACCGGCCGGCCGACCGGCCGCTGCTGCTCGGCGCCCTCAAGTCCAACATCGGCCATACCCAGGCCGCCTCGGGAGTCGCCGGCGTCATCAAGATGGTGCAGGCCCTGCGGCACGGCGTGCTGCCCCGCACCCTGCACGTCGACGCGCCCTCACGCCACGTCGACTGGACGACCGGCGCCGTGGAACTCCTCGCCGACCAGCGGCCCTGGCCGGAGACCGGCCGGCCGCGGCGGGCCGCGGTCTCCGCGTTCGGCGTCAGCGGCACCAACGGCCACGTCATCCTCGAACAGGCCGACGTTCCCCCCACCCCAGAAGCCCCCACCGCCCCAGAAGCCACGGAGCCCGCCGTGCGGCCCCTGGCCTGGCCGCTGTCCGCCCGCTCCGACGAGGCGCTGCGCGACCAGGCCGCCCGGCTGGCGGCCACCCTCGACGCCCGCACCGAACTCGCCCCCGCGGACGTCGCCACCACCCTCGCCACCGGCCGCGCCGCGCTCGACAGGCGCGCGGTCGTCCTCGGCACCGACCGGGACCAACTGCGCGTCGGGCTCGACGCGTTGGCCGCCGGCGACGACCACCCCTCGGTCGTCGCCGGCGCGCCGGACGGCGGCAGGCTCGCCGTCCTCTTCTCCGGCCAGGGCTCGCAACGCGTCGGCATGGGCCGCGACCTGTACCGGGCGCACCCCGCCTTCGCCGACGCCCTCGACGAGGTCTTCGCCCACCTCGACCCGCTGCTTCCGGTGCCGCTGCGCGACATCGTCTTCGGCGACGACCGCGAGGCGCTGGACCGCACCGAGTTCGCCCAGCCGGCGCTTCTCGCCGTCGAGGTCGCCCTCTACCGGCTGTGGGAGTCCTGGGGCCTGGCCCCCGACGCGCTCGCCGGCCACTCCATCGGCGAGCTGGCCGCCGCCCATGTCGCCGGCGTCCTGACACTGCCCGACGTCTGCGCCGTCATCGCCGCGCGCGGCGCCCTGATGCAGGCGCTGCCGGCCAGCGGCGTGATGATCGCCGTCCAGGCCACCGAGCACGAGATCGCCCCCGAGTGCTCCGAACACGTCGGCATCGCCGCCATCAACGGCCCCCGTTCGCTGGTCCTCTCCGGCCGCGAGCTGGAGGTCCTCGACCTCACCGACCGGCTCAAGGCCGACGGCCGCAAGGTGACCCGGCTGCGGGTCAGCCACGCCTTCCACTCGCCGCTGATGGAGCCCATGCTCGCCGACTTCCGCCGGGTGCTGGAGTCGGTCACCTTCCACGCGCCGACCCTGCCCCTGGTCTCCACCCTCACCGGAGGGCCGGCCGACGCCGACGAGTGGGGCTCGCCCGAGTACTGGGTCCGGCACGTGCGGCAGCCCGTCCGGTTCGCCGACGCCGTCACCTCACTCACCGCGCGCGGCGCCACCACGCTGCTTGAGGTCGGACCCGGCGGGGTGCTCGCCGCCATGGGCCAGGACAACGCGCCCGACGCGGTGTTCGTGCCCACGCTGCGCGCCGACCGCCCCGAGACGGACACCCTGGCGCACGCCGCCGCGCGGCTCCACGTGCGCGGCGCCGCCCTCGACCTGCCCGCCGCGTTCGCCGCCGGCGGGCGCCGTGTCGACCTGCCGACCTACTCCTTCCAGCACCAGCGGTACTGGCTGACGGCGGCGGTCGCCCCGGCCGGCGGCGGGGCGACCGCCGCCCTCGGCGTCGCCACCGGCGACCACCCGCTGCTGGGCGCGGCCGTGGCGCTGCCCGACGGCGCCGGCACCGTCTTCACCGGCCGGCTGGCCGCCCGCACCCAGCCGTGGCTCGCCGGCCGCCGCCGCGTTCCCGCCGCCGCGCTGCTCGACCTCGCGCTGCACGCGGCGGCCGACCACGGGCTCGACACGGTGACCGAACTCGCCGTCCGCGCCCCGCTGGAGCTGCCGGAACGCGGCGGACTCGCCCTGCGGGTCACCGTCGGCCCCGACACCGAGGGGACCCGGCCGATCCGCGTCCACTCCCGGCCCGAGGACGCCGACCGAGACGACAGCTGGAGCGAACACGCCACCGGCACCCTCGCCTCCGGCGCCCCGGCGCCGAACACCGCCGAGCCGACGGCCTGGCCGCCGCCCGGCGCCACCCCCGCCGCCGACGACGGCCACGCGACCGGCGCCGTCTGGCAACTGGACGGCGACCGCTACGCCGAGGTGACCCTGCCGGCGGAGAGCGGCGACGAGGGCTTCGCCCTGCACCCCGCGCTGCTCGACGCGGCCCTGGAAGCCGCCCGGCCGGACGCCGCCGGGCTGGTCCCGCACCACTTCGCCGGGGCGCGGCTGCACGCCGTCGGCGCCCGCACGCTCCGGGCCCGCTGGTCCCCGGCCGCGCCCGACACCGGGGCGCTGACCCTCACCGACCCGGCCGGCCGGCCCGCCGTCACCGTCGACGCCCTCCAGCTGCTCCCCGACGACCAGCGGGAACAACGCCCCACCGGGCACGCGCTGTTCGCCCTCGACTGGGTCCCCGTCGAACCGGCCGCCCCACCCCACGGCGCGACCGCGCCCCGTACCTCGACCCCGGCGGGACCGGCCGTCCTCGGCCCCGACCACCTCGGCCTCGACCTGCCCACCCTGCCCGCCGACCCCGCACACCGGAACGCCGCGCCCGCCCCGGGGCTCGACACCGCCCTCGACCACCTCGACACCGCCCTCGACCACCTCGACGGCGTCACCGAGCTGCTCGCCCCCTGCCCCCGCCCCACCGAACCAGCCGACCCCGCCGACCCCACCGCACGGCCCACCGCCGACGACCCGATCAGGACCGCCGTCACCTGGGCCCTCACCCTCACCCAGCGCTGGCTCGCCGACCCCCGCACCGCACACACCCGCCTCGTCCTCGTCACCCGCGACGCCACCCACCCCGAGACCCCCGACCCGGCCCACGCCGCCGTCTGGGGCCTGCTCCGCTCGGCACAGACCGAGAACCCCGGCCGGCTCGCGCTCCTCGACCTCGACGGCACCCCCGCCAGCGCCCGCGCCCTGCCCGCCGCCCTGACCACGGACGAACCGCAACTCGCCCTACGCGACGGCCAGTCGACCGCGCCCCGGCTGGCGCGCGCCACCACCGACGACCAACGGACACACACCGGCGACCGGCCCGCCACCCGCCTCGACCCCGACCGCACCGTGCTGGTCACCGGCGGCCTCGGCACCCTCGGCGCGCTCGTCGCCCGCCACCTGGTCACCGCACACGGCGCGCGCCACCTCACCCTCGTCGGCCGCCGCGGCCCGGCGACCGAAGGCGCCGAAACGATCCGCGACGAACTGGCCGCCGTCGGCGCCCACGTGACCGTCGCCGCCTGCGACCTCGCCGACCGCGCCGCCGTCGCCACACTGCTCGCCGACCTCGACCGGCCGCTCGGCGCCGTCGTCCACGCCGCCGGCGTCGTCGACGACGGCGTGCTCGCCGCCCTCACCCCCGAACGCGTCGACCGAGTCCTCGGCCCCAAGGTCGACGGCCTGCGCCACCTCGACGCCCTGACCCGCGACGCCGACCTCACCGCGTTCGTCGTCTTCTCCTCCGCCGCCGGCATCCTCGGCAGCGCCGGCCAGGCCAGCTACGCCGCCGCCAACGTCGCGCTCGACGCCCTCGTCCAACGCCGCCACGCCCACGGCCTGCCCGGCGTCTCCCTCGCCTGGGGCATGTGGGCCGCCGCCAGCGGCATGACCGCCGGCCTCGACGCCGGCGACCGTGCCAGGCTCGGCCGCACCGGCATCCGCCCGCTGCCCACCGCCGACGCCCTCGCACTCCTCGACACCGCCCTCCACGACGACCGGCCCACCCTCGTCCCCGTCCTCCTGGACACCGCCACCCTCCGCCGCCAGGCCACCGACGGCACCCTGCCGCCCGTGCTGCGCGGCCTCGTCAGGGCGGCCCCCGCCCGGCGCGCCAACGGCGCCGACCACGGCACACCCGAAACGTTCGCCGACACCCTCGCCCGCCAACCGGCAGCCGACCGCGAACAGACCGTGCTCAACCTCGTCAGCACCCAGATCGCCGCCGTACTCGGACACGCCCCCGGCCGCCACGTCGACCCGGCACGCGCCCTGCGCGACCTCGGCTTCGACTCGCTCACCTCCGTGGAACTCCGCAACCGGCTCACCACGACCACCGGACTGCGGCTCCCCTCCACCCTCGTCTTCGACCACCCGTCGGCCGCCGCCATCAGCGGCCACCTGCTCACCCTGCTGCCCGGCGGCGAACCCGCCCCCGAAACCGGACTCCTCGACCAGCTCGACCGGCTGGAACACGCCCTGTTCGACGTCGCGGACGACGGCACCGCCACCCAGGTCGACCTGCGGCTGCGTGCCCTCCTCGCCCGCTGGAGCGACACCCGCGCCGGCGGCCACACCCCCCGGACCGACGCCGACGAGGACCCGGGCTCCGACCTCGAAGCGGCCACCGACGACGAGCTCTTCGGCTACCTCGACAACGAGCTAGAGACCTCGTGACCGACCCGCAGCGCGCTCACCCCGGCGCCCCCACGCCCCCCACCGCCGCACCCCGCACCGCTGTAAGGAGCACACCCCAGATGGAGAACGAGGCCAGGCTCCGCGACTACCTCAAGCGGGCCACCAACGACCTGCGCAGCGCCCGCCGACGGCTGCGCGAGGTCGAGGAGCGGGAGCACGAGCCCATCGCCATCATCGGGATGAGCTGCCGCTACCCCGGTGGCGTCGAGTCGCCCGAGGACCTGTGGCGGGTGCTGGCCGACGGCACGGACGCCGTGACCGAGTTCCCCACCGACCGCGGCTGGAACGTCGAACAACTCCACCACCCCGACCCCGACCACGCCGGCACCTCCCTCACCCGGCACGGCGGATTCCTCCAGGACGCCGCCGACTTCGACCCCGAGTTCTTCGGCATCTCCCCCCGCGAGGCGCTGGCCACCGACCCCCAGCAGCGGATGCTGCTGGAGACCGCCTGGGAAGCGTTCGAACGCGCCGGCATCGACCCCGCCGGCGCCCGGGACAGCAGAACCGGCGTCTTCGCCGGCCTCGTCTACAACGACTACGCCAGCCGACTGCCCCAGGCACCGGCCGGCTACGAGGGCTACCTCTCCAACGGCAGCGCCGCCAGCATCGCCTCCGGCCGGATCGCCTACACCCTCGGCCTGACCGGCCCCGCCGTCACCGTCGACACCGCCTGCTCCTCCTCGCTCGTCGCCCTCCACCTCGCGATGGTCGCGCTCCGCCGCGACGAGTGCTCCCTCGCCCTGGCCGGCGGCGCCACCTTCATGTCGACACCCCGCACCTTCGTGGAATACAGCAGACAGCGGGCGCTCTCCGTCGACGGCCGCTGCAAGTCCTTCGCCGAGGGTGCCGACGGCACCGGCTGGGGCGAGGGCGTCGGGATGCTGCTGGTCGAACGCCTCTCCGACGCCCAGCGCAACGGGCACCCGATCCTCGCCGTGGTACGCGGCTCGGCCGTCAACCAGGACGGCGCCTCCAACGGCCTCACCGCCCCCCACGGACCGTCCCAACGCGCCGTCATCAACCAGGCGTTGGCCTCCGCCCGCCTCACCCCCGCGCAGGTCGACGCCGTCGAGGCACACGGCACCGGCACGACGCTGGGCGACCCCATCGAGGCGCAGGCGCTGCTCGCCACCTACGGCCAGGGCAGAGGCGAGGCGGAACCGCTCTGGCTCGGCTCCCTGAAGTCCAACATCGGCCACTCCCAGGCCGCCGCCGGCGTCGGCGGCGTCATCAAGATGGTCCTCGCCATGCGGCACGGCGAACTGCCGCGCACCCTCCACGTCGACGAGCCGTCCAGCCACGTCGACTGGTCGGCCGGCGCGGTCTCCCTGCTCACCGAGCACCGCCCCTGGCCCGAGACCGGCGAACCCCGCCGCGCCGGCGTCTCCTCCTTCGGCGTCAGCGGCACCAACGCCCACATCATCCTCGAACAGGCACCCCCCACCGACCAGGAACCCCCGGCCGCGACCGACCGGCCGCACCCCGCCACCGTGCTGCCCTGGCCGCTCTCCGGCCACACCCCCGAAGCGCTCCGCGCCCAGGCCGCACGGCTCGCCGCCGCCCTCGCCGACCGGGACGACACCCCCGCCGACATCGGCCACGCCCTGGCCACCACCCGCACGGCCTTCCCCCACCGCGCGGTGGTGGTGGCCGGTGAACGCGAGGAGTTCCTGGCCGCGTTGACCGCGCTGGCCGAAGGCCGCGACGACTCCCCCGGTCTGGCACTGGGACAGGCCACCCCGGGGCGGGTGGGATTCCTGTTCTCGGGGCAGGGCGCGCAGCGGTTGGGGATGGGGCGTGAACTCGCGGCTCGTTACCCGGTGTTCGGGGCGGCGCTGGATGAGGCGTTGGGGGAGTTCGATCCTTCGGTGGCCGAGGTGTTGTTCGGTGAGGACGAGGAGGCGTTGAACGAGACGGGGTTTACTCAGCCGGCGTTGTTCGCGGTGGAGGTGGCGCTGTTTCGGTTGTTGGAGTCGTGGGGTGTGCGGGCGGATGTTCTCGCGGGGCATTCGATCGGTGAGTTGGCGGCGGCGCATGTGGCGGGGTTGTGGTCGTTGTCGGATGCGGCGCGGGTGGTGGCGGCGCGTGCGGGGTTGATGCAGGCGTTGCCGGCCGGTGGGGCGATGGTGGCGGTGCGGGCGAGCGAGGCGGAGGTGTTGCCGACGCTGCCGGTCTCCGTCGGCATCGCCGCGGTCAACGGGCCTTCTTCGGTGGTGGTTTCGGGTGCCGAGGGTGATGTGGAGGCGGTGGCTGAGTACTGGCGCGGGGAGGGCCGCAAGGTGACGCGGCTGCGGGTGAGTCATGCGTTCCACTCGCCGTTGATGGATCCGATGCTGGAGGACTTCCGTCGGGTCCTGACCGAGGTCACCTATGGCACGCCGGCTTTGCCGGTGGTGTCGACGTTGACGGGTGGGTTGGTGTCGGCGGGGGAGTGGGCGGAGCCGGAGTACTGGGTGCGGCATGTGCGGGAGGCGGTGCGGTTCGCCGATGCTGTCGGCAGCCTGGTGGGTGAGGGTGTGTCGACGTTTGTCGAGGTGGGGCCTGGTGGGTCGTTGGCGGCGTTGGGGCAGGAGTCCGCGCCGGACGCGGTGTTTGTTCCGGTGTTGCGTGGTGGCCGTCCCGAGCCGGTGGCGGTGTTGCAGGGAGTCGGTCAACTTCACACGTGTGGTGTCGCGTTGGACTGGTCGGCGTTTTTGGCTGGTGGTGAGGCCGGGCGTGTGGAGTTGCCGACGTACGCGTTCCAGCGGGAGCGCTACTGGCTGGACGCGCCGACGCTGGTCGGCGATGTGGCGGCGGCCGGGCTCGGCGCGGCCGAGCACCCGCTGCTGGGTGCGGCGGTCGCGGTCGGCGGCACCGACGGGGTGCTGCTGACGGGCCGGCTGTCCGTGCGGACCCACCCGTGGCTGGCCGACTACGCCGTCAACGGCGCGGTGCTGCTGCCGGGCACGGCGTTCGTCGAGCTGGCGGTGCGGGCCGGCGACCAGGTCGGGTGCGATCTGGTGGAGGAGCTGACGCAGGAGAGGCCGCTGGTCCTGCCGGCGAGCGGTGCGGTGCGGGTGCAGGTGTGGGTGGGGGCGGCGGACGCCACGGGCGGGCGCGAGGTGACCGTCTACTCCAGCGAGGGCGAGTCCGACGACGACGGCCGTGCCTGGACCCGGCACGCCACCGGCGTGCTGCGGGAAGGCGCACCGTCGACCGGTGTGCCTCTCACCGAGTGGCCGCCGGCCGGCGCCAAGGTCGCCGACCTGGACGGCATCCACGACAGGTTGGCCGAGCACGGCTTCGACCACGGGCCGGTGTTCCAGGGACTGAGGGCCGCCTGGCGGCGCGAGGGCGAGGTGTTCGCCGAGATCGCCCTCCCCGAAGGAGTGGGGGTCGACGGCTTTGGGCTGCATCCGGCGCTGTTGGACGCGGCGTTGCACGCCGTTGGGTTGATGGGCGGCGAGGGCGGTCTGCCGTTCTCGTGGTCGGGTGTGCGGCTGTATGCGTCCGGGGCGAGTGTGCTGCGGGTGCGGCTGTCGGTCGCGGGATCGGGTGGTGTGTCGTTGGCGGTGGCGGATGGTGTGGGGGCTCCGGTGGCGTCGGTGGATGGGGTGGTGTTGCGTCCGGCGTCGGTGGAGCGGGCCGATGTGGAGGGGCTGCTGGGCGTGGATTGGTTGGCTGTGCCGGTGGCGGAGGGTGAGGTGTCGGGGTCAGGTGAGGTGTTGGTGGCGGTGTGCCCGACGGGTGCGGGGACTGATCCGGTTGCCGGGGCTCGTGCTGCGGCGGGTTGGGCGTTGGAGACGGTGCGGGGCTGGTTGGCGGAGGAGAGCGCGGTTGACGGGCGGTTGGTCGTCGTTACTCGTGGCGCGGTGGTGACCTCTGCCGACGATGCGGTGGCGGGGGATGTGGCGCAGGCGGCGGTGTGGGGGTTGGTGCGGTCGGCGCAGTCGGAGAACCCGGACCGGATCGTGCTGCTCGACCTGGACGTGGACGTGGACCTGGCCGATCGGGCGGCGTGGGATGCGGTGCTGCCGGGTGTGTTGGCCACCGGTGAGGCCCAAGTGGCGTTGCGGGGCGGTGAGATACGGGTGCCGCGACTTGCCAGGGTGGAGCGGCAGGTCGTTGAGGATGCTGGTTTTGGTGCGGGTGAGGTGTTGGTGACGGGGGCGACGGGGACCCTGGGTGGTCTCGTCGCGCGGCATCTGGTGGCGGAACGCGGGGTCACGCGCCTGTTGTTGGTGAGCCGGCGCGGTGCGTCGGCCGAGGGCGCGGAGGAGTTGCGCGAGGAACTGCGGGCGGCGGGGGCGGAGGTGACCTTCGCGGCCTGTGATGTCTCCGAACGGGCGGCTGTGGCTGCCTTGTTGGCTGAGCGCGAGGTGACGGCCGTGGTGCACACGGCTGGCGTGCTGGACGACGGGACGATCGGTTCGCTCACCCCCGAGCGGATCGACACCGTCTTCCGGCCGAAGGTGGACGCCGCGTGGCATCTGCACGAGCTGACCCGTGACCGGGAACTGTCGGCGTTCGTGCTGTTCTCCTCCGCCGCCGGTGTGCTGGGCGGTCCTGGGCAGGGCAACTACGCGGCGGCCAACGCGTTCCTCGACGCGCTCGCCCAGCACCGACGCGCCGCCGGGCTGCCCGCCACCTCCCTCGCCTGGGGACTGTGGGCCGACACCGAAGGCATGGCCGGTGGCCTGGACGCCACCGACGTGCGGCGGATCACCAACGCCGGCATGGTGCCCATCGGCGCCCAGCAGGGCCGGGCGCTCTTCGACGCGGCCGGTTCGACCGACCGGGCCGTGCTCGTTCCGCTGCCGCTCGACCTGCCGACCTTGCGCCGGCAGGCCCGCAGTCAGCCCGTGCCGCCGCTGCTGCGCGGACTGGTGCGGGCCCCCGCGCGCCGCACGGCCGCCGCCGGCTCCTCCGTCGCCGTCGCCGGGTCCGCGCTGGCCCAGTCGCTGGCCGGGCTGACCGCCGCAGAGCGGGAGAAGGCGCTGCTGAACCTGGTGCGCGACCGGGTGGCCGCCGCACTCGGCCACAGCTCCACGCGGGCCATCACGCCCGACCGCCCGTTCAGGGAACTCGGCTTCGACTCGCTCAGCTCGGTCGAACTTCGCAACCGGCTCAACACGGCCACCGAACTGCGCCTGCCCGCCACCCTCGTCTACGACTACCCGACGCCCGCCGCGCTCGCCGCGCACCTGGGCGCCGAACTGCTCGGCGGGGTGCTGGCCGCCGCCCCCGAGGGGCCGGCACCCGCCGCCACGGACGAGCCGATCGCCATCGTCGGCATGGCCTGCCGCTTCCCTGGCGGCGTCGAGTCCCCCGAGGACCTGTGGCGGCTGGTCGTCGAGGGCGGCGACGCCGTCACCGACTTCCCCACGGACCGCGGCTGGGACCTGGCGGCGCTCTACGACCCGGACCCCACCCGCTCCGGCACCTCTTACAGCCGGCTCGGCGCGTTCCTCGACCTGGCGGCCGAGTTCGACCCCGCGTTCTTCGGGATCTCGCCCCGCGAAGCGCTCGCCATGGACCCGCAGCAGCGGCTGCTGCTGGAGACCGCCTGGGAGGCGTTCGAACGCGCCGGCATCGACCCGCACGCGGTGCGCGGCAGCCGGGCCGGGGTCTTCGTCGGCACCAACGGCCAGGACTACGCGAAGCTGGCGTCCGCCCAACCTGACGTCGAGGGCTACGCCGGCACCGGCAACGCGGCAAGCGTCGTCTCCGGCCGGATCTCCTACACCTTCGGCCTCGAAGGCCCGGCCGTCACGGTCGACACCGCCTGCTCCTCCTCGCTGGTCGCCCTGCACTCCGCCGTGCAGGCGCTGCGGTCGGGGGAGTGCGAGCTGGCGCTGGCCGGCGGCGTGACGGTCATGTCGACGCCCGCCGCGTTCATCGAGTTCAGCCGGCAGCGCGGGCTCGCGTTGGACGGCCGCTGCAAGGCGTTCGCCGACGGCGCGGACGGCACCGGCTGGGGCGAGGGCGTCGGGCTGCTGCTGGTGGAGCGGCTCTCCGACGCCCAGCGCAACGGGCACCAGGTGTTGGCCGTGGTGCGGGGCTCGGCCGTCAACCAGGACGGCGCGTCCAACGGCCTCACCGCGCCCAACGGCCCCTCCCAACAGCGCGTCATCAGGCAGGCGTTGGCCGCGTCGGGGCTCACCGCCGCGGAAGTGGACGCGGTCGAGGCGCACGGCACCGGGACCCGGCTCGGCGACCCCATCGAGGCGCAGGCGCTGCTCGCCACCTACGGCCAGGGCCGGCCTGCCGACCGGCCACTGTGGCTGGGCTCCGTGAAGTCCAACATCGGCCACACCCAGGCCGCCGCCGGTGTCGCCGGGGTCATCAAGATGGTCCTCGCCATGCGGCACGGCGTGCTCCCCGGCACGCTGCACGTCGACGAGCCGTCCAGCCATGTCGACTGGTCGGCCGGTGCGGTCTCCCTCCTCACCGACCGGCGCGCCTGGCCCGCCGTGGACCGCCCCTGGCGGGCCGGTGTGTCGTCGTTCGGGTTCAGCGGCACGAACGCTCACGTCATCGTCGAACAGGCCCCGGAGCCCGCGGAGGCCGTCGAGTCGGCCGCGCCCGTTGAGCGGTTGCCGGTGGGGACGGTGTTGCCGTGGGTGTTGTCGGCGCGTGATGCGGGTGCCCTGCGGGGGCAGGCGGCGCGGCTGGTGGAGGTGCTCGGGGACGAGGAACTGGTCGATGTGGGGCGGGCGTTGGTGACGTCGCGGGCGTTGTGGGAGCACCGTGCGGTGGTGGTGGCCGGTGAGCGCGAGGAGTTCGTCGCGGCGTTGACCGCGCTGGCCGAGGGCCGTCCCAGCGGCGCCGTCGTCCGGGGCGAAGTCCCCGACGAACCGGGTCGGGTGGGATTCCTGTTCTCGGGGCAGGGCGCGCAGCGGTTGGGGATGGGGCGTGAACTCGCGGCTCGTTATCCGGTGTTCGGGGCGGCGCTGGATGAGGCGTTGGGGGAGTTCGATCCTTCGGTCGCTGAGGTGTTGTTCGGTGAGGACGAGGAGGCGCTGAACGAGACGGGGTTTACTCAGCCGGCGTTGTTCGCGGTGGAGGTGGCGCTGTTTCGGTTGTTGGAGTCGTGGGGTGTGCGGGCGGATGTTCTCGCGGGGCATTCGATCGGTGAGTTGGCGGCGGCGCATGTGGCGGGGTTGTGGTCGTTGTCGGATGCGGCGCGGGTGGTGGCCGCGCGTGCGGGGTTGATGCAGGCGTTGCCGGCCGGTGGGGCGATGGTGGCGGTGCGGGCGAGTGAGGCGGAGGTGTTGCCGACGCTGCCGGTCTCTGTCGGCATCGCGGCGGTCAACGGGCCTTCGTCGGTGGTGGTTTCGGGTGCCAAGGGCGATGTGGAGGCGGTCGCCGAGCACTGGCGCGGTGAGGGCCGCAAGGTGACGCGGCTGCGGGTGAGTCATGCGTTCCACTCGCCGTTGATGGATCCGATGCTGGAGGACTTCCGTCGGGTCCTGACCGAGGTCACCTATGGCACGCCCACCCTGCCGATCGTCTCCACCCTCACCGGGCGGTCCATATCGGTCGAGGAGCTGAGCGATCCCGCCTACTGGGTGCGGCATGTGCGGGAGGCGGTGCGGTTCGCCGATGCTGTCGACAGCCTGGTGGGTGAGGGTGTGTCGACGTTTGTCGAGGTGGGTCCTGGTGGGTCGTTGGCGGCGTTGGGGCAGGAGTCCGCGCCGGACGCGGTGTTCGTTCCGGTGTTGCGCGGTGGTCGTTCGGAGCCGGTGGCGGCGTTGCAGGGAGTGGGTCAACTCCACACGCGTGGTGTCGCGTTGGACTGGTCGGCGTTTCTGGCCGGTGGTGAGGCCGGGCGTGTGGAGTTGCCGACGTACGCGTTCCAGCGGGAGCGCTACTGGCTGGACGCGCCGGCGCTGGTCGGCGATGTGGCGGCGGCCGGGGAGCGGATGTCGCTGGTGGAGGCCGGGTTCTGGGACGTGGTGGAGGACGGTGACCTCGCCGAGCTGGCACGCACCCTGGAGGTCTCCTCGGACGATCCGCTGAGCGCGGTGCTGCCCCGGCTGGCCGCCTGGCGCCGCGAACAGCGGGACCGGGCACTGTCTGACGGGTGGCGGTATCGGGTGGAGTGGCGGCCGGTGGCGGCCGGGGATGCGGTGTTGGCGGGGGAGTGGCTGGTGGTGGCGCCTGCCGGCGAGGAGCGCGCCGCATGGGTGCGTGAGGCTCTGGCCGCGCGGGGTGCGCGGGTGCGTGTGGTTTCGGTTGAGTCGGGTGTGGGGGACTGGTCGGAGCGGCTCTCGGGTGGGTCCGATCTGGCGGGTGTGGTGTCGTTGTTGGGGTTGGTTGACACGGTGGCGTTGCTTGGTGTGGGGCTTTCGGTTCGGGTGTGGGCGGTGACGTCGGGTGCGGTGGCGGCGGTGGCGGGGGATGTGGTGGGTGGTTTTGAGCAGTCGATGGTGTGGGGTTTGGGTCGGGTTGCGGGGTTGGAGCAGGCGGAGCGTTGGGGTGGTCTGGTTGATTTGCCGGAGGGGGAGTGGGACGAGCGGTCGGGTGAGTTGCTGGCCGCTGTTTTGGCCGGTGGTGGTGGTGAGGATCAGGTGGCGGTGCGTGAGGGTGGGCTGTTGGGGCGTCGTCTGGTGCCGGCGCCGCGTGGTTCGTCTGTGGCGGCGAGGGGTGGTTGGTCGCCGGGTGGCACGGTGTTGGTGACGGGTGGGCTGGGTGCTTTGGGCGGGCGTGTGGCGCGTTGGTTGGCGGCGAATGGTGCGGAGCGGTTGGTGTTGGCTGGCCGTCGGGGTGGTGCGACGGCGGGTGCCGACGAACTGCGTGCCGAGCTGGTGGGGTTGGGTGCGGAGGTGACGTTCGCGGCCTGTGATCTGACCGATCGGGACGCCGTCGCCGAACTCCTCGACGAGATACCGTCGTTGACCGCCGTCGTGCACGCCGCCGGCATCGAGCGTTCGGCCGCCGTCGCCGAGCTTGACGCGACCGATCTCGCCGAGGTGCTGGCCGCGAAGGTGGATGGTGCGCGTCATCTGCACGAGCTGCTGGCCGACCGGCCGTTGGACGCGTTCGTGGTCTTCTCGTCCATCGCCGGTGTCTGGGGCAGCGGTGGTCAGGGCGCCTACGCCGCGGCCAACGCCTATCTCGACGCGCTGGTCGCGCACCGGCGGGCGGTCGGTCTGCCGGGCACGGCCGTGGCGTGGGGCCCGTGGGACGGCGGCGGCATGGTCGCCGACGCCGGCGGCGACGCGGCCGGCCGGCTGCGCCGCCTCGGCCTCGCGCCCCTCGCCCCCGAGCCGGCGATCGCCGCCCTGGCCGCCGCGCTGGAGGGCGACGAAGGCAACGTCGTCGTGGCGGACGTCGACTGGGAACGTTTCGCCGGCACGTTCATGGCGCAGCGTCCCAGCCCGCTGCTGGGTGAACTGCCCGCTGTCCGCGCGGCGTTCGAGACCGAGACGACCGAGCCCGTCACCTCGGCGTTGGCCCGGCGGCTGGCGGGGCTCGACGAGGCGGAGCAGGAGCGCCAACTGACGGAACTGGTCAGGGCCGAGGCCGCCGCAGTCCTCGGGCATGTCTCGGGGGAGGCGTTCTCCGCCACCCGTGCCTTCCGCGACCTGGGCTTCGACTCGCTGACCGCGATGGAGCTGCGGAGCCGGCTCAACGAGGCGACGGGCGTGGCGCTGCCGGCGACCCTGGTCTTCGACTACCCGACCGCCGCCGCCCTCGCCACCTTCCTACGCACCGAACTCTCCGGCGCCGACCCGGCGGTGGCGGCCCTCACCGTGCCGGCCGTCGCGCCCGGCGTGACCGACGAGCCGATCGCCATCGTCGCCATGGCCTGCCGCTACCCCGGCGGGGTCACCTCGCCGGAGGAGCTGTGGCGGGTGCTGGTCGAGGGCGGCGACGCCGTCACCGACTTCCCCACGGACCGCGGCTGGGACCTGGCCTCGCTCTACGACCCGGACCCCGGCAACCCCGGCACCACCTACAGCCGGGTGGGCGCCTTCCTCGACGGGGTCGCCGACTTCGACCCCGGGTTCTTCGGGATCTCGCCGCGTGAGGCGGCGGCGATGGATCCGCAGCAGCGGCTGCTGCTGGAGACCTCCTGGGAGCTGCTGGAGCGCGCCGGCGTCGACCCGGAGGCGCTGCGCGGTGAACGGGTCGGCGTCTTCGTCGGCTCCAACATGCAGGACTACGGCCGAATACTGGGCGACGCGGCCGAGGACACCGGTGGCTACGCCGCCACCGGCAGTTCGGCGAGCGTCATGTCGGGGCGGCTCTCCTACACGTTCGGTTTCGAGGGCCCGGCGGTCACGGTCGACACGGCCTGCTCCTCCTCGCTGGTCGCCCTCCACCTCGCCGTGCAGGCGCTGCGGTCCGGCGAGTGCGAGCTGGCGCTGGCCGGCGGCGTCACGGTCATGTCGACTCCGGGCGCGTTCGTCGAGTTCAGCCGGCAGCGCGGGCTTGCCGTCGACGGCCGTTGCAAGGCGTTCGCGGACGGCGCGGACGGCACCGGGTGGGGCGAGGGCATCGGGATGCTCTTCGTGGAGCGGCTCTCGGACGCCCGGCGGAACGGGCACGAGGTGTTGGCCGTGGTGCGGGGCTCGGCCGTGAACCAGGACGGTGCGTCGAACGGTCTGACGGCGCCGAACGGTCCTTCCCAACAGCGGGTGATCCGGCAGGCGTTGGCGTCGGCCGGGCTGACGGCCGCCGAGGTGGACGTGGTCGAGGCGCACGGCACCGGCACCACGTTGGGCGACCCCATCGAGGCGCACGCCCTGCTGGCCACCTACGGGCGGGAGAGGCCCGCCGACCGGCCGCTGTGGCTGGGCTCGGTGAAGTCCAACATCGGTCACACCCAGGCCGCCGCCGGTGTCGCCGGGGTGATCAAGATGGTCCTCGCCATGCGGCACGGCGTGCTGCCGCGCACACTGCACGTGGACGAGCCGTCCAGCCATGTCGACTGGTCGGCCGGCGCCGTCTCCCTGCTCACCGACGAGCGGGCCTGGCCCGCCGTGGACCGGCCGTGGCGGGCCGGGGTGTCGTCGTTCGGGTTCAGCGGCACCAACGCGCACACCATCATCGAGCAGGCCCCCGCCCCGGCGCCCGAGTGGGAGCCGGAGCCCGTCCGCGACTGGCCCGAGGGCGCGGTGCTGCCCTGGGTGCTGTCTGCCCGGAGCGAGACGGCGCTGCGGCAGCAGGCCGAGCGGCTCGGCGTCGACGTCGCCGAACTGGACCCGGCGGATGTCGGCTACGCGCTCGCCACCTCCCGGTCGGCGCTCGAACAGCGCGCCGTGCTGGTGGCCGACGCCCCGGAATCGTTCCGTGAGGCGCTGGCCGCGCTCGCCGAGGGGCGGGCGAGCGGCGCCGTGATCCGGGGCGAAGTCCCCGACCAGCCCGGCCGGTTGGGCTTCCTCTTCGCCGGGCAGGGCGCGCAGCGGCTCGGCATGGGCCGTGAACTCGCCGCCCGCTACGCGCTGTTCGCCGAGGCGCTGGACGAGGCGTTGGCCGAGTTCGACCCCGCGGTGCGGGAGGCGCTGTACGGCGACGACGAAGCGGCGCTGAACGAGACGGGGTTCACCCAGCCGGCGCTGTTCGCGGTGGAGGTGGCGCTGTTCCGGCTGTTGGAGTCGTGGGGAGTGCGGGCGGACGTGCTCGCGGGCCACTCGATCGGTGAACTGGCCGCCGCGCATGTGGCCGGTCTCTGGTCGCTGTCGGATGCGGCGAAGGTGGTGGCGGCGCGTGCCGGGTTGATGCAGGCGTTGCCGCCCGGTGGGGCGATGGTGGCCGTGCGGGCGAGCGAGGCCGAGGTGCTGCCGACGCTGCCGGCCTCCGTCGGGATCGCCGCCGTCAACGGGCCGTCTTCGGTAGTGGTTTCGGGCGACGCGGAAGAGGTTGAGGCGGTCGCCGAGCACTGGCGTGGCGAGGGGCGGAAGGTCACCCGGCTGCGGGTGAGCCACGCGTTCCACTCCCCGCTGATGGACCCGATGCTGGACGACTTCCGCCGGGTGCTCGAAGGCGTCAGCTACCACGCCCCGTCGCTGCCCGTCGTCTCGACGTTGACCGGTCGCCTGGTGTCGGCCGAGGAGTGGGCGGACCCGGAGTACTGGGTGCTGCATGTGCGGCAGGCGGTCCGTTTCGCCGACGCCGTCACCTCGTTGACCGGCGAGGGCGTGACCACCTTTGTCGAGATCGGCCCCGGCGGGACGCTCTCCGCGCTGGGCCTGGACAACGCGCCCGACGCGGTCTTCCTGCCGGCGTTGCGCGCCGAAAGGCCGGAGGAGAGCGCGCTGGTCAGCGCGGTCGGCGCGCTGCACGCGCGGGGCGTGACGGTCGACTGGCCGGCGTTCTTCGCGGGCAGCGGCGCCCGGCGCGTCGCGCTGCCCACCTACCCGTTCCAGCGGGAGCGGTACTGGCTGGCCGCCGCGGCCCCCGACGCGGGCGGCGACGCGCGGATGTCGCCGGTGGAGGCGCGCTTCTGGGCCGCGGTGGAGGACGGCGACCTCGCCGAGCTGGGGAACGCCCTGCAACTGTCGTCGGACGATCCGCTGAGCGCGGCACTGCCCCGGCTGGCCGCCTGGCGCCGCGAGCAGCAGGACCGGTCGGTTTCTGAGGAGTGGCGGTACCAGGTGGAGTGGCGGCCGGTGGCCGCCGGGGACGGGGCGTTGGCGGGCGACTGGCTGGTGGTGGCGCCTGCCGGCGAGGAGCGCGCCGCATGGGTGCGTGAGGCTCTGGCCGCGCGGGGTGCGCGGGTGCGTGTGGTCTCGGTTGAGTCGGGTGTGGGGGACTGGTCGGATCGGCTGGCCGGACTGCCCGAACTGGCGGGTGTCGTCTCGCTGTTGGGGCTGCTTGCCCCCGGTGAGGAGACCGTGCCCGCCGGGATCACGGCGACCGTGGCGTTGCTGCGCGCGCTGGGTGCGGCGGAGCCTTCGGTTCGGGTGTGGGCGGTGACGTCGGGTGCGGTGGCGGCGGTGGCGGGGGATGTGGTGGGTGGTTTTGAGCAGTCGATGGTGTGGGGTTTGGGTCGGGTTGCGGGGTTGGAGCAGGCGGAGCGTTGGGGTGGTCTGGTTGATTTGCCGGAGGGGGAGTGGGACGAGCGGTCGGGTGAGTTGCTGGCCGCTGTTTTGGCCGGTGGTGGTGGTGAGGATCAGGTGGCGGTGCGCGGTGGGGAGTTGTTGGGGCGTCGTTTGGTGCCGGCGCCGCGTGGTTCGTCTGTGGCGGCGGGGGGTGGTTGGTCGCCGGGTGGCACGGTGTTGGTGACGGGTGGGCTGGGTGCTTTGGGCGGGCGTGTGGCGCGTTGGTTGGCGGTGAATGGTGCGGAGCGGTTGGTGTTGGCTGGCCGTCGGGGTGGTGCGACGGCGGGTGCTGAGGAACTGCGTGCCGAGTTGGTGGGGTTGGGGGCGGAGGTGACGTTCGCGGCCTGTGACCTGACCGACCGGGACGCCGTCGCTGAACTCCTGGACGGCATACCGTCGTTGACCGCCGTGGTGCACGCCGCCGGGATCGAGCGTTCAGGGCTGCTGTCCGACGTGGACCCCACCGATCCGGGCGAGTTCGCCGAGGTGTTCGCGGCGAAGGTGGATGGTGCGCGTCATCTGCACGAGCTGCTGGCCGATCGGCCGTTGGACGCGTTCGTGGTCTTCTCGTCCATCGCCGGCATCTGGGGCAGCGGCCGGCAGAGCGGCTACGCCGCGGCCAATGCCTATCTCGACGCGCTGGTCGCGCACCGGCGGGCGGTCGGTCTGCCGGGCACGGCCGTGGCGTGGGGCCCGTGGGCCGACGGTGGCATGGTCGCCGACGCAGGCGGGGACGTGGCCGGGCAGCTGCGGCGCCTGGGGCTGCCGGCGATGGCGCCGGCGGTGGCGATCGCGGGCCTGGCCGCCGCGCTGGAGCACGGTGACGGCAACGTGGTGATCGCGGACGTCGACTGGGAACGTTTCGCCGGCACGTTCATGGCGCAGCGTCCCAGCCCGCTGCTGGGTGAACTGCCGGCCGTCCGCGCGGCGTTCGAGACCGAGACGGCCGAGCCCGTCACCTCGGCGTTGGCCCGGCGGCTGGCGGGGCTCGACGAGACCGAGCGGCGACGGCAGCTGACGGAACTGATCCGCGACGAGGCCGCCGCCGTACTCGGCCTGGCCTCCGGCGCGGGCATCCCGGAGACCCGTGCCTTCCGCGAGCTGGGCTTCGACTCGCTGACCGCCGTCGAACTGCGCGGCCGTCTCAGCGAGGCGACGGGTGTGGCGCTGCCGGCGACCCTGGTCTTCGACTACCCGACCGCCGCCGCCCTCGCCACCTATCTGCACACCGAGCTGACCGGCGCGAGCGCCGCCGTTCCTGACGCGCCGGCCGCGGTCGTCGGCGTCACGGACGAGCCGATCGCGATCGTCGGGATGGCCTGCCGCTTCCCCGGCGGCGTCGAGTCGCCCGAGGACCTGTGGCGGCTGCTCGTCGAGGGCGGCGACGCCGTCACCGACTTCCCGGCCGACCGCGGCTGGGACCTGGCCTCGCTCTACGACCCCGACCCGGACGCGGTCGGCACCACCTATCTGCGGCTGGGCGCGTTCCTCTCCGACGCGACCGGCTTCGACGCCGACTTCTTCGGGATCTCGCCTCGTGAGGCGCTGGCGATGGATCCGCAGCAGCGGCTGCTGCTGGAGACCTCCTGGGAGGTCCTGGAGCGCGCCGGCATCGACCCGGCCACCCTACGTGGCGAACGGGTCGGCGTCTTCGTCGGCTCCAACGTGCAGGACTACGGCACGCTCTTCGGCGGCGCGACCGAGGAGGTCGGCGGCTATCTGGCCACCGGCAACGCCGCCAGCGTCATCTCGGGTCGCCTCTCCTACACGTTCGGTTTCGAGGGCCCGGCCGTCACGGTCGACACGGCCTGCTCCTCCTCGCTGGTCGCCCTGCACCAGGCGGTGGCCGCCCTGCGGTCGGGGGAGTGCGAGCTGGCGCTGGCCGGCGGGGTGACGGTCATGTCGACTCCGGGCGCGTTCGTCGAGTTCAGCCGGCAGCGCGGCCTTTCGCTGGACGGTCGTTGCAAGGCGTTCGCGGAGAGCGCGGACGGCACCGGGTGGGGCGAGGGCATCGGGATGCTCTTCGTGGAACGGCTTTCGGACGCCCAGCGGAACGGGCACCAGGTGTTGGCCGTGGTGCGGGGCTCGGCCGTGAACCAGGACGGTGCGTCGAACGGTCTGACGGCGCCGAACGGGCCTTCCCAACAGCGGGTGATCCGGCAGGCGTTGGCGTCGGCCGGGCTGTCCGCGGCGGAGGTGGACGTGGTCGAGGCGCACGGCACCGGCACCACGTTGGGTGACCCCATCGAGGCGCAGGCGCTGCTCGCCACCTACGGGCGCGAGAGGTCAGGCGACGAGCCGCTGTGGCTGGGCTCGGTGAAGTCGAACATCGGCCATGTGCAGGCGGCGGCGGGTGTTGCGGGAATCATCAAGATGGTTCTCGCGATGCGGTACGGGGTGTTGCCGCGCACGTTGCATGTGGATGAGCCGTCGAGTCATGTGGACTGGGCGGCCGGTGCGGTGGAGTTGTTGCGGGAGGAACGGGCTTGGCCGGTGGTCGATCGGCCGTGGCGGGCCGGGGTGTCGTCGTTCGGGTTCAGCGGGACGAACGCGCACACGATCATCGAGCAGGCGCCGGTCGTGGAGTCGGCGGAGCCTGAGCCTGAGCTTGAGTCGGTGGGTGGGGCGGGGTTGTTGCCCTGGGTGCTGTCGGCGCGTGACGGGGAGGCGTTGCGGGGACAGGCTGAGCGGCTCCTTGGTCTGGTGGAAGAACACGCACCCGTGGACGTGGGGCTGTCGTTGGCGACTTCGCGTGCGGCGTTGGAACATCGGGCGGCGATCGTCGCGGAGGATCGGGCGGGGTTCCGTGATGCTCTGGAGGCGTTGGCCGAGGGGCGTCCGAGCGCTGCCGTGACGGTGGGCGTGGCGGACGCACCCGGTCGGGTGGCGTTTCTGTTCTCGGGGCAGGGCGCGCAGCGGCTCGGGATGGGGCGTGAACTGGCGGCCCGTTTCCCGGTGTTCGCCGACGCGTTGCACGAGGCGCTGGGGGAGTTCGATCCCTCGGTCACCGAGGTGCTGTTCGGTGAGGACGAGGATGCGCTGATCGATACGGGGTTCACCCAGCCGGCGCTGTTCGCGGTGGAGGTGGCGCTCTTCCGGCTGTTGGAGTCGTGGGGTGTGCGCGCGGACGTGTTGGCCGGTCACTCGATCGGTGAGTTGGCTGCCGCGCATGTCGCGGGACTGTGGTCGTTGTCGGATGCGGCGCGGGTGGTGGCGGCGCGTGCCGGGTTGATGCAGGCGTTGCCGTCCGGTGGGGCGATGGTCGCGATCCGGGCGACCGAGGACGAGGTGTCGCCGACGCTGAACGGAAATGTCGGGATCGCCGCCGTCAACGGGCCCTCGTCCGTGGTGGTTTCGGGTGCCGAGGCGGATGTGGAGGCGGTCGCCGAGCACTGGCGTGTCGAGGGCCGCAAGGTGACGCGGCTGCGGGTCAGTCACGCGTTCCACTCGCCGCTGATGGACCCGATGTTGGAGGACTTCCGGCGAGTCCTGACCGAGGTCACCTACCGGACGCCCAGCCTGCCGATCGTGTCGACCCTCACCGGGCGGCTGGCGTTCCCGGAGGAGCTGAGCGATCCCGCCTACTGGGTGCGGCACGTGCGCGAGGCGGTGCGTTTCGCCGACGCCGTCAGCCTGTTGGCCGCGGAAGGAGTGGGAACCTTTGTCGAGATAGGCCCGGGCGGGACGCTCTCCGCCCTCGGCCAGGAGTCGGCGCCCGAGGCCACGTTCGTTCCCGCCCTGCGCGCCGACCGGCCGGAGGAGCTGGCCGTGTTGACGGCCCTCGGCGAGGCGCACACGCGGGGCGTGCCCGTGGACTGGTCGGCGTTCTTCGCGGACAGCGGTGCCCGGCGCGTTGATCTGCCGACCTACGCGTTCCGCCACCGGCGGTTCTGGCCCGATGCGTTGCCGCTGGTCGGCGATGTGGCGGCGGCCGGGTTGGGTTCGGCCGAGCATCCGCTGTTGGGCGCGGCGGTCGCGGTCGGTGGCACCGATGGAGTGTTGCTGACGGGCCGGCTGTCCGTTCAGACGCATCCGTGGCTGGCCGATCACGTGATCCAGGGCGTGGTGCTGTTCCCCGGAACCGCCTTCGTCGAGCTGGCGGTGCGGGCCGGTGACCAGGTCGGGTGCGATCTGGTGGAGGAGCTGACGCTGGAGGCGCCGTTGGTGCTTCCGGTGAGTGGCTCGGTGCGGGTGCAGGTGTCGGTGGGGGCGGCGGACGGTTCGGGCCGTCGCGAGTTGGCCTTCCACTCCAGTGAGGGCGATGCGGGCGAGGACGGTCGGGCGTGGACGCGGCACGCGACGGGTGTGGTGCGTGCCGGGGGCCGGGTTGAGGAGCCGGGGCTGGCCGAGTGGCCGCCGGCCGGGGCCGAGGCCGTCGATCTGGGCGGCTTCTACGAGGGGATGGCGGCCGGTGGTTTCGGTTACGGTCCTGCGTTTCGCGGGTTGAGGGCCGCTTGGCGTGCGGGTGGTGAGGTGTTCGCCGAGGTGGCGCTGCCGGAGGGCGTGAAGGCGGAGGGCTTCGGGTTGCATCCGGCGCTGCTGGACGCGGCACTGCACGCTGTCGGACTCACGGGCCACGAGGGTGGGTTGCCGTTCTCTTGGACGGGGGTGCGACTCCACGCGGCCGGGGCGAGCGTGCTGCGGGTGCAGTTGACCCCGTTGGGGGCCGGCGGTGTCTCGCTGGCGGTCGCCGACGGCGCCGGCGCACCCGTCGCCACAGTGGAGACGCTGGTGCTGCGCCCGGCCGCCGTCGAACAGCCGGGCGCAGACGGTCTGTTGGGCGTCGACTGGATCTCTCTGCGCGCGCCGGAGGGTGAGGTGCCGGAGTCGGCCGACGCGACCGTGGCCTCCTGCCCGTCCGGCTCGGGGGCCGATCCGGTCGCCGATGCCCATGCTGCGGCGTACTGGGCGCTGGAGACGGTGCGTAGCTGGTTGGCGGACGAGAACGCGGCCGACGGGCGGTTGCTCGTTGTCACCTCGGGTGCTGTGGCGACCTCCGCCGAGGAAGCGGTGGGGGATGCGGCGCAGGCGGCGGTGTGGGGTTTGGTGCGCTCCGCGCAGTCGGAGAACCCGGACCGGATCGTGCTGCTCGACGTGGATGACCCGACGGCGCTGGACGCCGTGCTGCCGGGCGTGTTGGCCACCGGGGAGCCGCAACTGGCGCTGCGTGGCGGGGAGATACGCGTACCCAGGCTGGTCCGTGTCGACTCCGGGGCGGTCGAGGACCCGGGCTTTGGTGCGGGTGAGGTGTTGGTGACGGGGGCGACGGGCACCCTGGGTGGTCTCGTGGCGCGGCATCTGGTGGCGGAACGAGGCGTCTCGCGCCTGTTGTTGGTGAGCCGGCGCGGTGCTGCCGCCGAGGGTGCGGACGAGCTGCGGGATGAACTGCGGGCGGCGGGTGCCGAGGTGTCCTTCGCGGCCTGTGATGTCTCCGAACGGGCTGCGGTGGCAGCGTTGTTGGCGGAGCGCGAGGTGACGGCCGTGGTGCACACGGCTGGCGTGTTGGATGACGGGACGATCGGTTCTCTTACTCCTGAGCGGATCGACGCGGTCTTCCGGCCGAAGGTGGACGCGGCGTGGCATCTGCACGAGCTGACGCGGGACCGGGAGCTGTCGGCGTTTGTGCTGTTCTCCTCGGTGGCCGGTGTGCTGGGTGGTCCGGGGCAGGGGAACTATGCGGCGGCCAACGCGTTCCTCGACGCGCTGGCGCAGCAGCGGCGGGCCGCTGGGCTGCCCGCCACCTCGCTGGCCTGGGGGCTGTGGGCCAGCGAGGGCGGTATGGCGGGGAGTCTGGGCGCGGGGGACACCCGTCGGATCACGGGTGGTGGGCTGGTTCCCATCGAGCCCGACGAGGGGCTGGCGCTCTTCGACGCGGCCGGTTCGGCCGACCGGGCCGTGCTCGTTCCGCTGCCGCTCGACCTGCCGACCTTGCGCCGGCAGGCCCGCAGCCAGCCCGTGCCGCCGTTGCTGCGTGGTCTGGTGCGGGCGCCGGCGCGCCGTGCGGCTGCCGCCGCTGGTGCCGCCGCCGACGGTTCGGCGTTGGCGCGGTCGTTGGCGGGGTTGACGGAGGCGGAGCGGGGGAAGGCGCTGCTGGAGCTGGTGCGTACGCACGCGGCGACGGTGCTGGGGCACAACTCCGCGCACGCCATCGCCCCCGAGCGTCCGTTCAGGGAACTGGGCTTCGACTCGCTCAGCTCGGTGGAGTTGCGTAACCGTCTCAATGGCGCGACGGAGCTGCGGTTGCCGGCGACGCTGGTTTTCGACTATCCGACGCCCGCCGCGTTGGCGGCGTTCATCGGTTCGGAGTTCGTCGGAGCGCCGGTCGTCGTCGAGCCGAGGCGTGCCACGGCGACGGTGGTGGCGACGGATGAGCCGATCGCCATCGTTGGGATGGCCTGCCGTTATCCGGGCGGGGTGGACTCGCCGGAGGCTCTGTGGCGGTTGGTGCTGGAGGGCACGGACGCCATCAGCGAGTTCCCCACCAACCGAGGCTGGGACCTCGACGCGCTCTACCACCCGGACCCCGACCACACCGGTACCTCGTATGCCCGTGAGGGTGGCTTCCTGCACGACGCGGACCAGTTCGATCCGGCGTTCTTCGGGATCTCGCCTCGTGAGGCCCTGGCGATGGACCCGCAGCAGCGGTTGCTGCTGGAGACGTCCTGGGAGGCGTTCGAGCGTGCCGGGATCGACCCGCACGCGGTGCGCGGCAGCGCGGTCGGGGTCTTCGCCGGCGTGATGTACCACGACTATGTCGCCCGGCTGCGGGAGGTACCGGAGGGCGTCGAGGGGTATCTCGGCTCCGGCGGCGCCGGCAGCATCGCCTCGGGCCGCGTCGCCTACGCCCTGGGCCTGGAGGGTCCGGCGGTCACGGTCGACACCGCCTGCTCCTCGTCGCTGGTCGCCCTGCACTGGGCCGCCCAGGCGCTGAGGTCGGGCGAGTGCTCGATGGCGCTGGCCGGCGGCGTCGCGGTCATGGCGACCCCGGGTACCTTTGTCGACTTCAGCAGGCAGCGCGGACTGTCGGCCGATGGCCGCTGCCGCTCGTTCTCCGACGACGCGGACGGCACCGGCTGGGGCGAGGGCGTCGGGATGCTGCTGGTGGAGCGGCTCTCCGACGCCCGCCGCAACGGCCACCGGGTGCTGGCGGTGATACGGGGCTCGGCGATCAACCAGGACGGTGCGTCCAACGGTCTGACGGCGCCCAACGGTCCTTCCCAACAGCGGGTGATCCGGCGAGCGTTGGAGAGCGCGGGCCTGACCACGGGCGACGTGGACGCGGTGGAGGCGCACGGCACGGGCACCACGTTGGGCGACCCGATCGAGGCGCAGGCGCTGCTCGCGACCTACGGCCAGGACCGTTCCGGGGACGAGCCGCTGTGGCTGGGCTCCATCAAGTCGAACATCGGGCACACCCAGGCCGCCGCCGGCGTCGCCGGAATCATCAAGATGGTGATGGCCATGCGCCATGGCCAGCTGCCCCCGACCCTGCACGTCGGAGAGCCCTCGACCAACGTGGACTGGTCGGCTGGCGACGTGGAGCTGCTCACCGAGGCCCGACCCTGGCCGGCCACGGGGCAGCCGCGCAGGGCGGCCGTCTCGTCCTTCGGCGTGAGCGGGACGAACGCGCACACGATCATCGAGCAGGTTCCGGAGCCGGAGTACGCCCCGGCGCCGGATGGGGGGCTGTTGCCCTGGGTGGTGTCGGCGCGTGGTGAGGCGGGGCTGCGCGACCAGGCCGCGCGGCTGCGCCAACACCTGGACGGGCGGCCCGAGTTGGCGTCCACGGATGTGGCGTTCTCGCTGGCGACGTCTCGGGCGCCGTTCGAGCACCGGGCGGTGGTTCTGGGCGCGGATCGAGCGGCGTTGTGGGACGGGTTGGCGGCGTTGGCGGAGGGGCGGCCGTCGACGGGCGTCTTCAGCGGCACCGTCGCCGCCGGTGGTCTCGGGTTCCTCTTCTCGGGTCAGGGCTCGCAGCGGCTCGGCATGGGCCGCGAACTCGCCGCCCGCTACCCGGTGTTCGCCGACGCGTTGCACGAGGCGCTGGGGCACTTCGATCCGGCGGTCGCCGAGGCGCTGTTCGGTGAGGACGAAGCCGTCCTGAACGAGACGGGGTTCACCCAGCCGGCGCTGTTCGCGGTGGAGGTCGCTCTCTTCCGGCTGTTGGAGTCGTGGGGGGTGCGCGCGGATGTCCTCGCGGGCCACTCGATCGGTGAACTGGCCGCCGCGCATGTGGCCGGTCTGTGGTCGCTGTCGGATGCGGCGCGGGTGGTGGCGGCGCGTGCGGGGTTGATGCAGGCGTTGCCGTCCGGTGGGGCGATGGTCGCGATCCGGGCGACCGAGGACGAGGTGTCGCCGACGCTGAACGGAAACGTCGGCATCGCCGCCGTCAACGGGCCCTCGTCGGTGGTGGTTTCGGGCGACGCGGAAGAGGTGGAGGCGGTCGCCGAGCACTGGCGGGGGCAGGACCGCAAGGTCACGCGGCTGCGGGTCAGTCACGCGTTCCACTCGCCGCTGATGGATCCGATGCTGGAGGACTTCCGCCGGGTCCTCGAAGGGGTCACCTGCGGCACGCCCAGCCTGCCGATCGTGTCGACCCTGACCGGGCGGTCCGTATCGGTCGAGGAGCTGGCCGATCCCGCCTACTGGGTGCGGCACGTCCGGGAGGCGGTGCGTTTCGCCGATGCCGTCACCGCGCTCGCCGACCAGGGCATAGCCACGTTCCTTGAGATTGGTCCGGGTGGGACGCTTTCCGCCCTCGGCCAGGAGTCGGCGCCCGAGGCCGCGTTCATCCCGGCGCTGCGCGCCGACCGGGACGAGGAGTCGGCGCTGCTCGCCGCCCTCGCCCAGGCCCACATCCGTGGCGTCGCCCTCGACTGGCCCGCGTTCTTCCCCGACACCCCCACCCGCGTCGACCTGCCCACCTACGCTTTCCAGCACCAGCGCTACTGGCTGGACGCGCCGGAGGGGTCGGGCACGGCGGGGGCGGTGGATGCCGACGAGGAACGGTTCTGGGCCGCGTTGGAAAGCGCCGCGTCGGAGGGCGAGGAGACGGCGGGGGCGCTGGCCGAGTCGCTGGGGATCACCGACGAGGCGGCGGCCGAGTCGCTGCGTGCGGTGGCACCGGTGCTGTCCTCCTGGCGGCGGGCGAGCCGCGCCAAGTCGGAGGTGGACGGCTGGCGTTACACCGTCGAGTGGCAGCGGGTCGGGGAGCGTGGGGCTGTGTCCGCGTCCGGCCGTTGGCTGCTGGTGGTGCCGCCGGGTGACGAACGGGCCGCCGCACTGGGCGGGTTGCTCGCCGAGCGGGGTCTGGAACTGACGGTGGTCGAGCCCGGGGCGTGGGACCGAGCCGGCCTGGCGGAGGCGCTGCGTGCCGCCGACGCGGCCGGTCCGGGTGCCGAACTCGACGGCGTGCTCTCGTTGTTGGCGTTGGACGAGGCGCCGCACCCGGCGCACCCCGCGGTGCCGAGCGGCGCGGCGGCCACGCTGGCGCTGGTGCAGGCCCTGGGCGACGTGGCGGTGGCGGCGCCGCTGTGGTGCCTGACGGCGGGCGCGGTGGCGGCGGTCGACGGGGACCCGGTGGCCGGTTTCGGCCAGTCGCTGGTGTGGGGCCTCGGGCGGTCCGTCGCGCTGGAACACCCGGACCGCTGGGGCGGGTTGGTGGATCTGCCGGAGGTGTGGGACGGGCCGGTCGCCGACCGGCTGGTGGGGCTGCTGGCCGGTGTGGAGGACGAGGTCGCGGTGCGCGGCGACGCGGTGTTCGCGCGGCGGCTGCGGCGGGCCGGTCGGCCGGCCGCGGGCGGCGAGTGGGTGCCGCGCGGGACGGTGCTGGTGACCGGGGGGCTGGGCGCGTTGGGCGTCAGGACCGCGCGGTGGCTGGCGGAACGGGGCGCCGAGCACCTGGTGTTGGTGAGTCGGCGCGGCCCGGCGGCTGCGGGCGCGGCCGAGGTGGAGGCGGAGCTGGTGGCGCTGGGGGCCAGGGTCACGGTCGCCGCGGTGGATATCGCCGACCGGGACGGGCTGGCCGCGCTGCTGGACCGGCTGGCGGCCGACGGTGACGGGGTGCGGGCGGTGGTGCACGCCGCCGGCGCCGACGACGGGACGCCGGTCGACGCGCTGGACCTGGCCGCGTTCGCGGGCACGGTCACCGGCAAGGTGGCGGGCGCCGCGCATCTGCACGAGCTGCTGGTCGACGCGCCGTTGGACGCGTTTCTCGCCTACTCGTCGATCGCCGGCGTGTGGGGCGGCGGCGGGCAGGGCGCCTACGGCGCGGCCAACGCCTATCTGGACGCGCTGGCCGCGCACCGGGTGGCGCGCGGCCTGCCGGGCACGGCGGTGGCCTGGGGGCCGTGGGACGGCGGCGGGATGGCGGACGCGGAGGCCCGCCGGCAGCTGGCCAGGCGCGGGCTGCCGGCGCTGCCGCCGGAGTCGGCGGTGGGCGCGGTCGGCGACGCGGTGGGCGGCGGCGCGGCCGGAACGGTGCTGGTCAACGTGGACTGGGAGCGTTTCGCGCCGGCGTTCACCGTGGGGCGGCCGAGCCGGCTGCTGGCCGAGCTGCCGGAGGCGCGGGAAGCGGTCGCCGGCGGCCCGGGCGGCGACGGGCCGGGCGAGGGCGCGGAGGGCGCGGCGCTGCGGGCCCGGCTGGCGGGCCTGGACGCGGAGCGGCGGGTCGAGCTGGCGCGTTCGCTGGTGCTGGCGGAGGCGGCGGCCGTCCTGGGGCACGCGTCGGCCGACGCGGTGGACCCCGAACGGGCCTTCCGTGAGCTGGGGTTCGACTCGCTGACCGCCGTCGAGCTGCGGAACCGGCTGGTGGCGGTGTCGGGGCTGACGCTGCCCGCGACGGTGGTCTTCGACTATCCGAGCGCCGGGGCGCTCGCCGACCATCTGCTGGCGGCGGTCCTGGACGAGACGCCGGAGAGCGCGCCGGCGGTGGTGGCGCGAGGGGTCTCCGACGAGCCGATCGCGATCGTGTCGATGGGCTGCCGGTTCCCCGGCGGGGTCGCGTCGGCGGAGGACCTGTGGCGGCTGCTGACCGAGGGCGGCGACGCGGTCTCCGACTTCCCGACCGACCGGGGCTGGGACCTGGCGGCGCTCTACGACCCGGACCCGGCCGCCGCCGGCACCTCGTACACGCGGGTGGGCGCGTTCCTGGACCGGGTGGCCGAGTTCGACGCTGGCTTCTTCGGGCTGTCGCCGCGCGAGGCGCTGGCGATGGACCCGCAGCAGCGGCTGCTGCTGGAGACGTCCTGGGAGGTGTTCGAACGCGCCGGGATCGACCCGGACGGGCTGCGCGGGGAGCGGGTCGGCGTGTTCGTCGGCTCCAACATGCAGGACTACGCGACGGTGTTGGGCGGCGCGGCCGAGGACATCGGCGGGTACGCGGCGACCGGCAGCTCGGCGAGCGTGATGTCGGGCCGCCTCTCCTACACGTTCGGTCTTGAGGGCCCGGCGGTCACCGTCGACACGGCGTGCTCCTCCTCGCTGGTGGCGCTCCACCAGGCGGTGGCCGCGCTGCGGTCGGGGGAGTGCGAGCTGGCGCTGGCCGGCGGGGTGACGGTGATGTCGACGCCGGGCGCGTTCGTCGAGTTCAGCCGGCAGCGCGGGCTGGCGTCGGACGGCCGCTGCAAGGCGTTCGCCGCCGCCGCCGACGGCACCGGCTGGGGCGAGGGCATCGGGATGCTGCTGGTGGAGCGGCTCTCCGACGCGCGGCGCAACGGGCACGAGGTGCTGGCGCTGGTGCGCGGCTCGGCCGTCAACCAGGACGGCGCCTCCAACGGCCTGACCGCGCCCAACGGCCCCTCCCAACAGCGGGTGATCCACCAGGCGTTGGAGAGCGCGGGCCTGACCACGGGCGACGTGGACGCGGTGGAGGCGCACGGCACCGGCACCACGTTGGGCGACCCGATCGAGGCGCAGGCGCTGCTCGCCACCTACGGGCAGGGCAGGGGCGACGGCGAGCCGCTGTGGCTGGGTTCGGTGAAGTCCAACATCGGCCACACCCAGGCCGCCGCCGGCGTCGCCGGCATCATCAAGATGGTGCTGGCCATGCGGCACGGGGTGCTGCCGCGCACGCTCCACGTGGACGAGCCGTCGCCGCACGTCGACTGGTCGGCCGGCGCGATGGAACTGCTCACCGACGAGCGGCCCTGGCCGGCCGTGGACCGGCCCCGCAGGGCGGGCGTCTCCTCGTTCGGGTTCAGCGGCACCAACGCGCACACCATCATCGAGCAGGCCCCCGACGAGCCGGCCCCGGCCGGGGAGCGCGAGGAGCCGACGCCGGAGGCCCTGCCGTGGGTGCTGTCGGCCCGCTCCGCCGAGGCGCTGCGCGAGCGGGCCGCCCGGCTGCTGGCCGCGGTCGCCCCCGCGCCGGAGCACGGCCCCGGGGCGAACGGCGACCACGAACTGGTCGACGTGGCCGAGGCGTTGCGCGCCCGCACCGTCTTCGACCACCGGGCCGTGCTGGTCGGCCGGGACCGGGCGGAGTTGCGGGCCGGGCTGGCCGCGCTCGCCGAGGGGCGCGAGGCGCCGAACCTGGTGACGGGCGTGGCACGTGGACGGGGCGCGGGCGTCGTGTTCGTCTTCCCGGGGCACGGCACGCAGTGGCTCGGCATGGCGCGCGAACTGCTGGACTCCTCACCGGTGTTCCGCGAACGGATGGTGGAGTGCGCGACGGCGCTGGCCGAGTTCGTCGACTGGCCGCTGCTGGACGCCATCGACGATCCGGAGCTGATGGAACGTCTGGACGTCGTCCAGCCCGCGCTGTTCGCGGTGATGGTGTCGCTGGCCGCCACCTGGCGGTCCTGGGGCGTCGAGCCGGCCGCCGTGCTCGGGCACTCGCAGGGCGAGATCGCGGCGGCCTGCGTCGCCGGCGCCCTGTCGCTGCCGGACGCGGCGCGGCTGGTGGTGCTGCGCAGCCGCGCGCTGGCCTCGCTGGCCGGCCGGGGCGGCATGGTCTCCGTCGCGCTCGACGTGGCCGCCGTGCGGGAACTGCTGGCCCGCTGGGAAGGGCGGCTCGCCGTCGGTGTCGTCAACGGGCCCGCCTCCGTGGTGGTCTCCGGCGACGTCGACGCGCTGGAGGAGCTGCTGGCCGACTGCGCGGAGCGCGGCGTGTGGGCGCGGCGGGTCAAGGCGGACTACGCCCCGCACTCCCACCAGGTGGCGTCCGTCGAGGCCGAGTTGCTGGCCGGGCTGGCCGGGGTGACGCCCCGTACCGGCGACGTGCCGTACTACTCGCCGCTGGCCGGCGACTGGTTGGACACCGCCGAGCTGGACGCCGGCTACTGGTACCGGAGTCTGCGGCGGACGGTGGAGTTCGCCGACGCCGTCTCCGCCCTGGCGTCCGCGGGCCACCGCGCGTTCGTCGAGGTCAGCCCGCACTCGGTGCTGGTGGCGGGGCTCGGGGAACTGCTCGGCGACGACGGCGTGGTGACGGGGTCGCTGCGCCGCGGCGACGGCAGCGCACACCGGCTGCTGCTGTCGGCCGGCGGGCTCTTCGCCCGCGGCGGCCGGGTGACCTGGCCGCTGCCGGCGGCGCGGCGGGTGGCGCTGCCGACCTACCCGTTCCAGCGTGAGCGGTTCTGGCCCACCGCGGCGCCGACGGCCGCGGGCGACGTGACGGCCGCCGGCCTGGGCCGGGTGGCGCACCCGGTGCTCGGCGCGGTCACCGAACTCGCCGACTCCGAGGGGCTGGTGTTCAGCGGGCGGCTTTCCGCGCGCAGCCACCCGTGGCTCGCGGACTACCGGGTGCTGGGCTCGGCGGTGCTGCCCGGCGCCGCCTACGTGGACCTGGCGCTGCGCGCCGGCGACCAGGTGGGCTGCGCGGCGCTGGACGAACTGGTGCTGGAGACGCCGCTGGTGCTGCCCGAACGGGACGGTGCGCAGGTGCGGTTGAGCCTGGCCGGCCCCGACGCGGCGGGCCGGCGGGCGTTCACCGTGGACTCCAGGGGCGACCGGGGCGGCGGCTGGACGCGGCACGCCACCGGCACGCTGGCGGCCGAAGCCGCACCCGTCACCGGGGAGTTGGTCGCCTGGCCGCCGGCCGGGGCGGAGCCGGTCGAGCTGGCCGGCCTCTACCCGGCGCTGGCCGCCGCCGGCCTCGACCACGGCCCGGCCTTCCGGGGGCTGCGCGCCGCCTGGCGGAAGGGCGACGAGCTGTTCGCCGAGGTGGAGCTGGCGGACGGCCTCGCGGAGGACGGTTTCGACCTGCACCCCGCGCTGCTGGACGCCGCGCTGCACGCCGCCGCCGGGCACGCGACGCCGGTGGACGGGCTGCCGTTCTCCTGGACCGGGGTGCGGCTGCTGGCGGCCGGCGCGAGGGAGCTGCGGGTGCGGATCACGCCCGTCGGGATGTCCGGGTTCGCGCTGCTCGCCGCCGACGGTGCCGGCCAACCGGTCGTGGCCGTCGACGAGTTGAGCGTGCGGCCGATCTCCGCCGAGCAGCTGGACCTGGCTCGTTCCGCGCACCGGGACGCGCTCTTCGGGGTGGAGTGGGTGCCCATGGCGGACGCCGCGCCCGAACCCGGCCCCTGGGCGGTGCTCGGCGAAGGCGCCGGCCGGCTGGCGCGGGCGCTCACCGCGGCCGGCGCGCCGGTCGGGGAACACCGCGACCTGGCCGCGCTGCTGGCGGCCGTCGAAGGCGGCGCGCCGGCGCCCCGCTGGGTGGCGCTCACCCCCGGCGAGGGCGCCGCGACACCGGCCGAGGCGACCAGGGACACCGTCGCGCTGCTCCAGGCGTGGCTGGCCGAGGACCGTCTCGCCGCGTCCCGGCTGGTGCTGGTGACCAGCGGCGCGGTGGCGGCCGGCCCCGACGAGGACGTGCCGGACCTGGTGCGGGCGCCCGTGTGGGGGCTGGTGCGGTCCGCGCAGTCGGAGCACCCTGACCGGTTCACGCTGGTCGATGTCGACGACGCCGACCGGTCGCCGCGCGCGCTGCCCACCGTGGTGGCGGCCGGCGAGCCGCAGGCCGCGGTCCGCGGCGGCGCCGTCGCCGTGCCGCGGCTGGCCCGGCTGGCCGTGCCGGCCGACGCGCCGGCGCCGTTCGCGCCCGAGGGCGCGGTGCTGGTGACCGGCGGCCTGGGCACGCTGGGCGGGCTGACCGCGCGGCACCTGGTGGCCAGGCACGGCGTGCGGGAGCTGGTGCTGGCCGGCCGGCGCGGCCCGGCGACGCCGGGCGCCGACGCGCTGTGCCGGGAACTGACCGAGCTGGGCGCCCGGGTCACCGCCGTCGCCTGCGACCTGGGCGACCGGGAAGCGGCGGCCGAACTCCTCGCCGCGCACCCGGTGAAGGCGGTGGTGCACACGGCGGGCGTGTTGGACGACGCGGTGCTGGAGTCCCTGACGCCTGAGCAGGTCGACGCGGTGTTCCGCCCCAAGGCCGAAGCGGCGCGGCACCTGCACGAGCTGACCGCCGCGTCGGGGCTGACGGCGTTCGTGCTGTTCTCGGCGGCGGCCGGCACCTTCGGCGGCCCGGGGCAGGGCAACTACGCGGCTGCCAACGCGTATCTCGACGCGCTGGCCCAGCACCGCCGCGCCGCCGGGCTGCCCGCCACCTCGCTGGCCTGGGGCCTGTGGGCGGAGGCCAGCGGCCTCACCGAGCATCTCGCCGACGCCGACCTGCGGCGGCTGGCGCGCGGCGGGGTGCTGCCGCTGGCGTCCGAGGACGGCATGGCGCTCTTCGACGCGGCGCGCGCCACCGGCGCCGCGACGGCCGTGCCGGCCGCGCTGGACCTGGCGGCGCTGCGCGCCCACCCGGACCGGGTGCCGCCGCTGCTGCGCGGCCTGGTGCCGGCGCCGGCCCGCCGCTCCGCGCGGTCCGGCGGGGACGCCGGGGCGGTGCCGCTGGCCCAGCGGCTCGCCGACCTGACGGAGGCCGAGCAGCACCGGGCGCTGGTCCGGCTGGTCCGCGGCCACACGGCGGCGGTGCTGGGCTTCGCCGGGCCGGAGGCCGTCGACCCCGACCGGGCGTTCAAGGAGCTGGGGTTCGACTCGCTGACCGCCGTCGAGCTGCGCAACCGGCTGGACGCGGAGGCCGGTTCGCGGCTGCCGGCGACGCTGGTCTTCGACCACCCCAGCCCGGCGGCGCTCGCCGCGCACCTGCGGGCCACCGTGCTGGCCGACCCGGTCACGCCGGCCGCCGAGGTGCTGGGCGAGCTGAACCGGCTGACCGTCTCCATCGCCAAGCTCGACCCGGACGACGCGCTGGCCGGCGACATCCGGCTGCGCCTGCGGTCGCTGCTGACCGCCTGGGACGGCGGGGCGCCCGACGGCAGGACGCCGGACGGCGCGGCGGACGACCTGAGCGGCGCCGCCACGCTCGACGACGTCTTCCAGATCATCGACGGCGAACTCGACTCCTGACCCGCGGCGCGGACGCCGACCCGGACGACCACGTACTCCACCAAGAGGGGTAGCACGCACATGTCGCACGACGACAAGGTCCTCGACTACCTGAAGCGCCTGACCGCCGACCTGCGGCAGACCAGGCAACGGCTGCGCGACGTCGAGGAGCGGGCCAGCGAGCCGATCGCCGTCGTCGGCATGGCCTGCCGCTTCCCCGGCGGCGTCGCCTCGCCCGAGGACCTGTGGCGACTGGTCGCCTCGGGAACGGACGCCGTGGCGGAGTTCCCCACCGACCGCGGGTGGGACGTCGATTCGCTCTACGACCCGGACCCGGCGCACCCCGGCACCACCTACAGCCGGCACGGCGCGTTCCTCACCGACGTGGGCGGCTTCGACGCCGACCTCTTCGGGATCTCGCCGCGCGAGGCCCTGGCGATGGACCCGCAGCAGCGGCTGCTGCTGGAAGCCTCCTGGGAGGTGTTCGAACGCGCCGGCATCGCCCCGGACAGCCTGCGCGGCAGCAGGGCGGGGGTCTTCGTCGGCACCAACGGGCAGGACTACGCGCCGCTGCTGACGGCGTCCCGGGAGAACGTCGACGGCTATGTCGGCACGGGCAGCGCCGCCAGCGTCATCTCGGGGCGGATCTCCTACACCTTCGGCCTTGAGGGCCCGGCGGTCACCGTCGACACGGCCTGCTCCTCCTCGCTGGTGGCGCTCCACCAGGCGGTCGCCGCGCTGCGTTCCGGCGAGTGCGAGCTGGCGCTGGCCGGCGGGGTGACGGTCATGTCGACGCCCGGCGTCTTCGTCGAGTTCAGCAGGCAGCGCGGGCTCGCCGTCGACGGCCGCTGCAAGGCGTTCGCCGACGGCGCGGACGGCACCGGCTGGGGCGAGGGCGTCGGGCTGCTGCTGGTGGAGCGGCTCTCCGACGCCCAACGCAACGGGCACCCGATCCTCGCGGTGGTGCGCGGCTCGGCCGTCAACCAGGACGGCGCGTCCAACGGCCTGACCGCCCCCAACGGCCCCTCCCAACAGCGGGTGATCCGGCAGGCGTTGGAGAGCGCGGGCCTGACCACGTCCGAGGTGGACGCGGTCGAGGCGCACGGCACCGGCACCACGTTGGGCGACCCGATCGAGGCGCAGGCGCTGCTCGCCACCTACGGCCAGGGCCGCACCGGTGAGCCGCTGTGGCTGGGTTCGGTCAAGTCCAACATCGGGCACACCCAGGCGGCGGCCGGCGTGGTCGGCGTCATCAAGATGGTGCAGGCCATGCGCCACGGGCAGCTGCCGCCGACGCTGCACGTCGACGCGCCGTCGACACACGTCGACTGGTCGTCGGGCGCCGTGGAGCTGCTGGCCGAGGCCCGCCCCTGGCCGGTGACCGAACGGCCGCGCAGGGCCGGGATCTCCTCGTTCGGGGTGAGCGGCACCAACGCGCACCTCATCGTCGAACAGGCCCCCGACGCGCCCCCGTCGGTCGCGGAGAACGCCCCGTTCCCGGCCGGCGCCGTGCTGCCCTGGCCGCTGTCCGCCCACGACCCGGCGGCGCTGCGCGCCCAGGCCGCGCTGCTGCGCCCCGCGCTCGCCGCACCCGACCCGGTGGACGCGGCGCGGGCGCTCACCACCGGCAGGGCGGCCCTGGCCCGCCGCGCGGTGATACTCGCCGACAGCCAGGACGCCCGGCTGGCCGCCCTCGACGCGCTGGCCGAGGGCCGGCCGACGCCGGACGCCGTGACCGGAACGGCCGACACCGGCTCGCTCGCGTTCCTCTTCTCCGGGCAGGGCGCCCAACGGCTCGGCATGGGCCGTGAACTCGCCGCCCGTTTCCCGGTGTTCGCCGAGGCGCTGAACGAGACGCTGTCCCACTTCGATCCGGCCGTGCGGGCCGCGCTCGACGGCGCGGACGAGGCGGCGCTGAACGAGACGGGCCTCACCCAGCCGGTGCTCTTCGCCGTCGAGGTCGCCCTCCACCGGCTGCTGACGGCGCTCGGACTGCGCCCCGAGGTGCTCGCCGGCCACTCCGTGGGCGAGCTGGCCGCCGCCCATGTCGCCGGCCTCTGGTCGCTGCCCGACGCGGCGAAGGTGGTCGCCGCCCGCGCCACCCTGATGCAGGCGCTGCCGCCCGGCGGCGCGATGGCCGCGATCCGGGCGAGCGAGGCGGAGATCACGCCCACCCTGACCGGGAACGTCGGCATCGCCGCCGTCAACGGCCCCACCTCCGTGGTGGTCTCGGGCGCCGAGGGCGACGTGGAGGCGGTCGCCGAACACTGGCGCGGCCAGGACCGCAAGGTCACCCGGCTGCGGGTCAGCCACGCCTTCCACTCCCCGCTGATGGACCCGATGCTGGACGACTACCGCCGGGTCCTGGAGGGCGTCGGCTACGACATCCCGACCCCGCCCCTCGTCTCCACCCTCACCGGCCGCCTCGCCACCGCCGAGGAGCTGGCCGACCCCGAGTACTGGGTGCGGCAGGCCCGCCAGCCGGTGCGGTTCGCCGACGCCGTGACCGCGTTGACCGCCGAGGGCGTCACCACCTTCGTCGAGGTCGGGCCCGGCGGCACGCTCGCCGCGCTCGGCCAGGAGACCGCGCCCGACGCCGCGTTCGTCCCCACGCTCCGCGGCGACAGAGGCGAGGAGACGGCGCTGCTGACCGCGTTGGCCAGGGCCCACGTGCGGGGCGTGCCCGTCGACTGGACGGCGCTGCTGGGCCCCGGCCGCGGGCGCGTCGAGCTGCCCACCTACGCCTTCCAGCGGGAACGGTTCTGGCCCGAAGGCCCGGCCCTCGTCGGCGGCGCCACACCGGTCGGCGCGGCACCCGACAGCGCGCGGCCGTCCCGCCGGGACGCCGCCGCCGACTCCCTCGCCGCCGCCGGCTCCGCGCTGGCCCGCTCGCTGGCCGGCCTGACCGCGACCGACCGCGCGCGGGCGCTGCGGGAACTGGTCCGCACCCACGCCGCCCTCGTCCTCGGCCACGGCACCGCCAGTTCCGTCGCCGCCGAACGGCCCTTCAAGGAACTCGGGTTCGACTCGCTGACCGCCGTCGAGCTGCGCAACCAGCTCACCGAGGCCACCGAGCTGACCCTGCCGGCCACCCTCGTCTTCGACTACCCGACGCCGGCCGCGCTCGCCGCGTTCCTCGACGCCGAGCTGACCGGCGCGCCCGACACCGGCCGGAACGCGGCGGGCCGGGTCGCCGCCGTCGACGAGCCGATCGCCATCGTCGGCATGAGCTGCCGCTACCCCGGCGGCGTCAACTCGCCCGAGGACCTGTGGCGGCTGGTGCGCGACGAGGTCGACGCCGTCACCGAGTTCCCCACCAACCGAGGCTGGGACACGGCCTCGCTCTACCACCCGGACCCCGACCACCAGGGCACCACCTACACCCGCTCAGGCGGCTTCCTCCACGAGGCCGACCGCTTCGACCCGGAGTTCTTCGGGATCTCCCCGCGCGAGGCCCTCACCATGGACCCGCAGCAGCGGCTGCTGCTGGAGACCTCCTGGGAGGCGTTCGAACGCGCCGGCATCGACCCGGAGGCGGCCCGCGGGCGCGACGTCGGCGTCTTCACCGGCACCAACATGCAGGACTACGGCACCCTGCTGGCCGCCAGCGGCGAAAGCGTCGAGGGCTACATCGGCACCGGCAACGCCGCCAGCGTCGTCTCCGGCCGCGTCTCCTACACCTTCGGCCTTGAGGGCCCGGCCGTCACCGTCGACACCGCCTGCTCGTCCTCGCTGGTCGCCCTGCACTGGGCCGCGCAGGCGCTCCGCCAGGGCGAGTGCTCGCTGGCGCTGGTCGGGGGCGTCGCGGTCATGTCGACGCCGGACTCCTTCATCGACTTCAGCAGGCAGCGCGGACTCGCCGCCGACGGCCGCTGCAAGTCGTTCTCCGACAGCGCTGACGGCACCGGCTGGGGCGAGGGCGTCGGCGTGCTGGTGCTCCAGCGGCTGGCCGACGCACGCCGCGAGGGCCACCGGGTGCTGGCCGTGGTGCGCGGCTCCGCCGTCAACCAGGACGGCGCGTCCAACGGCCTCACCGCGCCCAACGGCCCCTCCCAACAGCGCGTCATCCGCCAGGCGTTGGCCAACGCCGGACTGACCGGGGCCGACGTGGACGCCGTCGAGGCGCACGGCACGGGCACCACGCTGGGCGACCCCATCGAGGCGCAGGCGCTGCTCGCCACCTACGGCCGCGACCGGGACAACGAAACCCCCCTGTGGCTCGGCTCGTTGAAGTCCAACCTCGGCCACACCCAGGCCGCCGCGGGCGTCGCCGGCGTCATCAAGATGGTGATGGCGATGCGCCACGGCGTGCTGCCCCGCACCCTCCACGTCACCGAACCGACCCCCCAGGTCGACTGGTCGGCCGGCGCCGTCGAGCTGCTGACCGAGGCCCGCCCCTGGCCGGAGGCCGACCGGCCGCGCCGGTTCGGCGTCTCCTCCTTCGGCTTCAGCGGCACCAACGCGCACGCCGTCATCGAACAGGCGCCGGACACCGAGGAACCCCCGCACGCCGCCCCCGAACCGCCCGTGCTCGCGCTGCCGCTCGCCGCCCGCGGCGCCGACGTGCTGCCCGCCCAGGCCGCCCGACTCCACGCCCACCTGGGCGACCACCCCGAGCTGCCCCCGCTCGACGTCGCCCACACCCTGGCCGTCGGCCGCCCCGCCCTCGACCACCGCGCGGTCGTCCTCGGCCCGGACCGCGCCACCCTGCTCGACGGGCTCGCCGCCCTCGCCGAGGGCCGCCCCGCCGGCGCGCTCGTCACCACCGGCACCGCCAACGGGCAGCGCCTCGCGTTCCTCTTCTCCGGGCAGGGCAGCCAGCGCCTCGGCATGGGCCGCGAACTCGCCGCCCGTTTCCCGGTGTTCACCGAGTCGCTGAACGAGACGCTGGCCCTCTTCGACCCGGCCGTGCGGGCCGCGCTCGACGGCGCGGACGAGGCGGCGCTGAACGAGACGGGCCTCACCCAGCCGGCGCTCTTCGCCGTCCAGGTCGCCCTCCACCGGCTCTTCGAGTCCTGGGGCGTGCACCCCGACGTGCTGGCCGGCCACTCCATCGGCGAACTGGCCGCCGCCCACGTCGCCGGCCTCTGGTCGCTGCCCGACGCCGCGAAGGTGGTCGCCGCCCGCGCCGCCCTGATGCAGGCACTGCCACCCGGCGGCGCCATGGCCGCCCTCCGCGCCACCGAGGCCGAGACCCTCCCGACGCTCACCGACAACGTCGGCATCGCCGCCGTCAACGGCCCCACCTCCCTGGTCATCTCGGGGCCCGCACCCGACGTGGCCAAACTCGCCGACCACTGGCGGGCCGAAGGCCGCAAGGTGACACCCCTGCGCGTCAGCCACGCCTTCCACTCCCCGCTGATGGACCCCATGCTGGACGACTTCCGACGGGTACTCGAAGGCGTCACCTACGCCACCCCCACCCTCCCGATCGTCTCCACCCTCACCGGCGCACGCGCCACCCCCGAGGAACTCGCCTCCCCCGACTACTGGGTGCGGCACGCCCGCCAGCCCGTCCGGTTCGCCGACGCCGTCGACACCCTCGTCCACGAGGAGACCGACCTCTTCCTGGAAATCGGACCCGGCAGCACCCTCACCGCCCTCGGCCGCGAATCCGCGCCCGACGCCACCTTCCTGCCGACGCTCCCCACCACCGACCAGCCCGAGCCGCTCGCCGTCGCCACCGCCGCCGCCGGGCTGCACGTCCGCGGCGCCACCGTCCACTGGCCCGCACTCACCCCCGGTGGCCGCCACGTCGACCTGCCCACCTACGCGTTCCGCCGCGACCGGTTCTGGCCCAAGCCGCCCACCCGCCACACCACCGGCGGCGGCTCGGCCATCGACGAACGGTTTTGGGCCGCCGTCGCCGAAGGCGACCTCGGCGGCCTCGCCGACACCCTGGCCATCGCCCCCGACGCGCCCCTCTCCACCGTGCTGCCCCGGCTCTCCACCTGGCGACACGAACAGGCCGCCCACACCGCCGCCGACAGCTGGCGCTACCGCGCCACCTGGCGCGCCGTCGACGACGCCCCCGCCACCCTCACCGGCACCTGGCTGGTCATCAGCGACGACGGCACCGGCACCGAACCCGTGACCGCCGCACTCACCCGGCACGGCGCCCACGTCCACCCCCTGCACACCGGCGACACCCCCGACCGCGCCACGCTCGCCGCCCTGCTCCCCACCGACCAGCCGATCGCCGGCGTGCTGTCGCTCCTCGCCCTCGACCCGACCCCGCCGGCCGGCACCCTCGCCGCCACCCTCGCCCTCGTCCAGGCACTCGACGACCGCGACCTCGCCGCCCCCCTGTGGTGCGCCACCCGAGGCGCCGTCACCGTCGGCGCAGCCGACCCGCCCGCCCGCCCCGACCAGGCGACCCTCTGGGGCCTCGGCCGCGTCGCCGCCCTCGAACGCCCCGAAGGCTGGGGCGGGTTGATCGACCTGCCGGAAACACTCGACGCCCCGGCCGCCGCCCGCCTCGCCGGCATCCTCGGCCGCGCCCAGGGCGAGGACCAACTCGCGCTCCGCCCCGCCGGCGTCCACGCCCGCCGGCTGCTGCCCGCACCCCCCGGCCCCACCACCGACTGGCACCCCACCGGCACCGCCCTCGTCACCGGCGGCACCGGCTCCCTCGGCCGGCACCTCGCCCACTGGCTGGTCGACCGCGGCGCCCCCCACCTGCTGCTCACCAGCCGACGCGGCCCCGAAGCCCCCGGCGCCCAGGAACTGGCCGACGAGCTGACCGCACGCGGCGCCCGCGTCACCGTCGCCGCCTGCGACGCCGCCGACCGCGAAGCCCTCGCCGCCCTGCTCGCCACCATCCCCGACGACCAGCCGCTCAGCACCGTCGTGCACGCCGCCGGCGTCCTCGACGACGGCGTCCTCACCTCCCTCACCCCCGACCGGTTCGCCACCGTGCTCCGCCCCAAGACCGACGCCGCCGTCAACCTCCACGAACTCACCCGCGACCTGGACCTCACCGCGTTCGTCCTGTTCTCCTCCGTCGCCGCCACCTTCGGCGCCCCCGGCCAGGCCAACTACGCCGCCGCCAACGCCTACCTCGACGCGCTCGCCGAACACCGCGCCGCCGAAGGACTGCCCGCCACCGCCGTCGCCTGGGGCCCCTGGGGCGGCGGCGGCATGGCCGAGGGGCCACTCGGCGAAGCACTCCGCCGCCGCGGCCTGCCCCCGCTCGACCCCGAACGCGCCGTCGCCGCCCTCGACCGCGCCATCCGGCACGGCGCCCCCACCGAACTCGTCGCCGACGTCGACTGGGACGTGTTCACCCCCACCTTCACCGCCGTCCGCCCCAGCCCCCTGCTGAGCGAACTCCCCGGCGGCCGACCCGCCACCACCGGCCCCGCCGCCGACACCGGCCAACCCGCCGACCTGGCGAGCACCCTCGCCACCCTCCCCCCTGAGGAACGCGCCCGCGCCGTACTCGACCTCGTCCGCGAACAGGCCGCCGCCGTACTCGGCCACCAGGGCGGCCGAACCATAGAAGCCGAACGCGCCTTCCAGGACCTCGGCTTCGACTCCCTCACCGCCGTCGAGTACCGCAACATCCTCAACGCCACCACCGGGCTCAACCTGCCCGCCACCCTCGTCTTCGACCACCCCACGCCGGCCGCCCTCGCCGACCACGTCCTCACCGAACTCCCCGGCGGCCAGGGCCCGTCACTCGACACCGACCTGGACCGCCTGGAATCCGCGCTGTCCCTCCTCACCCCGGACGACACCCAGCACGCCGACATCGGCGCCCGCCTCCGCGCCCTGCTCGCCCGCTGGGAAGAGACACACCCCCACACCGAAGCCGCCGACACCGGGACGGACGCGCGCACCGCCTCCGCCGACGAACTGCTCGCGCTGCTCGACGACGAACTCGGTAGGTCCTGAAGCCATGCACACGCCTGAAGGGTCGCAACACATGTCGAACGAGCAGAAGTACCTCGACTACCTCCGGCGGGCCACCGTGGACCTCCAGGAGATGCGCGGCAAGCTGCGCGACGCCGAGGAACGCGAGGTCGAGCCCATCGCCGTCGTCGGCATGGCCTGCCGCTTCCCCGGCGGTGTCGAGTCCCCCGAGGACCTGTGGCGGCTGCTCGCCGAAGGCCGGGACGCCGTCACCGAGTTCCCCACCGACCGCGGCTGGGACCTGGCGGCGCTCTACGACCCGGACCCCACCCGCTCCGGCACCTCCTACAGCCGGCACGGCGCCTTCGTCCACGACGCGCCCGACTTCGACCCCGCCTTCTTCGGGATCTCCCCCCGCGAGGCAGCCGCGATGGACCCGCAGCAGCGGATGCTGCTGGAAACCTCCTGGGAGGCGCTCGAACGCGCCGGCATCGCGCCCGACACCCTGCGCGGCAGCCGGGCCGGGGTCTTCGTCGGCACCAACGGCCAGGACTACGCGGTGCGGCTCGCCACCGGCATCCCCGAGGGCTACGAGGGCTACCTCGGCACCGGCAACGCCGCCAGCATCCTCTCCGGCCGGCTCTCCTACACCCTCGGCTTCGAGGGCCCCGCCCTCACCATCGACACCGCCTGCTCCTCCTCGCTCGTCGCCCTCCACCTCGCGGTGCACGCGCTGCGGCACGGCGAATGCCCCGTCGCCCTCGCCGGCGGCGTCACCGTGATGTCCACACCCGGCGTCTTCGTCGACTTCAGCCGACAGCGCGGGCTGGCCCAGGACGGCCGCTGCAAGGCGTTCGCCGACGGCGCCGACGGCACCGCCTGGGGCGAGGGCGCCGGCATGCTGCTGCTGGAACGCCTCTCCGACGCCCAGCGCAACGGCCACCGGGTGCTGGCCGTCATCCGCGGCTCGGCCGTCAACCAGGACGGCGCCTCCAACGGCCTCACCGCGCCCAACGGCCCCTCCCAACGCCGCGTCATCCGGCAGGCGTTGGCCGCGTCGGGGCTCACCGCCGCGCAGGTCGACGCCGTCGAGGCGCACGGCACCGGCACCCGGCTCGGCGACCCCATCGAGGCGCAGGCGCTGCTCGCCACCTACGGCCAGGGCCGGCCGGCCGACCGGCCGCTGTGGCTGGGCTCCGTGAAGTCCAACATCGGCCACACCCAGGCCGCCGCCGGCGTGGTCGGCGTGATGAAGATGATCCTCGCCATGCGACACGGCGAACTGCCGCGCACCCTCCACGTCGACGAGCCGTCCAGCCACGTCGACTGGTCGACCGGCGCGGTCTCCCTGCTCACCGAGCACCGCCCCTGGCCCGAGACCGGACAACGCCGCCGCGCCGGCGTCTCCTCCTTCGGCGTCAGCGGCACCAACGCCCACATCATCCTCGAACAGGCCCCGGAGCCTGCGGAGGCCATCGAGTCGGCCGCGTCCGTTGAGCGGTTGCCGGCGGGGACGGTGTTGCCGTGGGTGTTGTCGGCGCGTGATGCGGGTGCCCTGCGGGCGCAGGCGGCGCGGCTGGTGGAGGCGCTCGGGGACGAGGAACTGGTCGATGTGGGGCGGGCGTTGGTGACGTCGCGGGCGTTGTGGGAGCACCGTGCGGTGGTGGTGGCCGGTGAACGTGCGGAGTTCGTGGCCGCGTTGACCGCGCTGGCCGAGGGCCGTCCCAGCGGCGCCGTGGTCACCGGGGTCGCGGACGAACCGGGTCGGGTCGGGTTCCTGTTCTCGGGGCAGGGTGCGCAGCGGTTGGGGATGGGGCGTGAACTGGCCGCCCGTTTCCCGGTGTTCGGGGCGGCGCTGGATGAGGCGTTGGCGGAGTTCGATCCCTCGGTGGCCGAGGTGTTGTTCGGTGAGGACGAGGAGGCGTTGAACGAGACGGGGTTCACTCAGCCGGCGTTGTTCGCGGTGGAGGTGGCGCTGTTTCGGTTGTTGGAGTCGTGGGGTGTGCGGGCGGATGTTCTTGCGGGTCATTCGATTGGTGAGTTGGCGGCGGCGCATGTGGCGGGGGTGTGGTCGCTGTCGGATGCGGCGCGGGTGGTGGCGGCGCGTGCGGGGTTGATGCAGGCGTTGCCGTCCGGTGGGGCGATGGTGGCGGTGCGGGCGAGTGAGGCGGAGGTGTTGCCGACGCTGAGCGGGAACGTGGGTGTCGCTGCCGTCAACGGGCCGTCCTCCGTGGTGGTTTCGGGTGCCGAGGGCGATGTGGAGGCGGTCGCCGAGCACTGGCGTGGGCAGGACCGCAAGGTGACGCGGCTGCGGGTGAGTCATGCGTTCCACTCGCCGTTGATGGATCCGATGCTGGAGGACTTCCGTCGGGTCCTGACCGAGGTCACCTATGGCACACCGGCTTTGCCGGTGGTGTCGACGTTGACGGGTGGGTTGGTGTCGGCGGAGGAGTGGGCGGAGCCGGAGTACTGGGTGCGGCATGTGCGGGAGGCGGTGCGGTTCGCCGATGCTGTCGGCAGCCTGGTGGGTGAGGGGGTGTCGACGTTTGTCGAGGTGGGTCCTGGTGGGTCGTTGGCGGCGTTGGGGCAGGAGTCCGCGCCGGACGCGGTGTTCGTTCCGGTGTTGCGTGGTGGTCGTCCCGAGCCGGTGGCGGTGTTGCAGGGAGTCGGTCAACTTCACACGCGTGGTGTCGCGTTGGACTGGTCGGTGTTTCTGGCCGGTGGTGAGGCCGGGCGTGTGGAGTTGCCGACGTACGCGTTCCAGCGGGAGCGCTACTGGCTGGACGCACCGGCCGCCTACAGGACCGCCGACCCTGCATCGGTGGCAGACGGGTGGCGGTATCGGGTGGAGTGGCGGCCGGTGGCGGTCGGGGATGCGGTGTTGGCGGGGGAGTGGTTGGTGGTGGCGCCTGAGGGGGATGCGCGTGCGGGTTGGGTGGGTGAGGTGTTGGCGGCGCGGGGTGCGCGGGTGCGTGTGGTTTCGGTGGAGTCGGGTGTGGGGGGCTGGTCGGAGCGGCTCTCGGGTGGGTCCGATCTGGCGGGTGTGGTGTCGTTGTTGGGGTTGGTTGACACGGTGGCGTTGCTTGGTGTGGGGCTTTCGGTTCGGGTGTGGGCGGTGACGTCGGGTGCGGTGGCGGCGGTGGCGGGGGATGTGGTGGGTGGTTTTGAGCAGTCGATGGTGTGGGGTTTGGGTCGGGTTGCGGGGTTGGAGCAGGCGGAGCGTTGGGGTGGTCTGGTTGATTTGCCGGAGGGGGAGTGGGACGAGCGGTCGGGTGAGTTGCTGGCCGCTGTTATGGCCGGTGGTGGTGGTGAGGATCAGGTGGCGGTGCGTGAGGGTGGGCTGTGGGGGCGTCGTCTGGTGCCGGCGCCGCGTGGTTCGTCTGTGGCGGCGGGGGGTGGTTGGTCGCCGGGTGGCACGGTGTTGGTGACGGGTGGGCTGGGTGCTTTGGGCGGGCGTGTGGCGCGTTGGTTGGCGGCGAATGGTGCGGAGCGGTTGGTGTTGGCTGGCCGTCGGGGTGGTGCGACGGCGGGTGCTGAGGAACTGCGTGCCGAGCTGGTGGGGTTGGGGGCGGAGGTGACGTTCGCGGCCTGTGATCTGACCGATCGGGATGCCGTCGCCGAACTCCTCGACGGGATACCGTCGTTGACCGCCGTCGTCCACGCCGCCGGCATCGAGCGTTCGGCCGCCGTCGCCGAGCTTGACGCGACCGAGCTGACCGAGGTGCTGGCCGCGAAGGTGGATGGTGCGCGTCATCTGCACGAGCTGCTGGCCGACCGGCCGTTGGACGCCTTTGTCCTCTTCTCCTCCATCGCCGGCATCTGGGGCAGCGGTGGTCAGGGCGCCTACGCCGCTGCCAACGCCTATCTCGACGCATTGGCGGAACACCGTCGGGCCACTGGCCTTCCCGGCACGGCCGTGGCCTGGGGCCCGTGGGACGGCGGCGGCATGGTCGCCAACGCCGGCCAGGGCGCCGCCGACCACCTTCGCCGCCGCGGCCTGCCGGCGATGGCGCCGGCGGTGGCGATCGCGGGCCTGGCTGCCGCCCTGGAGCACGGTGACGGCAACGTGGTGATCGCGGACGTCGACTGGGAACGTTTCGCCGGTACGTTCATGGCGCAGCGCCCCAGCCCGCTGCTGGGTGAACTACCGGCCGTCCGCGCGGCGTTCGAGAGCGAGACGGCCGAGCCCGCCACCTCGGCGTTGGCCCGGCGGCTGGCGGGGCTCGACGAGGCGGAGCAGGAGCGGCAGCTGACGGAGCTGGTCAGGGCCGAGGCCGCCGCGGTCCTCGGGCATGTCTCGGGGGAGGCGTTCTCCGCCACCCGTGCCTTCCGCGACCTGGGTTTCGACTCGCTCAGCGCGATGGAGCTGCGGAGCCGGCTCAACGAGGCGACGGGCGTGGCGCTGCCGGCGACCCTGGTCTTCGACTACCCGACCGCCGCCGCCCTCGCCACCTATCTGCACACCGAGCTGACCGGCGCGAGCGCCGCCGTTCCGGACGCGCCGGCCACGGTCGTCGGCGTCACGGACGAGCCGATCGCCATCGTCGGCATGGCCTGCCGCTTCCCCGGCGGCGTCGAGTCGCCCGAGGACCTGTGGCGTGCGCTGCTCTCCGACGAGGACGCGGTGGGGGAGTTCCCCACCGACCGGGGCTGGGACATCGAGGCGCTGTACGACCCGGACCCCGGCAACCCCGGCACCACCTACAGCCGCAGGGGCGCCTTCCTCGACGGGGTCGCCGAGTTCGACCCCGCGTTCTTCGGGATCTCGCCCCGCGAAGCGCTCGCCATGGACCCGCAGCAGCGGCTGCTGCTGGAGACCTCCTGGGAGGTCCTAGAGCGCGCCGGCGTCGACCCGGAGGCGCTGCGCGGTGAACGGGTCGGCGTCTTCGTCGGCTCCAACATGCAGGACTACGGCTGGGTGTTGGGCGGTGCGGCCGAGGACTTCGGTGGCTATGCCGCGACCGGCAACGCCGCCAGCGTCGCCTCGGGTCGCCTCTCCTACACGTTCGGTTTCGAGGGCCCGGCCGTCACGGTCGACACCGCCTGCTCCTCCTCGCTGGTCGCCCTCCACCTCGCCGTGCAGGCGCTGCGTTCCGGCGAGTGCGAGCTGGCGCTGGCCGGCGGCGTCACGGTGATGTCCACGGCGACCTCCTTCGTCGAGTTCAGCCGGCAGCGCGGGCTTGCCGTCGACGGCCGTTGCAAGGCGTTCGCGGAGAGCGCGGACGGCACCGGGTGGGGCGAGGGCATCGGGATGCTCTTCGTGGAGCGGCTTTCGGACGCCCAGCGGAACGGGCACCAGGTGCTGGCCGTGGTGCGCGGCTCGGCCGTGAACCAGGACGGCGCGTCCAACGGTCTGACGGCGCCGAACGGGCCTTCCCAACAGCGGGTGATCCGGCAGGCGTTGGCGTCGGCCGGGCTGACGGCCGCCGAGGTGGACGTGGTCGAGGCACACGGCACCGGCACCACGCTGGGCGACCCGATCGAGGCGCACGCCCTGTTGGCCACCTACGGCCAGGAACGCCCGGGCGACCCCCTCTGGTTGGGGTCCATCAAGTCGAACATCGGTCACACCCAGGCGGCGGCGGGTGTTGCGGGGATCATCAAGATGGTGCTCGCGATGCGGTATGGGGTGTTGCCGCGCACGTTGCATGTGGATGAGCCGTCGAGTCATGTGGACTGGGCGGCAGGTGCGGTGGAGTTGTTGCGGGAGGAACGGGCTTGGCCGGTGGTGGATCGGCCATGGCGGGCCGGGGTGTCGTCGTTCGGGTTCAGCGGGACGAACGCGCACACCATCATCGAGCAGGCGCCGGTCGCCGAGTCGGCAGAGCTTGAGCCTGAGTCGGTGGGTGGGGCGGGGTTGGTGCCCTGGGTGCTGTCGGCGCGTGACGGGGAGGCGTTGCGGGGACAGGCGGCGCGGCTCCTTGGTCTGGTGGAAGAACACGCACCCGTGGACGTGGGGCTGTCGTTGGCGACTTCGCGTGCGGCGTTGGAACATCGGGCGGCGATCGTCGCGGAGGATCGGGCGGGCTTCCGTGAGGCTCTGGAGGCGTTGGCCGAGGGGCGCCCGAGCGCTGCCGTGACGGTGGGTGTCGTGGACGCACCCGGTCGGGTGGCGTTTCTGTTCTCGGGGCAGGGCGCGCAGCGGCTCGGGATGGGCCGTGAACTGGCGGCCCGCTACCCGGTGTTCGCCGACGCGTTGCACGAGGCGCTGGGGCACTTCGATCCCTCGGTCACCGAGGCGCTGTTCGGCGAGGACGAAGCCGTCCTGAACGAGACGGGGTTCACCCAGCCGGCGCTGTTCGCGGTGGAGGTCGCGCTGTTCCGGCTCCTCGCATCGTGGGGTGTGCGGGCGGATGTCCTCGCGGGGCACTCGATCGGTGAGTTGGCCGCCGCGCATGTGGCCGGTCTCTGGTCGCTGTCGGATGCGGCGAAGGTGGTGGCGGCGCGTGCCGGGTTGATGCAGGCGTTGCCGGCCGGTGGGGCGATGGTCGCGATCCGGGCGACCGAGGACGAGGTGTCGCCGACGCTGCCGGTCTCTGTCGGCATCGCCGCCGTCAACGGGCCGTCGTCGGTGGTGGTTTCGGGCGCCGAGGCGGAGGTCGAGGCGGTCGCCGAGCACTGGCGCGGCCAGGGCCGCAAGGTGACGCGGCTGCGGGTGAGTCACGCGTTCCACTCGCCGCTGATGGACCCGATGCTGGAGGACTTCCGCCGGGTCCTCGAAGGGGTCACCTACGGCACGCTCACCCTGCCGATCGTGTCCACGCTCACCGGGCGGTCCGTATCGGCCGAGGAGCTGGCCGATCCCGCCTACTGGGTGCGGCACGTCCGCGAGGCGGTGCGTTTCGCCGACGCCGTCACCACGCTCGCCGACCAGGGCATAGCCACCTTCCTTGAGATAGGTCCGGGCGGGACGCTCTCCGCCCTCGGCCAGGAGTCGGCGCCCGAGGCCGCGTTCATCCCGGCGCTGCGCACCGACCGGGACGAGCCGGTGGCCGTCGTCACCGCCGTCGGGCAACTGCACGTGGCCGGAGTGCCGTTGAAGTGGTCGGCGTTCTTCGCGGACAGCGGTGCCCGACGAGTCGAGTTGCCGACCTACGCGTTCCAGCGGGAACGGTTCTGGCCCGATGTCCTGCCGCTGATCGGCAATGTCGCGGCGGCCGGGCTGGGTTCGGCCGAGCATCCGCTGTTGGGCGCGACCATCGCGCTCGGCGGCACGGACGGAACGCTGCTGACCGGTCGGTTGTCCGTTCAGACCCACCCCTGGCTGGCCGATCACGCGATCCAGGGCATGGTGCTGCTCCCCGGAACCGCCTTCGTCGAGCTGGCGGTGCGGGCCGGTGACCAGGTCGGGTGCGATCTGGTGGAGGAGTTGACGCTGGAGGCTCCGCTGATCCTGCCGGCGAGCGGCTCGGTGCGGGTGCAGGTGTCGGTGGGCGCGGAGGACGGTTCGGGCCGTCGCGAACTGACCCTCTACTCCGGTGACGGAGAGGTGGCCGACGACGGTCGGGCGTGGACGCGGCACGCGACGGGTGTGGTGCGTGCCGGGGGCCGGGCCGAGGAGCCGGGGCTGGCCGAGTGGCCTCCGGCCGGGGCCGAGGCCGTCGATCTCGACGGCTTCTACGAGCGGATGGCGAGCGGCGGCTTTGGCTATGGGCCGGTGTTCCGTGGGCTGCGGGCGGCGTGGCGCGTGGGTGGTGACGTGTTCGCCGAGGTGGCGCTGCCGGAGGGCGTCAAGGCGGAGGGCTTCGGGCTGCACCCGGCGTTGCTGGACGCCGCGCTGCACGCCGTCGGTCTGCTGCCCGACGCCGATGGCACCGGCAGGTTGCCGTTCTCCTGGTCCGGGGTGCGGCTGCACGCGGCCGGGGCCCGGGCGCTGCGGGTGCGGATGACGCCGGTGGGTGCCGAGGGCGTGTCGCTGGCGGTCGCGGACGGAACCGGGGCGCCGGTCGCCTCCGTTGAGACGCTGGTGCTGCGCCCTGCCGCGCTCGAACAGCCAGGCGTGGAGGGGCTTTTCGGTATCGACTGGGTGCCGCTGCCGGCCGGCGATGCGGACCAGCCCGTGGTCGAGTGGACCGACCTCGACGCGTTGGCCTCGGCGGCCGAGCTGCCGGACGTGGCGGTCCTCTCCTGCCCGGTCGGCTCGGGCGTCGACCCGGCCGCCGACGCGCACGCCGTGGCGCACTGGGCGTTGAGCACGGTCCAGAGCTGGCTGACCGAGGCACGGTTCGACTCCACCCGGCTCGCCCTGGTGACGCGCGGTGCGATCCCCGCCGACGCCGAGGAGGCGGTGGGGGATGTGGCGCAGGCGGCGGTGTGGGGGTTGGTGCGCTCCGCGCAGTCGGAGAACCCGGACCGGATCGTGCTGCTCGACCTGGACGACGCCGAAGCCTCCGTCGAGGCGCTGCCCGGTGCGTTGGCCACCGGGGAGCCTCAACTGGCCCTACGTGGGGGTGAGATACGGGTGCCGCGACTTGCCAGGGTGGAACGGCAGGTCGTTGAGGACCCGGGTTTTGGTGCGGGTGAGGTGTTGGTGACGGGGGCGACGGGGACCCTGGGTGGTCTCGTGGCGCGGCATCTGGTGGCGGAACGAGGTGTCTCGCGCCTGTTGTTGGTGAGTCGGCGCGGTGCGTCGGCCGAGGGTGCGGAGGAGCTGCGGGAGGAACTGCGGGCGGCGGGTGCGGAGGTGTCCTTCGCGGCCTGTGATGTCTCCGAACGGGCGGCTGTGGAAGCGTTGTTGGCTGAGCGTGAGGTGACGGCCGTGGTGCACACGGCTGGCGTGTTGGACGACGGGACGATCGGTTCGCTCACCCCGGAGCGGATCGACGCGGTCTTCCGGCCGAAGGTGGACGCGGCGTGGCATCTGCATGAACTGACGCGGGACCGCGGCCTGTCGGCGTTTGTGCTGTTCTCCTCGGTGGCCGGTGTGTTGGGTGGTCCGGGGCAGGGGAACTATGCGGCGGCCAACGCGTTCCTCGACGCGCTGGCGCAGCGGCGGCGGGCCGCTGGGTTGCCCGCCACCTCGCTCGCCTGGGGGCTGTGGGCGAGCGAGGGCGGTATGGCGGGGAGTCTGGGCGCGGAGGACACGCGTCGGATCACGGGTGGTGGGCTGGTTCCCATCGAGCCCGACGAGGGTCTGGCGCTCTTCGACGCGGCGGCCACCACCGGGCGGGCACTGCTGGCGCCCGTTCCGCTGGACCTGCCGACCTTGCACCGTCAGGCGCGGACCCAGCCGGTGCCGCCGTTGCTGCGTGGTCTGGTGCGGGCGCCGGCGCGCCGCACGGCCGCCGCTGGTGCCGCCGCCGACGGGTCGGCGTTGGCGCGGTCGTTGGCGGGGTTGACGGAGGTGGAGCGGGAGAAGGCGCTGCTGGAGCTGGTGCGCACCCACGCGGCGACGGTGCTGGGGCACAACTCCGCGCACGCCGTCGCTCCGGATCGGGCCTTCCGCGAGTTGGGCTTCGACTCGCTCAGCTCGGTGGAGTTGCGTAATCGTCTCAATGGCGCGACGGAGCTGCGGTTGCCGGCGACGTTGGTCTTCGACTATCCGACGCCCGCCGCGTTGGCGGCGTTCATCGGTTCGGAGTTTGTCGGTGCCTCGGTCGTCGTTGAGCCGAGGCGTGCCACGGCGACGGTGGTGGCGACGGATGAGCCGATCGCCATCGTTGGGATGGCCTGCCGTTATCCGGGCGGGGTGGACTCGCCGGAGGCTCTGTGGCGGTTGGTGCTGGAGGGAACGGATGCCGTCAGCGAGTTCCCCACCAACCGTGGTTGGGACCTCGATGCGCTCTACCACCCCGATCCGGAGCACGCCGGCAGCTCCTACGCCCGTGAGGGTGGCTTCCTCTACGACGCGGACCAGTTCGATCCGGCGTTCTTCGGGATCTCGCCGCGTGAGGCCCTGGCGATGGACCCGCAGCAGCGGTTGCTGCTGGAGACGTCCTGGGAGGCGTTCGAGCGTGCCGGGATCGATCCGCACGCGGTGCGCGGCAGCGCGGTCGGGGTGTTCGCGGGTGTGATGTACCACGACTATGTCGCCCGGCTGCGTTCCGTCTCCGAGGAGGTCGAGGGCTACCTCGGGACCGGGGGGTCCGGCAGCGTGGCGTCCGGTCGTGTCGCCTACGCCCTGGGCCTGGAGGGGCCGGCGGTCACGGTCGACACCGCCTGCTCCTCGTCGCTGGTCGCGCTGCACTGGGCCGCCCAGGCGATCCGCCAGGGCGAGTGCCGGATGGCGCTGGCCGGCGGCGTCACCGTGATGGCCACGCCGAGTACCTTTGTCGACTTCAGTCGACAGCGCGGGTTGGCGTCGGACGGGCGCTGCAAGTCGTTCTCCGACGACGCGGACGGCACCGGCTGGGGTGAGGGCGTCGGGATGCTGCTGGTGGAGCGGCTCTCCGACGCCCGCCGCAACGGCCACCCGGTCCTCGCCGTGCTTCGCGGCTCCGCGGTCAACCAGGACGGTGCGTCCAACGGTCTGACGGCGCCGAACGGTCCTTCCCAACAGCGGGTGATCCGGCAGGCGTTGGGTTCCGCGGGACTCAGCGCGTCCGAGGTGGACGCGGTGGAGGCGCACGGCACGGGCACCACGTTGGGTGACCCGATCGAGGCGCAGGCGCTGCTCGCGACCTACGGCCAGGACCGTTCCGGCGAGGAGCCGCTGTGGCTGGGCTCCATCAAGTCGAACATCGGGCACACCCAGGCCGCCGCCGGCGTCGCCGGAATCATCAAGATGGTGATGGCCATGCGGTACGGCCAGCTGCCGCCCACGCTGCACGTCGGCGAACCGTCCAGCAACGTGGACTGGTCGGCCGGTGACGTGCGGCTGCTGTCGGAGGCCAGGCCCTGGCCGGAGACCGACCGCCCCCGTCGTGCCGCGGTGTCCTCGTTCGGCATCAGCGGGACGAACGCGCACACGATCATCGAGCAGGTTCCGGAGCCGGAGTACGCCCCGACGGCGGGCGGGGGGCTGTTGCCCTGGGTGGTGTCGGCGCGTGGTGAGGCGGGGCTGCGCGACCAGGCCGCGCGGCTGCGCCAACACCTGGACGGGCGGCCCGAGTTGGCGGCCACGGATGTGGCGTTCTCGCTGGCGACGTCTCGGGCGCCGTTCGAGCACCGGGCGGTGGTTCTGGGTGCGGATCGAGCGGCGTTGTGGGACGGGTTGGCGGCGTTGGCGGAGGGGCGTCCGTCGACGGGCGTCTTCAGCGGCACCGTCGCCGCCGGTGGTCTCGGGTTCCTCTTCTCTGGTCAGGGCTCGCAGCGGCTCGGCATGGGCCGCGAACTCGCCGCCCGCTACCCGGTGTTCGCCGACGCGTTGCACGAGGCGCTGGGGCACTTCGATCCGGCGGTCGCCGAGGTGCTGTTCGGCGAGGACGAAGTCGTCCTGAACGAGACGGGGTTCACCCAGCCGGCGCTGTTCGCCGTCGAGGTCGCGCTCTTCCGGCTCCTCGCATCATGGGGAGTGCGCGCGGATGTCCTCGCGGGCCACTCGATCGGTGAACTGGCCGCCGCGCATGTCGCGGGCCTGTGGTCCCTGTCCGACGCGGCGAAGGTGGTGGCCGCGAGGGCCGGGCTGATGCAGGCGTTGCCGGCCGGTGGGGCGATGGTCGCGATCCGGGCGACCGAGGACGAGGTGTCGCCGACGCTGAACAGAAACGTCGGCATCGCCGCCGTCAACGGGCCCTCGTCGGTGGTGGTTTCGGGTGACGCGGAAGAGGTTGAGGCGGTCGCCGAGCACTGGCGCGGGGAGGGCCGCAAGGTCACCCGGCTGCGGGTCAGCCACGCGTTCCACTCGCCGTTGATGGATCCGATGCTGGAGGACTTCCGCCGGGTCCTCGAAGGGGTCACCTACGGCACGCCCACCCTGCCGATCGTCTCCACCCTGACCGGCCGCCCGGCCACCCCCGAGGAGCTGAGCGATCCCGCGTACTGGGTGCGGCACGTGCGGGAGGCGGTGCGTTTCGCCGACGCCGTCAGCCTGTTGGCAGAGGAGGGCGTGGTCACGTTCGTCGAGATAGGCCCGGGTGGGACGCTTTCCGCCCTCGGCCAGGAGTCGGCGCCCGAGGCCGCGTTCATCCCGGCGCTGCGCGCCGACCGGGACGAGGAGTCGGCGCTGCTCGCCGCCCTCGCCCAGGCCCACATCCGTGGCGTCGCCCTCGACTGGCCCGCGTTCTTCCCCGACACCCCCACCCGCGTCGACCTGCCCACCTACGCCTTCCAACACCGTCGCTACTGGCTGGAGACCGGTGTCGGCGCGGGCGATCTGGACGCGGCGGGGCTCGGCGCGGCCGGGCATCCGCTGCTGGGCGCGCTGGTGGAGCCGGCCGACGGGGACGGTCTGTTCCTCACCGGCAGGCTGTCGGTGGAGTCCCATCCGTGGCTGGCGGACCACGTGGTGCAGGGGGCGGTGCTGCTGCCCGGAACGGCGCTGCTGGACCTGGCGGTCCGCGCCGGTGACCAGGTCGGCTGCGAGCTGGTGGAGGAGTTGACGCTGGAGACGCCCCTGGTGGTCCCCGAACGGGGCGGCGTGCGGGTGCAGTTGCGGGTCGGCGAGCCGGACGCGTCCGGGCGGCGGCAGGTGGCGGTGCACGCCCGCGAGGACGAGGCGGAGCCGTGGGCGCGGCACGCCAGCGGGGTGCTGGCGCCCGCCGGGCCCGCGCCTTCGGGCGTCGCCGAGTTGGCGGCCTGGCCGCCGGCCGGCGCGGAACCTGTCGAACTGGCAGGGCTGTACGACCGGTTGGAGGACGGTGGCTTCGCCTACGGGCCGGTGTTCCAGGGGCTGCGGGCGGCCTGGCGGCGCGGCGACGAGGTGTTCGCCGAGGTGGCGCTGGCGCCGGAGGTGGCGACGGACGGCTTCGGGCTGCACCCGGCGCTGCTGGACGCGGCGCTGCACGCGGTGGCGCTGACCGGCGGCGAGGGCGGGCTGCCGTTCTCCTGGGCCGGGGCGCGGCTGCACGCGTCCGGCGCGACGGTGCTGCGGGTGCGGGTGACGCCGGCGGGGCCGGACAGGTTGGCGCTGGCGGTGGCGGACGGGGCGGGTGCCCCGGTGGCCGACATCGAGTCGCTGGTGCTGCGGCCGGTGTCGGCGGCGGTGGCGCGGCAGGGCTGGGAGTCGCTGTTCCGGCTGGACTGGGTGCCGGCACCGGTGGCGGCCGGTGGCACGGTGCGTGTGGCGGAGTTCGCCGACCTGGCGGCGATCCGCGCGGCGCTGGACGCCGGGCAGGAGCTGCCGGAGAGCGTGGTGGTGCGGCTCGCGGGGCCGGACGGTGGGACATCGGTGCGGCAACGGGCCCTGGAAACGGTGGAGTTGCTGCGTGGCTGGCTGGACGAGGAGCGGTGTGCCGCGTCCCGGCTGGTGCTGGTGACCGGCGGCGCGGTCGCGGTCGGCGCCGACGACGGCGCGCCGGACCCGGCGTTGGCGGCGGTGTGGGGTCTGGTGCGCACCGCGCAGGTGGAGAACCCCGAACGGTTCGTGCTGGTCGACCACGACGGTGTCGGCGACGACGGCGGGTGGCGCTCCGCGTTGGCGTCGGGCGAGCCGCAGCTGGCGGTGCGGGACGGGCGGACGTTTGTCGCCCGGCTCGCGCGGGTGCGGCCCGAGGCCGCGCGGGAGCCGGTGTTCGGCGAGGACAGCGTGGTGCTGGTGACGGGCGCCTCGGGCGCGTTGGGTGGCCTCGTCGCCCGCCATCTGGTCGCCGAACACGGTGTGCGTGGGCTGGTGTTGGCCAGCCGGCGCGGCCGGGTCGGCGGGTTGCACGAGGAGTTGACGGAGGCGGGCGCCGAAGTCGCCTCCGTCGCCTGTGACGTGTCGGACCGTGAGGCGTTGGCCGCGCTGCTGGAGGCGCATCCGGTGACGGCGGTCGTGCACACCGCCGGGGTGCTGGCGGACGCCACCATCGGCACGCTGACGGCCGAACAGATCGACGAGGTGTTCCGGCCGAAGGTGGACGCGGCCCGGCATCTGGACGAGCTGACGCGCGAGTGGGACCTGTCGGCGTTCGTCCTGTTCTCCTCGGTGGCGGGCACGCTGGGCGCGCCGGGGCAGGGCAACTACGCCGCGGCCAACGCGTTCCTCGACGCCCTGGCCGCCGACCGGCGGGCCGCGGGGCTGCCGGCGACCTCGCTGGCCTGGGGGCTGTGGGCGGACGGCATGGGGGCCGCGGTGGCGAACGCCGCCGAGCACGGCCTTTCCGCGGAGGAGGGCGTGGCCCTCTTCGACCTGGCCACCGCCGCCGACGATCCGGTGCTGCTGCCGATGCGGCTCGACCTGCGGGCGGTGCGGCAACTGCCCGTGGTGCCGCCGGTCTTCGGCGGGCTGGTGCGGACCACGGGCCGCCGCGTCGCGGGCGGCGGGGCCGACCCGGCCGGCGCCCTCCGGGAGCGGCTGGCGCCGCTGACCGAGGCGGAGCGGGAGCGGGCGGTGCTGGAGCTGGTGCGCACCCAGGTCGCGTCGGTGCTCGGGCACGCCGGGCCGGAGGCGGTGCCCGCCGGCCGGGCGTTCACCGAGCTGGGCTTCGACTCGCTGACCGCCGTCGACCTGCGGAACCGGCTCAACACGGCGACCGGGCTGCGCCTTCCGGCGACCCTGGTCTTCGACTACCCGACGCCCGCCGCGCTGGCCGGCTTCGTCGGCGGCGAGTTCGCCGGTGCCGCGCCCGCCGCCGCCGGGGCGGCGCCCGTCGCGCCCGTCGCGGTGGACGAGCCGATCGCCATCGTCGGGATGGCCTGCCGCTACCCGGGCGGGGTGCGTTCCCCCGAGGACCTGTGGCGGCTGGTCGCGGACGGCGCGGAGGGCGTCACGCCCTTCCCGACGGAACGCGGCTGGGACCTCGACGCGCTCTACGACCCGTCGGGTGAACGCGTCGGCAGTTCCTACACCCGCGAGGGCGGCTTCCTGCACGACGCGGACCAGTTCGACCCCGCGTTCTTCGGGATCTCCCCGCGCGAGGCCCTCGCCATGGACCCGCAGCACCGGCTGCTGCTGGAGACCTCCTGGGAGGCGTTCGAACGCGCCGGGATCGACCCGCACGCGGTGCGCGGCAGCGCGACCGGGGTCTTCGCCGGCGTGATGTACCACGACTACGCGTCGCAGCTGCACGGCGTGCCGAAGAGCGTCGAGGGCTATCTGGGCACGGGCAACGCGGGCAGCGTCGCCTCGGGCCGGGTCTCCTACACCTTCGGCCTGGAGGGGCCGGCCATGACGGTCGACACGGCCTGCTCCTCGTCGCTGGTGGCGCTGCACCTGGCGGCGCGGGCGCTGCGCTCCGGCGAGTGCGAGCTGGCGCTGGCCGGCGGCGTCACGGTGATGTCGACGCCGGGCGCGTTCGTCGACTTCAGCCGCCAGCAGGGACTGTCGCCCGACGGCCGCTGCCGCTCGTTCTCCGCCGACGCCAACGGCACCGGCTGGGGCGAGGGCGTGGGGATGCTGGTACTGGAGCGGCTCTCCGACGCGCGGCGCAACGGCCACCGGGTGCTGGCGGTGGTGCGGGGCTCGGCGATCAACCAGGACGGTGCGTCCAACGGCCTGACGGCGCCCAACGGCCCCTCGCAACAGCGGGTGATCCGGCAGGCGTTGGCGTCGGCCGGGCTGACCGCGTCCGAGGTGGACGCGGTGGAGGCGCACGGCACGGGCACCACGTTGGGTGACCCGATCGAGGCGCAGGCGCTGCTCGCGACCTACGGCCCCGACCGGGCGGGCGGCGAGCCGCTGTGGCTGGGCTCGTTGAAGTCCAACATCGGCCACACCCAGGCCGCCGCCGGTGTCGGTGGCGTCATCAAGATGGTGATGGCGCTGCGGCACGGGATGCTGCCGAAGACGCTGCACGTCGACGAGCCCTCGCCGCACGTCGACTGGTCGGCGGGCGCGGTGGAGCTGCTGACGGAGGCCAGGCCCTGGCCGGCGGCCGGCCGGCCCCGGCGGGCGGGCGTCTCCTCGTTCGGGTTCAGCGGCACCAACGCGCACGTGATCATCGAGGCGCCCGCCGAGCCCGACCCGGCGCCGGCCGCGCCCGCGCCGCTCGGCCCGTGGCTGGTCTCCGGCCGCACCGAGGGCGCGCTGCGCGACCAGGCGCTGCGGCTGCGGGACCATCTGGCGGACCGGCCCGACGCCGAACCGGCGGCGGTGGCCCGGGCGTTGGCGACCTCGCGGGCCGGGTTCGAACACCGGCTCGCCGTCGTCGGCCGGGATGTGACCGATCTGCTCACCGGGCTCACCGACGCCGCCGAGGGGCGGCTGGGCGGCGGCGTGGTGCTGCGCGGCGTCGCCGAGGAGCACCGCGTCGGGTTCCTCTTCTCGGGCCAGGGCTCGCAGCGGCTCGGGATGGGCCGCGAACTGGCCGCCGTCTTCCCGGTGTTCGCGACCGCGTTGGACGCGGCGTTGGCGGAGTTCGATCCGGCGGTCGCCGAGGCGCTGTTCGGTGAGGACGAGGAGGCGCTGAACGAGACGGGGTTCACCCAGCCGGCGCTGTTCGCCGTCGAGGTCGCACTCTTCCGGCTCCTCGCATCGTGGGGGGTGCGCGCGGACGTGCTGGCCGGGCACTCGATCGGCGAGTTGGCCGCCGCGCATGTCGCGGGCCTGTGGTCCCTGTCGGACGCGGCGAAGGTGGTGGCGGCGCGCGCCGGGCTGATGCAGGCCCTGCCGGCCGGCGGGGCGATGGTCGCGATCCGCGCCACGGAGGCGGAGATCGCGCCCACCCTGGCCGGGAACGTGGACATCGCCGCCGTCAACGGACCCTCGTCCGTGGTGGTTTCGGGTGCCGAGGGCGATGTGGAGGCGGTCGCCGGGCACTGGCGCGGCGAGGGTCGGAAGGTCACCCGGCTGCGGGTCAGTCACGCGTTCCACTCGCCGCTGATGGACCCGATGCTGGAGGACTTCCGCCGGGTCCTCACCGAGGTCACCTACCGCACGCCCACCCTGCCGATCGTCTCCACCCTCACCGGGCGGTCCGTATCGGCCGAGGAACTGGCCGACCCCGGGTACTGGGTGCGGCACGTCCGCGAGGCGGTGCGCTTCGGCGACGCCGTCGCCCGGCTGGACGCGGACGTGCTGGTCGAGATCGGCCCCGGCGGCACGCTCGCCGCGCTCGGCCAGGAGACCGCGCCGGACGCCGCGTTCGTTCCCGCGCTGCGCGCCGACCGGCCGGAGGACGCCGCGCTGCGGACCGCGCTCGCCGAGCTGCATGTGCGGGGGGTGCCCGTCGACTGGGCGGCGTACCACGCGCCGGGCGGCTCGGACGTGGAGCTGCCGACCTACGCGTTCCAGTACCAGCGGTTCTGGCCGGACACGGCGGCCCGGCCGGCGTCCGACGCGACCGGGCTGGGGCTGGGCTCGGCCGACCACGCGCTGCTGGGCGCGGCGGTCACGCCGGCGGACGAGGACACCGTGCTGTTCACCGGCCGGCTGTCGCTGCGGACACACCCGTGGCTGGCCGGGCACGAGATCATGGGCGCGACGCTGCTGCCCGGCACGGCGTTCGTCGAGCTGGCGGTGCGGGCGGGCGACCAGGTGGGGCTCGACCTGGTGGAGGAGCTGACGCTGGAGGCACCGCTGGTGCTCCCCGAACGGGGCGCCGTGCAGGTGCAGTTGCGGGTGGGTGCGCCGGACGGGGCGGGGCGTCGCCCGCTCGCCGTGCACGCCCGCGACGAGGAAGGCGACCCGGCCTGGGCCCGGCACGCCAGCGGCCTGCTGGCCGCCGGCGCCGCCGAACCCGCGCCCGCCGCACCCGGCGCCTGGCCGCCGGCCGGCGCGGAACCGGTCGAACTGGCCGGGTTCTACGAGGCGATGGCCGACGGCGGCTTCCGCTACGGGCCGCCCTTCCGCGGTCTGCGGGCGGCCTGGCGGCGCGGCGACGAGGTGTTCGCCGAGGTGGCGCTGGACGACGACGTGGAGGTCGGCGGCTTCGGGCTGCACCCGGCGCTGCTGGACGCCGCGCTGCACGCGGTCGGCCTGACCGCCGACGCCGCCCAGGGCCTGCCGTTCTCCTGGGCCGGCGTCCGGCTTCACGCGGCGGGCGCCACGGCGCTGCGGGTGCGGCTGGCCCCGGCGGGCGCGGGGGTGTCGCTGTCCGTCGCGGACGGCGCGGGCGCCCCGGTGGCCGACGTGGAGGCGCTGGTGCTGCGCCCCGTGGCGCCGGAGGCCCTCGGCGCGGCGCCCCGCTCGGACGCGCTGTTCCGGGTGGACTGGGTGCCGGCCCCGACGCCGGCTCCCGCGGCGCGGCCGGCAGGCGGCCCGGGCTCGGTGGCGGAGTTCGCCGACTGGGCGGCGATCCGCGCGGCGCTGGACGCGGGGGAGTCCCTGCCGGAACGCGTGGTGGTGCGCCGCTTCGGCGCGCCCGACGCCTCGGCGGCTCGCCAACGCACAGTGGACACACTGGAGTTGCTGCGCGGCTGGCTGGCCGACGAGCGGTGTGCGGCGTCCCGGCTGGTGCTGGTGACCCGTGGCGCGGTCGCGGTCGGCACGGACGACGACGTGCCCGACCTGGCGGGCGCCGCCGTGTGGGGCCTGGCGCGGTCGGCCCGCTCGGAGAACCCGGACCGGCTGGTGCTGCTGGACGTGGACGGCGAGGACGGCTGGAAACCGGCCGTGGCCAGCACCGAACCCGAGCTGGCGGTGCGCGGCGGCGAGGTGTGGGTGCCCCGGCTGGCGCGGGTGCGGCCCGAGCCGGTGGAGGGCGCCGGATTCGGAGCGGGCCCCGTGCTGGTGACGGGCGCCTCCGGGGTGCTGGGCGGACGGGTCGCACGTCGCCTGGTGGCCGAACACGGCGTGCGGCGGCTGGTGTTGGCGAGTCGGGGCGGCCGGTTCGACGGGCTGCGCGAGGAGTTGGAGGCGGCCGGTGCCGAGGTGACGGCCGTGGCGTGTGATGTCGGGGACCGGGAGGCGGTGTCCGGACTGCTGGCCGCGCACCCGGTGACGGCGGTCGTCCATGTGGCCGGTGTGCTGGACGACGCCACCATTCCGTCGCTGACGGCCGAGCGGATCGACACGGTCTTCCGGCCGAAGGTGGACGCCGCCTGGCATCTGCACGAGCTGACCCGAGAGTCGGAGCTGTCGGCGTTCGTGGTGTTCTCCTCGGCGGCCGGAACGTTCGGCAACGCCGGCCAGGGCAACTACGCGGCGGCCAACGCGTTCCTGGACGCCCTGGCCCTGCACCGCAGGGCCGCCGGGCTGCCCGCCACCTCGCTGGCGTGGGGCCTGTGGGCGGGCGAGGACGGGATGGGCGCCCGGCTCGCGGAGACCGGCGCCCTCGGGCTGACGCCCGACGAGGGGCTGGCGCTCTTCGACGCGGTCGCCCTCGGCGCCGACCCCGTCGTCCTGCCGACGCGCCTCGACCTGCGGGCGGTGCGCCAACTCCCCTCCGTGCCACCGCTCTTCAGCGGCCTGGTGCGGACCGCGACCCGCCGGGCCGCGGAGACCGGGATCGACCCGGCCGCCGCGCTGCGCGAGCGGCTGTCCGCCCTGCCGCCGGCCGAGCGGAACTCCGCCCTGGTGGACCTGGTGTGCACGCAGGTCGCCTCGGTGCTGGCGCTGCCGGGGCCGGAGGCGGTGGACGAACGCCGGGCCTTCACCGAGCTGGGCTTCGACTCGCTGACCGCCATCGACCTGCGGAACCGGCTCAACACGGCCACCGGGCTGCGGCTGCCCGCCACCCTGGTCTTCGACCACCCGACGCCGCTCGACCTGGTCGCGCGGCTCGCCGAGGGGCTCGTCGTGGACGAGCCGGCCGACGGGGTGGCGCCGCTCCTCGCCGAGCTGGGCCGGATCGAGGCCGGCCTGGCCTCGATCCGGCCGGGCGACGACTCGGACGACCGGGTCGGTGCGCGGCTGGCGGCGCTGCTGACCGCCTGGCGGGAGAGCCGGGCCGGCGCCGCCGCGGGCGCCTCGGACGACCTCGACGACGCCTCGGACGACGAGATGTTCGACCTGCTCGGCAAGGAGTTCGGCATCTCCTGACCGTTCTCGCCCACCCCGGTGCCCGGCCCGACGGCGCGCCACGCCCCCCACCTGCTCGATGTTTCCCTGGAGTTGAGACGGCATGGACAACGAGGAAAAGCTCCGGTACTTCCTGAAGCGGGTCACCGCCGACCTGCGGGAGACGCGCACGCGACTGCGTCAGGTCGAGGAGGGGGAGCAGGAGCCGGTCGCCATCATCGGGATGGCCTGCCGCTACCCGGGCGGCGTCGCCTCGCCCGACGAGCTGTGGGAGCTGGTCGCCGACGGCCGGGACGGGGTGACGGCGTTCCCCACCGACCGGGGCTGGGGCGACGTCGCGCTCGCCGACCCCGAGGACCCCGACCGGGTCTTCCGCACCGAGGGCGGATTCCTGCACGACGCCGCCGAGTTCGACCCCGGGCTCTTCGGCGTCTCGCCCCGCGAGGCCCTCGCCATGGACCCGCAGCAGCGGCTGCTGCTGGAGACCTCCTGGGAGGCGTTCGAACGCGCCGGGCTCGATGTCTCGACGCTGCGCGGCAGCAGGACCGGGGTGTTCGCGGGGGTGATGTACCACGACTACACCGCGCGGCTGCGGTCGGTGCCCGAGGAGGTGGCGGGCTTCCTCGGCACCGGCAGCTTCGGCAGCGTCGCCTCCGGCCGGGTCTCCTACACCTTCGGCCTGGAAGGCCCGGCCGTCACCGTCGACACGGCCTGCTCGTCCTCGCTGGTGACGCTCCACCTCGCGGCGCAGGCGCTGCGCTCGGGGGAGTGCGAGCTGGCGCTGGCCGGCGGGGTCACCGTGATGTCCACGCCCGACACCTTCGTCGGCTTCAGCAAACAGCGGGGGCTGGCCGCCGACGGCCGCTGCAAGTCGTTCGCGGACGAGGCGGACGGCACCGGCTGGGGCGAGGGCGTCGGGATGCTGCTGGTGGAGCGGCTCTCCGACGCGCGGCGCAACGGGCACCCGATCCTCGCCGTGGTGCGCGGCTCCGCCGTCAACCAGGACGGCGCCTCCAACGGACTGACCGCCCCCAACGGCCCCTCCCAACAGCGGGTGATCCAGCAGGCGTTGGCGTCCGCCGGGCTGACCACGGCCGACGTGGACGCCGTCGAGGCGCACGGCACCGGCACCACGCTCGGCGACCCCATCGAGGCGCAGGCGCTGCTCGCCACCTACGGCCAGGGCAGGGGCGACGGCGAGCCGCTGTGGCTGGGTTCGGTGAAGTCCAACATCGGCCACACCCAGGCCGCCGCCGGCGTCGCCGGCGTCATCAAGATGGTCCTCGCCATGCGGCACGGGCAGCTGCCCCGCAGCCTCCACCTGGACCGGCCGTCCACCCACGTCGACTGGTCGGCCGGCGCGGTGGAGCCGCTGGTCGAGGCCAGGCCGTGGCCGGCGACCGGCCAGCCGCGCCGGGCAGCGGTCTCGTCGTTCGGCATCAGCGGCACCAACGCGCACGTGGTCCTCGAACAGGCCCCCGTGCCACGGCCCGACGAGGAGTGGGGCGAGCCGGCCGAGCCCGTGGAACCGGTGGCGGCCGACGCCGTGCCGTGGGTGCTCACCGGCAACGACCCGGCCGCGCTGCGCGCCCGCGCCGCCGACCTGCTGGCCCACCTGGACGGGCGGGACGCCCCGCCCGCCGTGGACGTCGGCTACACCCTCGCCACCAGCCGGGCCGCGCTGCCGCACCGGGCCGCCGTCGTCGGCGCCGACCACGACGCGCTGCGCGACGGGCTCGCCGCGCTGGCCACGGACGGCGAGGCGGCGCACGTGCTGCGCGGCACCGCCGGCGGCCGGGGCAAGCTGGCCTTCCTCTTCAGCGGACAGGGCAGCCAGCGGCTCGGCATGGGCCGCGAACTGTACGGGGAGTTCCCGGTGTTCGCCCGGGCACTGGACGAGGTGTGCGCCGCGCTCGACCCGCACATGGAACGGCCGCTGCGCGCGCTCCTGCTCGCCGAGGCCGGCACGGAGGAGGGCGACGAGGCCGCCGCGCTGCTCGACCACACCACCTACACCCAGCCCGCGCTCTTCGCCGTCGAGGTGGCGCTGTTCCGCCTGGTCACGGCCTGGGGCATCACGCCGCGCCTCCTCGCCGGCCACTCCGTCGGCGAACTGGCGGCGGCCCACGTCGCCGGCGTCTTCTCGCTCGCCGACGCCGCCCTGCTGGTCGCCGCCCGGGGCCGGCTGATGGGGGCGCTGCCCGAGGGTGGCGCGATGCTGTCGCTGCGCGCCGACGAGGCGACCGCCCGTGCCCTGATCGAGGAGCACGGCGCCGGCGCGGTCGACCTGGCGGCGGTCAACGGCCCCGAGTCCACGGTGGTCGCCGGCGACGCCGAGGCGGTGGCCGCCGTCGACGCGGCCTGGCGGGACCGGGGCGGGCGCACCCGCTATCTGCGGGTCAGCCACGCCTTCCACTCCCCGCACGTGGACGCCGTGTTGGCCGAGTTCCGCGCCGTCGCCCGCACCCTCGACTACGCCGCCCCCGCCATCCCGCTGGTCTCCACCCTCACCGGCGCCCCGCTCACCGCGGAGCAGGCCGGCGACCCGGAGCACTGGGTGCGCCACGCCCGTGAGACGGTGCGTTTCCTGGACGGCGTGCGCTGCCTGCGGGAGCGCGGCGTCAGCCACTTCCTGGAGCTGGGCCCGGACGCGGTGCTGACCGCGATGGGACGGGACTGCCTCGACGAGGACGCGCTGCTGGTGCCTGCCTCCCGCGCCGGCCGTCCCGAGGGCGCCACCCTCACCGCCGCCGTGGCCGCCCTGCACACCAGGGGCGTCGACGTCGACTGGTCGGCGTTCTTCGCCGGCCGCGACGCCCAACGGATCGACCTGCCCACCTACCCGTTCCAGCACGCCCGCTACTGGCTGGACGCGGGCACCGCCGCGGGCGACATGGCCTCGGCCGGGCTGTGGCCGGCCGACCACCCGCTGCTGGGCGCCGCCGTCACCCTCGCCGACGAGGAGGGCGCGCTGCTCACCGGCCGGCTCTCGCTCGCCACCCACCCGTGGCTGGCCGACCACACGGTGGGCGGCGTGGTGCTGGTGCCGGGCGCCGCGCTGCTGGAGCTGGCGGTGCGGGCCGGCGACCACGTCGGCCTCGACCGGGTCGAGGAGTTGACGCTGGCGGCGCCGCTGGTGCTGCCGACGGACGGCGCGGTGCGGCTCCAGGTCGCGGTCGGCGCGCCGGACGACGACGGCCGCCGACCCGTCACCGTGCACGCCGGACCCGACGACCCCTCGGCCGGCACCCCGTGGACCCGGCACGCCTTCGGCACGCTCACCGCCGCCCCGGAGCCGGCCGCCCCGGAGCCGGCCGACGCCGCCTGGCCGCCCCCCGGCGCCGAACCCCTCGATCTGGCGGGCCGCTACGACGCGCTGGCCGCCGCCGGCCTCGGCTACGGCCCGGCCTTCCGCGGCCTGCGCGCCGCCTGGCGGCTCGGCGAGGACATCCACGCCGAGGTCGAGTTGCCCGACCCGGACACCGCCGGCTCGTTCGGGCTGCACCCCGCGCTGCTCGACGCGGCGCTGCACGCCGTCGGCCTGGGCGACTTCGTCGCCGACACCGAACGGCTGCACCTGCCCTACTCCTGGCGGGGGGTGCGGCTGCACCGGGCCGGCGCGAGAGCGCTGCGCGCCCGGCTGTCGCCGGCCGGCCAGGCCGGCGTCGCGCTCGCCCTCACCGACACGGACGGCGCGCCCGTCGCCACCGTCGAGACCCTCGCCCTGCGGCCGTTGACCACCGAGGGGCTCGCGGGTGACCGCGCGGACGCGCTCTTCCGCGTGGACTGGACCCGGCTGCGGCCCGGCGCCCCCGCCGACGGGCAGCGCCTCGCGGTGCTGGGGGAGGGGCTCGGCGGCGAGCCGGAGGCCCGCTACCCCGACCTGCCGGCGCTGATCGCCGGACTCGCCGAACGGCCGGCACCCGACGTGGTGTTCGCGCCCGCCCCGCCGGCCGCCGAACCGGGCGAGGCCAGCCGCTGGGCGCTGGCGCTGCTCCAGCGCTGGCTGGCCGAGGACGGGCTGACCGACGCGCGACTGGTGCTGGTGACCAGGGGCGCGGTCGCGGCCACACCCGGCGACAACGTGCCGGACCTGGCCAACTCCCCGCTGTGGGGCCTGGTCCGCGCCGCGCTGACCGAACACCCGGGCCGCTTCGCCCTGATCGACCTCGACCCCGAGGCGGACCCCGACTCCGCCCCCGAAGCGCACCTCGGCGCCGTCGCCACGGGCGAGCCCCAACTGGCCCTGCGCGGCGGCGAAATATGGGCGCCCCGGCTGGTGCGGGCGCGGCCCGAGCCGGTGGAGGGCGCCGGATTCGGAGCGGGCCCCGTGCTGGTGACCGGCGCCTCCGGGGTGCTGGGCGGACTGGTGGCCCGCCGCCTGGTGGCCGAACACGGCGTGCGGCGACTGGTGTTGGCGAGTCGGCGCGGCCGGTTCGACGGGCTGCGCGAGGAGTTGGAGGCGGCCGGCGCCCAAGTGACCTCCGTGGCCTGCGATCTGGGGGACCGGGAGGCGGTGGCCGGACTGCTGGCCGCCCACCCGGTGACGGCCGTGGTGCACGCGGCCGGCGTGCTGGACGACGCCACCCTCACCTCCCTGTCGGCCGACCAGGTGGAGGCGGTCTACCGCCCCAAGGTGCGGGCGGCCCGGCATCTGCACGAGCTGACCCGTGAGCTGGACCTGTCGGCGTTCGTGGTGTTCTCCTCGGCGGCCGGAACGTTCGGCAACGCCGGGCAGGCCAACTACGCGGCGGCCAACGCCTATCTGGACGCCCTGGCACACCACCGCCGCGCCGCCGGGCTGCCCGCCACCTCCCTGGCGTGGGGCCTGTGGGCCGGCGGGGAGGGAATGGGCGCCCGGCTGGCCGGGACCGGCGCGGCCGGCCTCGCGCCGGAGGAGGGGCTGGCGCTGTTCGACGCGGTGGCCCTCGGCGCCGAACCCGTCGTCCTGCCGATGCGCCTCGACCTGGCGCCGCTGCGCGCCCAGCCCGGCCCCGTTCCCCCGCTGCTGCGCGCCCTGGTCCGCCCGACCCGGCCGAACGCCGCAGCCCCCGCCGCCTCCGACGGCTCCGGCGACGGGAACGGCGGCCTCGCCGCCCGGCTGGCCGCGCTGCCGGCGGAGAAGCGGCTGCCCACCCTGCTGGACCTGGTGCGGACCGCCGTCGCCGCCGTGCTCGGCCACGACTCGGCCGCCGCCGTCGAACCCGAACGGTCCTTCACCGAGCTGGGCTTCGACTCGCTGACCGCCGTCGAGCTGCGCAACCGGCTGGACGCCGCCAGCGGGCTGCGGCTGCCCGCCACCCTGGTCTTCGACCACCCCTCGCCACTCGTCCTCGCCACCCACCTCCGCACCGCCCTCCTCGGCGACGCGGACGCCGACCGCGAGGCCGACCCCGCGACCCGGGCGACCACGGCCACACGCACCGCCGCCGACGACGAGCCGATCGCCATCGTCGGCATGGCCTGCCGCTACCCCGGCGGCGTCGACTCGCCCGACGAGCTGTGGCGACTGGTCGCCCAGGGGCGCGACGCCATCTCCGACTTCCCCGGCAACCGCGGCTGGGACGTGGCCTCCCTCTACGACCCGGACCCCGCGCACACCGGCACCAGCACCGTCCGGCACGGCGGCTTCCTGCACGACGCCGCCGACTTCGACCCCGCGTTCTTCGGCATGTCCCCGCGCGAGGCGCTCACCGTCGACCCGCAGCAGCGGCTGCTGCTGGAGACCTCCTGGGAGGCACTGGAACGCGCCGGCATCGACCCCAGGACGCTGCGCGGCAGCCGCACCGGCGTGTTCGCCGGCGTGATGTACAACGACTACGCCTCCCGGCTCGGCCGCGCCCCGGACGGCTTCGAGGGCCAGATCGGGGTGGGAAGTTCGGGCAGCGTCGCCTCCGGCCGGGTCTCCTACACCCTCGGCCTGGAGGGGCCCGCGGTCAGCGTGGACACCGCCTGCTCCTCCTCGCTGGTCGCCCTGCACTGGGCGGCGCGGGCACTGCGGGCGGGCGAGTGCGAGCTGGCGCTGGCCGGCGGCGTCACGGTGATGTCCAGCCCGGCGACGTTCGTCGAGTTCAGCCGGCAGCGCGGCCTGGCCCCCGACGGCCGCTGCAAGGCGTTCGCCGCCGGCGCCGACGGCACCGGCTGGGGCGAGGGCGCCGGGATGCTGCTCGTCGAGCGGCTCTCCGACGCCCGCCGCAACGGCCACCCGGTGCTCGCTGTCATCCGCGGCTCGGCGATCAACCAGGACGGCGCCTCCAACGGCCTGACCGCGCCCAACGGCCCCTCCCAACAGCGCGTCATCCGCCAGGCGTTGGCGTCCGCCGGGCTGACCACGGCCGACGTGGACGCGGTCGAGGCGCACGGCACCGGCACCACGCTCGGCGACCCGATCGAGGCGCAGGCGCTGCTCGCCACCTACGGCCAGGGCCGCGAGGAGGAACGCCCGCTGTGGCTGGGCTCGTTGAAGTCGAACGTCGGCCACACCCAGGCGGCGGCCGGCGTCGGCGGCGTCATCAAGATGGTGCAGGCCATGCGCCACGGCCAACTGCCCCGCACGCTCCACGTCGACGAGCCCTCGCCCCACGTGGACTGGTCGGCCGGCGCGGTGGAGCTGGTCACCGAGGCCACGCCGTGGCCGGAGACCGGCCGCCCCCGCAGGGCCGGCATCTCCTCGTTCGGTGTCAGCGGCACCAACGCCCACCTGATCATCGAGGCCCCCGACGAGGCCCCCGCCCCCGAAGCCGGGGCCGCGCCCCCCGCCTCCCTCGCCTGGCCGCTCTCCGGCCGGACGCCCGCGGCCGTCCGCGACCAGGCGGAACGGCTCCACCGCCACCTCCTGGCCGACCCGGCCGGCCACCGCCCCGCCGACATCGCGCACGCCCTGGTCACCACCAGGACCCTCTTCGAGCACCGGGCGGCGGTCGTCGCCGACGACCTGCCGGGCTTCCTCGAAGGACTGGCCCAACTCGCCGCCACCGACCCCGAGCACGGCGAGGCCACCGGGCACGGCGAGGCCACCGGGCACGGCATCGCCACCACCGTCGGCGAACGGGCCACCGTCGTCGCCGGCCCGCCCGGCACGGCCGGCGGCACCGTCTTCGTCTTCGGCGGCCAGGGCTCCCAGTGGCCCGCCATGGCCGCCGCGCTGCTCGACGAGTCACCGGTCTTCGCCCGAAGCGTCGAGGCGTGCGACGCGGCCCTCGCGCCGTTCACCGACTGGTCGCTCCTGGACGTGCTGCGGCAGCGGCCCGACGCGGCGTCGTTGGAGCGGGTGGATGTGGTGCAGCCGGCGTTGTTCGCGGTGATGGTGTCGTTGGCGGCGGTGTGGCGCGGGTTCGGGGTGGAGCCGGAGGCGGTGGTGGGGCATTCGCAGGGGGAGATCGCGGCGGCGCATGTGGCGGGTGTGCTGTCCCTGGAGGACGCGGCCCGGGTGGTGGCGTTGCGGAGCCGGGCGATCCTGGCGCTGTCCGGCCAGGGGGGCATGGTGTCGCTGGCGCTGCCGGTGGAGCGGGCGCGTGAGTTGCTGGCGGAGTGGGGCGGCCGGGTCTCGGTCGCGGCGGTGAACGGTCCCGGTTCGGTGGTGGTGGCCGGTGACGCGGACGCGCTGGACGAGCTGATGGAGCGCTGCGCGGCCGAGGAGATCAGGGCCCGCCGCGTTCCGGTGGACTACGCCTCCCACTCGCCCCACGTCGAGCGCGTCCGGGACGAGCTGGCGCGCCTGCTCGCCGAAGTCGCCCCCGCACCGGCGACCGTGCCGCTCTACTCGACGGTGACCGGCGAGCCCGTCGACGGCACCGAGCTGGACGCCGACTACTGGTACCGCAACCTGCGCTCCACCGTCGAGTTCGAACGCGCCACCCGCGCCCTGCTGCGGGACGGACACACCGTCTTCGTCGAGTGCGGGCCGCACCCGGTGATGGTGCCCGGCATCGGCCAGACCGCCGACGACGCCGGCGTCGACGTGCTGGCCATCGGCTCGCTCCAGCGGGACCAGGGCACGCTGCGCCGGGTGCTGGCGGCCGTCGCCGCCGTCCACGCGCACGGCACGCCCGTCACGTGGACGGCCACCACCGAGCCGCACCGTCCGCGCCCGGTCGAGCTGCCCACCTACCCGTTCCAGCGCCGCCGCTACTGGCTGGACGCGCCGCGCGGCCTCAGCGTCGAGGAGGCCGCCGGCGGGCTCGGCCTGGCCGGCGCCGACCACCCGCTGCTCGGCGCCGCCGTCGAACTCGCCGACGAACAGGGCCTGGTGTGCGTCGGCCGGATCGGCCTGGACACCCACCCGTGGCTCGCCGACCACGCCGTCTCCGGGGTGACGCTGCTGCCCGGCACGGCCTTCGCCGAACTGGCGCTGGCCGCCGGCGACCGGCTGGGCCCGGCCGAGGTGGCGGAGCTGACCCTGGCCGCGCCCCTGGTGCTGCCGGAACGCGGCGGGGTGCGGCTGCGGGTGTCGCTCGGCCCCGAAGACGACACGGGGCACCGCCCGTTGACCGTCGACTCCCGCCCCGACGCCCCGGAAGCCGACGAGCTGGCGGAAGCCGCCTGGACCCGGCACGCCACCGGCGCCCTCACCACCGCCGGGCCCGAGGAGCCGGCGAAGACCACCGACTGGCCGCCGGCCGGCGCCGAACCCGTCGACCTGGCCGGCCTCTACGAGGGCCTGGCCGTCGCCGGCTTCGAGTACGGCCCGGCCTTCCAGGGCCTGAAGGCGGCCTGGCGCGGCGAAGGGGAGATCCTCGCCGAGCTGGAACTCGACGAGGACCAGCGTTCCGAGGCCGCCGCGTTCGGCGTCCACCCGGCGCTGCTGGACGCCGCGCTGCACGCCTGCGCCCTCGGCGGGCTGGTCGAGGACGCCGGCCGCCCCCTGCTGCCGTTCTCCTGGAGCGGCGTCCGCTGGCACGCGACCGGCGCCACCACGGCGCGCGTGCGCCTCGCGCCGGCCGGCCAGGACGCCGTCTCCCTCGAACTCACCGACGCCCAGGGGCACCCCCTCGCGTCGGTGGCATCCCTCACGCTGCGGCCGATCGCCGCGGACCAGGGGGGTGCGCGCCACCGCGATTCACTGTTCCGGCTGGAGTGGGTGGCCGTGCCGACCGGCACGGCCACTCCCGCGCCCGCCGGCGGCTGCGCGGTGGTGGGCCCCGACGACCTCAAGGTCGGCGCGGGGCTCGCCGCGGCAGGCGTGCCCGTCGTGGACCACCACGACCTGGGCACGCTCGCCGCGGCCGACATACCGGAGCTGGTCCTCGTGCCCTGCGCCGCCGACCCCGACCCGGAAGCCCCGGCCGCCGCCAGGGCCGTCGCGCTGCGCGCGCTGACGCTGGCCCAGGAGTGGCTGGCCGACGACCGCTTCCGGGACGCCCGACTCGTCCTCGTCACCCAGCGGGCGGTCGCCACCGCCCCCGAGGAGGACGTGCCGGAACCGGCCGCCGCCACCGTGTGGGGTCTGCTTCGCGCCGCACAGTCGGAGAACCCCGACCGGTTCACGCTCATCGACGTCGACGGGCACGACGCGTCCTGGGCGGCGCTGCCCGCGCTCCTCGCCGCCGGCGAGCCGCAGGCCGCGCTGCGCGCCGGCGAACCGCTGCTGCCCCGACTGGCCCGCGTCCGCCCCGCCGCGGCGGCGGCCCCGTCCGACGAGCCGGCGCCGGACTTCACCCCCGGCGGAACGGTCCTGGTGACCGGCGCCACCGGCATGATCGGCCGGCTCGTCGCCCGCCACCTGGTCACCCGGCACGGCGTGCGGCGGCTGCTGCTGGTCAGCCGCGGCGGCCCGGCCGCGCCCGGCGCCGAGGCGTTCCGCGCCGAACTCGCCGAACTCGCCGGCCCCGAAGGCGAGATCACCGTCGCCGCCTGCGACGTCACCGACCCCGCCGCGCTCGCCGAACTGCTCGCCGCCGTGCCCGCCGACCACCCGCTGACCGGCGTCGTGCACTCGGCCGGCGTGCTGGACGACGCCACCCTCACCTCCCTCACCCCGGAGCGGATCGACACCGTCTTCCGCCCCAAGGTGGACGCCGCCTGGCACCTGCACGAACTCACCCGCGACCTGGACCTCTCCGCGTTCGTGCTCTTCTCCTCGGCCGCCGGCATCCTCGGCGGCCCCGGCCAGGGCAACTACGCGGCGGCCAACGCGTTCCTCGACGCCCTGGCCCACCACCGCCGCGCCGCGGGGCTGCCCGCCACCTCCCTCGCCTGGGGCCTGTGGCGGACGGCCGGCGCCATGACCGGCGAGATGACGGAGAGCGACGTGGCCCGGCTCTCCCGTTCCGGCGTCGGCGGCCTCACCGAGGACGAGGGCCTGGCCCTGTTCGACCTCGGCCGCGAGGCCGGCGACCCGGTCACCGTCCCGATGCGGCTGGACGTCGCGGCGTTCCGAGGCGGGCCCGACACGGTTCCGCCGCTGCTGCGCGGCCTGGTGCGGCGGCGCGCCACCCGGGCCGCCGCCGACGCGGAGGGGCTGACCCGCGGGCTCGCCGGGCTCGACCCCGAGGAGCAGCAACGGGAGTTGCTGCGGCTGGTCCGCGACCAGACGGCAGCCGTCCTCGGCTACGCGCCCGACGAACTGGACGTCACCGGGCCGCTGACCCAGCTCGGCCTGGACTCCCTGACCGCGGTGGAGCTGCGCAACCGGCTCGGCGGCGCCACCGGCCTGCGGCTGCCCACCACCGTCGTTTTCGACGAGCCGACGGGCCCCGCGCTCGCCGGCTTCCTGCGCCGCGAACTCGCCGCCAGGACCGGCGGGTCGACCGGGGACCCGGCCGGCTCGGGCGCCCCGCCCGAGGCGGAGGACTCCGTCGCCGGCCTCTACCGGGCGGCCTGCCGGGCCGGGCTGTGGGACGAGGGCTGGCAGCTGATGAAGGCCGCCTCGCTGACCCGGCCGCTCTTCGACACGGTCGAGGCCGGCGTCGCCGCGCCCCCCGTCACCCTCGCCACCGGGCCCGGCATCCCGCTGCTGTGCTTCCCGCCGCCGATGGCGCCCTCCGGCTGGAGCTACTACGCCCGCTTCGCGCCCGTCTTCGCCGGCGTGCGGGAGGTGACGGTGCTGCCGCACCCCGGCTTCGCGACCGGTGAACCGCTGCCCGCCACCCGGGAGTTGGCGATCGCCTTCCAGGCCGAGGCGGCCCGGCGGCAGGCGGCCGGCCGGCCCTTCGTGCTCGCCGGCTACTCGTCCGGCGGCTGGCTGACCAACGCGGTCGCCGCCGAACTGGAACGGCGGGGCTGCCCGCCGGCCGGCGTGGTCCTGCTCGACCCCTACACGGCGACCACCTCGTTCGAGTCCCGCCTGGAGACGGCGATGCGCGAACGCACCCGCACCACCAACGCGCTCGACCTGATCACCGGCGTCACACTCACCGCGCAGGGCGGCTATCTGCGCGCCTTCGACGACTGGGAGCCGGAGCCGGTCGACGCGCGGACGCTCTACGTGCACGCCGCGTTCCCGCCCGGCGAGACGGCCGAGGTCGAGGTCGCCGACGACTGGCAGCCCACCTGGCCCTTCCCGCACGAGGACGCCTTCGTCCCCGGCGACCACTTCACGATCATGGAGGACCACTCCGAGACCACCGCGCACGCCGTCCAGTCCTGGCTCGCCGAAGCCGACCTCGACGCCGCGCCCGCCCCCTCCGCCGGGACCGACTGAGTGACCGACCCAGACCACCGACCGCACGCGACAGCGCCGCCCGACGGCGGAGAACGGATCAACGACGACATGACGACGGTTTCCGAGGACAGCGCCCTCTGGCTCCGCAGGTACCACCCGACGCCCGACGCCCCCGTCCGGCTGGTGTGCTTCCCGCACGCCGGGGGCTCGGCCAGCTTCTACCACCCCGTGTCGGCCGCGCTCACCGGCGACTGCGACGTGGCCGCCCTCCAGTACCCGGGCCGGCAGGACCGGCGCAACGAGCCCAACCTGACCGACCTCGGCGCACTCGCCGACCGGATCACGCCCCGCCTGGCGCCGCTCTTCGACCGGCCCGTGGTCTTCTTCGGCCACAGCATGGGCGCGATCCTCGCCTTCGAAGTCGCCCGCAGGCTCGCGGAGTCGGCGGGCCACACCCCCGCCACGCTCTTCGCCTCCGGCCGCCGCGCCCCCTCCACCCACCGCGCGGAGAACGTCCACCGGCGGGACGACGACGGCATCGTCGCCGAGATGAAGAAGATGAGCGGCACCGACGCCAAGCTCCTCGGCGACGAGGAACTGCTGCGGATGGTGCTGCCGGCGCTGCGCGCCGACTACACCGCCATCGAGACCTACACCCCGGTGCGGACCACCGTGGACTGCCCGATCACCGCGCTGGTCGGCGACGCCGACCCCAAGACGACGACGGAGGAGGCGGACGCCTGGCGCGCCCACACCACCGGAACGTTCCGCCTCCGGATCTTCCAGGGCGGCCACTTCTACCTCAGCCCCCGCGGCGCCGAGGTCATCGCCGAGGTCCGCGAGGCCCTCCGGGCCGCCGCCCGCGAACCCTCCCGCGGCTGACCCGGTCACGACGAGCGTGGGCGGCTCCGCTCGGGAGCCACCCACGCCTGCGTGTCAGACCGTCAACCGGCGCCTACCAGCGTCAGCCGCAGATCTCCCTGCCGGGCACGCCCGACGGGTAGGCGTGCCGGGTCCCGAGGTCGACGGCCGCGGTGCCGCACGCACGGGTGTTGGGCGTGTACACCATCCGGCCGAAGGCCGTCGGACCCCTGCGGTAGTCGGTGAACGACGCCGCGCCGCCGTCCGCGCCCGACGGCCTGCGGACGGAGATCTCCTGGAGACAGTCGTTCTGCGATCCGTCGCAGTTCGAGATGGTCGACTTCACGCGAATCCACTGCGTCTGGCACGACGGGCTGTACCGCATCTCGATGTAGCCGTAGTCCTGGCCGTCCGTGGCCAGCAGCCGTGCCGAGGAGAGCGTCCTGGCGCCTATGTTGCAGCCGGATGCCAACGGGTCCTTTCCGTGGTGCGAGGGCGCCGCCTGCGCGCTGCCCCCCGTGGCCACCAGCAGTGACGCCAGACAGCCGAGCATGGCGACGGCGGTGGCCGAGCGCTTTCGGGTGAGTGCGATACGTCCCATGGGATCCCCTCCCTCGTGCGGCGCCCCGTGGCGGGGGGCGCCTCGTCAGTTGGCTGACGAGGCAGAACGCTAGGGGAGGTGGATTGACGTGCCGTTGTCGTCCGATCAACGCCGGGCCGGGCCGGCGCCCGTCAGCACTCGATGATGTTCACCGCCAGCCCGCCCCTGGCGGTCTCCTTGTACTTGACCGACATGTCCTTGCCGGTCTGCCGCATCGTCGCGATGGCCTTGTCGAGGGAGACATGGTGGCGGCCGTCGCCGCGCAGGGCCATCCGGGCCGCCGTGATGGCCTTGACGGCGGCCATCCCGTTGCGCTCGATGCACGGAATCTGGACCAGACCGCCGATCGGGTCGCAGGTGAGGCCCAGATTGTGTTCGATGCCGATCTCCGCCGCGTTCTCCACCTGTTCCGGGGTGCCTCCCAGCACCTCGGCCAGGCCGCCGGCGGCCATCGAGCAGGCCGAGCCGACCTCGCCCTGGCAGCCGACCTCGGCGCCGGAGATGGAGGCGTTCTCCTTGAAGAGCATCCCCACCGCGCTCGCCGCCAGCAGGAAGCGGACGACGCCCTCCTCGTCGGCGCCCGGCACGAACTCCAGGTAGTAGTGGAGGACGGCGGGGATGATCCCGGCGGCGCCGTTGGTGGGGGCGGTCACCACCCGGCCGCCGGCCGCGTTCTCCTCGTTGACCGCCATCGCGTAGAGCGTGACCCACTCCAGCTCGTGCGCCGCGTGGCCCACTTCGGAACGGAGGCGGCGCGCCGAGCCCGCCGCGCGGCGGCGGACCTTCAGCCCGCCGGGGAGGATGCCCTCCTCGGTGAGCCCGCGCCGCACGCAGGCACGCATCACGGCCCAGATGTCCAGCAGCCCGGCACGCACCTCCGCCTCGGGACGCCAGGAGGTCTCGTTGCGCAGCATCAGCGCCGAGACCGAAAGCCCGGTGGAGCGGGTCAGCTCCAGCAGCTCGGCCCCGGTGCGGAACGGGTGCGGCAGCCGGCGTTCGTCCGGCACCACCCGCTCCGCGCCCTCGGCCGAGTCGTCGACCACGAAGCCGCCGCCCACCGAGTAGTACGTCCGCTCCAGCAGCACACCGCCCGCCGCGTCCAGGGCACGGAAGATCATGCCGTTGGCGTGGCCCGGCAGCGAACGGCGCCGGTAGAGCACCAGGTCGCCCTCGGGGTCGAACGGGATCTCGTGCGCGGCGCCTATCTCCGCGCCCAGCAGCCGCAGCCGCCGGGTGGCGCGCACCCGCGCCACGTCCTCGTCCGCGCGGGTCACGTCCACCGTGTCCGGAGCCTGGCCCTCAAGGCCCAGGATCACGGCCTTCGGTGAACCGTGACCGTGCCCGGTGGCGCCCAGCGAGCCGTACAGCTCGGCCCGCACCGACGCGGTGTCGGCCAGCGCGCCCGCGTCCTTGAGGCCGCGGGCGAACATCAGCGCCGCCCGCATCGGCCCCACGGTGTGCGAGCTGGAGGGGCCGATGCCGACGCTGAACAGGTCGAATGCCGAGAGCGCCACCGTCCGCTCACTGCTCCGTGAAGGCGTCGTACTCCTCGGCGCTGAGCAGCTCGCCGGGCTCGGCGCCCGGGTCGATGCGCACCTTGAAGAGCCAACCGTTCTCGAACGGCGAGGAGTTGACCAGCTCGGGGTCGTCGGCGACGGCCTGGTTGATCTCGGTGACCTCGCCGCTGACGGGGGCGTAGATGTCGCTGATGGCCTTGGTCGACTCCAGCTCGCCGCAGGGCGAGCCGGCCGACACGGTCGCGCCGACCTCGGGAAGCTGCGCGTAGACCACGTCGCCGAGGGCGGACGAGGCGTGCGCGGTGATGCCGACGGTCGCCACGCCGTCGGTCGTCTCGGTCAGCCACTCGTGGTCGCGGGTGTAACGCAGGTGCTTGGGGTTGCTCATGGTGCGATTCTCCAGGTTCGTGCGGTGCTTCGGAACGGAAGGCGACGGAAGTGGCGGAGGACGACGGACGGCGACGGACGGCTACGGGGCGGGCGGGTTCGCCGGAGGAGGAAGGGGCGGCTCAGCCGCGCCGGTAGAACGGCAGCGCGACGACCTCGTGCGGCACCGCCGTGCCCCTGACCTCGACGGCGACCCCGTCGGTGCCGGGCGCGGAGTGCGAGGCGTCCACGTAGGCCATCGCGATCGGCTTGCCCAGCGTGGGGGAGGGGGCGCCCGAGGTGACCTCGCCGATCACCGTGCCGTCGGCGGCCACCACCGGATAGCCGGCGCGCGGCACCCGGCGTTCGCCGGTCACGAGCCCCACCAGCACCCGCGGCGGGTCGCTCACGGCGCGCTCGGCGGCGCGTTCCAACGCCGCGCGCCCCACGAAGTCGCCCTCCTTCTCGAACTTGACGACCCGCCCGAGACCGGCGTCGAACGGCGTGGTGGCCTCCGAGAGTTCGTGCCCGTAGAGCGGCATCCCCGCCTCCAGGCGCAGGGTGTCCCGGCAGGACAGCCCGCAGGGCACCAGCCCGTCGCCGGCGCCCGCCTCGGTCAGCGCCGCCCACAGCGGCTCGGCGTCGCCCGGGGCGCAGAACAGCTCGAAGCCGTCCTCGCCGGTGTACCCGGTGCGCGCGACCAGCACCTTCCGCCCGGCGACCTCGGCCGGCAGGCTCGCGTAGTACCGCAGCCCCGACAGGTCGGTCCCGGTCAGCCGCGCCAGCACCCCGGCGGCGGCCGGCCCCTGGAGGGCGATCAGCGCGTAGGCGTCCCTGTCGTCCCGCACCTCGGCATCGAACCCGGCGCCGCGCTCGCGCAGCTCCGCCAGCACCCGCTCGGCGTTGGCGGCGTTCGCCACCACCAGGAACTCCTCGTCGGCCAGCCGGTAGACGATCAGGTCGTCCAGGATGCCGCCGCCGGCCTCGCAGATCATGGTGTAGCGGGCCCGGCCGGGCTTCACCGCCGACAGCCGCCCGACCAGGGCGTGGTCGAGCAGCGCCGCGGCCTCGGGGCCGGTGACGGCGATCTCGCCCATGTGGGAGAGGTCGAAGAGGCCGACGGCCGTGCGCACGGCCTGGTGCTCGGCGCGCTCGCTGCCGTAGCGCAGCGGCATGGACCAGCCGGCGAAGTCGGTCATGGTGGCGCCGAGCGCGCGGTGCACGGCGTCCAGCGCGGTCACGCGTGAGGGGTCGGACATCAACGGGCTCCAGTCAGACGGCGGGCGGCTGGCGACGCGCGGTCGCGCGTCGGGCCCTCCCCCTCTGTCATCGGCACCTGAGAGGTTCGCCGCGACCCGAGGGGGTCGACGGCTTGCACCGTGGGTGGGGTGCGCCGACTGGCGACCCGCTTTTCAGACTTGCCTCCCGCGCGCGGTGACGGGGCCTGAGAGATTCAAGGGAGGACTTGCTCCTTCGGCGCCCCGGGGCTACCGGGGACTCTCCCGCGCGAGGTCGAACGGCCGGTATGTGGTTGTGACGCGGCCATCATCGCACGGATGCCCGGCGGGGAGGGAGGCGATCACCGTTAGGGTTCGACCGGGCCGTTCGCGCGGGCCGTCATCCGCGCCGCGCGTCGGCCCCCGGCATGGCCGGGCACGGTTCGGGGAGCGGCTCCGCTCCAGGTGAGGCAGGGAGGCAGGGCGCGATGAGCGTGGGCAGGGTGGGGCCGGGCTACGGCGGCGGTTGGCCGGGCAACGAGTTGGAGGAGGCGCTGGCGGCCTCGGTCGGCGTGCCGGACGCGGCGCCGCGGCTGCTGAAGATGCTCTCCCGCAGCGCGCTGTGGGTTCCGCTGCCCGAGGGAGGCGGCCCGGAGTCCAAGACGTTGAACCTCCCCACCATCGACCTGGCCGGCGGCGTCTACGTCCCGGTCTTCAGCTCGGCCGAGCAGCTGCACGTCGGCGGCGCCTCCCACATGCCGTTCACGGTCTCCCCGGCCTGGGAGTTCGCGCGCGGACTGCCGCCCGGCGTCGGCATCGCCGTCAACCCGGGGGGAACGATCGGCATCCCGGTGCCGCCGGCCGGCGTCGCCGAGCTGTGCCGCGCCACCCCTGGCGAACGCCCGCCCGGAATGCCGTCGGGGGCACGGATGCGCCTCTTCCAGCCCGACTGGCAGGAGGAGCCGGTCGACTTCCTGCGGGCGGCCGGCGTCGAGCTGGAGGGCCTGGGATATGTGCGCACCGCGCGGCGCGGGCTGGCGAGCGCGGAGGGCGCCGAGCCCTCGCTCTTCGTCGGCGTGGAGCTGGACCGGGTCGACGACAGGACCAGGGAGGACGTCAACGCGGCGCTCGGCCGCGCGCTGGCCGGTCAGGCGGTCAAGTGGCCGGTTCAGCTGGTGCTGTTGGACGCCGCGCAGGACCCGGTGGTGGACTGGCTGCGGGAGTGTGTGGCGCCGTTCTACTCACGTGCCGCCTGAGCACGGGTCACCTTGTCAGCGCGGGCCCCGGCTCGCAAGCTGCTGTGCGGGGCGGGCGCCCGTGGGTGCCGACCGTGTGTGCCCATACGCGAGGAGGACGGGCCCAGGTGAGTGCGGGAGAGGCGGTCGAGGAGCTGCTCGCCCGGGTGACGCCGGACCGGTTGGACACCTACGAGGCGCTGCTGCGGGCCCTGGCCGACAGTGAGCTGTGGATGCTGCTGTGGCAGGGCGACCCGGGCGAACCGGACGCCCACTACGGCGGCATAGAGGTGGCGGGCCACGGCTACGCGCCGTGCGTCACCTCGGGCCCCGAACTGACCGCCAGCGGCTGGAACCGCGCCTACGAGGTGGTGCCGGGCCGGGACATCGCCGCCGCCCTCTACCCCGACCACTGGGGCCTGTGGCTCAACCCGCACGCCCCGGGCGGCGGCCTCGGCGTGCCTTGGCTCGACCTGCGGCGGATCGCCGGCGGCCTGGACCGGCTGCCGGCCGGACCGCTGCGGATCAGCGAGCCCAGCGTCGGCGTCGAGTCGTTCTACGCGCGCCTCGTCGCCCTCGGGCAGCGCACGCCCGTGCTCCGCGCGCTGTGGCGCGCCTGGGTGCGCCCCGCGCTGGGCGTCTCCTATCTGGCCATCGGCCTCGACGTGGACGGCCCGCCGGAGAACGGCGCCGAGGCGGTGCGCGCCATGATGCGCGAGGCGATCAGCGAGGTGCCCGAGGGGCTGACCGTGGGCACCGTGGCGATGGCGGACGGCTACGACCCGGTGGCGATGTGGCTGCGGGCCAACACCCGCCCGTTCTACGAGCGCGACGCCCCGGCCCTCGGCCGCGCCCCCGCCGGCGGCCAGCGCGGCTACGGCTACCCGCGCGCCTACTGAACCGCGCACGCCGCACGCGCGCCCCCGGCGTGCGGCGAACGTCACACGCCGGCACGGGTAGCCGCGCGCCTTCGGGGTACCCGGAAGGATCCACGCGCCTCCGGCGCGCGCCCCGGGCGGCCGGGGCGACGTGGCCGGGGAGAGGAGAGCCACAGCATGAGCACCGTGAGGAGCACGCTCCCCGACAGCACCCTGAAGATCGTGGGCGAGGCGCTACAGGGGGCGCTCGTGGACCTCGTCGACCTCTCGCTGGTCGCCAAGCAGACCCACTGGAACGTGATCGGCCCCCGCTTCCGTTCGATCCACCTCCAGCTCGACGAGGTGGTCACCACCGCGCGCGGCCACTCCGACACCGTGGCGGAGCGCTCGGCCGCGCTCGGCGTGCCGCCCGACGGTCGGGCCGCCACGGTGGCCGCGACCACCGGCATCGCCTCGGTCACCGAGGGCTGGCAGCGCGACACCGACGCCGTGCGCGCCCTGGTGGACGCGCTGGGCGCGGTGATCGTGCGGATGCGCGAGCGCCTGGAGGAGGTCGGCCCGGTCGACTCGGTGAGCGAGGACGTGCTGATCGAGATCACCAAGGACCTGGAGAAGCACCACTGGATGTTCCAGGCGGAGAACGCGAGCTGAGACCCCTTCCGAGGCCGCGCCCCACGACGGGTTCCCCGCGCTCCTTCGTCGCCGGTCGGCGGCCCGGGGGCGCGGGGAACCGCGCGAACGCTGTGTGGCGGCCGGCAGACGACCACCGGGCCGGACGCACCGCGGCGGGTAGGCGCGGCAACCGGCCGGCAGGCCGTCCGCTCAGGCCAGCCGGACCTCCGCCTGCGCCGGCGCGTGGTCGGAGGGGTAACGGCCGTTCTCCCGGTAGGTGTTGATCGCCACCCTGAGCACCTCGACGGGGCCGCCGGCCACCACCCAGTCGATGCGGTCGCCGCCGCGCACCGGGTCCTCGTAGCCGGGGAAGGTGCCCCAGTCCGGCGTCACGCGCCGGCCGGCGTCCCAGGCGTCGGCCCTGTCCTCCCGAAGCTGCCGCGAAGTGACAAGTAACTCAGCGTGTCGTTAGGGCCTTGGCTTCTGTGCGCGGTTCAGGAACCTCGCTGCCGGTGAGGGCGGCGAAGTCGGCGTGGGCCTGTTCGACGGCTTCGGGGTACGCCTCGTGCTGGGCGTGTTCGGCGAGCGCGCGGTAGATGCTGGCGACGGAGGGGTTCTGCCCCTTGCGCTTGCCGGTGGGGATGAACAGGTCGGGCTGGATCTGCTCGACGGACTCGCCGAGCGCCCGCCTGCGGAGCACGGTGTGCAGCATGTCGTCGGTGATGACGGGTGGCCGGCCGCCATGCTTGCCCTTGCGGGCCGCGGTGTCGAGCCCTTCCAGCGTCGAATCCCGGATGTTCTCCCGCTCGGTCTCCGCCATCGCGGCGAAGAACGCGAACAGCGGCTTGCCCGGGCCGGTGGGGTCGTAGATGCCGGGCAGTGGTCCGGCGAGCATCTCCAGGATGAGGCCGTGGGCGGTGAGGTGGTCGGCGAGCGCGGTGAGTTCGGCGGCGTCGCGGCCGAGCCGCTTCATCTCGTACACGGTGAAGATGACCCGGCAGTGCGGGGCGTGCGCCTTGACCTCCCGCGCGGTCTTCAGCGCCTCCTCGAACTGGGGGCGGACCCGGACGCGGGTCTGATCTTCTCGCTGAAGATCTTGTCCCTGGGGATGCCGTGCTGGCTGAGCGCGTCGAGCTGGGAGTCGAGTTCCTGCCCGAGGGTCGAGCAGCGGGCGTACCCGATGCGGATGTCCGCGCTCGGCAGGTCCGGGTCGTTTGTGAGAGTAACCTCGCGTACAGCTCTGGCCGTTGCTTGCCTTCAGTGAAGATCACCAGCGGTCGGCGGCCACGACCCCGGCTATCATCCGCGCCTGCGAACTCACGAGCGACGGCGTAGTGGGCAGGCCGTCGCCCGAGACGAGGCGACGGACTGCCCTCTCACGCCTGCTCGGTGCGGCAACGTGATTATGCTGGCGAGTTCGGCACTGTTTCTCGGATTGCGGGCTCAGGCGGGAATGAGGCCGTGGGGGTCGATGATGAACTTCTCGGACGCTCCCGTGTCGAAGGTCGCGTAGGCGTCGGGGGCGTCGTCGAGGCTGATCACCTTCGTGTTGAGCATGGCGCTCAAGTAGGGCATGCGGTCCCACAGGATCGCCATCATCAGCTCGCGGTTGTAGTGCATGATCGGTGCCTGCCCGCCGGTGATCCGCGGCGACTTGATCCAGGCCTTGCCGAAGTCGATCGGGTACGTTCCCTCTTGCTCGGCCTTCGACTTCGCGAGCGGGTCGGCGCCGTAGACGCCGATGACTCCGGTGGCTCCGCCCGCGCGGGTGGCGTCGATCACCTGGTTGATGGCGTAGGCCGGGTCCATGTCCTCGGCTTCGCGGCCGATGCCGTGTGCCTCGTTACCGACGTAGTCGACTGCGCAGTCGACCATGGGTTCGCCCAGGATGGCCTCGATCTGGTCGGTGAGCGCTGCGTCCTGGCTCAGGTCGATCGTCTCGCAGCCGTTGTTCTTCACCAGTTCCAGGCGGTCCCTGTGGTAGTCGCCGACGATGATGCAGGACGCCCCGAGGAGGCGCGCCGCTGCTGCGCCGCAGCGGCCGACCGGGCCGGCGCCGGCGATGTACACGGTCGAGCCGGTCTTGGCACCGGCCTCCATGAGACCGTGGAACGCGGTGGGCAGGATGTCCGAGAGCAGCGCCAGGTCACGGATCTTCGCCATGGCCTGGTCCCTGTCCGGGAAGCGCAGGAGCTGGAAGTCGGCGTACGGGACGAACAGGTACTCGGCCTGGCCGCCGGTCCAGTCGCCCAGGTTGAAGCCGTATGCTCCGCAGGCCACCTTGGGGTTCGTGGTCTCGCAGACCTCGGTCCGGCGCGCCCTGCAGTTGCGGCATCGGCCGCAGGCGACGTTGAACGGGACGGAGACGAGGTCGCCCTCACCGAGGAACTCGACGTCGGGACCGACCTCGATGACCTCCCCGGTCATCTCGTGCCCCACCACCATGCCCTGGGGCACAGGGAAGGACCCGCGGTAGATGTGCAGGTCGCTACCGCAGATGTTGGTGGCGACGATCCTGAGGATGACTCCGTGCGGGGCCTTCTTCCCGTTCGGCATCTGAAGCTTCGGGAAGTCCAGGGACTCCACGCGCATGTCCTTGGGGTTCTGGAAGGTGACGGCGCGGTTGCTGCTTGCCATGACGATCTCCTCTGCTGATCCGCGGGGACTCGGCCGTGGCGGTGCCGGATGTCATTCGGTGGCTTGCGACTTCTCCCGATCAGGCGGGTCGCAGTGCGGCGGCGAAGCGTTCGATGATCGCCTTGCAGAAGGCGGGGAGGTCCTGCGGGCCGCGGCTGGAGATCAGCTGGCGGTCGATCACGACCTCCTCGTCGACGACCTCGGCGCCGGCGTTGCGCAGGTCAGTACGAATGCTGGGCCAAGAGGTGAGGCGGCGACCGCGCAGCACGCCAGCCTCCGCCAGTATCCAAGGTCCGTGGCAGATGGTGGCAACGGGTTTCCCGGTCTCCACGAACTCCCTCACGAAGGCGACGGCGTCGGGGTCGGTGCGCAACTGGTCGGGGTTCATGGTGCCGCCGGGCAGCAGGAGCGCATCGTAGTCACCCACACGGGCGTCAGCGACCTTCTTGTCCACGGTAAAGGTTCCGGCCGGGTCGATGTCCATCTGGCGCGCGTTGATCTCGCCGGTGTGGAGGGAGAGGAGTTCGGCCTGCGCTCCAGCGCCCAGCAGTGCGCCGAGAGGCTCTTCGAGCTCGACGCGCTCAACGCCGTCCGTGGACAGGATTGCGACCTTCCTACCGTGCAGTTCGTTGGTCATGGTGCGTGGTTCCTTCCGGTTGTCGGCGGGGGACCGGTTCGGTCCCCGCTGCCGCCGCTCAGGATCCAGCTCGGCTTGTTCTTGGCGAACTGGAAAGTTTCCAACGAGCGGCCGCGCTGAGGGCTCCGCTGATCACGGCATGGCGGGGCCAGTCGTCAGAAGGCCGTCGCCGCAGCCTCGGCCACGGTCTGGTCCTGCTCACCGCTGCCGCCGCTGACGCCCACGGCGCCGACGATCCGGCCGCCGTGCCGCAGCGGGACACCGCCCGCGAAGATCATGACGCGTCCGTTGTTGGATGCGTTGATCCCGAAGAACTGCTCACCGGGACCCGCGTTGGCGGCCAGGTCGGCGGTAGTGATGTCGAAGGCCCGGGACGTGAAGGCCTTGTTGATGGAGATGTCGACGCTCCCGATCCAAGCTCCGTCCATCCGGATGTGCGCTACGAGGTTGCCGCCGACGTCGACGACGGCGATGTTGCTCGGCGAGCCGATCTCGTCGGCCTTGGCCTCCCCCGCAGCGACGGCTCGCCGGGCGTCCTCCAGGGACACGGACTCCGCCTTGATGGTCATGGCAAGGTCCTTTCTGCTGTGGATACGCGGTTGTCGCCTGGTGCATTCCGACCCCGCGCGCCTCCGCCTACCGGGCCGAACCTCGCGTGCTCCGATGCGCACGGCAGGCCCACCCCATGACGGCCCAATCGATCGCCGGTGCGGTGATTCGGGCGCCGACCGGGACCAGTCCGACGCGCCGGGCGTGGACAAGGCAGTTTGGTCTTCAGGGGAGTTTGTGGGCGAGGACGTCGAGTTGCTCGACGGAAGGCGGTTGGGCGAACAGTTCACCGGCTCGTTCCGTCAGGGCGCTGCCCAGGCGGCCGGCGAGGTGGGCCTGGCGTGCGGCGTCGTGGGGGAAGGCATCGAAGATGGCGAAGGTGGACGGGCCCAGGCGCACGGCGAACCAGGCGACGGTGTCGGGCTCCTCCTGAACGATGGCAAGGCCGTCGCGGAGAAAGGCGGCGACCTCTTCCTCCTTGCCGGGCCGGGCCTCGACCTGTACGTGCAGCGCGACGTTGATGTCGGCCATGAGGGACTCCTTTCAGGTGCTCGCCCGCCCGGGAGTGGCCCGGTCACTGCCGTGACCGGTTGGCGTCGAACGGGTCTCCTGTACGGCCGCACCAATCTCATTTTACCTACTTTGTCGCCTTTTGCGATTTTTCGATCCAGCCGCCGGGGAGCGACGCCGGGCCCATGGGTCTTCAGGACGCCGACCCAGCCGCACCGTCCGTCGCCGATCGGGCGGTTTCCGCCTCGGGCGCGGTCCGGTGGCCGGGCACCGTGGCGGCAAGGGCAAGGGCAAGGGCAAGGGCAAGGGCAAGGGCGAGGGTGAGGTCGAGGTGGGAGTTCATGTCCAGCTCGAACCGGCCGTAGATCTCCTTATCTGGACACCTTTGAGTGACCTCTGAACCGGCGCCGTGGCGGTGGAGGTACGGGGCTCGTTGGGCCGTCCGAGTGCAGGCTCGGGGAGGCCGGTGTGCGGGTGGTCAAGGAACGCGAT
>NZ_VDGT01000030.1 GCF_006335015.1 Streptomyces sedi
GAGTGCGGCCTGGACCACTACCAGGTCCGGCTCTACCGGGCCTGGTACCGGCACATCACCCTGTCGATGGCCGCACTCGCCTACCTGACGGCAGTCCGTGCCGCAGAAGCCGCAAAAGGGGCGACGCGGAGGGCGAGCACGACCTCATACCCCTGAGCGTCCCGGAGATCCGCCGGTTGATCGGGCGCATCGCCATCACACCCCGCCACCCCACCAACGACCACCACCTGCGCTGGTCACGTTTCCGCAGACGCAGCCAGGCCCGAGCCCGCCGCTCCCACTACAAACGCCGAGGCCACAACCCCCAGATGCGGTTGCAGTATTAGGCCTCGGGGAGCAGCCGCTCGCCCGCGCCGGAGAGCCGCACCCGGCGGGTGGTGCGGTCGAAGAGCACGACGCCCAGCGAGCGTTCGAGGCGGCGGATCTGCTGGCTCACCGCCGACTGGACGATGCTCAACCGTTCCGCGGCGCGTCCGAAGCCGCCTTCTTCCGCCACCGCGACGAAGTATCTCCACTGCCGCAACTCCATGTCGCCGTACCTCTCGCCTCTCGCGTCGTCCGCCGACTCATCACGAACCGTGATTTCTGTGGGCGACAACTGCCGGTGGTGCGCGGCATCTTCCCGCGCTGTCATGGACCGCGGCTGTTCAGCCGCCTCGCACGACGCTGGGAGCGACATCATGACGGAGAAGGACAGGGCGCTGGTCGTCCGCGCGGACGAGGCCGAGCGGGTGCCGCTCCCGCATGGCGGCGCGTTCCACCTGCTGGCCGACGCGGGAGGTGTCGGTGGGGCCCTGGGCGCCAACCGCCTGACGCTCGGCGTGGGTGCGAGCGGTGCCCGCCCGCACCACCACGCGCTGTCGACCGAGCTGTTCTATGTGATCGGCGGGGTCATGGAGTTCACCCTGGGCGGGCGCGTGGAGGCCGTGGCCGCGGGCGGTGTGGTCTGTGTGCCGCCCGGCCTCACGCATTCCTTCGGCGCGGCTCCGGGGTCGAGGGCCGACCTGTTCGCGGTGCTGACCCCGGGGGTCGACCGCTTCGAGTACTTCCGGGCTCTGGGCCGCGTCCAGCGGGGTGAGGCGGATTTCGGCGAGCTGCTTCCCGAACAGGACCGCTACGACGTGCACTTCCACTGACCGCGCGGACGCGGGCGGCGAGCGCCGGGCGGGGTCGCGGAGTGGGTGGCCTCACCTGTGCGGGTCGGCTTGCCTTTTGCGGCGGCGCTTGACCGCCGCTGGCTTCCCCCGGACTCCGTGGACCTGGTCGGCCTCTCCCCTCTGGACGCCGACCACCTCGGCTGGAGCACCCGCCGGGTGAACGGGCGTTGGGTGCCCGCCTTTCCCCGGGCCTCGGGCGCGGCCTGTCAGCCTCCTTCGTGCTCCCGCCGCACCGTGGCGGCGATGCGGTCGAGGGCGGTGCCCAGGTGGCGGCGCTGGGCGGCGGTGAGCGGGTCGAACACGAGCCGCTGTACCTGTGCGACGTGTGCCGGTGCGCTTTCGGCGAGCTTTTGGCGGCCGGCGTCGGCGAGGGTGGCGAGGGTGTAGCGGCCGTCGGTCGGGTCGGGTCGGCGGGCGACCCAGCCGCGGGCTTCGAAGCGGTCCATCACTTTCGACAGTCGGGGCTGGGTGCTGTCGCAGGCTCGGGCCAGGTCGCTGAGCCGGATCGTCGCGTCGTCGGCCATGGACAGCCGGGCCAGGACCCCGTATTCGAAGTTGGAGATACCGGCCTCTCGCTGGAGCTGACGGTCGAGGGCCGCCGGGAGGGCGATGACGACCGTGAGCAGGGCCTGCCACAGGGCCTGTTGATCGTCGTCGAGCCAGGGTGGGTTGTCCATGGGCCCATCCTACGTGCCCCCGCACCTCGCATCACTTGCTCAGGAAACTCTTGGCGGCTATCTTTTGACTTGCCTTGGCAAGTAAAACCGCTTGCCGAGGCAAGTGAAGGAGCGGGTTTCGGATGACCACCAAGAGCAGCTTGACCTCGATGTCTCCGTCGCGCGCACCAGCGGCGGCATACGACGACTTCCTTGTCCGGGTCCTGCCGCAGGCGCGCGAGCAGCGGGTGTGGAACCCTTCCGACGGGCCCCTGCCCAGCCTCTTCGTCAGCCACGGCGCCCCGTTCACCCTCGACGATCCGCGGTGGCTCGGCGACCTCTTCGCCTGGGCCCGGTCGATGCCCAAACCCCGGGCCATCGTCGTCGTCTCCGCCCACTGGGAACGGGCACCGGTCGCGGTGTCCGGAGCCGCGGCCGGCACCCCGCTGTTCTACGACTTCAGCGGCTTCCACCCCCGCTACAAGACCCTTCCCTACGCGACCCCGGACGCCACCGACCTGGCTCGGCGACTCAGGGGCCTGCTGGCCCCGACGCCGGTGCACCAGTTCGCCGACCGCGGCCTCGACCACGGCGCCTTCATCCCGCTCATGGCCATGTACCCCGCCGCCGACGTCCCGGTCACCCAGTTGTCGATGCCCAGCCTGGCCCCCGACGCCCTGCTGGAGCTCGGAGCCCGTCTGCGGCCCCTGCGCGAGGAAGGCGTCCTCGTTCTCGGCTCGGGCTTCATGACGCACAGTTTCGCCGTCTTCCGCCACCCGGAGCTCGCCGCCGCCACCGCGGCCTTCGACGAGTGGGCCGTCGACGCCCTCGCCCGGGGCGACGCCGATGCCCTCGCCGACTACCGCGACAAGGCGCCCGGCGCCTCGGTCGCCCATCCGACAGCCGACCACTTCGTCCCGCTGCTGTCCGCCGTCGGCGCCGCCGACGACCCCGGCAGCGCCGTGAGCGCCATCGACCGCATGGTGATGGGCAACTCCACCCGGTCGGTGCGGCTGAACTGAGTGCCCCGGCGTGCTTCGCCCGCACGCCCGGTCGCCCCCACACCTGATCGCCCGCCCCTCGGGCGACGACATCCACACACCCTGGAGGAAAGAGTCATGAAGGCAGTCCGTTTCCACGAGTTCGGCGGCAGCGAGGTTCTGCGCTACGAGGACGTGGACCGCCCGGTCCCCGGCGCCGGGCAGGTGCTGGTGCGGGTGGCGGCCACGTCGTTCAACCCGGTCGACGACCACATCCGCGCCGGCGCCCTGGCCGAGATGCTCCCGATCGCTCTCCCGTACGTGCCGGGGATCGATCTGGCGGGCACCGTCGCCGAACTCGGCGCGGGCGTGACGGGCCTGGACGTCGGCGACCGAGTCGTGGCCATGCTGCCCCTGGACTCCGCCGGCGGGGCGGCCGAGTACGCGCTCGCCCCGGCGGAGAGCGTGGTCCCGGCACCTCGGACGATCGAGCTGGTCGACGCGGCGGCGCTGCCGCTGACCGGCCTGGCGGCCTGGCAGACGGCCTTCGAACTCGCCGAGCTGAAGCCCGGTCAGACGGTCCTGGTCAACGGGGCGGCGGGCGCCGTGGGCAGCCTCGTGGTGCAGCTCGCCGCCGACGCGGGAGCGCACGTCACCGCGGTGGACGCGCCGCGCCACGCCGACCGCCTCCGGGACTACGGCGCGGACCGGGTCGTCGGCCCCCTCGACCTCGCCGCGGGCCCGGCCGCCGTGGGCGGCCCGTTCCAGGCCGTGGTCAACCATGTGCGCGTCTCCCCGGAGGAACTCGCGCGGCTGACGCACTACGTCGCTGACGGCGGGGTCGCCGCCAGCACGGCCGGCCCTATACCCGAGGATCCCGCCCGGAAGGTGCGCGCCGCGAACCTGTGGGTCCGCGGCGACGGATCCCAACTGGCCAACCTGGTCGCCAAGGTGGACGCCGGCACGCTCCGGCTCCACGTCGCCGCCCACCGCCCGGCAGCCGACCTGGCCACCGTGCACGAGGACGCCGGCGCCGGACGGCTGCCCGGCAAGACGGTCGTACTCGCTCCCTGACCCACCCCGGCCCGGCCGCCCGCCGTTCCCTCCCGGACCGGCGGGCGGCCCCGCGCGGGCGGCGAGAACCGCCGGCGCCGGGTAAGCCGTCCGCGGGGCCGGTGGGTGGACGGCGCGCCACGGCGTGGCGCTGGACGGCGCAGCCCCCGCCGAATCCGCCGGTCCGGTCAACTGGGCGTCGGACGTCGGGGGTTCAGGGGGCGGTGTCGGGGGCGACGGCGCGGTGGACGCTGTCGCGGAGCAGGGTGCGGCGCTGCTGGTGGGTGCTCGCGGGTTCCTCGGCTGAGGCGGCGTAGACGTTGCTGACGGGTGACCAGGCCATGGACATGGCGATGACCATGGCCATGATGTCGAAGGGGTCTCCCTGCCGGACGCGGCCGGCTGCCTGGGCCTCCGCGACGGCGCGGAGTTTGCGGTCGTCGTAGCGGTCGTGGTCCGCCACGAGGTGCCCGCTGGGGCGCCGCTCCAGGCGTGCCCAGGTCGCGAGCCGGATCAGGTCGGGGCGGTTGAGGTACTCGTCGTAGAGGCGTACCGCCCAGTCGGCGAGGTCTCCGGCGTCGATGGGGACGACGTTGGTGATCCGCTCCAGTGAGGCGAGGAAGATCGCGTCGAAGAGCTGTTCCTTGTTGCCGAAGTAGCCGTAGAGCTGGGCCTTGTTGGTGCGGGCGGCGGTGGTGATGCGCTCGATGCGCGCGCCGGCGATGCCGTACTGGGCGAATTCCTCGGTGGCGGCGTCGATGATGCGCTGGTATGTCGCGGCGCCGCGGCTGCTGGATGGCTGGTCGGGCATTCTCCGCAGGGTAACGGACCGACGGGTCTGTTTGTCGTTCGGGTCGCCGGTGCCCTACGGTGAAAAAAGACCGAACAGTCTGTCTAAGGAGAGAGCGATGCGTTCCACGATCGGCTGGCAGGCGGACAGCGCGACGCGGACCCTGCGCCGCACGGTGTTGGAGCGCCGGGACCTGCGCGCGGACGACATAGCGGTGCGCGTCGAGTACTGCGGCGTCTGCCACACGGACCTCCACGCGCTGCGGGCGCACGGGGGCGGCGCGGACGGCGCGCTGGTGCCGGGGCACGAGTTCACCGGCGTGGTGGTCGAGGTCGGCGACGCGGTCTCCGGCTTCTCCCCCGGCGACCCGGTGGCCGTCGGCAACATCGTCGACTCGTGCGGCGAGTGCCGCATGTGCCAGGTCGGCCAGGAGAACTTCTGCCGCGCGTTCCCGACGCTGACCTACGGCGGGACCGACCGGCAGGACGGCAGGACCACGCTGGGCGGGTACTCCCGCGAGTACGTCGTTCGCGCGGCGTTCGCCTATCCCCTCCCCGAGGGCCTCGACGCGGCCGGCGCCGCTCCCCTGCTCTGCGCCGGCGTCACCGTCTGGGAGCCGCTGCGGGCGCTGGGGGTGGGCCCGGGCAGTGCCGTCGCCGTCGCCGGGCTGGGCGGTCTGGGACACCTCGCGGTCAAGATGGCGTCCGCGCTGGGCGCCACGACCTCCGTCCTCAGCCGGACTCCGGACAAGGTCGGCGAAGCGCGCGGCCTGGGGGCGCGGGAGTTCGTCGTGACCACCGACGCCGCGCGGATGGAGGCGGTGCGGGACCGGTTCGACGTGGTGATCGACACCATCTCCGCCCCCCACGACCTGGCTCCCTATCTGCGCGTGGTCGCGATGGACGGCACCCTCAGCCACCTCGGGCACCTCGGTCCTGTCACCGTGGAGACCATGGACCTGCTCGCGGGCCGCAAGAAGCTCAGCTCGGCCGGCAGCGGCGGGCGTCCGTCCACCGCCGACATGCTGCGTTTCTGTGCCGCGCACGGCATCACCGCCGACATCGAGCTGCTGCCGTCGTCCCAGGTGAACCAGGCGCTGGAGCGGCTGGAGCGCAACGATGTGCGCTACCGCTTCGTGCTCGACATGTCCGACCTCGACTGACGGCGTTCCCTGAGCACCCCGCGGGCCGACGGGTCGTCAGGTGCGCGGTCCTCCGTCGCCACGCGGTCGCGCGGCGGGTGCGCCGGTGGCCCGGTGGGCGATGGGGGCGGTCTCGACGAGGTCGCGCAGCTGTGTGCGGGTGGTGACGCCGAGCTTGGGGAACACCCGGTAGAGGTGGGAGCCGACCGTCCGGGGGGACAGGAACATCCTTTCGCCGATCTCGCGGTTCGTCAGGCCGCGGGCGGCGAGTCGGACGATGTGCTGCTGCTGCGGCGTGAGGCCGGTGAGCACGCCGGGCGCGGCGGGGCGCGGCTCGATGCCGGCGGCGCGCAGTTCGGTGTGCGCGCGGGCGGTCCACGGGAGGGCGCCGAGTCGTCGGAACGTGTGGAGCGCCTCGGTCAGTGGGAGGCGGGCTTCGGCGATGCGGCGCTGCCGGCGCAGCCATTCCCCGTAGTCCAGTCGCAGCTGTGCCCGTTCGAAGGGCCACTGTTCGCCCGTCTCGTCGGCCAGCGCGGCCTGGAAGTGCGCCTCGGCGTCGTCGGGTGCGGCGAGGAGTGCGCGTCCGCGATGCACGAGGTGGCGCACGCGTGCGGTCATGCCGGTGCCGAGGTGGCGTGCTGACCGTTCGAGGACGTGGGCCGCGGTCGCGTGGTGGCCCTGGCGTACGGCGGCGGCGGTGAGTTCGGCCAGGAGGGTGTGGGAGAGGTGGTAGTGGAGCGGGTCGCCGTGCGGGGTGAAGGCGGAGCGGAAGTGGGTGTAGGCGGTCTCGTGGTCTCCTTCGGCTACCGCCGCCAGGCCCAGGGCGCGGCGGGCGAGGACGGTGACGGAGCGGCTTTCCAGCGGGTTGACGAGGGTCAGCGCGTGTTCGGCGTGGGCGCGGGCGTCGGCGGGTTGTCCGAGGAGGGCCGCGGCGGTGGCGTCCAGGGTGCGTGCGCAGGCCTCGGCGTGGGCGAGGCCGTTCTGGGAGGCCGTGGCGGTGATGTCGGCGGCCACCAGGCGGGCTTCGTTCCAGCGGCCCTGTTCGAGGTAGGTCCAGCCGGCGGCGCAGCCGAGGCCGGCCGGCAGCGGGCCGTGGGCCTGCCAGCGTTCGTGTGCGGCGTCGAACGCGCGGGCGGCGAGGGGGGTTTCGTCGAGGAGCCAGGCGACGACGGCGAGTGCGGTCAGGGAGGTGGCGTCGTCCTCGGCTCGGGCGATGAGGTGGGGCAGCGCCGGGGCGAGTGGCGCCGCGTGGGCGGGGTCGGAGACGGCCCGTGTCCAGGCGTGTCGCGCGTCGGCCGCGGAGGGGTGCGGCGGGGTGGGGAGCAGGGCCTCGATGCGCTGCCGTTGGCTTTCCTCGCCTGAGTAGTAGCGGACGACCGCGGCGGCGGCGAGGGCGTCCAGCAGGTGGGGGGAGCCGGTGCGCGCGGCGTCGTCGGCGACGCGGGCCAGCGCGGTGAAGGCGGCCGTGTGGTGGGGGCCCGCCGTCATGAGTCGTCCTGCCGCCAGGGTCGCTCGGCTGAGGAGCGCCGGATCGTCGGTGCGTGTCCTGACCTCGTCGACGAGGTGCTCGACCCAGGCGAGTTGGCCGGTGAGGGCGGCAAGGTGCGCGGCGTCCGCCAGGAGTCGCGCCTGGTCGGCGCGGTGGGGGCTGAGTTCCGCGGCGCGCTGCAGGGCGGTGGCGGCGGCCTCGTGGCCGCCTCGGCGGCGGGCTCGGTCGGCTGTTCGCTCCAGGGCCGCCGCGACGTGTGTGTCGGGTCGGGTGGTGGCGGCGGCGAGGTGCCAGGCGTGGCGGTCGGGTTGGTCGTGCAGGAGGTCGGCGAGCGCGCGGTGGGCGCGGGCGCGTTCGGCGGGGGGTGCGGCGTGGTAGACGGCGGAGCGGGCGAGGGGGTGGCGGTAGGTGGTGGTGGCGCCGTGGTGCCGGATGAGGCCGGCGTGTTCGGCGGGTGTCCACCGGGGGTCGGCGGGCTCGGGGAGGCCGCGGGTGGCCGCGGGGGTGTCGGGGGTGTCGGCGGCGGCGAGCATCAGCAGGGCGTGGCGGGTGGGGGGTGGGAGGTGCCGTGCGTCCCGGGCGTAGAGCGCTTCGAGTCGTTCGGTGGGGGGCAGCGGTCCGTGCGGGGTGTGCCGCGGTGGTTGTCGGGTGGTGGCGGCGCGGGTGAGTTCGATGAGGGCCAGGGGGTTGCCGGCCGCTTCGCGCAGGACGCGGGCGCGGGTGCGGCCGGTGGGCGGTCGGGGTTGCGCGTCGAGCAGTTGGAGGGCGGCGGTGTCGCTGAGGGGGCCGAGGTGCAGGCGCTGGCGGGCGGTGTCGAACGCGGGGAGTTCTGCGGCGGTGCGGCTGCCGAGCAGGAGGGTCACGGGTTCGCCGTCGACGCGCCGGGTGGTGAAGGAGAGGGCGTGCAGTGACGCGGGGTCGACCCGGGGGGCGTCGTCGACGACCAGGAGGAGGGGTGCCGGTCGGGCGAGGTCCGACAGCAGGGTCAGCAGTGCGAGGGAGACGTGCGCGGGGTCGGGGGGTGCGGGGGGTTCGGTGAGGCCGAGGGCGGCGTGGAGGGCGGCGCGTTGGCGTGCCGGCAGGCCGTCGGTGCGGGCCAGTACGGGGCGGAGCAGCTGGTGCAGGCCGGCGTAGGCGAGAGGGGTCTCGGCTTCGCTGCCGGTGGCGCGCAGGACGTGGTGGCCGGCGTGGCGGGCGCGGCTGGTGGCGAGGTCGAGCAGGGCGCTCTTGCCGGTGCCGGGGGCGCCCTCGACGACCAGTACGGGGTCGTGGGGTGGGTGGGCGGTGAGGTGTCGCGCGAGGTGGGCGGTCTCGGTCTCCCGTCCCACGAGGGTCGGGCCGGGGTCCGCGGTCGGGGTGCGGGCGGTCGCCGTCTTGTCCATGGAGGGCTCCGGGGTGGGGGTTCGCGGGGTGTCGGGGGTTCGGCAACGCGTGTGCGGGGGCGCGGTGTTCCCGCCGCCGGGTGCGGTGGCGCGGGTGCGGTCGGGTGACGGATACCGCCGTCCGGGGCGTGCGGCGCAGGATGGCGGAGCGGTTCGGGGTGGCGGTCGAGTGCCCGCCCCCGGGGCCGTCGCGCGCGCCGTCCGAGCGCCGTCGGTGTGTTGCGGCGGCCCGGCGCGCGGCGCCTGTCTGCGGGAGGAGTGGGAGAGGGATGTCGGACACCATCACGTTGGGCGAGGTGACCGTGACCCGGGTCTGGGAGTACTTCGGTCCGGTCGGTCTCGCGCCGCGGGAGTTCGTTCCGGACAGTTCGGCGGAGGCGTGGGAGGCGCACCGTTCGTGGCTGGTGCCGGACTTCCTGGACGCCGGGGGGCGGGCGGTCAACTCGGCGGTGCAGACCTGGGTGTTGCGCAGCGAGGGCAAGACCGTTCTGGTCGACACCGGTGTCGGGAACCACAAGGACCGGCCGTACGCGCCGGTGTGGAGCCGTCTGGAGACGGACTTCCTGGGTGCTCTCGCCCGCGCCGGGGTCCGTCCCGAGGATGTCGACATCGTGGTCAACACGCATCTGCACGTGGACCACGTCGGTTGGAACACCCGTCTCGCGGGCCGGACGTGGGTGCCGACGTTCCCCCGGGCGACGTATCTCATGGCGAGGGCGGACTTCGACTACTGGAATCCGGCCAACGAGGTGGCGACCCGGCTCGGCCGGGGCAACCAGAACGTCTTCGAGGACAGCGTCGCCCCGGTGCACGAGGCGGGGCTGACCCATCTGTGGGAGGGCAGCCACCGCATCGACGGCAATCTGCGGCTGGAGCTCGCCCCCGGGCACACCCCGGGGTCCTCGGTGGTGCGGTTGGCCTCCGGCTCCGACCGGGCCCTGTTCGTCGGGGATCTGCTGCACAGCCCGATCCAGGTCGTCGAGCCGGACGCCAACAGCTGCTTCTGCGAGGACCCGGCCATGGCGCGCGCGACCCGCCGCGAGCTGCTGGGCGCGGCGGCCGACAGCGGCGCCCTGGTCTTCCCGGCGCATCTCGGTGGCCACGGTGCCCTGGAGGTGGGGCGGGCGCGGAATGGGTTCGCCGTCCGGGGGTGGGCGCCGTTCGCCCCGTACGGCGAGCGGGCGCGGGGGCAGAAGGAGTCGGCGGATGTCTGACCGTTCCCGTCCCGTGGTGGCCACCGCGCGGGGGGCGGTGCGCGGGCTGCGCAGGGGCGACGCCCGTGTCTTCCTGAACGTGCCGTACGCGGCGGCGCCCCGGGGTGCCGGCCGGTTCGCGCCGCCGAGGCCGCACGAGCCGTGGGCCGGGGTGCGGGACGCCACCGTGCCGGGGCCGACCGCGCCGCAGTCGGCGCGCCGGCTCGGCGGCCTGGACATGACCCCGTACTTCGGTGCGGGGTGGAGCCGGGGCGAGGACTATCTGACCGTCAGTGTGTACGCGCCGGCGGCCGGCGGCGCGGGGCTGCCGGTCATGGTGTTCGTCCACGGCGGGGGGTTCGTCGCCGGGTCGAATCGGTCCGCGCTGTACGACGGTGCGGCGTTCGCCCGTGACGGCGTGGTCCTGGTCACGGTCAACTACCGGTTGGGGATCGCCGGTTTCCTTGACGTGCCCGGGGCGCCCGCGAACCGCGGGCTGCTCGATGTCGTCGCCGCGTTGCGGTGGGTGCGGGAGAACGTGTCCGCGTTCGGCGGTGACCCGGGCAATGTGACGCTGTTCGGGCAGTCGGCCGGCGCGACCCTGGTCGGCGGTGTTCTCGCCGCCCCGGCGGCGGTCGGTCTGTTCCGGCGGGCGATCGTGCAGAGCGGCAGCGGTCTGGGCGCGTTCACGCCCGAGCAGGGCGCGCGCGTCACGCGGGCCGCGGCCGGGGCGTTGGGGATCGAGCCCCGTGCGGCGGCCTTCGCCCAGGTCCCCGACGAGCGGCTGGTGGAGGCCGCCGGCGGGCTCGCGGGCATCGACCTGCGGACCGGTACCCACGGCGATCCGCTGATGGGGCTCAGCCCGTTCGGTCTGGTGCTCGACACCCAGCCCGCCGTGTCCGTCGCCGGCGGCCTGGCCGCCGGGGTCGACCTGCTGGTCGGTACCAACGCCGAGGAGGGCAACCTGTATCTGGTTCCGGTGGGTGCGTACGACGGCTCGACCGCCGCCGACGTCGAGGAGGCCGCCGCGCGTGCGCATCACGACCCGGGACGACTCGTCGCGGCGTACCGCGCGAGCCGCCCCGGGGCGTCCTTCGGGGAGCTGCGCTCCGCGCTCCTGACGGACGCCCTGTTCGGGGTGGGCAGCCGCGCGCTGGCCGACGCCCACGGCGCCCATCCGCACTCCGCCACCCACGCCTACGAGTTCGCCTGGCGCTCCCCCGCGCTGGGCGGGCGGCTGGGCGCCTGCCACGCCGTCGAGGTGCCGTTCGTCTTCGACGTGGCGGGCCGGCCGGAACTGCGTGGCCGCGACGCGCTGCTCGGCCCCGGCGAGGTTCCCGCCGGGCTCGCCGCCCGCGTCCACGCGGCGTGGGTGCGGTTCGCCAGGACGGGCGACCCGGGGTGGGCCGGGTACAGCGCGGACCGCAGGGCCACGATGCGGATCGACGCCGAGTGGACGCTGGTCGACGACCCGCGCGGCGGGGAACGGCGGGTCTGGGACTGAGCGTTCCGCGCCGCGCCGCCCCCCGGCGGATGCCAACGCGCTTTGGGCGGGCGGCCGTTGGCGGGGTGGGCGGGCGGCGCGGCGGATTCCTTTGGGCGATCATGGGGGCATGACCACTGAGAAGAATTCCGCCACCCCGGCCGGCCCGCGCGAGCGGGAGGCGCTCGCCGGCTCGCTCGTCCCGGCCCTCAGCGATCTCGCCATCGTCACCATCAGCGTCCTGGGCGTCGCGGCCACCATCAGGAGCGTGGCGACCGCCTACCTGACGCAGCGCGGCGAGACCCGGCGTGCGGAGATAGCCGCCCGCGCCCGGGTGGAGGTCGCGCGCATCCAGCGGGGCGCCCCGCCCGTCCCCCCGGCGGAGTCCGCCGACAGCTGACCTCGGGCCGCCCGCCACGGGGCGCGGACGCGCGGGCGCGGCGACTTGCCGCTGACACCGGTGTCAGCTTTTAGCGTGAGGGCGCGGCGCTCGTCGAGCGTCGCGCCACCTCACGGGAAGGCAGAACGTCATGCGCGCAGTCCGCTATCACGAGTACGGCGGTGTGGAGACCCTCGTGGTCGAGGAGGTGCCGGAGCCTCGTCCCGGGCCCGGGGAGGTGCGGGTGCGGGTGCGGGCGGCCGGTGTCAACCCGGTGGACTGGAAGGTGCGTTCGGGCGCGGCGCGCGCCGTGATCCACGTCGATCTGCCGGCGATCCCCGGACGGGACGCCGTCGGCGTCGTCGACGCGCTCGGCGAGGGCGTGCGGGGGGTGGACGTCGGCGACCGGGTCTTCGGGCTGGGCGGGGTCACCGGCGCGACGGCGGAGCTGGCGGTGCTCTCGGCGTGGGCGCACGCCCCCCGTGCGTGGAGCGACGAGGAGGCGGCGGGCGCCGGTCTGGCGTCCGTGACGGCGATGGGCGGGCTGCGGCCGTTCGGTTCGCTGCGCGGGCGCACGCTGCTCGTCGAGGGGGCCGCCGGGGGTGTGGGCAGCGCGGCGGTCGAGATCGCGGTGGCCCGGGGGGCGCGGGTGATCGGGACGGCCAGCGAGCGCAACCACGCGTTCCTCACCTCGCTCGGGGCCGTGCCCACCCGCTACGGTCCCGGTCTCGGTGAGCGGGTCGCCGCCCTGGCCCCGGACGGTGTCGATGTCGCGCTGGACACCGCGGCCTCGGGGTCCCTGGCGGACCTGGTCGCGCTGGTGGGCGGCGCGGACCGGGTGACGACGGTCGCCGACCACGCCCACGCGCCCGCGCTGGGGGTGGTGGTGGCCAACGCGGAGAACGATCCCGGCTTCCTCGCCGAAGCGGCCCGGCTGGGCGAGGAGGGCCGCTACACGCCACGGGTGGAGCGCTGCTACCCGTTCGAGCAGCTCGCGGAGGCGCACGCGTACGTCGAACGCGGACACACCAGGGGGAAGGTCGTGGTCCGGCTCTGATCCGGTCGCGCCTGAGGGCTCCCGAGGCTTCGGCTCCGGGGGCCGCCTGTCCGCGGGGCCCGGCTCAGGGGTGCAGGACGATCTTTCCGACGTGGCCGCGGCCGGCGAGTTCCCGCTGCGCCTCGGCGGCCCGCGCGAGGGGGAAGGTGGCGGCGACCACCGGCTGGATCGCGGCCTGGCGGGCCAGGTCCATCAGGAGGGCGAAGTGGGTGGGGGTGTGCATGGTGGAGCCGACGAGCCGCAGGTTGTGGAGGTAGAGGCGGCGGATGTCGAGGTGGGTCCGGTAGCCGCCGAGGGCGCCGGCGACGACCCAGCGACCGCCCTCGCGCAGGTGCGGCAGCTGGTCGTTGAGGAGGTCCCCCGCGACGACGTCGAGTGCGACGTCGATGCCTCGCGGGGCGGCGACGCGGAGTGGGGGGCCGAGGTCGAGGGCGCGGTCGAGGACGGTGTGGGCGCCGGCCGCGCGGACGGCGTCGGCCTTGGGGGCGCTGCTGACGGCGACGACGTGGGCGCCGCGGGCGCGGGCGAGTTGGACGAGGGCGAGGCCGACGCCTCCTGAGGCTCCGGTGACGAGGGCGGTCTCGCCTTCGCGCAGCCCGCCGCGTTCGATCATGCCGAGTGCGGTGCCGTAGGCGGTGGGGAGGGTGGCGAGTTGGTCGTCGGTGAGGGGTGAGGCGGTGGCGTCGTGGGCGCGGTGGGCGGGGGTGGTGACGAACTGGGCGTAGCCGCCGTCGCGTTCGCTGCCCATGAGGCCGACGGGGTGGGCGTGGGGGCCCTCGCCGTCGTAGAGGGCGGGGTCGACGACGACGCGTCGGCCGAGGAGGGCGGGGTCGACGTCGGGGGCGAGGGCGGCGACGCGGCCGGCGACGTCGGCGCCCTGGATGCGGGGGAAGTCGATCGGGCCGCGCCAGCCGGAGGGGGCGTGGGGGTCGTCGGGGCGGCCGTAGGCGCCTTCGCGGGTCCACAGGTCGGTGTTGTTGAGGGCGACGGCGGTGACCTCGACGAGGACCTCCCCGGGGCCGGGGGTGGGTACGGGGACGTCGACGTGTGCGAGGACCTCGGGTCCTCCGTGGCGGGTGAGGTGTACGGCGCGCATGGTGGTGGGCGGGGTCATCGTGCGGGCCTCCTCGGGTTATACCGGTCTGTGAACCCCCGCCACGGTACACCGATCGGTAAAGGTCTGCCGGGTGGCTCCCCGCACCGCAGGAAGCCGCTCTAGGATGGCCCGATGCGTGAGGACCAGAATGAGGAACGTTCCGTCGACCGGCCGGCCGATCTGGACGTGGTGCGGGAGTCGTACGACCGGGTGGCCGACAACTATGTCCGGCTGGTGGAGACGACGGGGATGGGGGACGTCCGCCGCGATCCGTGGCTGAGGGCGGCGATCGACGCGTTCGCCGCCTCGGTGGACGGGGTGGGGCCCGTGCTGGACGTGGGGTGCGGGCCGGGGACGGTGACGGGGTATCTGGCGGAGCGCGGGGTGGACATCTCGGGTGTCGACCTGTCGCCCCGGATGGTGGAGCACGCGCGGCGGCTGTACCCGGGGTGCCGTTTCGAGGTGGCGTCGGCGACCGAGTTGGAGCTCGGCGAGGCGTCGTTGGGCGGCGTGCTCGGCTGGTGGTCGTTGTTCAACCTGCCGCGGGAGGTGCTGCCTCGGGTGCTGGGGCGGTTCGCGCGGGCGTTGCGGCCCGGCGGGTGCCTGATCACGGGCACCCACGTCGGGGAGGGCGACCTGCGGCGCACCGAGGCCTACGGCGGGGTGCCCGTGGAGTGGACGACGCACAGGTGGCGGCCGGAGCGGCTGGTGGCCATGGTCGAGGAGGCCGGGCTGCGCACGGTGGCCGAGCTGCGGCTGCCGGCGAGCGAGCGGAACGGCGGCCCCGGGGTGGTCGTCATGGCCGAGCGGCCTCGTTGAGGAAGTCCAGGACGAGGGGGCTGGCCACCGCGCGGAACTCCTCGAAGTAGGCGTGGCGGGCGCCGGGGATCAGGTGGAGGCGGGCCCCGGGGATGCGGGAGGCGAGGAGGGGGGCGTTGGCGGTGGGGTTGAGCAGGTCGTCGGCGCCGTGCACGACGAGGGTCGGGGCCTTGATCTCGGGGAGGAGGTCCCAGGCGTCGTGCCGGTTGCTGGCGGCGAGGTGCTGGCGGCGGGCGTGGGCCGGCATCGCCGGGTCGCCGAGGGTGTGGTGGGGGCCGGGGTGGGTGGCGAGCCAGTCGGGTGTGTACATGAGGTGGCGGAGGGCGTCGCGGGCGGTGCGGGCGTCGGGGTGGGCGAGGGCCCGGCCGGTGGCCTTGTCGCGGGCGACGCCGTGCCGGCCGCCGGGCGAGGTGCAGCCGAGGACGAGGGCACCGACGCGGTCGGGGTGGCGGGCGGCGAGTTGCTGGGCGACGCGTCCGCCGAGTGAGGTGCCGTAGACGTCGGCGCGGTCGATGCCAAGGGCGTCGAGGACGGCGACGACGTCGGAGGCGAGGAGTTCGGTGGTGTAGGGGTGGTCGGGTTTGTCGCTGTCGCCGGTGCCGCGGTAGTCGAGGGTGAGGGTGGCGCGGGTGGCGTGGAAGTCGGCGCGGACGGGGTCCCACCAGTGGTGGTTGTTCTGCTGGCCGGACAGCAGGACCAGCGGCGGGCCCTCGCCCTGGAGCTGGTGGGCGATGCGGGTGCCGTCGGCCGCGGTGGCGTGGGTGCGCGGGTGGGGTGTCAACGGTAGAAGCCCTCGCGGAGGTTGATGCCGTGTTCGGTCCATGCCTTGAGGGCGGCGAGCATCCCGGTCCAGCCCTCGCAGTTGCCGAAGGCGGACCTGGCGCCGTCGGGGGTGGGGCGCCAGGAGGTCTCGGTGATGGTGACGAGGGTGCGGGCGCCGGAGTCGATGGGTTCGAACTCGAAGACGACGCGGGTGGTGCCCTTCTCGGCGGTGGCGGCTTCGGCGTCCCACTCGATGACCAGGCGCCGCGGCGGGTCGGCCTCGACGACGGTGACGGGGAACGCGCCGGGGAAGTCCGCGAAGTCCCAGGTGACTTCGGCGCCGGCTTCGAGCCGGCCGCGGGCGCCGCCGGTGGTGAAGTAGCGGGAGAGCTGGGCGGGGTCGGCGACGGCCTCGTAGACGTCGGCGCGGGGGCGGGCGATGCGCCCGGAGACGGTGAAGGACAGCTCGGAGAGCGCTGACGCATGCGAACTCATGTTGTATTTTTACAACATGAGTGGTTCGGTCGACAAGGACGCCGAGGACGATCGCGTGTTCAAGGCCCTGGCCTCGCCGGCGCGGCGGCGGATGCTGGACGTGCTCAGGGCGGCCCCGCGCACCACGGGTGAGCTGTGCGCGGCGCTGCCCGAGCTGGATCGCACCACCGTGTTGCAGCATCTGCGGGTGCTGGAGCGGGCGGAGCTGGTGGCGGGGCGGCGGGTCGGGCGCGAGCGGCATCTGTCGCTGTCGCCGTTGCCGATCAAGCGGGTCCACGACCGGTGGATCGCCGGCTACATGACGGCGGCCGTCGCGCTGCTCGCGGACCTGGAGCGGCCTCAGCGGTGACGGTCGCCTGAGCCCTGGCCGGTACTGATCCAGTAGCTGCTGGCGGCCCGGTCGGGGCGGCGGCGCAGCGGGTCGCGCAGCAGGCGGGTGACCAGGCCGGCGGGGACGACGACCAGCGCGTACAGCACGGGCAGCAGCAGTCCTGCCGCGGCGCGGCGGAGGGTGGGCATCGGCGGTTCCTCTTCTTCCTCGGGACGGGCGGTGGCCGGCACTTCGCTCAGTCGAGCGGGATCTCCTCGCGCCAGTCGCCGCTCTCGGTCCACTCGGGCTGGTCGGCCTTGTGCAGCAGGAAGCCGCCGAGGGCGAGGGAGTCGATGCGGGTGCGCATGAAGCAGCGGTAGGCGTCCTCGGGCGTGGCGACGATGGGCTCGCCGCGCACGTTGAACGAGGTGTTGACCAGCACCGGGCAGCCGGTCAGCGCCTTGAAGTCGGCGAGCAGGCGGTGCAGCACCGGGTGGTCGGCGCGGTCGACGGTCTGGACACGCGCCGAGTGGTCGACATGGGTGACGGCCGGGATGGTCGAACGGGTGGCGCGCAGCCGGTCCAGGCCCCGCGCGTCCTGTTCGCCGGGGGCGGTGCGCCGCTGGGCCTCGGTGAGGCGGGCGACCAGCAGCATGTAGGGGCTGGGCTGGCCGAGCCGGAAGTACTCCTCGGCGTCCTCGGCGAGAACGATCGGCGCGAACGGGCGGAACGACTCGCGGAACTTGATCTTCTGGTTCATCACCGACTGCATCGCCGGGTCGCGCGGGTCGCCGAGGATGGAGCGGCAGCCCAGGGCGCGGGGGCCGAACTCCATGCGGTCCTGGAACCAGCCGACGACCCGGCCCTCGGCGAGTTCGGCGGCGACCTTGCGGGAGAGTTCCTCGGGGGCCAGCCGGGTGTGGGGCAGGTCGTGGTCGTCCAGGTAGCGCTGGATCGCGTCGTCGTCGAACGCCGGGCCGAGCCGGGCGCCGCGCATCGCGTCGCGGCCCCGGGCGGGGTGGGTGCGACCGGCGGCGGCCGGGGCGGCCAGCAGGGCCGCGCCGAGGGCGCCGCCCGCGTCGCCGGCCGCGGGCTGGACCCACACCTCGTCGAAGACGCCCTCCTCGACGATGCGGCCGTTGGCCACGCAGTTGAGCGCGACGCCGCCGGCCAGGCAGAGCCGGGACTCGCCGGTGCGCTCGCGCGCGGTGCGCGCCAGCCGCAGCATGATCTCCTCGGTGACCAGCTGCACGGAGGCCGCGAGGTCGAACTCCCGCTCGGTCAGGGGCGCCTCGGGTTCGCGGCGCGGGCCGTCGAAGAGTTCCTCGAAGGCGCGCCCCGTCATCACCCGACCCAGCAGGAACGCGAAGTAGCGGGTGTCGAGCCGGAAGGAGCCGTCCGGCTTGACGTCGACCAGCCGCTCGCGGATCAGGGACGCGTAGCGGGGCGTGCCGTAGGGCGCCAGGCCCATCAGCTTGTACTCGCCGGAGTCGACCTTGAAGCCGCAGAAGTAGGTGAACGCGGAGTACAGCAGCCCCAGGGAGTGCGGGAAGCGCAGCTCGGCGAGCGGTTCGACCCGGTCCTCGCGCCCGTGCCACAGCGAGGTGGTGGCCCACTCCCCCACCCCGTCGACGCACAGGACGGCGGCGGACTCGTAGGGGCTGGGGAGGAAGGCGGAGGCCGCGTGGGACTCGTGGTGCTGGTAGCAGACCACCGGTGGCACGGCGCCGAGGTCGAGGGCGCGCAGCCGGTCGGCGACGGTCTCGGCGGCGCGCCGCTTCCACGCCAGCCACTCGGGCAGCACCCGGCGGAAGGTCCGGTAGCCCCGGGGCGCGGTGCCGATCTGGGTCCACAGCACGCGGTGGAACTTGCGGCGCGGGTCCTCGTAGTAGGCGACGTGGTCCAGGTCGTCGAGCTTGGTGCCGGCCTCGGTGAGGCAGTAGGCGGCGGCCAGCGCGGGGAACGCGGGGTCGTGCCGGCGCCGGCTGAACCGTTCCTCCTGGGCGGCGGCCACGATCGTGCCGTCGTCGACGAGGGCGGCGGCGCTGTCGTGGTAGAACGCGGAGATGCCGAGGGCGCTGGTCATGGGGTCACCTGTTCTCCCGGGTGGTTCCCGGGGTGCCGGGGGCATCGCGGTGGGCGCGGCCGGAACGGGAGCGCAGCGCGGCGTAGAGGCGGGCGGCGGTGGTCGTGGGCGGGTTGAGGGAGCGGTAGCCGACGCGGACGCGTTCCCAGACGGCCTGTTCCTGGTGGGGTCCGACGAGGCGCGGAAGGTCGGCGAGATAGCTGTCGATGGCGTCGACGGCCCAGGCGGAGTGGCCGGTGGCGACGTTGTCGATGGTGTTGTGCAGGTCGACGAACTGGGTGCTGTAGCCGTGGTGGCGCAGGGCGAGGGAGGCGCTGCGGTAGCCGCCGCCGACGCCGGAGAGTTCCATCGCGAGGTTGAGGCCGAGGATCTCGGGCTGGAAGGTGCGGGGGAAGCGGCTGATGCTCAGCCAGTAGACGGGGGTGGCGAACGAGGCGTCGCGGAAGCCGGGCCAGGTGCTGAACTCGGGGGCGTCGGTGGCGGGGAGCGTGACGCCCATCTCGGCGAGCAGGGCCCGGTAGATGCGGGGGTGGTTCCACTCGCTCTCGCCGTTGCCGAGTTCGTCCCAGTAGGTGCGGAAGAGGAAGTGGCCCGAGGCGGCGGAGGCGTGGTGGTGGTCGGTGAAGCCCTGGAGCCAGCCGCCGTCGATCATGATGAGGGGGGCGAGTTGCAGGGTGGAGTCGACGAGTTCCTCGCGGGTGGGCAACGGCGGTGCGGCGGCGTCGTGTTGTTCGGCGTGCTGGTCGTGGGCGGCGGCCAGCCAGTCGCGCAGCCCGGTCTCGCGGTCCCAGCGGGCGGGGAGTTGGCCCGGGGCGTGGCGCAGCCGGTAGCGGGCGCGGGTCAGCCAGCGGGTGGTGTAGTCGTGCGCGAAGCGGCGCAGGGCCGGGGAGGTGTGCCGGTGGAGCAGCGCGTGGTAGGCGGCGCGGGGTGAACGGTGGTCGAACGCGGCGGGGTCGTCGGGGTCGGCGGCATCGGCCGTCGCGGGCTCGGGGTCCGGGGCGGGGGCGGCGGGGAGGTTCCAACGGTGGCGGGCTTCGGCGAGGGCGCGGTCGGCGGCGCGCGTGCCGCCGGGGGTGAGCGTCCCGCGCAGCTCGTCGCGTGCGGGGAGGCGGGCGATCCAGCGGCGGAGGGTGGCGGTCTCGTCGTCGGTGAAGACGCGGAACATGGGGCCGCGCGCGTCGATGAGGCCCCGGACCAGGGGGCTGGCCTCGGGGCGGCCCGGGCGGACCAGGGGGCTGCGGGCGAGGGCGTCGAGGAAGGGGCCGGGACCGTCGTCGAGGTGCTGGAACCAGTCGGCGAGGGGGCGTCCCGCGAGTTCGTAGCCGGAGTGGTAGACGGCCGCCGGGCGGGCGCGGGTGTGGATGAGGCGCCAGACGCCGTAGTCGGGATGCTGGGTGAGGGTGGTCTCGGCGAGGAGGTCGTCGCTGAAGCGGGTCAGCTCGCGCAGGGCCCAGGCGTGGCCGTGGTGCAGCCGGCGGGCGGCGCCGGGCGCGGTGTCGGGGTGGGGTTCGGCGAGGAGGGCGCGGGTGGCGGCGGTCGAGAGGGCGAGGCCGGTGGCGGGGTCGCCGGCGCGGGCGGCGCCGGGGTCCAGGGCGCGGGCGGCGGGCGCGTCGAGTTCGTTGCCGGTGAGCGCGGCGAGGGCCGGGAGGAGGCCGGCGGCGCGCAGGCACAGGTCGGCGCCGAGGATCTCGGGCCGGAACCGGTCGGGCAGCCGGCTCATGGCCAGCAGGGTGCCGGGGAGGCGGAAGCTGGTGGTGAGGAGGTGTTCGCTGGCGGCCAGCCGCATCCCCGGGGCGGTGGGCTCCAGTTGGTGGCGGGCGAGCAGGGCGCGGTAGTCGGCGCCGCGGTGGGCGTCGGGGAGGCCGACGCCCAGGTCGGAGGCGTAGAGCGCGAGGGCGGCGAGCGCGGGTTCGGTCTCGGCGTTGCCCGCGCTGGTGAGCCACTGGAGCCAGGCGCCGGTACTCAGCGCGAGGGGGGCGGTGTTGAGCAGCACGCAGCGCGCGGCGGGTGCGCGGTGCTCGCCGGTGAGGGGGTCGAGGACGGCGTGGAAGCGCCGGGTGGTCTCGGTGCTCCAGTCGCGGGCGGCGGCGACGAGGGCGTCGGGGTCCGGGGTGGGCTCGTCGTCGGGGGGCGGGGCGCCGAGGGCGGCGCGCAGCCGCTCGGGGGCGCGGGGGTCCAGGGGGAGCGGGCCCTCGGGGTCGAGCGCGCGGAGGTAGAGCGCGCGGTGGTCGGGCATGGCGGCCTCCGCCCCGGGGGTCAGTTCATCGGGTAGATGGTGTTGTCGCCTCGTCGCTGCTTCCGTTGGCGGCGGCGTCGGAGGAACGCGGCGATCCTGCGGAACATCGGGGGGCTCCTTCTTCGTCGGTGCGGGGGCTGCGGGGTCCTGGCGGTCGTGGCGGCGGGTCATGGTGTGCGCGGCCGGTCAGGGGCGGGGCGCGGGCCGGGGGTCGGCGAGGCCCAGGCGGGTGCGGAGCAGTTCGGCCGTGGTGCGGTTGCCCTGGTCGGTGAGGTGGACCAGGTCGAGGAAGAGCCACTGGTCGGCGGCGGGGCCGGTGCCGAGTTCGGGGTTGAGGTCGAGGAAGGGCAGGCCGCGTTCCTCGCAGGCGGCGCGCAGGCCGCGCGCGTAGCTCTCGTGGGTTTCGGGGTCGAGCACCAGGGAGAACAGGCCGTCCCACAGCCGGCCGCGCTCCTCGATGAGTTGGCGTTCCTCGTCGGTGTAGGGCTTGCGGGTCCATGTGGAGACGGGTTGGAGCGCGAAGTGGACGCGGGCGCCGGTGGGGGCGGCGAGTTCGGTGAGCCGGTCGAGGTCGCGGGCGACGGTGCGCACGGCGAGGTCGACGCGTTCGGCGGGGGCGAGGATCTCCGGTTCGGTGTCGGCGGTGTCGTCGCCGCGTCCCAGGATGCGCTGGGTGGCTTCGGTGAACCGGGCGAGCAGGGGCCGCGGTTCGGACGGTTCGGGCAGGCCGAGGCGCCGGGCGAACGCGCCGGAGAAGAAGAACTGCCCGTAGTCGCGGTCGGCGCCGGGGAGGCCCGCCAGGACGAGGGTGTTGAGGCCGGAGAGGACGACGATGTCGCGGACGGCGGGGAGTTGGTGGCGGTGCAGGAGGAAGAGGACGGCTTCCTGCGTGGAGTTGAAGCCGTTGCAGGCGAGGTTGAGCCAGGGCACGGCGTCGGGGCCGGTGGCCAGGTGGGAGGGGATGGTCTCCTCGTCGGTACTGGCGCCGAAGCCGAACGCCGGGGAGCCGCCGAGCAGGACGCTGACCTCGCCGTCGGGCAGGTCGCCCATCAGCGAGCAGGGGCCGGCCGGGCCGTGGCTGACGCGGAAGCCGCCGGGGTCGGTGTTGACGACCGGTGAGGTGTAGTCGCCGTTGGCGAAGAACATGAGATAGGGAAGCCAGCGAATTCCGTCGCCGCCGCCCGCCATGAGCTTTTCGTATTCCTTGCCGCGTTCGGCGACCTTTCCGAGGTCCTGCATCGCTTTCCCCCTGTTTTCCACCCGCGTGTGCGCGGGTGGGAGTTGCGTCGGCGGCGGCCACGGGAACGCGGGCGCTTGGCGTGCCGATCTCCCGCCGGTTCTGGTGCACCCGTATTCCGCTCGTTCTCAGGGCGGGGCGGGAAGAGACATGCGGGGAACCGTAGCAGTGGCCCCGGGGGGTGACAACGCGTCTTCTTCCGATTTCCCGTTTCCAGGGGGACCCCCTTTTCGCGGCGCGAAATCGTTCTCCGGAAAGGGGGCGGAGGGAAATATTCCGCGACGTCTCGGCGGGCCGGTAGGGGTTGTCACGGATTCCGGTGCGTGCTATTCGAGCGGCGCGGTGGCCCGAGGGGCGGCGCGGGCCCAACGGACGTGTGGGGCACGGGGGTTGTCCGGGCGGGGTGCCCGGGTGCCGCCGGTGGGGGCGTGCCAGGATTCCGTCATGACACGACCCGATCGCCTGCGCGACATGGCACAGAAGGACGAGGACCCGGCCGCCGTGATCTGGGAGCGCGCCGCGGCGCGCGGAAACGAGGCGGCGGAACGCGGGGAGCGGGAGTTGGCCGCCGTGTTGGCCGTCCACCACCTGGTGTGCGACGGCGGGGTCGGGCACGCCGTCGCGGTGCTCCGTCAGGGCCAGTTGTCGGCCGCCGCGGAAGGCGCCGCCTATTTCGGGCTGACGCGGCTGGCGGCGAGTTTCGACGGAATGGCGCTGGCGTGCGCGTCCGAGGAGGTGTACGACTTCGCCCGCAGCGGGCCGCTGCTCGACCGGTTGGAGGAGGAGTACGACGCGCGGACCGAGGGGGGGCGGATCCTGTGGGCGCTGCGCCGGAAGTTCCGTGCGTCGCCGGAGGATTTTCCCCCGGGGTGATCGGGGTGAGGGCTCTCAGCGGGGCGGGGTGGACCAGACGGAGAGGGTCTCGGTGGCGGGGTGCGGGGCGACGTGCAGCCCGGCGGCGGTGAGGACCTCGCTCAGGGTGGCCTCCATGCCGTCGTCGACGGCGAACATCAGCCGGGCGGTCGGCCCCGCGCCGCCCTCCTGGTCGACGGTGTCGTAGAGGGCGGGCGGCGCGTGCCAGGACAGGGCGACGTGGTCGGCGGGCTCGGGGGCGTTCATCGGCCGGCCGTCGCCGCGGGTGAGGAAGACCCCGACGTCGTCGTTCTCGTGCGCCAGCGGCAGCCCGACGTGGCGGAGGACATCGCTGACCCGCTCCACGAGGTCCGCGGGCAGCCGCTGGTCCTCGGGAGTCCACACGGGGTCGCCCTGGGGTGTTGTCTGCATGGGTCTCATCCTGACGCAACGGGCGCACGGCGCGCAGGAGTTTGCGGTGGCGGGGCGGGCGGCGCGGGCCGGGCGGGCGCCGGGTGGCGCCCGGCGCCGCTGGTCAGGGCGGGGCGCGGCGGCGGTCGGCGGGGGCGGGTTCGGGGCCACCGGACGGAGTAGGTGTGCTCCGGCGGGTGTTGACGGCGGCCCACGGGCCGCGAGCCGGCCCGTTCAGGGCGGCGGGGCGTGGCCGGGGGCGAGGAGCGGCGCGTCGGGGAAGTCGGCGACGGGGATCTCGATCCGCTCGTCGCAGTCGGGGCGGGCGCACTCGCAGGAGAACGGCAGGACCGTGGTGGTCAGGTCGCCGAGCCGGCGGGCCCAGGCGCGGGTGTAGAACGTCTCGTACTGGGCGACGACCGCCAGGTTCGCGTGCCGGATCAGCTCCGCGCGTTCGACGGCCGAGGAGGCGCGGGGGCCCCGGGCGAGCACGTCGGCGAAGCGGGCCTCCACCTCGGCGACGGTCTCGGCGACGCCGAGGGAGCCGTCGACGGTCAGCGTGGGCGCGCCGGCCCGCTCCACCTGGGTGGCGATCTCGGTCAGCAGCCGCTCGTAGGTCTCCCCCACCCCGCCGTCGATGCCCCGCTCGCGCAGCCTGGCCCGTTGCAGCTCCGGGGTGGGCATCAGCCAGACGGCGCGGTCCCGGGAGGCGACGATCCGGGGGGTCACGGGGGTGCCCTCGGCGACGGTCAACGGGGCGGGCGGCAGGGCGCGGACGTCGTCCAGCACCATCGGGCCGCGCTCGTGGTGCAGGGACATCGCGACGCGCTCGGCCATGGGCGCGGACCAGCGCTCGGGGATGGGCAGGCGTTCGTAGCGGATCGCCGCGGGGTGGCCCGCGGCGACGGCCCGGTCGCGGTGGTGCCAGGTGCGGGCGTCGGCGTTGTACCAGCGCAGCCCGTGGCGGCGGGCGAGGACGCGGGCGACGGTGGTCTTCCCCGCGCAGGGCGGGCCGCCGATCCACAGCACGGGCGGCGGGGTGTCGGAGCGGTCGGCGGGGGTCGTGGGGCGCACGGTCACACCACCGCCGGCTGCTCGGGCTGCCACTTCCAGCCGAGTCGGCGCAGCGCGTCGGCCCGTGCGATGACGGTGGCCATGCGCGTCGCCTTCTCCTCGGCGTCGTGGTAGGCCGGGTCGGCGGTGGACTGGCCGGGGTGCTTGCGGTAGATCTCGCCCGGTTCGGCCTGCATCAGGCCGCCGGACAGGGCCTCGGCGGCCAGCAGCGGGCCGACGTCCTCGTAGGCGGGCAGGGCGGGCCAGCCGCCGATGGCGACGAGCAGCGCGGTGTAGACGGTGAAGGTGGTGCCCATGACGGGCAGCACGCCGACGCGGGCGCCGTCGACGAGAAGCTCCGGTGGCAGGGGGCCGGGCGGCGGGTCGCAGGGGCCGGGGACGAGCCGGCCGTCGGGGTGGAGGTCGAGCGCGGGCGCGACGGTCCAGGCCAGGTCGGGGTGGGCGGCGAGCGCCTCGATGTCGCGGGCGAGGGTGCGTTCGTCGGGGAGGAGGTCGTCGGCGTCCAGGGTGCGGGTGAGGACGCCGGCCGCGCGGTGCAGCGCGAGGGTGCGGGCGCGGGCCGCTCCCCCGGCGCGGCCGGCGCCCGGGGATATCCACGGTTCGTCGGGCAGCGCGGCGAGCGGGCCGCCGGTTCTGCCGTCCTCCTGCACGACCCACTGGAGGTCCCATCCGTCGGGGAGCCGCTGGGCGGCGACGGAGCGGTGGGCGTCGGGCAGGTAGGGCTCACTCCCGCCGTGGACGGGGGTGATCACGGATATGGTCGGCAACGGGGCCCACCTCCAGCGTCGGGTGCCGTCTGTCCGCCCGGGGGCGGCGGCGAGGACGCCTCCCGCGGGAGGGCGTCCGCGGAGGTGAACGGCTCTTCCCCCGTGGGCGCCGCCCCACGGTAGCAACCCCCGATCCCCGCTCCGCCTGCGGCTTTACCGACCTCGGCGGGCGCCGCCGGGAACGGTCAGAGGCGGAAGCCGCCGCTGGCCTCGACGCGTTGGGCGGTGATCCACCCGGCGCCCTCGCCCGCGAGGGCGGCGACGGCGGGGCCGATGTCGTCGGCGTGCGCGACGCGGCCGAGCGCGGTCCGCTCGCTCATGGCGCGCTGGATGTCCTCGCTGGCGCGGAGGTAGCCGCCGGCGAAGTCGGTGGCGACGGGCCCCGGGGCGACGGTGTTGACGGTGATGCCGCGGGCGCCGAGTTCCTGGGCCCAGTAGCGGGTGAGGACCTCGACGGCGCCCTTCATCGCGGCGTAACCGGCGTAGGGCGGGGTGACGAAGCGGGCGAGCCCGCTGGAGACGTTGATGACGCGTCCACCGTCGGCGAGCAGCGGGGCGGCGCCCTCGGGTGCGGTGGCGACGGCCTGGGTGAGGAGGTAGACGCCCTTGACGTGGACGGCGAAGAGGCGGTCCAGCTCGTCCTCGGTGGTGTGGCCGAGGGTGGTGTCGCCGGAGGAGCCCGCGTTGTTGACGAGGATGTCGAGGGTCTCGCGGCCCCAGGTGGCGTGGACTGCCTGGCGCAGCCCGGCCGTGAAGTCGTCGAACGTGTCGGTGCGGGTGGTGTCGAGGTGGAGCGCGACGGCGGTGGCGCCCTGGGCGCGGACGGACTCGACGACCTCGCGGGCCTCGTTCTCGTGGGAGCGGTAGGTGAGGACGGCGTCGGTGCCGGTGGCGGCGAGGGCGGTGACGACCGCCCGGCCCAGTCCGCGGTTGGCGCCGGTGACCAGGGCGATGCGGCGGCCGGTGGTGGGGGCGGTGCTCATGGGTGCCTCGTTTCGGTGGGTGGTGGGTCCGTGGACTGACGTTCTCCAGCGTGGGCGGGGCGGGCGGGCGCGGCCAGCGGACGTCGACCGGGGGGTTGGCGTCCCCTGGGTCGGCGGGGCGGCGGGGCGCAGACTGGGGGGATGGATCTTCGGGAGTTGGGGGCGTTCCTGCGGTCGCGTCGGGACGGGGTGCGGCCCTCGGACGTCGGGTTGCCCACCGGGCCGCGGCGGCGGGTGCCGGGGCTGCGGCGGGACGAGGTCGCCTCGTTGGCGGGGGCTTCGGTGGAGTACTACACGGAGGTGGAGCGGGGCGGCGGGGCGCAGCCGTCGGAGCAGATGCTGGCGGCGTTCGCGCGGGCGCTGCGGCTCTCGCGGGACGAGCGGGACCACCTGTACCACCTGGCGGGGCGTCCGCTGCCGTCGTCCGGGGGCGCGGCGGCGCATGTGCACCCGGGGATGCTGGATCTGCTGGACCGGTTGGCGGGGACGCCGGCGATGGTGATCACCGATCTGCACATGGTGCTGGTGCAGAACGCGTTGGCCCGTGCGCTGGTGGGCGACCAGACGGGTGGGGCGTGCCAGGTGTACCGCTGGTTCACCGATCCGCGGGCGCGGCTGCTGTATCCGGAGGCGGACCACGCGCACCACTCGCGGGTGATGGTGGCGGATCTGTGGGCCGCGGTGGGCCGCCGCGCGGAGCGTACCGGGGAGGCGCACGCGCTGGTGGCGGAGCTGACGGCGCGTTCGGCGGAGTTCACCGAGCTGTGGGAGCGGCGGGAGGTGGCGGTGCGGCGCGGTGACCGGAAGCGGATCGTGCACCGTTCGCTGGGGGTGTTGGAGGTGAACTGCCTGACGTTGGCGAGCGAGGACGGGCGGCAGCGGCTGCTGTGGTTCACGCCGGTGCCGGGGACGGCGGCGGTGGCCGGGTTCGAGTTGCTGCCGGTGGTGGGGACGCAGGAGCTGGGTGCCGGGAGTCCGTGAGCGGGCGGGGCGGGTGGCCATTCGTCCGGCGGGCCGGCCCCGGGCGGTGGCCCGGGTGGACAGGTGTGCGGCGGCGCGGGGTTGTTCCGGCAATACGTCGCGCGTTTTCCCGTGCGTATTCCGTCGTCTTGTAGCGGCTGTTCGGTCCGGGTGACCATTTCCTCAGTCTGGTCTTTCTCGGGCTGGGAGTGTCGCGCATGTCGTCATTGACTTCTCGTGGAACGGTCGACCGTTTACTTCCCTCGTTCTCCCCGGTGCGTGTGGTGGCCGAGGACGGTGTTCCGCTGGCGGCGCCTGAGGCTTATGAACTGCCCGCGGACGCGTTGTTGGTGGACGCTTTTCGGCGCATGGTGGTGGGGCGGCGTTTCGACGCGCAGGCCACGGTGCTGACGCGGCAGGGGCGGCTGGCGGTGTATCCGTCGAGTCGCGGTCAGGAGGCGTGCCAGATCGCTTCGGCGTTGGCGCTGCGCGGCGAGGACTGGCTCTTCCCGACGTACCGGGACTCGGTGGCGCTGCTGGCGCGGGGGCTGGATCCGGTGGAGATCCTGACGCTGCTGCGGGGCGAGTGGCACTGCGGGTACGACCCGGCGGCGTGGCGGACAGCGCCGCAGTGCACGCCGTTGGCGACGCAGACGGTGCACGCGGTGGGCCTGGCGGACGCGCTGCGGCGGCGGGGGCGCGGCGGGGTGGTGCTGGCGCTGGTGGGTGACGGGGGGACGAGCGAGGGCGACTTCCACGAGGCGTTGAACTTCGCCGGGGTGCTGCGGGCGCCGGTGGTGTTCCTGGTGCAGAACAACGGTTACGCGATCTCCGTGCCGCTGGCGCGGCAGTCGGCGGCGCCGGCGCTGGCGTTCAAGGGCGTGGGGTACGGGGTGGCGTCCGAGCAGGTGGACGGCAACGACCTGGTGGCGACGCTGGCGGTGGTGACCGCGGCGGTGGAGCGGGCGCGGGCGGGTGAGGGCCCGTTCCTGGTGGAGGCGCACACCTACCGGGTGGAGCCGCACACCAACGCGGACGACGCGACGCGGTACCGGGAGGAGACGGAGGTCGCGCGGTGGCGGGCGGCGGATCCGCTCGCCCGGCTGGAGCGCTATCTGCGGGGTCGGGGCCTGCTGGCGGACGGCGGGGTCGCGGCGGCCGAGGAGGAGGCGGAGCGGGTCGCGGGCGAGGTGCGGGAGCGGCTGGGTGGGGAGATGGAGGCGGATCCGCTGGAGATGTTCCGGCATGTCTTCGCGGAGCCGACGCCGCAGCTGGTGGAGCAACGGGCGCTGTTGGCCGCCGAGTTGGCGGCGGACGCCGAGGGGGGTGAGCGGTGAGATGGAGGCGGTGACGATGGCGGCGGCGCTGAACGGGGCGCTGCGGGACGCGATGCGGGACGACGGGGACGTGTTGGTCTTCGGCGAGGACGTGGGCCCGTTGGGCGGGGTCTTTCGGATCACGGACGGGTTGACGGCGGAATTCGGTGCGGAGCGGTGTTTCGACACGCCGCTCGCCGAGGCGGGAATCGTGGGGTTGGCGGTCGGTCTCGCGATGGGTGGTTTTCGGCCGGTGGTGGAGATGCAGTTCGACGCCTTCGCCTATCCGGCTTTCGAGCAGATCGTCTCGCATGTGGCGAAGGCGCGTAACCGGACGCGGGGCCGGATGAACCTGCCGCTGGTGATTCGCATTCCGTTCGGCGGCGGTATCGGCGGGGTGGAGCACCACAGCGACTCCAGCGAGGCGTACTACGCGCACACGCCGGGGCTGAAGGTGGTGACGCCGGCGACGGCGGAGGACGCGTACTGGCTGCTGCGGGACGCGGTGGCGGATCCGGACCCGGTGGTCTTCATGGAGCCGAAGCGGCTGTACTGGGCGCGCGGCGAGCTGGATCGGGGGGCGCGGTCGGCCGCGCCGCTGGGGCGCGCGGTGGTGCGGCGGCCGGGGCGGGACGCGACGGTGGTGGCGTACGGGCCGGCGGTGCCGGTGGCGTTGGAGGCGGCGCGGGAGGCGGCGGCGGAGGGCGTCGAGCTGGAGGTGGTGGACCTTCGGTCGGTGGTGCCGTTGGACGACGCGACGGTGACGGCCTCGGTGCGGCGCACCGGCCGGTGCGTGGTGGTGCAGGAGGCGCAGGGCTTCGCGGGGGTGGGGGCGGAGGTGGCGGCGCGGGTACAGGAGCGGTGCTTCCACTCGTTGGCGGCGCCGGTGCTGCGGGTCGCCGGGTTCGACGTGCCGTATCCGCCGCCGGTGGTGGAGCGGGCGCATCTGCCGGGCGTGGGGCGGGTGTTGGACGCGGTGTTCCGCCTGCAGTTCGACGACGAGCCGGATCGGACGCACGAGGTCTCGGAGCGGGCGCGCGAGGTCTCGCGGGTGGCGTCGTGACGGGCGGCGCCGGGCGGGAGTTCCGGCTGCCGGATCTGGGCGAGGGGCTGACGGAGGCGGAGGTCCTGACGTGGCGGGTCGCCGTGGGGGACGTGGTGGCGGTGGACGAGGTGGTGGCCGAGGTGGAGACGGCGAAGGCCGCGGTCGAGGTGCCGGTGCCGTTCGGTGGGCGGGTGGTGGCGCTGCACGCGGCGGTGGGTGGCCGGGTCGGGGTGGGTGAGCCGCTGGTGACGGTGGCCGCGACGGAGACCGTCGAGGAGGGCGGCCCCTCCACCTCGGGTCCGGTGCTGGTCGGGTACGGCACGGCGCCGGGTGGCGAGGGGCCGCGGCGGGGGCGGGCTCGGCGGGGGGCGCGGGCGCCCGCGCGGGCGCCGGCGGGTGGGGGCGCGGGGTGGGCGCCGCGGGCGATCTCGCCGTTGGTGCGGCGGCTGGCGGCGGAGCACGGGCTGGATCTGGGGGCGCTTTCCGACCGGGTGCCGGGCGGGGTGGTGCGCCGGCGCGACGTGGAGGCGGCGCTCGCCGCGCGGGAGCCGGCGCGCGCGGAGCCCGGGGGCGACGGGGACGGCGAGGTGCGGGTGCCGCTGCGCGGGGTGCGGCGGGCGATGGCGGAGCGGGTGGCGCGCAGCCGCCGGGAGATTCCCGACGCCTCGGCGTGGGTGGATGTGGACGCCACCGAGCTGGTGGCGGTGCGGGACGCGCTGCGCGCGGCGGCCCCGGAGTCGGGGATCGGGCTGCTGGCCCTGGTGGCGCGGGTGTGCCTGGCGGGCCTCGCGCGCTACCCCGAGCTGAACGCGCGGGTCGACACCGAACGCGGGGAGCTGGTGCGGCTGCGGGAGGTGCGTCTCGGCTTCGCGGCGCAGACGGAACGGGGGCTGGTCGTCCCGGTGGTGCGGGACGCCGGGCGGCTGACGACGGCGGCGCTCGCGGGGCGGCTGCGGGAGCTGACCGGGGCGGCGAGGGAGGGCACGCTGGCGCCGGCGGCGCTGACGGGCGGCACGTTCACCGTGAACAACTACGGGGTGTTCGGCGTGGACGGGTCGACGCCGATCATCAACCACCCGGAGGCGGGAATGCTGGGGGTGGGGCGGCTCGTCCGGCGGCCGTGGGTGGTCGAGGGGGAGTTGGCGGTGCGGTGGGTGACGCAGCTGTCGGTGACGTTCGACCACCGGGTGTGCGACGGCGGGGTGGCCGGCGGCTTCCTGCGGTACGTCGCCGACCGGGTGGAGCGGCCGGCGCTGCTGCTGGCCGAGGTGTGAGGGCGCCGGGCGTGGTACGGCGGCGGACATCGCGAACGGAAGGCGTGGGCATGGGCATCGGCGTCACGACGGAGGGGGCGGAGCCACCGCGCGTGGTCTCCCGCCGCGAGGGGGAGGTGGCGGTGATCGAGCTGCGCCGCCCCGCGCTGGACGCGTCGACGCGGCGCGCGCTGCGGGCGGCGGTGGGCGAGGTCGCGGCGGCCGGGGACGCGGTGCGGGCGGTGGTACTCGCGGGCAGCGGCGGCGTGTTCTGCCGGGGCCAGGACCTGGCGGAGCACGCGACGGCCCTGGAGGGCGGCGCCGAGGCGGCGTTCTCCTGTGTGGAGCGGGAGTACAACCCGCTGGTCACGGCGCTGCTCGGGGTTCCGGTGCCGCTGATCGTCGCCGTGGAGGGCGCGTGCGTGGGCGCGGGGCTCGGGCTGGCGCTGGCGGGGGACGTGCGGGTGGTGGCCGAGGGGGCGGCGTTCGCGACGGCGTTCGCGGGGGTCGGGCTGGCCGCCGACTCGGGGCTGAGCGTGTCGCTGGCCCGGGCGGTCGGGCCCTCGCGGGCGGCGGGGCTCTTTCTGCTGGGCGACCGGTTCGGGGCGGAGGAGGCCCTGGCGTGGGGGCTGGCGCACCGGGTGGTGGCCAGGGGCGCGGCGCTGGAGGAGTCCCTGGCGCTGGCGCGGGAACTGGCGCGGGGGCCGACGGCCGCCTTCCGCGAGGTGAAGGCGCTGCTGCGGCAGGCGGCCGAGCCGGACTGGCCGGCGGCGCTGGCGCGGGAGGCGGCGGCGCAGAGCCGGCTGGGCGGGACCGAGGACCACGCGGGGGCGGTGGCCGCGTTTCTCGCGCGGGAGCGGCCCGCGTTCCGGGGGCGGTGAACCGCCGTGGGGCGCGGCGGGGTTGACGGCACGAGGAGACGACGGGAGGCCGGCGATGGCCACGGAGGCGGATGAGCGGGAGCTGCGGGCGCACTTCGAGGAGACGGTGGCCGCGGACCGGCGGGTCGAGCCGCGTGACTGGATGCCCGAGGCGTACCGGGCGACGCTGGTGCGGCAGATCGCGCAGCACGCGCACTCGGAGATCATCGGGATGCAGCCGGAGGGCGACTGGATCACTCGCGCGCCCTCGCTGCGCCGCAAGGCGATCCTGTGGGCGAAGGTGCAGGACGAGGCCGGCCACGGGCTGTATCTGTACGGGGCGGCGGAGACGCTGGGCGCCGACCGGGACGACCTGACGCGGCGGCTGCTGGAGGGGCGGCAGAAGTACTCGTCGATCTTCAACTACCCGGCGGCCACGTTCGCGGACGTCGGGGTCATCGGCTGGCTGGTGGACGGCGCGGCGATCTGCAACCAGGTGCCGCTGTGCCGTTCCTCCTACGGCCCGTACGCGCGGGCGATGGTGCGGGTCTGCAAGGAGGAGTCCTTCCACCAGCGGCAGGGGTACGAGCTGCTGTGGACGATGGCGCGCGGCACGGCGGCGCAGCGGGAGATGGTGCAGGACGCGGTGGACCGCTGGTGGTGGCCGTCGCTGATGATGTTCGGCCCGCCGGACGCGGCCTCGCCCAACTCGCGGCGTTCGATGGCCTGGCGGATCAAGCGGCACTCCAACGACGAGCTGCGGCAGCGTTTCGTCGACATGACGGTGCCGCAGGCCGACCGGCTCGGGGTGACGCTGCCCGACCCGGAGTTGCGGTGGAACGAGGAGCGCGGCCACCACGACTTCGGCACGCCGGACTTCGCCGAGCTGGCGCGGGTGATCGGCGGCGACGGGCCGTGCAACGCGGAGCGGGTCGCCCGGCGCACGGCGGCGCACGAGGACGGCGCGTGGGTGCGTGAGGCGGCGGTCGCGCACGCGCAGCGGCGCGCGCGGCGCACGGACGACTCGGGGGTGGCGCGGTGAACGGGACGGAGGGGGTGGACGGCGGCTGGCCGCTGTTCGAGGTGTTCGTGCGCGGCAAGCGCGGGCTGAACCACGTGCACGTGGGGTCGCTGCGGGCGGCCGACGCGCGGATGGCGCTGACCCACGCCCGCGACCTGTACACCCGCAGGAACGAGGGCGTCAGCATCTGGGTGGTGCGCTCGGCGGACGTGACGGCTTCGGCGCCCGACGAGCGGGACCCGTTCTTCGCGCCGAGCGGCGACAAGGTGTACCGGCATCCGACGTTCTACGAGATCCCCGATGACGTGCCGCACATCTGACGCGGCGGTGGCGACGGCGAAGGGCGGTGCACGGTGAACGGCACGGGCGAGGACGGGGAGGTGCCGGGCGACGCGCGCTGGGCGTTCGGCACGGGCTTCGAGGACCCGCTGCACGGGGTGGTGGCGGAGCTGCCGCCCGGGGTGGACGGCGCGGCGGTGGCCGGTGTCTGTGTCGCGCTGGCCGACGACGCGCTGGTGGGCGCGCAGCGGCTCGCCGAGTGGGTGACGTGCGCACCCGAGTTGGAGATCGAGCTGGCGCTGGCCAACGTGGGTCTCGACCTGCTGGGGCAGGCGCGGCTGCTGTACGCGCGGGCCGGGCAGGTCGACGGCAGCGGCCGGGGCGAGGACGACTTCGCCTACCGGCGGGCGGCGGAGGAGTTCCGCTGCCTGCGGCTGACCGAACTCCCGCGCGGCGACTTCGCGTTCACCGCGCTGCGGCTGCTGGCGCTGTCCTGCGCGCGGCTGGCGCTGCTGGACGGGCTGCGGGGCGCGGCGGACCCGGTGCTGGCGGCGGTCGCCGAGCGGGGGGTGACGGAGGTGACCTACCACCGGCTGTTCGCCGCCGAGTGGGTGGTGCGGCTGGGCGACGGCACCGCCGTGTCGCGTGGCCGGCTGCGGCGGGCCGTCGGGGAGGCCGAGCCGTGGCTGGCGGAGGTCCTGGACGACGAGGTGGGGGCGGAGTGGGGGGTGGCGCCGGGCGCGGTGCGGGCGGCGTGCGCGGCGGACTGGGATCGGGTGGCGCGGCAGTCGGGGGTGCCGCTGCCGGTGCCGGCGCCGGCCGGTGGCGCCGGCGGGCGCGCGGGCGTGCACACTCCGCATCTGCCGGGGCTGCTGGCCGAGTTGCAGGGAGTGGCGCGCGCGCATCCGGGGGCGTCGTGGTGACGGCGGCCGAGACGTGGGCGCTGCGGGTCGCGGGCGCGGTGCCGGATCCGGAGCTGCCGGTGGTGACGGTCGCCGAGCTGGGCATGGTGCGCGGCGTGGCGTGCGACGGGGCGGGCGGCGTGGTGGTGCGGCTGGCACCGACCTACGCGGGCTGCCCGGCGGTGGCGGAGATCCGGGCCGACGTGGCGGCGGCGCTGCGGGCGGCGGGCTTCGCCCGTGTCGAGGTGGTGACGGTGTGGTCGCCGCCGTGGACGTCGGAGTGGATCAGCGAGGCGGGGCGGCGGAAGCTGGCGGCGGCCGGTGTCGCGCCGCCGGGTGCCGCTCCCGCGCGGGGGCCGGTGGCGTTGACGCTGTCGGCGCGGCGGACGGCCGTGCCGTGCCCGCGCTGCGGGGCGCGCGAGACGGAGGAGGTCTCGCGCAGCGGCGGAACGCCGTGCACCGCGCTGTGGCGGTGCCTGGCCTGCCGGGAACCGTTCGAACACCTCAGGGAGGTCTGATGGGTGCGCCCGCCTCGGCGGCACCGGCGTCGCGGCGCGGGGTCTTCCACCGGCTGCGGATCGCGCGGGTGGAGCGGCTGTGCGGCGACGCGGTCGCGGTGACGTTCCAGGTGCCGGGGGCGCTGGCCGGCGCGTTCGCGTTCGCGCCGGGGCAGTGGCTGACGGTCCGGCGGTGGGTGGACGGGCGGGAGGAGCGCCGTTCCTACTCGATCTGCGCCGAGGTCGGCGCGCCGCCCAGGATCGGGGTGCGGCTGGTGCCCGGCGGGCTGGTCTCCGGCTGGCTGGTGGAACGGGCGGCGCCGGGCGACGAGGTCGAGGTGGCGCCGCCCGCGGGAACGTTCACCCCTGAGCTGGCGGTGCCCGACCACCATGTGCTGGTGGCGGCGGGCTCGGGCGTCACGCCGATGGTGTCGATCGCCGCCTCGGTGCTGCGCCGTTCCCCCGGCGGGCGGGTCACGCTGCTGTACGGGAACCGGGCGAGCGACACGGTGATGTTCGCGGACGAGCTGGCGGAGCTGAAGGACGCGTACCCCACCCGTTTTCAGCTGGTGCACGTGCTGTCCCGGGAGCCGCGCGAGGTCGACGTGCTGTCGGGTCGGCTGGACGGGCCCCGGCTGGCGCTGCTGGCGCGGGCGCTGCTCGATCCGGGTGTGGCGCACCGGTGGTGGCTGTGCGGGCCGCTGCCGATGGTGGACGAGGCGCGCCGGGCGCTGGCCGGGCTGGGGGTGGCGCCCGAGCGGGTGCGGGGGGAGCTGTTCCACGCGGCGGACGACGAGCCTCCGCCGGCGCGGCGGGCCGCGGGTCCCGGCGAGCCGGAGGGGCCGACGAGCCGGGTGACGGTGGTGCTGGACGGGCGGGCCAGCACGGTGGCGCTGCCGGCGGGCCGGCGGATCCTGGACGGCGCGCAACGGGCGCGGCCCGAGCTGCCGTTCGCCTGCCGGGGCGGGGTGTGCGGCACGTGCCGGGCGCGGGTGGTCGAGGGGCGGGCGGTGATGCGGCGGAACTTCGCGCTGGAGCCGGCGGAGGTGGCGGCCGGGTACGTGCTGACCTGCCAGGCGGTGCCGGACTCGGAGGCCGTGACCCTGGACTACGACGGCTGACCGGGCGACGTCGGGAGCGGGGGCGGAAGCCGTTTGACTCTGACACGGTGGCAAGGTCTTCACTGGTGTCCGAGGAGGTGGTCCCGGTGACCATGGTGGAACGGGGAGCGGCCGGGTCGCCGGCCTATCGCGCGCTGGGGCACGACGACGCCCAGATACGGATGCGGGCGGCGATGGAGGTGGGGTCGAGGCCCGACGGCGGGTATGTGGCGGGGTTGGTGGAGCGGTGCGCGGTGGAGCCGGAGTTATTCGTGCGGGAGACGCTGACGTGGGCGTTGACCCGCCACCCGGCGGAGCTGACGGTGCCGGCGCTGGTGGCCGAGCTGCGTTCGGAGGGTGCGCGGGCGCGAAGCCAGGCTTTGCACACGCTCTCCAAGATCGGGGACCAGGCGGCCTGGCCGGCGATCACGAAGGAGCTGATGAGGGACGCCGACGACGAGGTGGCGCGCACCGCCTGGCGGGCGGCCGTCGGGCTCGCGCCGGAGGGGGAGCGTCCCGCGTTGGCCGAGGAGTTGGCCAGGCAGTTGGGGCGCGGCACGCGGGACACCCAGCTGAGCCTGAGCCGCGCGCTGATCGCGCTCGGGGAGGCGGGGGTGCCCGTGCTGCGGGCCGCGAGCGCGGGCGGCGACCCGGTCGCGCGGGTGCACGCGCTGGCCACGGAGCAGCTGGCGCGCGACCCGGAGGTGAGCTTCGCTCTCGCGATCGAGGAGGCGAGGCGCGTGGTGGGGCCCGGGCAGGAGGAGACGACCGGGTGAGGGGCGTTCCGGGGTGCTGATCGGCGAGGTGGCGCGGCGCTCGGGGGTGAGCGCGCGGATGCTGCGGCACTACGAGGGGCTGGGGCTGGTGCGCCCGACCGGGCGCACCGAGGGCGGCTATCGGGAGTACTCGCCGGAGGACGTCCGGCGGATCTTCCACATCGAGAGTCTGCGGTCGCTGGGGCTTTCGCTGCGCGAGGTGGGGCGGGCGCTGGACGAGCCGGACTTCGCGCCGGCGCGGCTGGTGGACGGCCTGATCGACCGTACGCGGGAGCGCCTCGCGCACGAGACGGAGCTGCTGACCCGGCTGCGCCGCATCGGCGCGGCGGAGCCCGCCGGCTGGGAGGACGTGCTGCGGACCGTGGCACTGCTCCAGGCGCTGCGCTCGCCGAGCGCGGAGCGCCGGCAGCGCGCGGCCCTGTCCTCGGTGGAGACGGTGCCGGCGGAGGCGCTGGTCGAGGCGGTGTTGCGGGAGAGCGACCCGGTGGTCGCCGGCGCGCTGCGCTGGGCGCTGGCCCGTTCCGGCGGCGCCGGGCTTCCGGCGCTGGCCGAGGGGCTGCGCTGCCCCGCCGCCGAGGTGCGCGAGCGCGCCGTGCGGGCGGTGGCCGAGGTCGCGGGCGAGGGGAACGCGGGCGAGGAGGCGGGCGTGCTGCTGCGCGAGGCGCTGACCGGGGACGATCAGGTGGTGCGGCGGCACGCGGCGTTGGCGCTGGGGGCGCGCGGCGCGGAGGAGGTGATCCCCGTCCTGCTCGACCTGCTGGTGGCGCAGACGCACGAGGTCGAGGCCGCCGACGCGCTCAGCGCGTTGGCCGACCGTCCGGGGGCGGCCGACCGGATCGCCACCGGGATCGTCGAGCGTCTCGCCGCCGAGGGGGCCGCCCCGCCGGCGCGCCAGCGCCTGGTGCAGGCCCTCACCGACATCCCGGGCCCGACGGCGGACCGCGCCCTGGCGGAGCTGGCGCGGGAGCCCGCGGGGCCGGTGGCGCTGACGGCGCGTTACGCGCTGCGGCTGCGCGACGCGCGGTGAGGCACCGCCCGTTGGCGGGGCGGTGCCTCACCAGGAGGCGGGTGCCTCACCGACGGGCGGTGCCTTCTCGGGCCGTGGCCCGCCGCGGGTCAGCAGGTGGCGGTGGTGTTGGTGGCGAGTCCGAGGCGCCAGGGCAGTTGGGAGTACTCGCCCCCGGCGGAGGGGTCGATGCCCTGGTAGAGCAGTTGGATGTCGCACGGGTCGATGGCCATGGTCTGGTCGGGCGTGGTGCGGAGCAGCTCGCCGTGGCTGATGTCCTGGGTCCAGGCGTTCCCGTTCTCGAAGGAGACGTTGTTGCTGCGGGCGAAGGGGTTGTCCTGGGTGTCGGCCAGCGGCTGCCACTGGCCGCCCAGGCCCTCGGCCGTGAAGGAGCGGTACCAGCGCCGGCCGTCCGAGCCGATCGCCTCCCACAGCAGCAGGTAGGTGTCGGTGTCCCCGACCTGGTAGACGGCGCCGCCCTCGAAGAGGTTGTTGCCGGAGTCCTCCAGGACGATCTGCGTGTTGCCGAAGCCGTTGGGGAAGTCGGCCAGGCTGGTCTCCGAGCGGTAGACGTGGCCGTTGTCGTCGGCGGAGAACAGGTAGCACGTGGCGTCGTCGCAGATGACGAAGAAGTCCAGCCAGTTGCCGTTGCCGATGTTCTCCTCGACGATGTCGGGGACGCTGTCCATGAAGTTGCGCGGCGCCGACCAGCTGCCGGGGTCGTTGACGTCGGTCGTGGTGGAGAACGAGGGCAGCCCGGTCTGGTAGACGAGGTACCACTCGTCGTGCGGGGCGAAGTAGAACGCGTGGGGCGCCGCCCGGTAGCCGCCGCCGATGGCGGAGGACGCCTCCAGGTCGGTCTGGGTGGCGTCTCCGGCCTGCGACCAGTCGGTGAAGCTGGTGTGGGCCAGCCCCCAGTCGCCGGCGGTGTCCACCCTGGTGAAGAAGACGTGCCACCTGCCGTCCTGGTCCTGCACCACGGACGGGTCCTTGGCCGCGACCGAGCCGAGCCCGGAGTGGGGGGAGATCAGCGGGCCGGAGGAGGACCACTGGAAGGTGGTGGGCAACTCCGCCAGGGGCTCCGTCGCGGGCTCGGGGGCGGGTTCGGGGGCCGGCTCCTGGGCGCCGGAGGCCGGCCCGGCCAGCAGCGCCAGGGTCAGCCCGAGCAGCGCCGTCAGGGTGGCGGTCAGGAAGCGTAAGCGGTGGCGGTGTTGCGCTGGGGACATGGTGGGGACTCCCTCACGACTCGACCGGGCGTCCCGACACGGGCACGGGTTCCCCGGTGGGGGTGAGGTGCGGCGTGCGGGCTTCCTCGGCACATGCGGATGGCGGGTGCGGGGCGGCGTTCGCCGACGGCGAGACCACACCGACGCGTTCGACATTCCGACCAACGAACGCCCCGCCGGACATCAGGTGATCCTAGAGAGCCGCGCGCGGGCGTCAACCCTTTCCACCGAGCGACGCGAAAAAGGCCGACAGAAAACGTCTTCCCCGCCTTCCCTAAACCGCGACCACCGCGTCCGGTTGACGTCGAGCCGGCCGCCCGGCGCAGGGGAGGTCTTTCGGGACGACCAACCGGGACTTCGTTTTCCAAGGCCCTGAACTCGAAAGACGGAAGAAATCCGCGACCTCCTCACACCAGGCGTTCGAGAAAATCTCGACGGGACACGTTGACGCGCCACACCCCCCTTCCTATTCTCTGTTCGCGCCGTAGGACACGGTTCGGTATACCGAACTGCGCCTGGCGGGTGCCCACTTGGGCACCTCACGGGCGCGGCGCGCGCCACAGCGGTCCACCCCCACGAGCCGCTCCGGAAGGACTCCCCCCATGTCCCCCACCCCACGCCCCAGCCGTCGCGGCCTGCTCTCCGGGGCGACCGGCCTCGGCCTCGCCGCGGCGCTCCCCTGGAGCACGTCGTCCCCCCATGCGGCGGCGTCCCAGGGAGCGCCACCGCCCGGCCCCCGGCCGCGAGCCGGCTTCGACAACCCCGTCCTCTGGCAGGACTTCGCCGACATCGACGTCATCCGTGTCGGCGACACCTTCTACTACTCCGCCTCGACCATGCACTACTCCCCCGGCGCGCCCGTGCTGCGCTCCTGGAACCTGGTCGACTGGGAGTTCGCCGGGCACTCCGTACCGCGCCTGGACTTCGGCGCCAGGTACGACCTGGACGGCGGTCGCGCCTATGTCGCCGGGATCTGGGCCTCCACCCTCAACCACCGTGCGAGCGAGGGCCGTTTCTACTGGTTGGGGCAGACCGACTTCTCCGTCAGCCACGTGTACGCGGCCACCGACGTCGAGGCCACCTGGGAGAAGGTCGCCACGCTCCCCCGCGCCTACTACGACGCCGGGCTGCTCTTCGACGGCGACACCCCGTACGTGGCGTACGGCAACACGCAGATCTCCGTGGCCCAGCTCTCCGACGACCTGACCGCGGAGGTCAGGAACGAGCAGGTGTTCAGCACCCCCTCCGGCATCGGCACGCTGGAGGGCGCCAGGTTCTACCGGATCAACGGCGACTACTACATCTTCCTCACCCGCCCGGCCAACGGCCAGTACATCCTCAAGGCGCCCTCCCCCTTCGGCCCTTACGAGCTGGGGGAGCTGCTGCTGGACCTGCCGGGGCCGATCCCGGGCGGCGGCGTGCCCCACCAGGGCGGACTGGTCGACACACCCGGTGGCGACTGGTACTACCTCGCGTTCGTGGACGCCTACCCCGGCGGACGGGTCCCGGCCCTCGCCCCCGTCAGCTGGACGGCGGACGGCTGGCCCGAGCTCCAGCTCGTCGACGGCGCCTGGGGCGCCTCCTACCCGCTGCCCGACGTGCCCCAGCCCCCGCGTGAGACCCGGCCGATGACCGGCCCCGACACCTTCGAAGGCCCCGCGCTCGCCCCCCGCTGGGAGTGGAACCACAACCCCGACAACGACCGCTTCACCGTCGACAACGGGCTCACCCTGTCGACCGCCACCGTCACCGACGACCTCTACGCGGCCCGCAACACCCTCACCCACCGCATCCAGGGCCCCACCTCCACCGCGACGATCGAGCTGGAGCACGCCGCCATGACCGACGGCGACCGGGCGGGCCTGGCCGTGCTGCGCGACTCCTCCGCCTGGATCGGCCTGGTGCGCGACGACGGCGCCACCCGGCTCGCGATGGTCGACGACATCCGCATGGACGACAGCTGGAACACCGTCTCCACCGGGACCGAGCGGGCCAGCGCCGACGTTGCCGGCACCCGCCTCTGGCTGCGCGTCACCGTCGACATCACCCCGGGCTCGGGCCGCCAGGCCCACTTCTCCCACAGCGCCGACGGCTCCACGTTCACGGCGCTCGGCCCCGGCTTCACGCTCGGCAACGCCTGGCAGTTCTTCCTGGGCTACCGCTTCGCGCTCTTCCACCACGCCACCCGGGCGCTGGGCGGCAGCGTCCGCGTGGCGCGCTTCGACCTGACCACTCCCTGAGCCGACCTCACCATCCTCCACACCGAAGGAGTTCCCCATGACCAGCACCTCCCCGGGACGGCGCACCCGTCGCCGCGCACGGGCCACCCTCGCGGCGGCGACCAGCGCCGGCCTGGCGGCCACCGGCCTCCTGGTCTTCGCGGGCTCAGCCCAGGCAGCGGAAACGCTGGGCGGGGCCGCCGAGCAGAGCGGCCGGTACTACGGCGCCGCCGTCGCCCCGCACCTCCTCGGCGAAGCCGACTACGCGTCCACGCTGAACCAGGAGTTCGACAGCGTGGTGGCGGAGAACGTCATGAAGTGGGACGCCACCGAGCCCAACCGCGGCCAGTTCGACTTCGGCGGCGGGGACCAACTGGTCGCCCACGCCCAGGAGCAGGGCATGGAGGTGCGCGGCCACACCCTGGTCTGGCACGCCCAACAGCCCTCGTGGGTCAACGGCTTGGGCGGTGACGACCTGCGGCAGGCCATGCTCGACCACATCGACGGCGTCGCCGGCCACTACGCGGGCCAGATCTCGTCCTGGGACGTGGTCAACGAGGCGTTCGAGTGGGACGGCAGCCGCCGCCAGTCCAACCTCCAGCAGCAGCTCGGCGACGGCTGGATCGAGGAGGCGTTCCGCGCCGCCGACGCCGCCGACCCGGAGGCCAAGCTCTGCTACAACGACTTCGGCACGGACGCCATCAACGCCAAGAGCGACGGCATCTACGCCATGGTCCAGGACTTCCTCGCCCGCGGTGTGCCCATCGACTGCGTCGGCTTCCAGAGCCACCTCGACTCCAACTCCGACCTCTCCAGCTACCAGGCGAACCTGCAGCGCTTCTCCGACCTCGGCGTCGACGTCGAGATCACCGAGCTCGACATCGGCGGGTCCGGCAGCGCCCAGGCCGACGCCTACCGCCAGGTCACCGAGGCGTGCCTGGCCGTCTCCCGCTGCACCGGCATCACCATCTGGGGCTTCACCGACAGGCACTCCTGGCGCGCGGACGACACCCCGCTGCTGTTCGACACCAACTACCAGAAGAAGGAGGCGTACCACGCCGTCCTCGACGCGCTCAACGCCGCCTAGACCGGCCGGGGTCTCCCCCGTCAGGGCGCGGCAGGGGTTCCCGGGAAGTGGAGAGTGAGACTCCCCGGGAACCCGAATTCTCGGCCACCCGGATAGCCGAACACCCGGGTGGCCGGCAACCCCGCACAAACCGAGAGAACGCCATTCCCTTCCCCCTTCCATGAAAAGGAGTCGATTCCCCCGTGCCAGTATTACGAAAGGACGCGCCATGAAACTCAGGCTCGCCGTCGTCCCCGTCGTCGCCGCCTTCCTGCTGACGCTGGGCACCGGTGCTTCGGCACTCGGCGCCGCCGACGGCCAGGAACCGGCCGCCGTCCCCGGGACCTCCGAGGCCACCGCCGGATGCGGCAGTGACCCCGGCCTCACCGACGGCACCCACACCGTGCAAAGCGGCGGCCAGGACCGGTCGTTCATCCTCGACATCCCCGACAACTACGACAACGACCACCCCCACCGACTGGTGCTGGGCTTCCACTGGTGGGGCGGCACCGCGGACGACGTCGCGACCGGCCAGACCGTCGAGACCGGCACCTGGGCCTACTACGGGCTGAAGCGGCTGGCCGGCGACAGCACCATCTTCGTCGCGCCGCAGGGCCTGGACAACGCGTGGCCCAACAACGGCGGCCAGGACGTCGCCTTCGTCGACGAACTGCTCCGCGTCCTGGAGGAGAACCTCTGCGTCGAGACCGAGCAGCGGTTCTCGGTCGGCTTCAGCTACGGCGGCGCCATGAGCTACTCCCTGGCCTGCTCCCGCCCCGACGTCTTCCGCGCGGTCGCCGCCTACGGCTCGCCGGGTCCGGTCAGCGGGTGCGACGGCGGCACCGAGCCGGTCGCCTACTTCGGCGCGCACGGTGTCAGCGACAGCGACGGCCACGCGCCGCTGCGGGACACGTTCGTGCGCAACAACGGATGCGACGCGCAGGACCCGCCGGCACCGGCGCCCGGCAGTCTCACCCATGTCACCACCGCCTACACCGGCTGCTCGGCCGACCACCCCGTCGTCTGGGCCGCCTTCGACGGCGGACACATCTCGGCGCCCCGGGACGGCGCGCCGGGTGACGGCGGCGACTCGTGGCTGCCGGAGGAGACCTGGGAGTTCCTCACCCAGTTCTGACGCCGGTGGCGTGTCAGACGGGAGGCGCCGGCACCGCCCCGCGTTCCCCCCGCTCGCGAGCGGCAGCGAACGCCTCGGCGGTGGTGGCGTACTCCCGTGGCCCCGAGGGCGGCGGGTCGAGGGCGCCGACCGACCGCAGGGCCTGCCGCTGCTCGGGGCGCACCCCGGAGACCAGCACCGTGATGCCGCGTCGCTCCAGGGCCCGCACCGCGTCCTTGAGGGCCAGGGCGCCGGTGGCGTCCATCGCGCTGACCCGGGAGACGCACAGGATCACCACCTGCACGTCGCCGACCTCGGACAGCTCCCGGAGCAGGCGGTGGGCGCCCGCGAAGAACAGCGGCCCGTCGACGCGGTAGGCGAGGATCTGCCCGTCCCACGGCGCGGGTTCCTCCTCGCGCGCCCCCGGCAGGTCGAGCCGGGCGACGCTCCCGTGCCGGGCCACCGCGCCCAGCGCCAGCGCGCCGGCGACCAGCAGGCCGATGATCACCGCGTACACCAGGTCCAGCACGACCGTGGCGAGGGCCGTCAGCACCAGCACGACGGCGTCGGCGCGGGTGGCCCTGGCCGTCGCGCGCAGCGAGGCGACGTGCACCATGCGGATCGCGGTGGCGACCAGCACGCCCGCCAGGACAGCGAGCGGGATGCGGGAGACGAGCGGGGCGGCGGCGAACACGATCACCGTCAGGACGGCCGCGTGCGTCAGTGCGGCCAGCCGGGAGGCGGCGCCCGTGCGGACGTTGACCGCCGTGCGGGCGATCGCGCCGGTGGCGGGCACGCCGCCGAACAGCGGCGCGGCGATGTTCGCCACGCCCTGGCCGAACAGTTCGCGGTCCGGGTCGTGCCGCTGCCCGGTCGTCATGCCGTCGGCGACCCGCGCCGAGAGCAGCGACTCCAGGGCGGCCAACGCGGCCACCGCGACGGCCGAGGGAAGCAGGGCGCCCAGCGTTCCCAGGTCGAGGAAGCCGAGCGAGGGAACGGGCAGCCCCGCCGGAAGGTCCCCGATCGGGGTGGCGTCGTCCAGGTGGAAGACCTGGGCGACGAGCGTCGCCGCGACCACCGCGATGATCGAGAAGGGGAGGGTCGGCCGCCAGCGCGCGCCGGCCAGCATCACCGCGACCACACCGGCGGCCAGCGCCACCGCGGTCACGTTCGGGTCCCGTGCGAACGACTCGACGGCGTGCCAGGTCACCGTCAGCACCCGTTCGCCCTCCGCGTCGGCGACGCCGAGCGCGCCCGGCACCTGCTGGAGCCCGATCACGCAGGCGATGCCGAGCGTGAACCCCTCCACCACGGAGGCCGGGATGTAGGACATGTAGCGCCCCGCCCGCGCCAGCGCGAGGGCCACCAGGATGATTCCGGCGAGCAGACCGACCATCAGCACGCCGCCGGCGCCGTGCGCCGCGACGATCGGGACCAGCACCACGGTCATCGCGCCGGTCGGGCCGGAGACCTGGAGGTTCGAACCGCCGAAGACGGCGGCCAGCGCCCCGGCGACCACGGCCGTGGCCAGCCCGGCCTCGGCGCCGAGCCCGGAGGAGACGCCGAATCCCAGCGCCAGCGGAAGGGCGACGATGGCCACGGTCAGCCCGGCCAGCAGGTCACGACGCGGGGAACGCCCCATGGCGGCCAGGTCGGCGCGGGAGGGCAGGAGGGAGCGGACCCGGGCGAGGCCCGGCGCTGCGGAGAAGCTCACGCGGACGGGACCTCGGCTTCCCGCAACTCGGCCAGCAGCGCGTTCTGTCCCGCCAGCATCTCCGTCAGGATCCGGCGCGCCGCCCGCATCAGCTCGGCGACGTCCCCGCCCGCCAGTTCGTACACCACGGTGGAGCCCTCGCGGGCGGAGGTGACGATCCCGGAGCGGCGCAGCACGGCGAGCTGCTGGGAGAGCGCGGCGGGCTCGATCTCTATCTCGGCGAGCAGGTCGCGGACCGGCATGGGCCCGTCCTGCAGCAGCTCCAGCACCCGGATCCGCACCGGGTGCCCCAGCATCCGGAAGAACTCGGCCTTCGCCTGGTACAGCGGCACCGGCATGTGTCTCTCCCCTACCCGTCCCTCGTCCGTCCGGAGAACCGGATGCGACTCTATGGCCAATTGCAGAACTATGCAATTGGCCAACAACGCCACCCACCCCTAGATGAAAATGATTTCCATCTCTGTATAGTGGGTCCCCCGCTTCCCGTTCCCGAAGGAGGGCCCCGTTCCCATGCGTTCCGGCATCCATCCCGACTACGGCCCCGTGGTCTTCCGCGACCGCGCGGCCGGCTTCGCGTTCCTCACCCGCTCCACGCTGGCCGCGCGCACGGACGTGCCGACCGTCGAGTGGGAGGACGGCAACGTCTACCCGGTCTTCGACGTCGAGATCTCCTCCGCGAGCCACCCCTTCTACACCGGCCAGCTGCGCATCGTGGACTCCGCCGGCCGCGTCGAGCGCTTCCGCCGCCGCTACGAGCGCCGGGAGGGGCGGTGACACTCCCCGTCGTTCTCGTCGCCGGACTGCACGCCGACGCCCGGCGCGCCACGGTCGACGCCCTGCTGCGCGCGGTGCCCAGGGGCGTCGCGCTCCACCACGACCTCACCTCCGCACCGGCCGGCACGGTGCGACGCACCCTGCGGGACGCGGGCGGCGTCCTCGACTCCGCGACGGCACCGCTGGTCAACGACTGCGCCTGCTGCGCGCTGCGCGAGGACCTGCTGCCCGAGCTGGAACGGCTCGCCGACAGCGGGGAGTTGTGCGCGCTGGCGGTCGTGGAGCTGTGGGACTCGGTCGAACCGCTCTCCGTCGCCCAACTGCTGCGCACCCGGGGCGACGAGCGGCTGACGCTCGTCGGCGTCGTCACCGCCGTCGATCCGGCGCTGGTCCACCCCTGCCTGGCCAACGGAGACGACCTCGCCGGCGCCGGACTGGCCGCCGCCCGCGACGACCAGCGGACGGTCGGCGACACCTTCGCACGCCAGCTGGAGTACGCGCCGCTGCTCGCCCTCGTCGAGGGCGAGGCGGCGCCGGACGCCACCGACCGGGCCCTGCTCTCCCAACTCCACCCGCTGGCGCGGCTCACCAGCCCCGGCCACCCCGCCTTCCTCCCGGAGGCCACGGCGGGCTTCGACGCCTCGGCCGCCGCCGCCCGCGTACATCCGACGACCGCGCTGCTCCCCCAGGAGGCCGAGGAGGCGGGCGTCACCACGTTCGTGTGGCGCGCGGACCGGCCCTTCCACCCCGACCGCCTCTACGCGGCCCTGCCCGAACTGGCCTGCGGGGCGCTCCGCAGCCGCGGCAGGTTCTGGTTGGCGAACAGGCGCGAGACGCTGCTCTCCTGGCAGGCAGCCGGCGGAGCCCTGTGCGTCGAGGCCCTCGGTCCCTGGCTCGCCGCACTCCCCCGCGCCGCCTGGCCCGACGTGCCGACGGCCCGCCGCGCCGCCGCCCTCGTCGACTGGCACCCGACCCTCGGCGACCGGAGCCAGCACCTGGTCTTCACCTCCCCCGGCCTCGACGTGGGAGCGCTCCGCGCGCGCCTGGAGTCCTGCCTGCTCACCGACGCCGAACTCGCCGCGCACACGGCGGACCCGGCCCGTTGGACACACCACGACAGCGACTTCGACCGGCTGCTCGAACCGATCCGCTGACGGCGGGCACCGGCAGCGGCCGAGGGGGTGCGGGCGGGCCGCCCGCACCGCCGCGCCGGTACCGCTCGGGCGGGGGCCGCGTCGACGGCGGACGGCATCCGGGCACGATGGACACGGTGGACACGGGCTGGACCGGCCTCCCGAGGGGGAGCCGCCGGCCGTCGGGCGCGCGGTCAGAGGCTCCGGAGCGCCGCGGCGCTGGGGCTGCCGGCTTCCGCCGTGTACATCGCCAGGGAGAAATCCGAGCCGGGCAGGCCGAGGGTGTACCGGTCGACCTCCAGCTCGCCGAGTGCGGGGTGACGCAGGGTCTTCCGCACGCCGGGGACGGGGCGCACCGCGTGGTGAAGCCAACTGCGCGCGAAATCCGGGTCGCGGGTCGCGAACTCGTCGATCAGCCCCGCGAGATGGCGGTCCGCGGGGTATCGCACGCTGACCGCGCGCAGTTCGGCGGCCACCTGCCGGGAGAAAGCGGACTCCGCGCCGGACGTGCCCGCGCAGAGGGTGTCGCGGAATCTCGCCGCGACACGCAGGACGTTGCGCTCCTCGGGCGCGAGACCGGAGAAGTCGGTGAGGAGAGCCGTGGCCGCCGCGTTCCACGCGACGATGTCCTGCCGGGCGTTGACGACATAGGCGGGGACGCCGTCAAGCCCGTCGAGTAGCCGTTGGGCTTCCTCGGGCACGCGCCGCCGCGCGGCGTCGGTCTCGGCCGGCAGCACCTGTCCGGCCAGGCGCGCCAGATGGTCCCGCTCCGCTCCGGTGAGCCGGAGAGCCGTCGCCAGCGCGGACAGCACCTGGGGTGAGGGTCGAGGCGCCCGTGCCCGTTCCAGTCGTTCGTAGTAGCTCACCGACACCCGCGCCAGGGCGGCCACCTCCTCGCGGCGCAGCCCGGGCGTGCGGCGAGCACGCCGGCCCGGTGGAGGCGCGGCCCCGGCCGGTACGTCCTCCGGCCGCAGGTCCTCGCGACGGCGGCGGAGGAAGTCCGCGAGTTCCTGGCTGCTCACCGTTCCATCGTGTCACGGGAGGGGCGGCCGAGCCTCACCCCGCCGGTCCGGGGCTCAACCGTCCGTTCCGCGCCCGCGGTTCCGCCGTGCAGGGTGGCCCGGCCGGTACCCGACCGCGAGGAGAAGAGATGCCCGCTGATCCCGAGGAGACCTTCCGCCGCATGATCGACCTGATGCTGGCCAAGGACATGAACGCCGTGGCGGACCTGTGGGCGCCCGACGGCGTCGCGGAGTTCCCCTTCGCGGCCGGGGGTTCCCCTCGCGTTCTCCGTGGACGCGAGGAAGTGCGCGCCTACCTCGCCCACTATCCGGAGCTGATGGACATGCGGGAGGTGGCCGCGCTCACCGTGCGGCCCACGGACCAGGGGGACACCGCCGTGGTGGAGTGGACGGCCACCGGCCGCACCGTGGCCACCTCGCGGCCCTACCGCCTGGACTATGTCGTGGTGCTCACGGTCCGCGACGGGCTGATCGCCCTGTACCGGGACTACTGGAGCCCGCTGTCGGCGGCCAACGCCGCCGGGGGGCTCGCCGAGCTGCTCGGCTCGCTGGAGGGAAAGCGGGAAGGGAAGCGGGAAGGGGAGAACGCCTGATGGCCGGGGTGCTCGTGACCGGAGGGACGGGCAGGACCGGGAGGGCGCTGGTGCGGCGGCTTCGCGGCACCGGGGTGTCGACGCGCGCCGCCAGCCGGAACCCGGCCGCGGCCGACCCCGACGCGATCCGCTTCGACTGGAACGACCCGGCCACGCACGGCCCCGCGCTCGACGGGACCGACCGGGTCTTCCTGGTCCCCCCGGTGGAGAGCGTGGACCCGCTGCCGCTGGTCGAGCCCTTCCTCCGCCGCGCGCGACGGGCCGGCGTCCGGCGCCTGGTGCTGCTCGGCTCCGCCATCGTGCTGCCCCACGCGCCCAGCGCCGTGGAGATGGCCGCCCAGGTCCGGGCCCAGCCCGGAGGCGTCGTACTCCGCGCGTCCGGCTTCATGCAGAACTTCCTGCGCCCGCACCCACTGGCCGACCGCATCCTCCGCCACGGTGAGATCCGCACCGCGGCCGGCGACGGCCAAGTGGGGTGGGTCGACGCGCGGGACGTCGCGGCCAGTGCCGCCGCGCTGTTGGCGGACCCGGAGGTGGAGGCGCGGAGCGACTACCTGATCACCGGGCCGCACGGGATGAGCTATCCGCGGGCCGCGCGGATCATCACCGCGCGGACCGGCCGACGGGTGCGGGTGGAGCGTGTGACGGAACGGGAGCAGGCCGCCGCCTACCGCGCCTCCGGGATGCCGGCGGAGTTCGCCGACGCCCTCGCCGCCGTCGAGCGCGGCATCGAGGAGGGACGGGAGGACCAGGTCAGCACCGCGGTGCTCGAACTGACCGGCCGTCCGCCGCGTGCCTTCGCCGAGTTCGTCTCCGCTCACGCGCACGAGTGGACGCCGTAGCGCCCGAGCGACGGCGCCGCGCGGTCGGCCGGTCGGCCGGTCGGCCGGAGCGGTGGTCCCACCGGCCCGCGGTCCCCCGGGAACCCGCCGGACGCGAGGCGCCCGGGAGCCGGCTGTTCGCTCCCCCGCGCCTCGGGGCTGGAAGGTCCAGGGGCCGGGTGGGGGCGTGCGTGACGGGTCCTGGCACCAGCACTGCCGCAAAACTTCGACGTCGCCGCCGGTCTCGGCGGTGAGGCGTGCCGCGGCCCAGCCGTTCCAGTACACGCCGGAGGGGAACCCCGGGACCCGGAACGCGGCCTGACCGGTCGGCAGCCGCTCGGGGAGGAAGGCGACCTGTTTGATCTGGCCGTCGCGCTTCCTGGGTCTGGACGAGCGGCGGGTGTCCACGCAGTCCACCGGCTCGGGGAAGAGCGCCAGCAGCGGCTCCTCCCCCGGCTCGTCGGTGTGCACCGGCACCAGTTCGGCGTCGGAGAGCCCGTCGCCGAGCAGTGCGACCAGCCGTCGGCTGAGCACCGGTGCTCCCGGGTAGGCGCTGGGGAACTCGGCGGCCGGCTGGTCCGCGTCGTCGCTCCAGCGCGCGGTGACCTCGGTGGGCCGGTCGGCGGACGAACGCGTCAGCTGCCAGCGGGTGATCCGCCGCAGCGGCAGGTCGTCCAGGCGGAGCGTGCGCCGGGTACCGCCCAGTCCTGGCAGCAGGCGGTACACGGCGAGGGCTTCGGGGGCGGCCTCGCTCCTCACGCGGTCCAGTATGCCGCGCGGCTCGTCGCCCGGGCGGGCGCGGATCGCGCGGTGGCCCGCGTCCTGCGCCGAGCCCGTTGGCCACCATCTGGTTGAGCTGGGCGTCGAGCCGGCCGAGGAACCTGTTGGTGTGGGTGACTACGTAGGCGCGTGCGTTGGGGCCGGCGTCTGCCACCTCAGGCGAACGTGGTCCCCTCCACGACCGTCTCGCCTTCCGCAGCCATAGGAGTTCCGAGGCGCACCTGGCGCGGAAGAGGGTGTCGACAACGGAACCCAGCAGAACGGACGGGCCCGCGTGGAGGGCCTCTCCCAACTGCCACAGACACGACTCAGGGGCCTATGTGAACGTATGCGGCCCACAGCAGAGGGTCGGCGAAGCGTTGGCGGATGTGGCGAACAGCCGCGTGGAGGGCATATGCGGAGCGGGCGGGCTGCAGACGATCGGCGGTGTCGGGGGAACGCAACTCGGCGTAGAAATGGCTGGTCAGTTCCTGAGCCGCCGTGTCCTCGGCGACCCACTGCGCGGCCACGATGTGGGCGAATCCCGCGAGTTGGAGGGCGCCTGCCAGATGCAACGCCTCGTCCGGCAATCGTTCGGGACCACGGGCGGTCTCGCAGGCCGACAGGAAGGCCAGTTTCGCGGCGCCGAGCCGGAGGCGGGCGATGTCTTCGACGGTGACCAGCGCGGGTCGCCCGTCCCGGTGGCAGAACAGCCCGCTTCGGGCGGGGCTGGCCGGGTCATGGCGGGCATGCCCCGCGAAGTGCAAACAGGAGTGGTGGGGCAGGGCCGTGAGGATGGCGCGCTGATCGATCGTGGTCCCCGCCAACAGCCGGCGTTCCTTCACCTGTGCGACCAGCCGCAGCGCCTCCTTGCGAGCGAACGGCAACTGCCGCAGCCCAGGGACGTCGGCCTGGTCCACCACCAGGATTCCACCCCCGTCACCGCTATCGGCGGCTCGGTCCCCACCGCCACTTCGGCCGCCACCGGCCCGCCTACGCGCATCTGTCAGGGATCTCAGCGTCGTGGCGTACGAACAGACGTACTTTTCGGGGACGTCGCCGACAGCGTGCAGGGGGAGAAGAGCGAGCAGGCCGGTGGGGCACCACCACAAACGTCCCGACTCCTGTCCAGCGGACCGCATGACGGTCAACACCGGCTCCACGACTGTCTCCCTGAGCCATTCCAGGGTGCTCTTCAGGACGCGGTTGGCTTCGTGCGGCGAGGAGCCAGCCGAAGATAACGCGGCGAGCAACCTCTCTGTCCGGGCCCGGATGCCGTCAGCGTCCTCCAGGCTCAGGTTCGGCAACGGCACCGTCCGCACCCTGTCCCGCGTGACGACGAACGCGTCGCAGCGTAGGAAGCTCGTGTTGACGACCACCACGGTCCCGTCGGCTGCCGAGGCCCGCAGTTCCTCGGGAGTGGGTGGGTACAGATGATCGTCCAAACCGAGCAGACGGTATGCCTCGCGAATCAACTCATCGAGCTGAGCCGCCATTTCGCGGCGTTCGCGGGCGTCGGCCCGTTGTTCGTGAGCAGATGCCATCGGGTCGGCGAAAGGAGCGTCGGCCGAGTGGAGGGCCCGGTAGATCTCCCCGATGCGCCCGGCAAGCCCGGGCGACCGCTTTTCCAACTCCGCCATGCCGAAACGGGGGGCCACGGCTTGAGCAAGAAGCACCCCGCGCCCCGACTCCAACAACTGCAGGGCCACCTCGGGTGTGCCTCCGTACAGGGCAGCAGCAGCCGCGTCGCAGGCGATGCTGTCCGAGACAGCCAGCCCACTGACGCGGTCCTCCAACTCCAGGCCGTGCCAGGCCAGCAACGGCAGCTGGGCGAGGGCCACTCGGTAGGCGTCGACGGCCTGTCCCCAGTCCTGGAGCAATGCGGCCCGCAGCGCCCAGTGCGCCGAGACGGAGAAGGCCACCCGATGCGGCACGCCGTCGACGGCTGCCGCTTCCCGAAACAGGGCGCATGCCTCGGCGAGTCCGTCATCACCCGCACCGCGCGCGGCAGCGAGGGAGTATGCCTGTGCCAGCGCCACGAGAAAGGAGACGCGGCACGCGTCATCCTCGGACGTGTCCCTCAGTCCGGCCTTCGCCGCGTCGATCGCCGCAGCCTGGTCGGCGGCGGCGCGCGTCAGCGGATACCGCGTGATGTAGGCGATGGAGAGCCCGAGCAGCGCTTTGCGCCAGGCCGGGTGACTCTCCGGGGCCGCGGCCAGAGCCTCCTGGCAACAGCGGACGGCCTCGTTGATGTCACCGAGCCGTTCCAGCAGCCGCGAGCGGTCCAGGAGCACCGCTGCCAGATTTGTCAGCGCCGCGAACCGCCACACACCGCCCCGCGGCAGCGTCTGCACAGCCAGCCGCCCGGCGTCGACCGCCTCGTCCAACTCCTGGATCCTCTGCGTACGCTCGTGTCGTTCGGCCAGGACGAGAGACAGGGTGCTGGCCGCCTGACCCGCGCGCTGGCTGCCGGGGGCCGCCGTCTCAACGGCTTCGCGCAGCACCTCGGCAGCCTCGTCCAAATCGGAGACCGCCCCCGACCGCTCATATGCACGACGCAGTGCCACGCCCAGGTTCATCAGCACGACTGCCCGGTCGTGCGGCGGTGTCCCGGCCAGCAGTCCGCCTACGGCCTCGCGAGCAGCCCGAACCGCCGCCTCCAGGTCCGCCGCCATGCCCAGCCGGGTATAGCGATGAGTCAACGCCGCTCCGAGGTGCGAAAGCCACTTCGAGTGTTCCGGATCACCGGCGGGGGTGACCCGTACGGCCTGCTCCGTCAGGGCCACCGCGCGGTGCAGGTCGGCCTGGCTGTCGAGGCGCTCGGCGCGCTGCCGCAGGGTCATCCCGAGTGTGGAGAGCACCTGCGCGGCCCGCAGGCCGCCCATCTTGGCACCTATGGCCTCGGCTCTCTCCAGATATCGCACAGCCTCGTCCAACAGGTCCACGTCGCTGGAACGCTCGTACAGCATCACGAGGGCCGTGCCGAGGTTGAATAGCACCGGTGGCGCCTGTCTCTCCTCCAGCGCCCGCGACTGCGCCGCCTCCCGAAGGACAGCGACAGCACGCTCCAGCGCATGGGAGGAGTCATTCCGGCCCGCGTGCGAGTGGCGGGTCGCCCGGGTGAGGTAGGTGATTCCCAATTCGGAAAGACTCGCGGCACGTTCCGCACTGCCGATGGGCGATCGGCGGCAGACGGCTTCCAGCGCCGCGATGGCAGCTTCCCCGCCATCATCGGGGCTCGCGGCTCCACCACTCGTGTCTTCCATGAGGCGGTACCGGGTCACCCTCGCATCGGTCAGCAGCGCCTCGGCCCGCTCCCGCTCCGTCCCAGCGACGGAAGCCAGGGCCCGCTCGGCGAGGTCGACGGCGGCGTCGCCGTCCGCCGGGTCCAGGGACCGCCGGAAGCGCGCCAGGTAGGCGCTGCCGCACTGCAGGAGGTAGACCCCGACGACGTTACCCTCGCCCGACTGAAGTGCCTCCTGGCAGCGCTCGATGACCTCGCCGATATCTCGGGGATCATACGTTCGACCGCACCGAAGCATCAGGAGCGTCGTGAGCAGCCACATCCGCCGCGGGCGTGCCCCTTCTGGGAGGGCCAGCACATCGCCGCGTTCGGTGTCCACCAAGGCATCGACCTCGGTGTTGTCCTGGGCGAACTTCAGCACGCTCTCCATCACGAGGGCCAAGTTGCCCAGATACAGGGGGTATTCCGGATCTGTCAGGGAGCACCGGTTCGCCGCCCGCCGGGTGTGGACGAGGGCTCCACGCAGGAAGTCGGTGCGCTCACGGGGGTTCTCGGTGCCGAGAGCTCGCTGGTGCAGGGCCACGCCGAGGTGGCTCAGGTACATCGCGAGTTGCGGGTCACGCGGGTCCGCCGTGCGCACAGCCTCGTGAAAGGCCTCGGCTGCCCTGCGCGCGTCCAGGAGGGCACGGTCGCCGCCCCTCCCGGCGCGAAAGAGGAGAGCCAGGCCCAGGTGCGAGTGGAAGAGTGGAAAAGGTCGAGGCGCGGCCCTCACCGCCGTCGCCGCGCACGAGACGGCTTCGTCGAGGAGGCTGTCCGGGCTCGATGGCCGGTTCTGCACCAAAGCGATGAGAGCACCCGCGAGGTGGCCGTGATGCATCCAGGAGTTCGGATCGATGGCGCGCGTGCGGGCCACGGCCCGCCGCCCGGAGTCCACCGACGCATCCAGGTCAGCCGCATCCCGCCGCACCACGAACCGGTCTCGCAACGCGGCACTGAGATGGGACAACGCGACGGTCTGGGTGGGATGGCCCTCGGGTAGCAGATCACACGTTCGCTGGAGGAGGTTGACGGCCTCTTCCAGCGCGCGCGGATCACCAACCGCGCCCCAGCGCGCGTACTGCTCCAGAGCCCGGGCGGCGAGGCGTGTCGCGTCGCCTTCTCGTGACGTGCTCACCGCGTCAGCTCACCCTCCGTCGGTAGCCAACAGGAAAAACACCGCGCCGAACACGACGAGCAGCGCGCCGAACATCGTGTACAGCCTCGCCCGGCGCAGAACCCCGCGCACCTGCCAGGCGTGCGCGAGTTCCACCAGGGCCCGACGGCGGGCGGCGGCGCGGGCGATGTTGGCCTGGGCAGCCGCAAGAGCGTGTTCCAGTTCGTCGCGCAGCTTTGCGTCACACTCCCGGGTCAGACGCGCCTTCAGGTTGACGGCCACCGTGGTGTGTAGCCGGCACGCCCGGCCGAGTTCCTCCACCGTTGTTCCGAACGGGCCGAAGAACAGTTCCGGAGCGGCATCGATCTCCGCGCGCAGGTCAGCCAAAGCGGGGTCTCGGATGGACTTCAGCGTGGTGAAACGTGGTGTGAGCACTTCAGCGGTGCTCCAAATCGCCCAGAAAATCCCCAGCGACGCTATGGCGAGCCCGCCGCCGGCCAACAGGGCGTCGCGTGAATCGTGGATCTTCCCGATGGCGGCCAGCGGAAAGCCGGCGAGCAGTAGTCCGCCGACGGCGGCGTACGCCGTGATCGTCCAGCGCGCCACGGCGCGCATGTCGGCAACGGTGGCGTCCGCATGAGTGGCCACGACCGCCTGCTCACCGATCGACGCCGCGGCATTCCGCGGCTGCGACATCGCGGGAGACGAGGCGCTGACGGTCACACGGAACTCGCATCGTCGTCACGCCGGAACCGCAGCTCCGAAGGGTCGCCATCGTCGGGCAGCTCCACGTAAAGCCGCCAGGCCGTACCGTCGTAGTACTCCACCCGGCCCTCGTCGTCGACCCGAACGGCGCCTGGTTCAGGAACCTCATCCGCCCCGGATACGTGTTCAGACATATGTGAGCCCCCACACAAAGCCCTTTCCGTCAGAAAAGCGTACCCTCAGCAACCGTCCGCATGCAGGGGTACGTCCCCGCGCGGATGACGTCGAATCGGAGCTGCCGGTCGGGCGGGAGACCGCCGCGAAGGTCGAGTGGTACTCCCGGTCCTACTCCCGGTCCTCAGCTCAGAAGCATTGGGAACGGCGAGGAGTCTCCCCGCTGCCCGGATGTCTTGGCGACGTGGGGGCGGCGGCGTTCCCACTGTAGGGCCCCAGGCTCAGTTGCTGTTCCGCGACATCGAGGCGCTTCTCAGCGAGAGCGACGGCATCTACCTCACCTGGTACCGCAGAAGCTGGACATGTCGAAGAGGTCGGAGGAGAAGAGCGCTCGGAGTCGACACTCGCGGCGAACAACAGCCAGAGCCCGGGCACCACGGCACGCGGTTCGACTCCGGTGCGGCGGCCGTCGGTCAGCGCGAGGCGGATCGCCCCGTCGAGTCCGGCTCCGGGGCACCGGGGCACGGGTGCTGAAGGCCCCCGGTTCACGGGACCACCGCGTCCTCGCCGGGTATCTCGACCGGGTCGCCGAGGCGCGCCGAGTCGTAGACGGCCAGCGCGGCCGACACGACCGACCGACCGTAGGTCCCGTCGGCGTACCGGCCGCCCCGGCCGCGGGCCGCCGCGACGAATCCGTCGAGCTGGGCCCGGAAGGCCGGGCGCGGGTGGTCCCGGTCGGAAGGGAGGAGGCCGACGGACTCCCCGTCGCGCAGCAGGGCCAGTCCGTTCGTGCGGGAAAGCCGCAGGGTGGCCGTCTCCATCACCACCTCGGTCTCGTCGAGGTAGGGGGCTCCACGGCTGGTCAACGTGAGGTTCGCACACACCCCGTTGGAGAGTTCCAGCAGCGCGAGCGCGTCCGTCTCCACCTCCATGCCCGGACGGCCGCGCACGACGCCGCTGACGCGCCGGACGAGTGCGCCGCCGAACAGCTGGACGCGGTCCAGGCCGTGGGTACCGACGTTCAGCACGATGCCGCCGCCCGCGAGCGCGCGGTCGAAGAACCATCCCGGCCTGGACCCGGGGGCGTAGTGGGACGAGCGCTGGTGGGTGACGAGCAGCGGTGCGCCGTACTCGCCGGAGCGGATCAGCCGCCGGGCCTCCCGCACCATCGGGTCGAAGTGGATGATGTGCGCGACCGCCAGCAGCGTTCCGGCCCTCCGGCAGGCCTCGATCATGCGTGTGCAGTCCTCGGCCGTGGTCGCCATCGGCTTCTCGACCAGGACGTGCAGGCCCGCCCGCGCCGCGTCCAGCACCATCGGCGCGTGCCACGCGTGCGGCGAGGTGACGATGACGGCGTCGAGCCGGGAGCGCGCGAACATCTCGCGGTGGTCGGTGTACACGGGGGCGTCGAAGGGCGCGGCGAGCCTCGCCGCCGCGGCACGGTCGATGTCGCAGACCGCGGCCGGCCCGCGGACCGGGCTGTCGGCGAGAGCGCGGACGTGCTCGGTGCCGACGGTCCCGGCGCCGACCACTCCGACGCGGAACGGGACGGCGGGGGGTGTCACGCGGGCCCCGCCGGCGGGTGCTCGGCGGCAGGCGGCTTGGCCCCGCAGGAAGCGCGGACCACCAGCCGAGGCTGGAGCTGAACGCGGTGGGCCGGCGCCCGTTCTCCTCGCTCCAGGCGGTTCAGCAGCAGCTGCGCCGCCAGGGCGCCGACCTCTTCCTTCGGTGGGGAGACCGCGGTCAGCGGAACCTCGCCGACTTCGGCCACCTCGTCGTCGTACGCCACGACCGCGAGGTCGTCCGGCACCGTCAGACCGTTCTGCCGGGCGTGTACGACGAGCGCCGCGGCGTCCCGGTCGCCGTGGCAGAAGACGGCGGTGACGCCTTCCCGCGCGCAGTGGCGCGCGTAGTCGGCGGTCTCCGCCGCGGTCCACTCGTTCCGCCGGACGACCGTCCCGTCGGCGAGACCCACGTCCAGCAGTCGGGCCGCGTCGGCGAACCCCTGGTCCACCCTCTCGCTCGTGCCGGTGAGCAGCCGGCCCATGAGGCCGATCCGCCGGTGGCCGAGCGCGCGCAGATGCCGGATCGCCCGGTACACCCCGCCGGCGTGATCGGTCACCACATAGGTGGTGGGGTCGTCGGGGGCCGGACGCGGTGGCTGGCGTTCGACGAGCACATAGGGCACGGGCAGCCGGCCCAGGCGGTCGACGTAGCCCTGGGGGTCCTCCATGAGGTGCAGGTTCGGCACGAGGAGCAGCCCGTGCACCCCGGTCTCGCACATCGCCCGCAACTCGCTGTCCTCGATGCCGAGGTCGTACTTCGACGAGGCCAGCAGGACGCTCGCCCTCGCGTCGCGGAGGACGCGCTGCATCCCCTCGACGACGCGCGGATAGTAGTAGGTCGTCGACGGCACAAGGACGCCGACAAGGCGCCTGTCGCCCACCGGCTTCGGCCTTTCCGCCGCTGACGGCCCTGCGTCGGGCCGAACGAAGGTGCCGGAACCCTGCCGGCGCCGCACGACGCCTTCTTCCACCAGCTGACTCACCGCTCTGCGCAGTGTGTTGACGCTCACCGAGAGCGCTTCGGCGAGGTCGCGCTCGACCGGCAGTTGCTCTCCGGGTGCCCAGGCACCCGCGGCGATATCCCGGCGCAGCCTCTCCGCCACCTGCCGGTACTTGGGTCCTTCAGGGAAGGAATCCTCACCTCCGCGCGCTCTCACGCCGATGACATTGCATCAAACCATCTCTTGCGTCAACGAGTTGGCGATGCTTTCGTGGTCGCAGTCTTCAGGCGGCGCACCATTCATTCCTTTCACAGGCATGAATGTGCGTGCAGAGGTTTCGATGAACGAGAACGATCGTGAGCGGACACCGCTCGACTCCGGGGTGGGCGCTCTCGCCCTCGGCGCACCCCACGCGGTTCGCGTTCCCCGGAGCACGGGGCTCTGCCTGCCGGTTCGCGGAGAGCGACCGCGGGCGCGCCGCCTGCCGACGGCGGCTCAGCGAGGAGTGCGCGTTGATCGCCGACGCCCTGCCGCGCCGGCTCGCCCGATCCCCCACCCCCACCGACCCGGAACGAGGTACCCCGTGAAATTCAAGAAGGCGCTACTCCCCGGCGCTGCCGCGGTCGCGGTGCTGGTCCCCGCGGTGCTCGCGCCGCAGTTCGCGGGGGCGTCCGCCGACGTCGAGCAGTCCGCAGGGTCGGCCAAGGAGAACGGCTTCGAGGCGCCGCCCGCCGGAAGCCCGTACACCCTCGACGCGTGGGCCGAGGACGGCTGGAGCGCCCCCTGGTCCCTCGGCATGGACGACCGGACGGTCGTCGACGACACCGAACCGGCGCACAGCGGTGACAAGTCCCTTCGGGTGCTCTACCCGGAGGGGGTGATCGGCCCCGAGGACTCCGGGGCGCAGGCCCCCTTCGAGCTGGAGGACGCCGACGAGTACTACCTGTCGATGTGGATCAAGTTCGACGAGGACTTCAGCTGGGGAACCACGCGGTTCTCCGGCAAACTCGGCGTCGGGCTCGCGGGCGGTGGCGCGTGTTCCGGGGGCATGGACTGCGACGGGACCAACGGCTTCAGCTCCCGCTTCATCTGGCACCGCGAGAACGGCGAAGCGGCGCTGTACTACTACCACATGGACAAGGAGGATGAGTACGGCGACTACCTCACGCTCCAGCAGAACGGCTCGGCCGTCGAGTGGCCGAAGGGCGAGTGGGTCAACGTCGTGCAGCGGGTGAGGGTCAACACCGTCACGAACGGCCAGGCCAACCACGACGGTGAGATCGAGCTGTTCTACAACGGCGAGCCCGCGGGCGGGGTGGACGGGCTGCGCTTCGTCAGCAACGACGACAAGGTCGACAAGGCGTACTTCAACAGCTTCGCGGGCGGCGCCACCACCGAGTTCGCCCCGCGGAACGACAGCTACATCTGGTACGACGACATCAAGGTCTCGACGGATCCGTCGGACATCTGCGAACTCGACGGCAGCTGCGGCTGATCCGGCGCCCCGTGCCGGGAGGGTGCCGCGCCCCCTTCCGGCACGGTCGCCGGAGCCGTGGCAGGCGCTGCCGCACTGCCACCGGGCTCCGCGCGCCGGGGGCGCGTTACGGCTTCTCCTCGACGGTCCCCGCCTCCAGATCCCGCCGCCGTGGTTCGACGACCGCGGTGGCGCGTACCGTGTCGGCGAGCCTGTCGAGGGAGGGACGCAGGGAGCGGCTCTCCCCGCGCGGACGCCACTCGTCGATCGCCACGGGCAGTCCGGCCTCCCGCTGGATCCTGTCCGAGAGCGCCGCCAGGTAGCCCGGGTCGCGCACGCACGTGATCAGGATGACGGCATCGGAGCCGGTTCTGGGCAGAATGTCGAGGAACTCGTCATCGAACTCCGCCGTGAGGCTTCCGTGCTCGCTGGGCGCGAACATCGCGAAGACGCCGATACGTGTGCCCTCCGGGCCTGTCACGTGGAGCAGCGGTTCTCCTATGTCGGCTTCAGGGTGCGGTTCGGCGCGCTCGCCGTCCTTGAGGGACAAGGAGACGGCGTCCCGAACCCGGGCCTCGAAGAGCAGCGTGTCGACCAGCACCAGCAGTGGATCGGTGTAGTCGCCGCTCGCGGTATCAGTGAGGAGCTGCATGAGCCGGGCCGCATCGCCGTTGGGGACGCGGCCCGCGACTTCGCTGACCTGCCGCGCTCGGCGTATGCCGAAGTACAGCTCGATGTCCTTCACCGCACCCGGTGCAGGGACATCCCGATGACCGCGACGATCAGGAACGCCACTCCGCCGAGGACGAGCGTGACGCTGCCCGCGTCACCTTTGCCCAGGAAGACGGAGGCGACGCCGACTCCGGTGAGCACGACGCCGAACCCGCTTGCGGCGGCACGCTCCCACCGCCCGAGCGGAGCCGCGTACGACGCGTCAATGTTCGGCTCCTCGCCCGAGGCGACGCTCTCAGTGTCCGACATACCTCCGACGGTATCGCCATCTGGCCCGAGACGACGCGGAGTTGACCGGCCATCAGCCTTGGTCGGGGGTGCCTCCATGTCTTTCGTCAAACGGTGTGGGGGTTCCGGGGGCGCAGGGGGTTCCGTCGCGGAGCGCGGCGAAGGGGACACCGATGCGGCGGCGGCCAGCACATCGCTCCGCTGACGCTCCGGCGAGGTGGTGGCCGCCGCCATCCGTGGCAGGCGCCGCACTCCCAGCGGGCACCCGCCGCACCCGTCATACGGTCACTCGACCACTCCCAGGCCTGTGTCGTGCTTCGCCTCCCCACTCCGCGTCGCACGGGGTGCGGGGAAGCGGCGGTGTCGCCTCGGGAAGGGCTTGGCTACCCCAGGAAGCTCAACCGCACCTGCCGGTGCGGGTTGTCGCCGTTGGTGTCCGCCAACCTCCGCTAAGAGCTCGTAACACGATCATGGTGTGCGGTGTTTCAGGCGTCGCCAGCAGATGAGGCCGCTGGCGAGGGAGACGAGGGCGTTGTGCAGGTCGAGTCGGCGTTCCCAGCGGACGGCCAGGCGT
>NZ_VDGT01000031.1 GCF_006335015.1 Streptomyces sedi
CGCGCGCGTGGGCTGGTGCGGGTGGGCGGGTGGGGGAGGGGCCGGGCGGGCGGGTGGGCCGAGGGCGCGGCGGTGGCGGCGGGCGGCGCGGGCGCGCCGCGCGCGGGCGGCGCGGGCGGCGCGGGCGGCGCGGGCGCGCCGCGGGTGCCGGAGGCGGTGGGGCCGCCGCCGCGCACGCCGGCGGCGGAGACGCTGGCCGCGCTGCGCGCGGCGGCGGCGTCCGGCGGGCTGGTCGCGATCGGCTACGTCGGGGCCGACGGGGTGGCCGGGCACCATGTGCTCACGCCGGTACGGGTGGACGCCGGCTTCGTCACCGCCTTCGACCACACGGCGGACGAGGTCCGCACGTATCCGCTCCACAGGATCTCAGGCGCGGTCGCGGTCGAGTGATTCCACTTGTGGCGGGCCGCGGACGACCACCGAGCCGGGCCAGACGGGTGGGTCGTCGACTGCCACACGGTGACTGGTTACCCGCGCAGTTCCCCGCGCCCCTGAGGCGGTGGACGGCTTGGGGACGCGGGGAACTGCGCGAATGCTCCGTGGCGGGCCGCGGACGACCACCGAGCCGGGCCAGGCAGGTGAGTAGTCGACCGCACCACGGCAGACAGTTACCCGCGCAGTTCCCCGCGCCCCCAAAGCCGCCCGTGGCGGGCCGCGGACGACCACCGAGCATCGTCAACAGGCCGGTCGTCGAGTACCACACGGTGACTGGTTACCCGCGCAGTTCCCCGCGCCCCCAAAGCCGCCCGTGGCGGGCCGGGCCAGGCAGGTGAGGCAGCCGCCCCCGTTACAGGCCGCGCAGGGCGGTCAGTTGGGAGAGGAACCAGTCCGTCGGGGGGAGGGCCGTCGCGGCCCTCGTGAGGCGGTCGGTGTGGGTGGTGCGCGTCGCGTGGTCCATCGTCAGGGCGCGGTGCAGCGCCTCCGCCGTGCCGGCGATGTCGTACGGGTTGACCAGCAGCGCGTCGCCGCCCAGGTCCTCGGCCGCGCCCGCCTCCCGGGAGAGCACCAGCGCGCAGCCCCGTTCGGAGACCACCGGGATCTCCTTGGCGACCAGGTTCATCCCGTCCCTGATCGGGTTGACCAGCGCCACGTCCGCCATCCGGTAGGCGGCCAGCGAACGCGCGAAGTCGTCCTTGACGTGCAGCACCACCGGCGTCCAGTCGTCCCGCCCGAAGTCCGCGTTGATCGCCTCGGCGACCCGCGAGACCTCCTCCGTGTAGGCCCGGTAGACCGCCAGGTCCTGCCGGGACGGGTAGGCGAACGCGATGTGGGTGACGCGGCCGTGCCACTCGGGCCGGTCGGTGAGCAGCCTGCGGTAGGCGAGCAGCCCGCGCACGATGTTCTTCGACAGCTCCGTGCGGTCCACCCGCACGATCGTCGAGCGGTCGGGCCCGACCCGTTCGCGCAGCTCGGCGAGGCGCTCGTCCACGTCGGGACGGGCGGCGCGCTCCCGCAGGAACTCCGCGTCCGCGCCCAGCCCGTGGACCCCGATCCGCGTGGTGCGCCCCTGGTGGGTCACCGTGCCGTCCGCGACCTCCGCGCCCAGCAGCGCCGCGCAGCACTCGGTGAAGGCCCGCGCCCAGCGGTGCGTGAGGAACGCGGCCCGGTCGCCGCCCAGGATGCCGAGCAGCAGCTCGCGCGCGATGTCGTCGGGCAGCACCCGGAACAGCTCGGGCGGTGCCCACGGGGTGTGGGAGAAGTGCCCGATCCGCAGGTCGGGCCGGCGCTTGGCCAGCAGCCCCGGGACGAGCGCCAGATGGTAGTCCTGCACCAGCACCGCCGCGCCCTCGGCCGCCTCGTCGGCGAGCGCGTCGGCGAACGCCCGGTTGTAGGCGCGGTAGCGGCCCCAGCCGGCCTCGAACTCCTCGTCGAAGACGGGCTCGAACGGCGTCTGGTACAGCAGGTGGTGGACGAACCACAGCACGGAGTTGGCCACGCCGTTGTACGCGGCCTCGAAGGTCTCGCGGTCGATGTCCAGCATCCGCACCGACTGGCCGCCGGTGTCCTCGGCGGGCAACCGCCCGCCGTACGCCTCGGCCGCCGCGCGGTCGTCGTCGCCGAGCGCGGCGCAGACCCAGGTGCCCGCGTCGGGGCCCAACGCGCTCAGCCCGGAGACCAGGCCCCCGCCGCCGCGTCGCGCGGCCAGCGTGCCGTCGTCCCGGCGGGTGTAGCTCACCGGGCCGCGGTTCGAAGCGACCAGCACCTGGCCGGCTGTCTCGGGGGGCTCGACGGTCATCGGCGTTCGGTCTCCTCGTGGGCGTCCGGTCGCTTTCCGTGACCGTCCCGGTGGGCGGGCCTTTCCCGGGAGTGCCGGAAGGAGGCTAGCCAGCCGTGACGGGCGGGAAACGTGTGCCACGTCACAGCCGGCGTTCCGGCTTCGGGGCCCCGCTCAGGCGGCCTGACGGGCCGCGTACTCGGGGACGGTGGACATCGGTGGTCGTTCGTCGGCCAGGATCGGATGCGTCTCCGGCGTGAACCCGCCGTCCTCGGTCCGCTGGAACTGGGTCAGCCCCAGCCGCGTGGGCAGCACGCTGCCCGGCAGCCGGCACTGCGCGGTCCGCATGATCGCCGCCGACATCCGGCCGAGCGCCTGCCCGTCCTGGTGGCGGTGCTTGCGCTCGCCGACGTCGACCTGCCCGACGGCGTCCAGGCCCACCAGGTTGAGCGTGTCGATCAGCAGCCCCAGCTCCACGCCGTAGCCGACGGGGAACGGCAGCCGTTCCAGCAGCGACCTGCGGGCCGCGTACTCGCCGCCCAGCGGCTGGACCACGCCGGCCAGCTGCGGCCAGTGCAGGTTCAGCAGCGGTCGGGCGACCAGCTCGGTGACCCGGCCGCCCTGGCGGGCGCCGGCCGGCTGCTCGCCGAGCGGGCGGTCGTACATCGCCTTGACCAGCTGCACCTCGGGGTCGGTGAGCAGCGGGCCGATGGTGCCCGAGACCAGGCGTGAGTCGAACTCCCGCAGGTCGGCGTCGACGAAACAGACGATCTCGCCGCTGGTCGCCAGCAGCGACCGCCAGAGCACCTCGCCCTTGCCGGGGACGGCCGGGACGCGGGGCAGGATCTCGTCCCTGTGGACGACCTTCGCCCCGGCGGCGGCGGCCACCTCGGAGGTGCGGTCGGTGGACCCGGAGTCCACCACGAGCAATTCGTCGATCAGTGGGACGTCCTCCATGAGGTCGCGCCGCAGCGCCTCCACGATGGCACCCACCGTGGCCTCCTCGTTGAGCGCGGGGAGGACCACGCTGATGCTGCCGGCCGTGCCCGCTGCCCGCTTGGCGTTCAGCAGTTGCGGTATCGAGCGGTCAGTGACGGCCCAGGACCGGCGGGTCAGCCACTTCTCTGCCTCTTCCAGCACGAAAGTCGCTCCTGTTCGATTTGGCCATGCATTAACCCGTATGGCCGCGTCTGCCCCTTTCCGGGGTGACCGAACCCGCTGTGACCCGGATTTTTGGTCATCTCCCCTGGTTGTCTCGCGGAGCGGACGGCCCGAGCCATTGTGCGGGGTGTCCGTTACAGTCTCGAACAGCGCAGGTGTCCTCCGCATATCGGGACCACACATCGGGACCGTGTGCCGACGCCGCGCCGACAACCGCATACCGCTCATCCAGAGGGGCAGAGGGAACGGCCCGTTGAAGCCCCGGCAACCCTTCCACCGGATCTCGTGACCAGCGCGAGGCGCCCCGGTGGGGCAGGTGCCAATTCCGTCCCATGGCGAGAGCCGCCACGGGGAAGATGAGGAGAAGGGCTTCGCACCCATGTCTGTGCTGACCTCGGACGACCACGCCGAAGGCGCCTCGGTCCCCCCCTCGCAAGTCGATCTCGGCCCCGCCGCCGCGCTCTCCTGTCGCGAGTGCGGAGAACGCTTCCCGCTCGGCCCGATCTTCGCGTGTGCCTCCTGTTTCGGCCCGCTGGAGATCGCCTATGACTTCCCGACCGGCGACCCCGAGGCGCTGCGCGCGCGCATCACCGCGGGCCCGCAGAACATCTGGCGCTACGCCCCGCTGCTGCCGGTGCCCGCCGACGTCGCCGACCACCCGAACCTCAACCCGGGCTGCACCCCGCTGGTGCGCGCCGACCGGCTCGCGGCCGAGCTGGGTGTCACCGGCGGGCTCTACGTCAAGGACGACTCGGCGAACCCGACGCACTCGTTCAAGGACCGCGTCGTCGCCAACGCGGTGGAGGCGGCGCGCGCCTTCGGTTTCACCACGCTCTCCTGCTCCTCCACCGGCAACCTGGCCGGCGCGGTGGGCGCCGCCGCCGCCCGCGCCGGGCTGCGGTCCTGCGTCTTCATCCCGCACGACCTGGAGCAGGGCAAGGTGGTCATGGCCGCCGTCTACGGCGGCGAGCTGGTGGCCATCGAGGGCACCTACGACGACGTGAACCGCTTCTGCAGCGAGCTGATCGGCGACCCGATCGGCGAGGGCTGGGGCTTCGTCAACGTGAACCTGCGCCCGTACTACGCCGAGGGCTCCAAGACCCTGGCGTACGAGATCTGCGAGCAACTTGGCTGGAAACTGCCGGACCAGCTGGTGATCCCGATCGCCTCCGGCTCCCAACTGACCAAGATCGACAAGGGCCTGAAGGAACTGATCCAGCTCGGTCTCGTCGAGGACCGCCCCTACCGGATCTTCGGCGCCCAGGCCGAGGGCTGCTCCCCCGTCTCCCGCGCCTACCGCGACGGCCACGACGTGGTCCGCCCCGTCAAGCCGGACACCATCGCCAAGTCCCTGGCCATCGGAAACCCGGCCGACGGCCCCTACGTTCTGGACATCGCCCGCCGCACCGGCGGCGCGGTCGAGGACGTGGACGACGCGCGGATCGTGGAGGCGATCAAGCTGCTGGCGAGGACCGAGGGCATCTTCGCCGAGACGGCGGGCGGCGTGACGGTCGGCGTCACGCGCAAGCTGCTCGCCGACGGCCGGCTGGACCCCGAAGCGACCACCGTCGTGCTCAACACCGGCGACGGCCTGAAGACCCTGGACGCGGTGGCCGGGACCACCGGCCCGTCCGCGACCATACGTCCGAACCTCGACTCCTTCCGAGAGGCTGGCCTGGCATGAGCGTCACCGTCCGCATCCCCACCATCCTGCGCACCTACACCGGCGGCAGCTCCGAGGTGACCGCCGAGGGCGAGACGCTCCAGGAGGTGCTCGCCGACCTCGACCGCAACCACCAGGGCATCGCGGGCCGCGTCCTAGACGACGAGGGCAAGCTGCGGCGCTTCGTCAACGTCTACGTGAACGACGACGACGTGCGCTTCACGGAGGGCCTGGCCACCAGCACCCCGGACGGCGCCGGCATCTCCATCATCCCGGCGGTCGCCGGCGGAGCGTGACGCTGCCGCTGAGGCTTCCGGGGCCCGTGCGAGGCGGGCCAACGCGCCCGCGTGAGGCGGGCCAACGCCCCACGACCTGCCGGGTCGTGGGGCGTTGGCCTGCGGTGGAACGCTAGAGTTGCCTCGTCGGTGGCGAATCCGTGTCACTCACATATGAATGCGGGCCCCGCGAGCAAACTCTGTGCCGGAAATTGTTGCACCAATTGTCTGGTTGGCCAGAAAAGCCCGCTGCGAAACGTTCAACTTCCTGGGCCTTCGCGGGATTTGACCGTTCTGGCGCCGCGATAATTCCTTACCGAATGGCCTGTTGCACTGGGCGTCCGTGCAGATACATTCAGCGGCGGTCGAACGTTCCGGCGCACACCCCCACACCGCCCGGGGGTGGAGTCTGAGAGGTCTGACCCGGGTCCGCGAGGTGTGGGCTCGTGAAAGGGCCGGCAATATGGGGAGTAAGGAATGGCTCAGGGCACCGTCAAGTGGTTCAACGCGGAGAAGGGCTACGGCTTCATCGCGGTAGACGGTGGTGCGGACGTGTTCGTCCACTACAGCGCGATCCAGATGGACGGGTACCGCACCCTGGAAGAGGGACAGCGGGTCGAGTTCGAGATCTCTCAGGGACAGAAGGGTCCCCAGGCCGACATGGTCCGGGTGACCGCCTGAACGCCGACGTCACCGCGGCCTCAACCAGCCGGGCCCGCACCCTCAGGGGTGCGGGCCCTGGTCGTTCTCGACGGGGGCGACCACCGAGCCGGACAGCACAGGTGAGCCGTCGAGTGCACCCCGCAGGTCGGCTGACCGCGCAGTTCCCCGCGCCCCTTCGGGCGCCGTAGGCGCGTTGGGGGGCGCGGGGAACGGCGCGAATGCTCTGTGGCGGGCCGCAGACGACGACCGTGCGGGACAACACAGACGAGTGGTCGCCCACACCCGGCGGCCAGCCGCCCCGCTTGCTCCCCCAGCCTTCGGCCGGGAGGTGCCCCCAGATCGTTCCGCGACCTGCGGTCGCTTGCTCCCCCAGCCTTCGGCCGGGGGGACCCCCAAGTCGTGCAGCGGCTTCGCCGCTTGCACTCTCAGGGGTAGAGTGCTAATCATTGGCATTAGCACTCTACGGGTGAGAGTGACAGCCAGGACCGGGTCGGTGAGGTCCTTCAGGTGGGTGGGGTAAGGAACCGCCCCGGGAGGGCCGTCCGTCGCGGGCGCCAGCGCGGTCCGGAGCAATCCACCCCTGTTCTGGGAGGACCCCTTCACATGGCCAAGATCATCGCGTTCGACGAGGAGGCGCGGCGCGGCCTTGAGCGCGGGATGAACCAGCTCGCCGACGCCGTCAAGGTCACGCTCGGCCCCAAGGGCCGCAACGTCGTGCTGGAGAAGAAGTGGGGCGCCCCGACGATCACCAACGATGGCGTGTCCATCGCCAAGGAGATCGAGCTGGAGGACTCCTACGAGAAGATCGGCGCCGAGCTGGTCAAGGAAGTTGCCAAGAAGACGGACGACGTGGCCGGTGACGGCACCACCACGGCGACCGTGCTGGCGCAGGCGCTGGTCCGCGAGGGCCTGCGCAACGTGGCCGCGGGTGCCAACCCGATGGCGCTGAAGCGTGGCATCGAGGCCGCGGTCGAGAAGGTCTCCGAGGCCCTGCTGAGCCAGGCCAAGGAGGTCGAGACCAAGGAGCAGATCGCCTCCACCGCCTCCATCTCCGCCGGCGACGCCCAGATCGGCGAGCTGATCGCCGAGGCCATGGACAAGGTCGGCAAGGAAGGCGTCATCACGGTCGAGGAGTCGCAGACCTTCGGCCTGGAGCTTGAGCTCACCGAGGGCATGCGCTTCGACAAGGGCTACATCTCCGCCTACTTCGCCACCGACATGGAGCGGATGGAGTCGGAGCTGGAGGACCCCTACATCCTCATCGTCAACTCCAAGATCAGCAACGTGAAGGACCTCCTTCCGCTGCTGGAGAAGGTCATGCAGTCGGGCAAGCCGCTGCTGATCATCGCGGAGGACGTCGAGGGCGAGGCGCTGTCCACCCTGGTCGTCAACAAGATCCGTGGCACCTTCAAGTCGGTCGCCGTCAAGGCCCCCGGCTTCGGTGACCGCCGCAAGGCCATGCTCGGCGACATCGCCATCCTCACCGGTGGCCAGGTCATCTCCGAGGAGGTCGGTCTCAAGCTGGAGAACGCCACCCTCGACCTGCTGGGCCGCGCCCGCAAGGTGGTCATCACCAAGGACGAGACCACCATCGTCGACGGCTCCGGCGACAGCGACCAGGTCCAGGGTCGCGTCAACCAGATCCGCGCCGAGATCGAGAACTCCGACTCGGACTACGACCGCGAGAAGCTCCAGGAGCGCCTCGCGAAGCTGGCCGGCGGTGTGGCCGTCATCAAGGCCGGCGCCGCCACCGAGGTGGAGCTGAAGGAGCGCAAGCACCGCATCGAGGACGCGGTGCGCAACGCCAAGGCCGCCGTCGAGGAGGGCATCGTCGCCGGTGGTGGCGTGGCCCTGCTCCAGGCCGCCTCGGCGCTGGAGAAGCTGGAGCTGGAGGGCGACGAGGCCACCGGTGCCGCGGCCGTCCGCCTGGCCCTGGAGGCCCCGCTCAAGCAGATCGCGGTCAACGCGGGCCTTGAGGGCGGCGTCGTGGTCGAGAAGGTCCGCAACCTGACTCCGGGTTGGGGCCTGAACGCCGCGACCGGCGAGTACGTGGACCTGCTGGAGGCCGGGATTCCCGACCCGACCAAGGTCACCCGTTCCGCCCTGCAGAACGCCGCCTCCATCGCGGCGCTCTTCCTGACCACCGAGGCCGTCATCGCCGACAAGCCGGAGAAGGCCGGCGCCGGCGCCGACCCGGCTGCGGCCGGCATGGGCGGCGGCATGGACTTCTGAGTCCTGCCGACTCCTCAGCGCGTCACGCGAGGGCGGCGCTCCCCGGAAGGGGGGCGCCGCCCTCGCGGCCGTTCGCGCCCCTTCAGTCCTTCCGACCGTCCAGGGCCAGCCGCAGCGCCGCGCGGAGTTGGCCGTGGGACTCGGCGAGCAGCCGGGCCGCCGTGTCCGCCCCGACGTCTCCGAGGACGACCAGGATGGCGTTCTTCACCTCGCCGCCGGTCGCGTTGAGCGCCCGTTCGACCTCGTCCGCCGGGGCGTCCGTCGCCAGCGCCACGATGCGGCGCGAGCGGGCGCGCAGCTTCTCGTTGGAGGCGCGGACGTCGACCATCAGGTTCCCGTAGGTCTTGCCGAGCCGGATCATGCTGATGGTGGAGATCATGTTGAGGACCAGCTTCTGGGCCGTGCCGGCCTTCAGCCGGGTGGAGCCGGCGATCAGCTCGGGGCCCACCACCACCTCGATGCCGTGCTCGGCAGCCGCGGCCAGTGGCGAGTCCGGGTTGCAGGAGAGGCCGACCGTCAACGCGCCGACGCCGGCGGCGTGTTCGACGGCACCCACCGCGTAGGGCGTGCGCCCGGAGGCGGAGACCCCGACCACCACGTCGTCGGCGGTGAGCCCGATGCCGGCCAGGTCGGCGGCGGCCAGTTCCTTGCTGTCCTCGGCGCCCTCCACCGCCTCGATCAGCGCCGTCGGGCCGCCGGCGATGAGGCCCATCACCTCGCCGGGGTCGGTGTTGAAGGTGGGTGGGCACTCGCTGGCGTCCAGCACGCCGAGGCGCCCCGCGGTGCCGGCGCCGAGATAGACCAGCCGCCCCCCGCGCGCCATCCGTTCGGCTGCCGCGTCGATCGCGGCGGCGATCTCGGGCAGCCGCGCGGCCACCGCTGTGGGGACCAGGGCGTCGCCCGCGTTCATGGTGCGGGCGATCTCCAGGGTGGAACGCCGGTCGATCTCGGCCAGCTCCGGGCGGTGCGCCTCGGTGGTGAGGGTGTCGAACTCCGTGGACATGCGCGAGCGACTCTCCGTGCGAGGGGGCGTGTGGTGAGTGGTGCGTCCAACGGCGTGCGCCGGTGGTGGAACAGGGTGTGGAACAGGGGCGTGCGTGTCAGCGTTCGCGCGGCGTGTGCCGGTGGGCGAGCGCCTCGTAGCTGGCGTGCAGCGCGGGGGCGGCCGTCTCGTAGGTGCGCTGGGCTACGCCGATGAACAGGCAGTCGATGACGAGCAGTTGACTGGTCCTGCTGGACATCGCCGCCGGGCGCAGCTCGCTCTCCCTGGCGGTGGAGGTGGTCAGCACGTGGTCGGCGTACTGGGTGACCTCGCCGTCCGGCCGGCCCGTGATCGCCACCGTGGTGGCGCCGTGGTCGAACGCGGCCTGAAGCGGCTCGATCACGTCCACGGTGCGCCCGGAGTGCGTGATCGCCACCGCCACGTCCCCGCCGCGCAGCTGGACCGCGTTGGTGACGGCCAGGTGCGGGTCGGTGTGCGCGTGGGCGATCAGCCCGATCCGCAGCAGCTTCTGCGCCAGGTCCTGGGCGACCAGGGACGAGGCGCCGACTCCGTAGACGTCGATCCGCCGCGCCTCGGCCAACGCGTCGACGGTGGCCTCCAGTTGGGCGAGGTCGAGGGCGCCGGCGGTGTCGCTGAGGGTCTGCTGCTCGTCGTGGGCGAGCTTGGCGACGACCTCGCTCAGCGGGTCGTCCACGGATATGTCGGCGGTGACGGCCGGCGCCGCGCCCGAGGCCTGCTGCGCGGCCAGCCCGGCCAACGCCAGCCGCAGGTCGCGATAGCCGGGGTAGCCCAGCAGCCGGGCGGTGCGGACCACCGTGGCCTCGCTGGTCCCGGTCCGCTCGGCGAGCGCGGTGACGGTGAGCGCGGCGCAGCCGGCGGGGTCGCCCGCGACCGTCTCGGCGACGCGCTGCATGGAACGGGTCATGGAGGGAACCATGGTGCGGACCTTGGCGGCCAGCGCTCCGGGTTCCGGGGGAGCCGGTCTGGGGGCGACGGCGACCGCGCGTCCTCTGCCGGGCCGCCGGGCGAAATTTTCCTTCATCGCTAGCCTCACAGGTGAAACGTATTTTCGACGCAGGGTGACGTCAAGCCCCCCGGTGCCCGGCGGGCCAGGACCGTTCGGGAAACCCGGCCGTCTCTGGTCCAATGGTCAGCATGGAACAGTCAGCCACGGAAGAGGCCATCCACCGGGGGCGCGCGGCCGTGCTGGCCGATCTGGCGGCTGACGGGGCGGCCGGTCCCGAGGAGGTCTCGCTGCTGGAGCAGGCAGTCTCGCACCGGCGCTGGTGGTCCGAACAGTGGCCCGCCGGCGCGGTGTTCGTTCCCGGGCTGCTGGCCCAGGACATGTGCGACGCGCTGCTGGAGACCGGGGGCCGCTGGCCGCTGTGTCCGCGCTGCGCGACGGAGGACCCGCACGCGCTCGGCGTGGAGCCCGAGCTGGGCGAGGACCCGCACTGGGTCTGCCCGGTCACCGGAGTCGCGGTAGCCCCCGTGGGGCAGCTGGCCGAGGCCCGCCGGTGACCCTCTACATCGACCCGCCGACCTGGCCGGGACACGGACGCATGTGGTCGCACCTGGTCAGCGACAGCTCCTTCGCGGAACTCCACGCGTTCGCCGCCCGGCTGGGCGCTCCCCCGCGCGCCTTCGACGGGGACCACTACGACCTACCGGCGGAACGTTACGCCGACGCGTTGGCGCTCGGCGCCGTCCCCGCCGACAGCCGGCGCCTGGTGCGGCTGCTGCACGAGGCGGGGCTCCGCCGCCGGAAGGCCGACCGCCCCGCCTGACGGGTCGACGGCGGAGGAATGCGGACGGACACCCCGCATGTTGGAGGGGAACGTGTCCACGAAAGCCGAACAACGGGCCCGCTTCCGCCTACCCCCCGCCGTGCTGGTCATCGGCGGCGGCGTCTTCGCGCTCGGCACCAGCGAGTTCATGCTCTCCGGGCTGCTGCCCGAGGTCGCGGACGACCTCGACGTCTCGATCCCGACCGCCGGCCTGCTGATATCGGCCTTCGCCGTCGGCATGGTCGTCGGCGCGCCCGTGCTCGCCGCCGCGACCCAGCGGCTGCCGCGCCGCCTCACCCTCGTGGTGCTGCTCTCCGTCTTCGGCGTCAGCCACGTGGTGGGCGCGATCGCCCCGACCTACGGGCTGCTCTTCGCCACCCGGGTGGTGAGCGCGCTGGCGTGCGCCGGCTTCTGGGCCGTGGGCGCCGCCGTCGCCGTCTCGCTGGTGCCGGCGAACGCGCGGGCGCGTGCGCTGGCCGTGCTGCTCGGCGGGCTGAGCGTCGCCAACATCGCGGGGGTGCCGGGCGGCGCGCTGCTCGGCCAGCACCTGGGCTGGCGGGCCGCGTTCTGGGCGGTGGCGGCGCTCACCGTGATCGGGCTGGTCGGCGTGGTGCTGTACGTGCCGCGCACGGGGATCGACGGCGGCGGGACGCGGGTGCCGCTCCGCGTGGAGCTGCGGGTCTACCGGGAACGCCGGGTGTGGCTCGCGGTCGCGACCACGGCCCTCTTCGCCGCCGGAACGTTCTGCTTCTTCTCCTACCTCGCGCCGCTGCTGACCGACGTGACCGGCATGGGCGAGGGGTGGGTGCCGATCGTGCTGGTGCTCTACGGGGTCGGCGCGCTGCTCGGCACGGCGATCGGCGGCCGGCTGGCCGACGCGCATCTCTTCGGCACGCTGTACGCGGGGCTCGCGGCGGCGACGGCGGTGTTGGCGCTGCTGGCGCTGACCGCCTCGCGCCCCGCCGCGGTGGTGCCGCTGGCCGGGCTGCTGGGGCTGGCCGCGTTCCTCTGCGGGCCCGGGTTGAACGCCCGCATCTTCCAGGTGGCGGCGGCTGCGCCGACGCTGGCGGGGGCGACGGCCACGGCCGCGTTCAACACCGGCAACACGGTGGGGCCCTGGGCGGGCGGCGTCGTCATCGACGCCGGCCTCGGCTACGCGTGGACGGCCTGGCTCGGGGCGCTGTTCCTGCTGGCGGCGCTGGGCGGCGCGTGGCTCCAGGCCCGCGGAGCGGTGGCCGCCGCCGCGGGCGGGGACGACGGCGGTGTCGCCGTGGCGCGGTGAGTGGGCGCCCGCGCCACGGCGGGCGGTTGACCGTGCCGCGTCCGGGCCTGCGGGCCGGGGCCTGGGCCTGGTGCGCTGGTCAGGGGAGCAGGGCGAGTTCGGCCGCGAGGTTGGTGCGGGCCGGCTGTTCCCAGTGGTCGGCGCCGTAGGCCGTGTGGAAGAGCCGTGGGCCGGCCAGCAGCCGGCGCAGCACCCCCGCGCGGCCCGCCGCGAACGCGGCGTCGTCCACGTGTCGGTACTCGTCCCGTACGGCCGCCGCGTACGCCGCGTACGCGGCGGGCGTGCCGGCCAGGACCGCCAGGTCGGCGTCGCAGAGCGTCGCCCCGTTGGTGTCACCGGCGGCCGGCCGGTGGGAGGCGGTGAGACGGACCAGCCGCACCACCTCGTCGCGGCGCGCGGAGTCCGGCAGCGCGGCGGCGGCCAGTTCGGCGCTGCGTTCCTCGTTGTCCGCGCCGCGCGGGTCGTACACCGCGTCGTGGAACCAGCCGGCCAGCTCCACCGCGACCGGGTCGGCGGCCGAGCCGCCCAACTCGTCGAGGCGGTCCAGCAGGAACCGCAGGTGCCGCTCCGTGTGGTACCTGCGGTGCGGCTCACGCCAGCGGGCCAGCAACGCGGCCCCGACGGCGGCCCCGCCGCCGTCGGGCAGCATCGCGTAGCGCTTGGTCAGCGCGGACTCGTCGGAACCGGGCTCGGAAGTCGCCATGGTCCCCATTGTGCGCGGCCGGCGTCCGGGGCGGGGCCCGGGCGACCACTCGCCGCGCGCTGCCGGGGTGGAGCGTCGACCTCCCCCGCCGGCGGCGCCCGTAGGGGCGCGGGGAACTGCGCGAGGCATCCGCGACGGGCCGCGGACGACCACGACGCCCAACAGCACCGGCGAGTGGTCGCCCCCGCCCCCGCCGGCAGGCGGCAGGCGCTGGGTGGGGGGCCGGTCAGGCCAACTGGGCGGGCAGTGGGCTCGCGTGCACCACGGTCAGCCCGGAGACCGCCCTGGTCAGCGCGACGTACAGCCGCCGCAGCCCGGTGCGCGTGTCGGGTTCGCCGTCGACCACCGCGGCCGGCTCGTCGAGCACCACGTAGTCGTACTCCAGGCCCTTGGCGAGCGACGCCGGCACCAGCGTCAGCCGGGTCGCCTCGTCCGTCTCCTGCCCCGGCTCGACATGCGGCATCCCGGCGGCGGCGAGCGCCTCGCGCAGCGCGGGGACGCGCGCGTCGGCGGCGATCAGGCCGGTCGAGCCCTCGTGCGCGAGCGCGGCGCGGCAGGCGTCCAGGGTGGCGGCGTCGAGCCGTTCCGCGTCGACCGGCTGGACGGCGAACGCGCCGGGCGCCTCACGGATCGAGGTGGCCTCGCTCAGCTGCGGCGCGATCGCCGGCAGCAGCCGCGAGGCGTAGGCGATGACCTCGCGCGGCACCCGGAAGCCCTGCGTCAGCTCCTCCACGTGCGCGGCCGGCTTCCCCAGGTGGCCCAGCGCCTCCGCCCAACTGCCGGTGGCCCACGGGGTGGTGCCCTGCGCGATGTCGCCGAGCACCGTCGCCGAGCCGGTGCTGCACCGGCGGCCGACCGCCCGGTACTGCATCGGGGAGAGGTCCTGCGCCTCGTCCAGCACCACGTGCCCGAGCGAACCCGTGCGGCTGACCAGGTCGTGCGCCTCGTCGATCAGCACGGCGTCGGCCCGCGACCAGCGGGCGGAGCGCACGCTGCGCGGCGGCTTGGCCCACAGGATCTCCCGCTGCTCCTCGGCGGTGAGCAGGCCCTCGGCCTGCTCGGCGAGGAACGCGGGCTCGGAGAGCAGCCGCGCGACGAGCTTCGCCGGGTTGACCGGCGGCCAGATCGCCTTGACCGCGGCCTTGACCGCGGGGTTGCGGGCCACGGCGTTCTGCACCCGGTCGTCGGGGGCCTCACCGGCCTGTTCCATCCGCACCAGCACGGCGTGCGCGATGCGCTGCGGCAGCGCCTCGCCCGCCGCGCCGTAGCGGATGTCGCGGCCGAGCAACTCCTCGACGATCTCGACCAGTTCGTGCGTGGGAACGCGCCAGCGCCGGGAGCCGCGCACCACCATGACCGGCTCCGTCGGCAGCGTGACGCCGGCCCGGACGGCGCGGCGCAGCACCTCGGCCATCCGCGCGTCGCCCTTGAGGGTGGCGGCGGTGGCGCCGTCCTCGGCGCCGATCTCGACGTGGGCGACCAGCTCGTCCACGGTGGCCTGCTTGACCTCCAGCTCGCCCAGGGTGGGCAGCACCTGCTCGATGTAGCGCAGGAACGAGCGGTTGGGGCCGATCACCAGGGTGCCGCCGCGCGCCAGCCGTTCCCGGTGGGCGTAGAGCAGGTACGCGACACGGTGCAGGCCGACGGCGGTCTTCCCGGTGCCGGGTCCGCCCTGCACGCAGACCGTCTCGCTGAGCGCGCCGCGGACGATCTCGTCCTGCTCGGGCTGGATGGTGGCGACGATGTCCCGCATGGGGCCGACGCGCGGCTTCTCGATCTCCCGCTGGAGGAGCGCGCTGACGGTCTCCTCCTCGTCGGGGTCGCTGAGGTGCTCGTCCTCGTAGGCGGTCAGCGCGCCGCCGTCGTAGCCGAAGCGGCGGCGCAGCTCGACGTTCTTCGGGTCCTTCTTCGACGCCTGGTAGAAGGGCTGCGAGATGGGGGCGCGCCAGTCGATCACCATGGGGTCGCCCTGCGCGTCGTGCACGTGGCGGCGGCCGATGTAGAAGCGGAAGCCGTGGTCGTCGCCCTCGGGGCCCGGGTCGGCGGCGCGGTGGTAGTCGAGGCGGCCGAAGAAGAGCGGGGTGTCGGCGAGGTCCGCGAGCGCCTTGATCCGCTGCTCGATCTCGTTGGCCAGGACCTCGGCGTTGACCCAGTTCGCCGTGACGTCCCCGATGTCGAGGGACTCGGTGTGCTCGCGCATGGCGCGCAACGCGGCGCGGGAGTCCGCGAGATGGGCGCGCTCCGTCTCCAGCGGGTCCTGGGCAGGGGTGGGCGAGGGGCGGGTGGACACGGCGGAGCCTCCGGGGTCGCGCTGGGCGGGGTGGTGGGTGCCGGCCGGTTGCCGTCCGGGCGGCTCCTGCCCCGGGCGCGGACGCGCTGCGCGCGAGGCGCCGGCCCGCTGGCTCGGGAGGAGGGAAGGCACGGGAGCCTAGGTCGCGGCCGTGGCGGCGCGCAAATCGTTTTTCGCGCCGACGTCCCGGACCGCGCGCCTCGGGGTCCGACCCTGAGGGACCCTGAGGGTTCACCGGGAACGACGGCCGGGTCACCTGGGGGGAACGGTCGCCCCCGAGACCGATGCCCGCGACCGCCCCGGCGGGCGAGGCTTGGTCACATGAACGAGACGACGAACGAACGGATCGGCAGCGCCCCCACCACCGGCCGGGCGGCGACGCGTGGACTCATCGGACGCACGTTCCAGGCGGTGCGTGTCTTCGGCGCCGCGGCCTTCGACGTGGTGATCATGGGCCGCGACGGCCTGTCCGGCGAGGCCGGGGTCCGCCGCCCGGCGTGAGCCCGCCGGCCGGTGCTACACCGGCCGATCGTCGGACGGCAGGTCGGAGGCGTCCACGATCCGGTAGGCGTACCCCTGCTCGGCGAGGAACCGCTGGCGGTGGGCCGCGAACTCCTGGTCGATGGTGTCCCTGGCGACCACCGAGTAGAAGCGGGCCTCGTGCCCGTCGGCCTTGGGGCGCAACACCCGGCCGAGCCGCTGGGCCTCCTCCTGGCGGGAGCCGAAGGTGCCCGAGACCTGGATGGCGACGGTGGCCTCCGGCAGGTCGACCGAGAAGTTCGCCACCTTGGAGACCACCAGCACCCGCACCTCGCCGGAGCGGAACGCCTGGAACAGCTCCTCGCGCTTGGCGTTGCTGGTCTCGCCCTTGATGACGGGGGCGTTCAACTCCTCGCCCAACTCGTCCAGCTGGTCGATGTACTGGCCGATCACCAGCGTCTGCTCGGTGGAGTGCTCCCGCACCAGCGCCCGGGTCACGCGCCGCTTGGCGTCGGTGGTGGCGCAGAACCGGTAACGCTCCTCCGGCTCGGCCATGGCGTACGCGATCCGCTCCGACTCGCTGAGGTCGACCCGCACCTCGACGCAGTCGGCCGGGGCGATGTAGCCCTGGGCCTCGATCTCGCGCCAGGGCGCGTCGAACCGCTTCGGGCCGATCAGCGAGAAGACGTCCGACTCGCGGCCGTCCTCGCGCACCAGCGTCGCGGTGAGCCCGAGGCGCCGGCGGGCCTGGAGGTCGGCGGTGAACTTGAAGACGGGCGCCGGCAGCAGGTGCACCTCGTCGTAGACGACCAGCCCCCAGTCGCGCGAGTCGAACAGCTCCAGATGGGGATAGACGCCCTTCCGCCGGGTGGTCAGAACCTGGTAGGTCGCGATGGTGACCGGGCGGATCTCCTTGCGGGTGCCGCTGTACTCGCCGATCTCCTCCTCCGTGAGCGAGGTGCGGCGCACCAGCTCGGACTTCCACTGGCGGGCGGAGACGGTGTTGGTGACCAGGATCAGCGTGGTGGACTTCGCGGTGGCCATGGCGCCCGCGCCGACCAGCGTCTTGCCGGCGCCGCAGGGCAGCACGACCACGCCGGAGCCGCCGTGCCAGAAGCCGTCGACGGCCTGCCGCTGGTAGGGGCGCAGCGACCAGCCGTCCTCCACCAGCTCGATCGGGTGCGCCTCCCCGTCCACGTATCCGGCCAGGTCCTCGGCTGGCCAGCCGAGCCGCAGCAGCTGCTGCTTGATCTGGCCGCGCTCGGACGGGTGGACCGCCACCGTGTCCTCGTCGATCCGCGCCCCGACCAGCGGCTGGACGCGCTTGGAGCGCAGCACCTCGGTGAGGACCGGGCGGTCGGTGGTGGTCAGCACCAGCCCGTGGGTGGGGTGCTTCACCAGGGAGAGCCGGCCGTAGCGCGCCATCGTCTCGGCGATGTCGACCAGCAGCGCCTGCGGCACCGGGTAGCGCGAGTACCGCATCAGGGCGTCGACGACCTGCTCGGCGTCGTGCCCCGCGGCCCTGGCGTTCCACAGGCCGAGGGGGGTGAGCCGGTAGGTGTGGATGTGCTCGGGGGCGCGCTCCAGCTCGGCGAACGGCGCGATGGCGCGCCGGCAGGCCTCGGCCTGCTCGTGGTCCACCTCCAGCAGCAGCGTCTTGTCGCTCTGCACGATCAAGCAGGACACCCGTTACCTCCGACCAGCCAACCGGGGACGTCAGCTGTCCAGTGAAACACCTGTCGACGACGGGCGGGAACGGGCGGCGTCCGTTCCCGCCCGCTCCCGCTCGTTTCGCGGGCGCGTCGGGGCGCTTCGGGTCGCTTCGCGGGCGCGTCGGGTCGGGTCGGGTCGGGTCGGTCAGCAGTCGGGGATGACGTTGCCGCTGTTGTCCCTGGCCTCGTCGTCGCCCCATCGGGAGAGGTAGTAGGCGGGGACGTAGGCGCCGTTCCCGTCGCCGCCCGGGTAGACCTCGTCGAGGTCGGTCCGCAGCCACCAGGTGTTGAAACCGCTGGTCCCCTCGTACCGCGCGCCGGCGACCTTGCAGTAGACGTAGTGGGTCCCCTGCCGCAGCAGCCCCTGCGGGGAGGCGGTGGAGGCGTCCGCGTAGCCGTCGGTGGCGGCGAAGGTGTCCACCCAGTAGCGGTCCGGGGTGCCGCCGTCGCAGCCGTTGTCGCTGGCCAGATGCTCCTGGCCGTAGGAGCCGGGGTAGGGCAGGCCGGTGCCGTTGATCACGATGTCCTGGCCGACGCCGTTGAGCAGCTGCTCGTAGTGGATGTGCGAGCCGGAGGAGTTGCCGGTGGTACCGGTGGTGCCGATCGGCTCGCCCTGGGCGACGGAGGCGCCGTCGGGCACGCCGAAGGTATCCAGGTGGAAGTAGTAGGTCTGCCAGCCGCCGCCGTGGTCGATCACGATGTACTGGCCGGCGCCGGAGGGCTGGTCGTGGCGGGTGGCGGTGCCGGCGGCCGAGGCGAGCACGGGTGCTCCGTGTGTGGCCCCGCCGTCGCTGCGGACGAAGTCCAGCGCGCGGCGCACCTCGGCGGAGTGGTGGCTGTAGGTCCACTGCTGTCCGCAGGGGAACGGCGCCTTGAACGCCGGGGCGGCCGTCGTTCCCGCGTCCGCCTGGGCGGCGGGCACGGTGAGCAGGGCGGCGAGCAGCGTGAAGAGGGCGAGCACGGCGACCCGGAACGGGCGCGGCCGGCGCCCGGGCGGGGGCTGGCGGAGCATCGAGGTTCCTCCCGATGGTTATGACATGCACATGTTGCGACGCGCTCGGGTCTACCCCGTGTGCGGTCTCTCAACACGTGAGCCCTTCGGGGGTTCAGCAACCCACCACCGGGCCGAGGACGACACCCCGCCCCGGCCGGCCAGGACCATAGTCGACTGCGGCCCGCCACGAATGCACCGCGCAGTTCCCCGCGCCCCCAGACAGGCCGCCACCTACCGAACGTGAACCCGCACCCGAACGACCACGCCCACCACAACCAGGGGCGCGGGGAACTGCGCGAGCAACCACCCACCGGGCCGAGGACAACGACGCCCCCCGCCAGCACCTACCGCATCGCCTCCGCCAGCCGCGTCAGAAGGGCCGCCAGGCCCGCCGGGCCGTCGACCGTCAGGTCGGTCGCCTCGGCGAGGGCCGTCACCTCGGCGCTGCCGCTGCACACCCGCAGCCCGGGAACGCCGCCGGCCGCCAGCTCCGCGACGGCCGCGAAGGCCGGGAGGTCACCGAGGTCGTCGCCCCCGTAGAGCACCGAGGTCGCGCCGACCTCGGCGACCAGCGAGGTCAGCGCCGCGCCCTTGTCCATGCCGTCGGGCCGCAGCTCCAGCACCAGCCGCCCCGGCTCCACGCGCAGCTCGTGCCGCTCGGCCAGCCGTGTCAACGGCTCGCGCAGCGCCTCGAACGCACCGCTCGGGTCGGCGGCCCGCCGCGTGTGGACGGCGAGCGCGTTCCCCTTGTCCTCGACGAACGCGCCGCTCGGGCCGGCCAGCTCCGGAAGCTCCGCGCGCGCGGCGGCGACGCCGGGGTGCGGCGGCGGCGTGCGCAGCCGCCCGGTGGCGGCGTCCCAGCGCTCCGCGCCGTACGCGCCCAGCACGACGAGGCCGCTCAGCTCGGGATGGTCGGCGAACCCGCCGAGGCGGACGGCGACTTCGGCCGGGCGTCCGGTGATCACCGCGATCGCGGCGACCCGGCCTGCGAGCCTGGCCAGCGCGGGCACCGTGTCGGGGTGGGCCCTGGCGCGCTCGGGGTCGTCGACGATGGGGGCGACGGTGCCGTCGAAGTCGAGGGCGATCAACGCCCCCGACGGCCGGTTCAACAACGCGGCGAGGCCCGCGCGTCCGGCGTCGGTGGTGGGTTCGGGGAGGTGTGAGGGGACGCGAGAGGGGAGGCTGCCCATGGCGGGGAGCCTACCGACGGGCTCGCCTGGCGTCACGACGGCGTCGCAGTCGGTTGACCGTCACCGGGTCGTGGGCGAGGGCCGACGGGTCGTCCAACAGGGCGTTCAACAGCTGGTAGTAGCGGGTCGGCGAGATGCCGAGCCGCTCGCGTATCGCGCGCTCCTTGGCGCCGGGGCTCGGCCAGGAGCGCCGCTCCAGGGCGAGCACGGCCCGGTCGCGCTCCCCCAGGCCGGCGGACGCCGACTCGGCTGGCGGCGGCTCGGCCGGCGGCGACTGACTAGCCGGTTCCGGAACTTCCGTCGATTCCCCACTCACCTGGGCATGTTAACCAGCGCCACCGACAATGACCCGAAAGCCCCGTCCACGACAGGAGACGCCCATGACGGTCGCAGGCAGCCTCACCTCGTCCGAGATCGCGGCCCAACCCGACGCCTGGCGGCGCGCGATCGAGGAGGCGCGCTCCGCCCGTGCCGGTGCGCCGGCGGACGCGCTGCCGCTCCCCGGGGAGCGGGTCGCGGTGACCGGCTGCGGCACCTCGTGGTTCGTCGCGCTCGCCTACGCGGCGCTGCGGGAGGCGGCGGGCGAGGGCGAGACGGACGCGTTCGCGGCCTCCGAGTTCCCCGTGCGCCGGGCGTACGACCGGGTGGTGGCCATCTCGCGCTCCGGTACCACGACGGAGGTCGCCGACCTGCTGGTCGCGCTGCGCGCGCGCCACCCCCGGGTGCCGCTGCTGGCGCTGACCGCCGACGGCGAGACGCCGGTGGGGCGCGCGGCCGACCGGGCGGTGGTGCTGGACTGGGCGGACGAACGCTCCGTGGTGCAGACGGTGTTCGCGACGACCGCGTTGACGTTTCTGCGGGCGGGGCTGACCACGGTCGGCGAGGGGCCGGCGGCGGCCTCGGTCGCGGACGCGGAGGCCGCGCTGGCGAGCCCGCTGCCGGACGCGGCGCTGGCGGCGGGGCAGTGGACGTTCCTCGGCGCCGGCTGGGCCTACGGTCTCGCGCTGGAGGCGGCGCTCAAGATGCGGGAGGCGGCCGGGGGTTGGACGGAGGCGTACCCGTCGATGGAGTACCGGCACGGGCCGATCGCCATCGCGGGCGCGGGGCGCGTGGTGTGGTTGTTCACGCCGGCGCCCGAGGGCGTGGCGGAGCGGGTGCGGTCCGCCGGCGCCACGTTGTGGGGTCCGGCGCCGGGGGATCCGTTGGCCTCGCTGGTGGTCGCGCAGCGGCTCGCGGTGGCCGTCGCGGGGGCGCGCGGGCTGGACCCGGATCGGCCGCGCGGGCTCACTCGTTCGGTGATCTTGCGGTAGTGGACTAGACCTCTTGGTGGTTTCGGGGCGAGACTGGCGCGTGTGAGTCTCCAGGAGCACCAAGCCAACTACGTGATCGCCCTCGACGTCGGGGGCACCACGATCAAGGCCGCGTTGACCGGTAGCGACAAGGAACCGTTTCTGCGCGTGCGTCGGGACACCGCGACCGAGGGGCCGCGGGCGGTGGTCGCCGGCATCCTGGACCTGGTCGCCGAGTTGGCAGCCGAGGGCCTGGCCCGACGCGGCGGCCCGCCGGCCGGCGTGGGGCTCGCCGTGCCCGGCGTCGTCGACGAGGCCGCCGGCGTCGCCGGCTACAGCGCCAACCTTGGCTGGCGCGACGTCCCGCTCGCCGCGCTGGTGGGCGAGCGGCTGGCGGCCGAGGGAGCGGGCGACGTGCCGGTGGTACTCGGGCACGACGTGCGGACCGGCGGGCTGGCCGAGGGGCGGCTGGGCGCGGGCGCCGGCGTCGGACGCTTCTTCTTCGTGGCGCTGGGCACCGGGATCGCCGGGGCCATCGGCGTCGGTGACCGGATGGAGCCGGGGGCGCACGGGGGCGCGGGGGAGATCGGGCACGTGGTCGTGCGCCCCGGCGGCCCCCGGTGCGGCTGCGGGCAGTACGGCTGTCTGGAGACGGTGGCCTCCGCCTCGGCCGTCGGCCGGGCCTGGGCCGAGTCCTCGGGCGCGGCCGGCGCCAGCGCCGCCGACGCGGCCCGCGCCGTGCGGACCGGCGACGCCCGCGCCAACGGGGTCTGGCGGAACGCCGTGGACGCGCTGGCCGACGGCCTGCTGGTCGTGGTCAACCTGCTCGACCCCGAGGTGGTGATCGTCGGCGGCGGGCTCGCCGAGGCCGGCGAGACGCTGCTCGACCCGCTGCGCTCGGCGCTGGCCGCGAAGGCCACCTTCCAGCGGCTTCCCGAGGTGGTCCCCGCCGCGCTCGGGGAGTCGGCCGGCTGCCTCGGCGCCGGCCTGCTCGCCTGGGACCACAGCCAACTCCCCCAGATCCCGGAGGTTTCCCCGTGACCGCGACCCCCCACGCAGCACGACCCGCCTCGGAGCCGGTCGCGTTCGCCGTCCCCACCGGCCGCGCGGCGCGCACCCGGCTCACCGGCGCCCGGGTGGTGACGCCCGGCGGCGTGGTGGCCGACGGCGAGGTCGTGTACGAGAACGGGCTGATCGTGGACGGCGCCTCGCGCGATCCCGGGTCGACCGCCGTGGTCGACCTCGGCGGGCGCTGGCTGGTGCCGGGCTTCGTCGACCTCCACGTGCACGGCGGCGGTGGCGCCTCGTTCTCCGCGGGGAGCGCCGAGGAGGCGCTGCGGGTGATCGGGACCCACCGGGCGCACGGCACCACCACGATGGTGGCCTCCACGGTGACCGGCGCGCTGGACGACCTGGCGGTACAGGCCGGGGCGCTCAGCGAACTGGTGGAGCAGGGCGAGCTGGCCGGGCTGCACTTCGAGGGCCCGTTCATCGCGGAGAACCGCTGCGGCGCCCACGACCCGACGTTGCTGCGCGACCCCGACCCGGCGGATGTCCGCAAGCTGGTGGAGGCGGCCAGGGGCACCGCCCGGATGATGACCCTCGCCCCCGAGCGGCCCGGCGGGCTGGCCTCGGTGCGGCTGCTGACCGAGCTGGGGGTGCTGGCCGCCGTCGGGCACACGGACGCGAGTTACGAGGTGACCCGGCGCGCGATCGACGCGGGCGCCGCCGTCGCGACCCATCTCTTCAACGCGATGCCGCCGCTGGCGCACCGCGTGCCGGGGCCGATCGCCGCGCTGCTGGAGGACGAGCGGGTGACCGTCGAGCTGATCAACGACGGGACGCATCTGCACCCCTCGGTGCTGACGCTGGCGTTCCGTTCGGCGGGCGCCGACCGGGTCGCGTTGATCACGGACGCCATGGGCGCGGCCGGCATGGGCGACGGCAGCTACCCGTTGGGGCCGCTGCGCGTCGAGGTGGTCGAGGGGGTGGCGCGGATCAGCGACGAACGGACGCCGCCGGGGACCGGCGCCATCGCCGGCTCCACGCTGACCCTCGACCGGGCGCTGCGCCGGTCGGTGACGCGGGACGGGCTGTCGGTGGTGGACGCGGTGCGGGCGCTGTCGACGACGCCGGCGCGGCTGCTGGGCGTCGACGACCGGGTGGGGTCGATCGAGGTGGGCAAGCACGCCGACCTGGTGGTACTGGACGACGCCTTCCGGGTGGAGGGCGTGCTGCGCCGCGGCGAGTGGCTGGTGCGGCCGTGACCTCGGCCACGCTGGGGCCGCTGCTCGCCCGGGCGCGCGCGGACGGGCGCGCGCTGGGCGCGTTCAACGTGATCACCCTGGAGCACGCCCAGGCGGTCGCCGCCGGCGCGGCGCGCGCCGGCGTGCCGGCGGTGCTCCAGCTGTCGCAGAACGCGGTGGCACACCACGGCGGCGAACTGGCGCCGCTGGCCGCCGCGTTGACCGCGCTGGCGCGGGCCGCGCCGGTGCCGCTGGCGCTGCATCTGGACCATCTCGACGACGGGCCGCTGGGGCGGCGGCTGCTGCGGGAGGCGCCGGCGGCGGGGTTCGGGTCGTTGATGTTCGACGGCTCGGCGCTCCCCGCGGAGGAGAACGTGGCGGCCACCTCGGCGGCCGTCGCCTTCGGGCGGGAGCACGGGCTGGCGGTGGAGGCCGAGCTGGGCCGGATCGGCGGCAAGCCGGGCGACGCGCACACCCCCGGGGTGCGCACCGACCCCGGGGAGGCGGCGGAGTTCGCCGCGGCCACGGGGGTCGACGCGCTCGCGGTGGCGGTGGGCAGCAGCCACGCCATGACGGTCAGGGACGCCGCACTCGACCAGCCGCTGATCGCCGAGCTGCGGGCGGCGGTCGGCGTGCCGCTGGTGCTGCACGGCTCGTCGGGGGTGCCGGACGAGGAGCTGCGGGCGGCGGTGCGCTCCGGGATGACGAAGATCAACGTCGGCACCGCGCTGAACGTCGCACTGACCGGAGCGGTGCGCGAACGCCTCGCCGGCGAACCGGGACTGGTCGATCCGCGACGTTATCTGGCCGACGGGCGAGCGGCGATGACCGAGACGGTGACGCGGCTGCTCGCGGTGCTGAACGGCGCCGCGCCGGCCGTCCCGCCGGCGCGGGGTGGGACGGCGGACGGGGTCAGCCCGCGTCCTCGCTGAGGTAGATCTGGTCGATCGCCACCTCGCAGGAGTCCGGGCAGGACAGCTGGACCGTGTTCTCGCCCTCCTCGACCTCGACCAGGTTGTAGGTGGTGACCCAGCTGTCTTCCCAGTCGTCGCTGGCCTCGTTCCAGTCCTTGAGCTTGACCGGGTCCTCGCGGGGCGTGCCGTTGACCGAGAAGGCCATGGTCTGGTCGTCGCTGACCACCGAGTAGCCGATGTAGAGCCGGTAGGCGCCCGGGTCGCCCTGGAAGTCGAACGTCCAGGTGATCGTGGAACCCTGCCGGTCCATGAGGGCGATGTAGGAACCGGACTCGGACCTGGCGCCCCCGAAGTTCGACTCCAGCGCGGCGTCGCCCCCCAGCGGCAGCTGGGTCACGTCCGCGACCGGCAGGCCGTCGGGCTCCGGCTCCTCCGGCGGCTCCTCCTCGTCGCCGCCCTCGGTCTCGCCGTCGTCATCCGGGCCGCCGGTCGGCTCCTGGGTCTCCTCGCCGCCCGCCTTGTCGTCGTCGCCACCGTTGCTGAAGAGGATCGCGGCACCGACCCCGATGACCACGGCGAGCACGACGGCGATGGCGCCCAGCAGCAGCCCGTTGCGGCGGTTGTCCTGGTTCCCCCTGCGTCGGTCGGACGGCGGGCCGCCGTAGCCGTCCCCGCCCCCCGGCTGCGTCTCGGGAGCCGCGTACCTGGCGTCCGGCGAGTGCTGCTGCCGGTACCCCTGCTGTCCCCCGAACGTGCGCTCCCCCACCGGGCGCACCTGGTTGTAGGAGGGCTGCCGAGGGCCAGAGGGCGGCGGAGCCTGGCCGGCCTCCGGGCGATAGAGGTACCCGAAGGGGTCGTCGCCCCCGTCCGGCGTACCCTGGCCGCTGTTCCCCGCGCTCATCGACTGCCGCTCCTTCGTTGCGGTACCACACGTCCCACCCCATGTGTCTGGGCGCGAGCCTACCCCGTTCGAGGGACCCCCCGGGCCAACGCACCTCGCCGGTGCCACACCGGCCCCACGGGGTGCGGCCGACCGCCCACGCAACCCCCGCGGGGCGCGCGAGCGACCCCACACCGGGCTCACGCCGACAACCCGCCTTGCCGGCGCGGACCATGGTCGACCACCCCCGCCACAAATGCACCGCGCAGTTCCCCGCGCCCCCAAACAGGCCGCCACCTACCGAACGTGAACCCGCGCCCGACCGACCACGCCCACCCACACCAGGGGCGCGGGAAACGGTGCGAACAACCACACACCCGGCCGAGGACGACACCCCACCCCGGCCGGCAAGGCCGGTTGTCGACCGCTGCCCGACCGGAGGTCACCCCGCTCGGCGGCGCCCCTGCGCGCGGGACCGCTTCTCGACGTACATCCGCTGGTCGGCCGACTCCAGGATCTCCTCCGTCGTCATCCCGCACGCCGCCCAGCCGATGCCGAAGCTGCCGCCCACCCGCACCGAGCGCCCCTCGACCCGGATCGCCGGCACGATCGCGCTGCGCAGCCGCACCGCCAGGTCGGCCGCGTCGCGCGGCCCGAGGCCCTCCGCGAGGACCACGAACTCGTCGCCGCCGAGCCGCGCGACCGTGTCGTTGTCCCGCACGCCCTGCTCCAGCCGGCGCGCGACCTCGACCAGCACCGCGTCTCCGCACACGTGCCCGAACCTGTCGTTGATCGACTTGAAGCCGTCCAGGTCGCAGAAGAGCACCGCAAGGCCCTTGCCGTCGCCCCCGGGGGCGTCCGGCTGGAGCACGTGCTCGTGGTGGTCGAACGAGTGCGGCCGGTGGACTCCGGTCCCGAACGCGTCGAACGCCGCGGCGCGCGGCGCCTCGGCCGCGGGCGCCGGGTAGGGGCGGCGGGACTCCGGTGGGTTGGCGCAGATCCGGGAGCCGAGGCGGGCGCGCAGCTCCGCGCTGTTGGGCAGCCCGGTGAGCGCGTCGTGGCTCGCGCGGTGCGCCAGCGCCAGCTCGTGGCGCTTGCGTTCCTCGATGTCCTCGACGTGGGTCAGCTGAACCTGCGGCCCGGCCGCCGGGTCGGCGACCACCGAGTTCCGCAGGTTGACCCACAGATAGCTGCCGTCCTTGCGGGCCAGCCGCAGCTCGGCCCGGCCGCCGTCGTTGGCGGTGCGCAGCAGCGTGCCCATGTCCTCGGGGTGGACCAGGTCGGCGAAGCTGTAGCGGCGCAGCACGGCGACGGTGCGGCCGAGCAGCCGGCAGAGCGCGTCGTTGACCCGCAGCAGCCGGCCGTCGCTGTCGCCGCCGACCTCGGCGATGGCCATCCCGCTGGGCGCGTACTCGAACGCCTGCCGGAAGCTCTCCTCGCTGGCGCGCAGCGCCTCCTGCTCGCGTTCGAGCCGGACGAGCGCGCGCTGCATGTTGCCGCGCAGCCTGGCGTTGCTGATGGCGATGGCGGCCTGTGACGCGTAGAGCTGGAGTGCCTCGCAGCCCCAGGGGCCCGGGCGGCGGCCGTTGCGCGGCTTGTCGACCTCCAGGACGGCCAGCAGTTCGCCGTCCGAGGCGTACATCGGCGCGAAGAGCCGGTCCATCGGGTGCCACTCGTCGGGGAAACGGGGCGCCGGGCCCGTGGTGTGCCACTGGGGAACGTCGTCGTGGTCGAGGACCCAGCCCTCGGTGTAGGGGATGAAGCGCAGCTCTCCCCAGCGCTCCCCCATCGTGAGCCTGCGCTCCCAGGAGGCGCGGGAGCCGGTGCGTCCGGCGATGGCGGCCTCGGCCTTGTCGACCTCCACCTGGTCGGCGCCGGCGACGGCGGCCACGAGCAGGTCACCGTCGGGTCTGACCACGTTGACCGAGGCCAGCTCGAAGCCGAGCGCGTCCACGCTGCCGTCGGCGACGGTCTGGAGGGTGTCCGCCATGCTGCGGGCCGTGTTGAGCTGGGCGACGACCTGGTGCAACTCCCGCAGCGAAGCGAGGCGCACATACGGCTCCGTCTCCGTTTCCATCACTCCCCCGGGTGAATGCACGTGCAGATATAGAGGCCACTGAATCACAGGGAGCTGTTCGCTAGGTACACAGGGTCAGCGATTAGTAGCCTACTGTGACCCATGTCACAGTGCGGACAGGGTCGATCGCGGGTTGTAGGACGAGTCGGGACAAAGCCCTGGTTCCGTGGCCCGATGCGTTTCCCTCCTCCGGGCGGCTAGCGTGCCGTTGTGTCCCAACCAGCGAGACCGGCCAGTGCGGCCCCCCCGACCCCTTCCGCCGGCACCCCCGGATCGGCCGGCCGTACCCGGCCGGCGCGTCCCGAGGGGGTGGGCGAGGACGAGTTCCGAAGCGCGATGGCCCGGCTGGCCGGCGCCGTGGTGCTGGTCACGGCGCACGACGAGGACGACGGCCCCACGGGGGCCCCGGCCGGGATGACGGCGACGGCGTTCCTCTCCGTCTCGCTGGACCCGCCGCTGGTGCTGGTCAGCGTCCGCGGCGGCTCGCGAATGGACGAGGTGCTGGAGCAGAGCGGTCGCTGGGCCGCCTCCCTGCTCGGCGCCGAACAGCGCGTGCTGGCCGGCCGGTTCGCGATGAGCGGACGCCTCAGCGACCGGCTGCTCTTCCGCGAGGTCCCGCACACGCTCGGGGAGTTGACCGGGGCACCGCTCGTCGAGGGCGCGCTCGCGACGCTGGAGTGCGAGACGGAGAGCCGGGTCGAGGCGGGCGACCACACCCTGGTCATCGGCCGGGTGCTGCGCACCGCCCTCGCCCCCGGGGCGGAAGACCCGCTGCTGTACTACCGGGGCGACTACCGGCGGCTGGACTGAACGGAACGGGTCGCGGCGGTCAGTCCCAACCCGCGCGGCCCGAACGCCCCTTCTTCACGTCGGAACGGCGACGCTTCTCCCGCAGCCGGCGCTCCACCAGCGCACGCGGCTTCTTCTTCGGACGGCGCGGCCTTGCCGGCGGCGCGGTGGCCTCGGCCAGCAACTCGGCCAGCCGCCGGGCCGCCGCCTCCCGGTTGCGCCACTGCGAACGGTGCTCGCTGGCGCGGACCACCAGGACACCCCCGTCGGTCAGCCGGCCGGAGAGCCGCTCCAGCGCGCGTTCCTTCCACACCTCGGGCAGCGCCGTGGTGGCGGCCAGGTCGAAGCGCAACTCGGCCTGGGTGTCGGAGGTGTTGACGTGCTGGCCGCCCGGGCCCGAGGAACGCGAGAACCGCCAGCGCAGCTCCGACTCGGGCACGTGGACCGCGCCGCGGATGGGATAGGGACCGGACATGCGTTCCATGGTCCCGCCTCCCCCGCCGACGCGCACCACGGTTTCCCACCCGGAGGGGCGCGGAACCCGCACTTTTCCCTGAGTTTTCCGCGACCCCACCGTGGAACCCCGCCTCGGCTGACATCGTTGAGATCAGTGAGAGTAACGTCTTCGCAAAGAAGACCAGAACGATCCGGACTAAGGGGATTTCTCCATGGGTGTGAGCCTGTCCAAGGGCGGCAACGTCTCGCTGAGCAAGGAGGCTCCAGGACTGACCGCGGTCACCGTCGGCCTGGGCTGGGACGTCCGCACCACCACCGGTACCGACTTCGACCTGGACGCCAGCGCCCTCGCGGTGGACAGCTCCGGCAAGATCGTCTCGGACCAGCACTTCATCTTCTACAACAACCTCGCCACCCCGGACGGCACCATCCAGCACACCGGTGACAACCTCACCGGTGAGGGCGAGGGCGACGACGAGCAGATCAAGGTCGGGCTGGCGGGCCTGCCGCCGGAGGTCGACAAGATCGTCTTCCCGGTCTCGATCCACGACGCCGACAACCGCGGCCAGAACTTCGGCCAGGTGCGGAACGCGTTCATCCGGGTGATCAACCAGGCCGACGAGAACGAGCTGGCTCGTTACGACCTGACCGAGGACGCCTCGACCGAGACCGCCATGGTCTTCGGCGAGCTGTACCGCAGCGGTGCCGACTGGAAGTTCCGCGCCGTCGGCCAGGGCTACGCCTCCGGCCTGGCCGGCATCGCCCAGGACTTCGGCGTCAACATCTGAGGTATCCCCGAGGCTGACGCCTGACGCGGCCCCCGGACGGTTCGACCCGTCCGGGGGCCGCCGCCGTTCGGGCGGGAACGTCACTCAGGGTCGCGATTTCAACTGCCCTCCGGGGCAGGCGGCATGAACGTCGAGGACGCCTTGTGCCCGCACGGCATGGGGACTTGCCTTCCCCCACGCCGTACTGAAGGGTATGGCCCCATGCAGATCGTCATCACCTCACGGAAGGCGGCGACGCTCGACACCTGGCGACGCGCGCGCGCCGACGCGCCCGAGGTGATCATCCACCTGGGGGCGCGTTCGCCGGTGCCGGTGGACGCGATGGTGGTGTCCGGGGTCCACGCCTTCCCCCGGCTCGGCGGGCACCCGCGCTGGGACCGCGCGCAGATCATCGAGAACACGCACGAGGACGACTGGCCCAAGTACCTCGTGGTGCCGCCGACCCGCCCCATGGTGCTGGGCGAGGACCGGGTGGCCCGCATCCACCCCGACTACCGCCGGATCAGCCCGGCCGGCTACGCCGCGTCCCGCGCACTGGCGGAGATCATCCGCTGGAACGCCAGCCAGGACGACACCATCTCGGCCGCCGAGGTGAACCTCCCGCTGCTCGGCTTCGACAACCCCGCCGACGCGGCGAGCGCCCGCGCCTTCCACGAGGCCCTGGACGAACTCCTCGCGACGGTCCCCTGACGGGGTCACGGACCGGCACCTGACCGACCACGTCAACCCCCACAAGGGGCGCGGGGAACTGCGCGAGCAACCCCACACCAGGACACGGACGACCACCCACCTCGCCGGCACCGGACCGTCGTCGACGGCCCCGCGCCCCCGACGGGGCGCGGACGACGATTCACCGGACCGACAACCCCGCCCCGTCCGGCAAGGACGACCGTCGGTCAGGACTCCGCGTTCACCAGGCGCAGCTCGGGGTGGGCCGTGCCGCCGTCGATCGCGGTGGAGGACAGGTGGGAGACCACCCGGTCGTCCACCGGGTCCAGCGCCGGGTCCTCGTGCACCGCCAGGTGCTCGTAGGTCGTCGCCCGCTGCGCCGGCACCCGGCCGGCGTCGCGGATCAGCCGGATCAGCTCCATCCGGTTCGAACGGTGCTTCGCGCCGGCCGAGGAGACCACGTTCTCCTCCAGCATCACCGAGCCGAGGTCGTCCGCCCCGTAGTGCAGCGAGAGTTGGCCGACCTCCTTGCCGGTGGTCAGCCAGGAGCCCTGGATGTGCGCCACGTTGTCCAGGAAGAGCCGGGCCACCGCGATCAGCCGCAGGTACTCGAAGAGCGTCGCCTGGGTCTGGCCGCGCAGATGGTTGTTCTCCGGCTGGTAGGTGTAGGGGATGAACGCCCGGAAGCCGCCCGTGCGGTCCTGGACGTCGCGCACCATCCGCAGGTGCTCGATCCGTTCGGCGTTGGTCTCGCCGGTGCCCATCAGCATCGTGCAGGTCGACTCGACGCCCAGCTCGTGGGCGGTCTCCATGATCGACAGCCACTCCTCGCCCGACTCCTTGAGCGGGGCGATCGCGTTGCGCGGGCGCGCGGGAAGCAGCTCGGCGCCGGCGCCGGCGAACGAGTCGAGCCCGGCGGCGTGGATGCGGCGGATGGCCTCCTCGACGCCGACGCCGGAGATCCGCGCCATGTGCGCCACCTCGGAGGCGCCGAGCGAGTGGATCACCAGCTCGGGGAACGCCTCCTTGATCGCGGAGAAGTGGCGTTCGTAGTACTCAACGCCGTAGTCCGGGTGGTGTCCGCCCTGGAACATGATCTGGGTGCCGCCCAGCTCCACCGTCTCGGCGCAGCGCCGGAGGATGTCGTCGAGGTCCCGCGTCCAGACCCTGTCGCTCTTGGGCGGGGCGTAGAACGCGCAGAACTTGCAGGCGGTGACGCAGGCGTTGGTGTAGTTGATGTTCCGCTCGATGATGTACGTCGCGATGTGTTCCACGCCCGCGTAGCGCCGGCGGCGCACGGCGTCGGCCGCGCGCCCCAGGGCGTGCAACGGCGCGGAACGGTAGAGGTCCAGCGCCTCCTCGGGGGTGATCCGCCCGCCCTCGGCGGCCCGGTCCAGCACGCTGGTGAACTCGGCGGCGCCCATCACGTTCCCTTCGACGGTTCCGGTGGCCTCCAACCGCCTCAGCCTACGTCAGCGCCCCCGACGGGCCTCGAAGCCCCCGCGCCCGCCCCGCCCCTCCGCGGTCAGGACTCGCGACGCAGCGTGCCCTCGTTCTCGTTGCCCTCGGCGTAGCCGTGGAACTCCAGCAGCTCGTCCCCGGCGGGCCGCAGCACGAAGGCGTAGGGGTCGGGCACACAGGTGGAGGCCAACGTGGAGCGGTGCGGGTCGAGTTCGGCCTCCAGGGTCAGCTCGTCCCCGGTGACCTCGGTGAGGGTCAGCCGGTCCACGCAGCTGTTCAGGCCGATCGCGTCGCTGGAGGTCGCGGCGCCCACCTGCTCGCCGACCCGGCCGTCGGAGACCTCGACCAGGATGGTTCCCAGCGGCAGGCCGCCCGCGCGGACGTCGCCCTCCCAGACACCGAGGTAGCGCTCGGGGACGGTCGCCTCGCCGGTCCCCTTCTCCTCGTCGCCCAGCAGCCACAGCGCGCCGCCACCCGCGAGGGCCAGGGCCCCGGCGACCGCGGCCACCGCCACCGCGCGCCGGCGTCCCGACCGGGCGGTCGGCGTCGCGGAGGGAGCCGGGGGCGCCGCGGAAGAGGAAGAGTCCGGCGGCATCCCGGAAGGAGGGGGCGGCGGGGCGCGGGTGCCGGCGTCCTGGGTGGGCGGCTGCGGCGCGGAAGAGGCGGTCATCGCCAGCCTCGGATCGGGCGCGCGGGCACCACCCGCGTCCGCTCCGCCGCCCGCGCCCCGTTCGCCCTCCGCCTCGCCCGCGTCCAGGTCGAGCAGCCGCACCGCACGCCGGCTGACCTCCTCCACCAGCGGCTGCGGCAGCCAGCCGGGGCCGAGCAGGGTCGCGGCCGGCGCCCGCCCCGCCAGCTCGGCGGCGATCTCGGCCGGCGTCGGCCGGTCGGCGGGCCGCTTCGCCAGGCAGGCGGCGACCAGCGGGCGCAGCTCGTCCGGCACCGCGTCGAGCTCCGGCGGCTCGTGGACCACCCGGTACAGCAGCTGCGCCACCCCGGTACCGCGGAACGGCGCCTGCCCGCCGGCGGCGAACGCCAGCACCGCGCCGAACGAGAACACGTCGGTCGGCGGCCCGAGGTCGTCGCCCAGCGCCTGCTCGGGCGACATGTAGCCGGGCGAGCCGACCGAGACTCCCGTCGTGGTCAGCCGGGTGGTGTCGCCCGCCTCGGTCGCCCTGGCGATGCCGAAGTCGATCAGCCGGGGCCCGTCCAGCGCCAGCAGCACGTTGGAGGGCTTCACGTCCCGGTGCACCAGGCCGCGCCCGTGCACCGCCGCGAGCCCCTCGGCCAGCCCGGCGCCCAACGCCCGCACCGTGCGCGGCGGGACGGCGCCGTGCGCGGCGACCGCCTGCTCCAGGTCGGGCCCCGCGACATAGCCGGTCGCGACCCACGGCACCTCGGCCTCCGGGTCGGCGTCCAGCACCGGCGCGGTCCAGTCGCCGCCGACCAGCCGGGCCGCGGCGACCTCGCGGGCGAACCGCGCCCGGAAGCGCCCCTGGTCGGCGATGTGCGGGTGGACCAGCTTGACCGCGACGGTGCGCCCGCCGGCGCTGCGCCCCAGATAGACCCGCCCCATCCCGCCGCGCCCCAGCCTGCCCAACAGCCGGTAGGAGCCGACCGCACGAGGGTCGTCGACGGTCAGCGGGTCCATCAGCGCGGCTCCGGCGCCGGCAGCAGTTCCACGTCGGGGGCGCCGTCCCGGCCGACCCGTCGGCCGAACTCGGCCATGCCGGCCAGCTGGCGTTCGCCCAGCCGGAAGTCCAGGGTGGTGAAGTAGCGTTCCAGCACCTCGGCGTCGAAGTCCTCCCACCGCGCGGCCTGCTCGGCGACCTTGGCCACCTCGGTCAGGGAGAGGTCGCGGGAGGAGAGGAAGGCGCGGTGCACCTCGCGCACCGTCTCCGGGTGGTCGGCGAGATAGCCGCGCCGCACACACCAGACGGCGAAGACGAACGGCAGCCCGGTCCAGGCGTGCCACATCTCCCCCAGGTCGTGCACCTCCAGGCCCAGCCGCGGCGCGTCGTGCAGCGAGGCGCGCAGCGCGGCGTCGCCGATCAGCACGCCGGCGTCGGCCTCCCGCATCATCAGCCCGAGGTCGGGCGGGCAGGTGTAGTAGTCGGGGGTGACGCCGTACGCCTCCGACAGCAGCAGCCTGGCCAGCCGCACCGAGGTGCGCGAGGTGGAGCCGAGCGCGACCCGGGCGCCGTCCAGCCGGTCCAGCGGCACCTGGGAGACGATCACGCAGGACATCACCGGGCCGTCGCAGCCGACGGCGATGTCGGCGAGCGGCACCAGCTCGTCCGAGTGACCGAAGAAGTCCATGAGGGAGACCGGCCCCATGTCCAGCTCCCCCGCCACCAACCGCTCACCCAAGCGCTCCGGGGTGTCCTTCGCCAGCTCCAGGTCCAGCAGGCTTCCCGTCCGGGCGAGTCCCCAGTAGAGGGGGAGGCAGTTGAGGAACTGGATGTGTCCGACACGGGGGCGACTTGGGTGGTGTGTAGTCACCTTAGGGAGGGTACGCCTGAGGTCGTGCGAGCCAACGTTCAGGGACAGGTCCACCTCACGGGTGATCTCTGCTCTTCCGAGCGTGCACACCCCGTGCTAGGCTCGCGGCGAGTTGCAGTTTGGTTTCCCTTGCAGTACGAGCCTGCGGAGCATGTGACCGCGGGCTTTCGTCGTTTTCAGGCTTCATGCAGGTTCTGGAGCAGGGCGACCCTTTTAGGCCCAGGGAGGGCTTATGGCTACCGGAACCGTCAAGTGGTTCAACGCCGAGAAGGGCTTTGGTTTCATCGCCCAGGATGGCGGCGGCCCTGATGTCTTCGTTCACTACTCCGCTATCAACGCCACCGGTTTCCGTTCTCTTGAGGAGAGCCAGACCGTGACCTTCGATGTCACCCAGGGTCCGAAGGGTCCCCAGGCTGAGAACGTCAGCGTGGTCTGAAACGCCAGTTTTCCGGCGTGACAACCAGAGAAGCCCCTGTCGGCTGGCAGGGGCTTCTTTTGTTGCGTTCCGGGGGTTTCACCGAAGAATCCCCGGAGGATTTCCCGCACCGGGGAAATCCTCCGTCGGCTTCTCCTCGTGCGAGGGCGCTCACCCCCTCCCCGCCCGAGGGCGCTAACCCTCCGCGCCCTCCGGGGCGTACAGCTCCTCAAGGATGTCGGCGTAGTCGTGGAGAACGGCGGCCCGGCGAATCTTGAGCGACGGGGTGAGCTGTCCCCCTTCCACGGTGAACTCCTGGGGAATCACCCGGAATCGTCGAATGGACTCCCCTTCGGGAAGTACCCGTTCGGCGGTGGAGACCGCCTTCCCCACGTCGGCGAGGAGTTCGGGGTCCTCGACCAGCCGGGAGAGCGGGGTCCTGCCCCGCTCGCGGAGGGCGCGCCAGTGTGCGAGGCCGTCCGGGTCCAGGGTGATCAGGGCGGCGAGATGGGGGAGTTGGTCGCCGACCACCAGGCAGTGGCCGACCAGCGCGTGGGCGCGCAGCGCCTCCTCGACCGGCTCGGGCGCCACGGTCCTGCCCCGCGCGGTGATGATCAGGTCCTTCTGCCGTCCGATGATGGTCAGAAAGCCGTCCTCGTCCAGGGAGCCCAGGTCCCCCGTCGCGAACCAGCCCTCGGCGTCGGTGCCCGGCACCACCCGGCCCCGTTCGCCGTCCCAGTAGCCGGCGAAGACCTGGGCGCCGCGCACCAGCACCTCGCCGTTCCTGGCGACGCGCACGGCCGCGCCCGGCAGCGGCCGGCCGACGGTGCCGAGGCGGCGGGCGCCGGGGGAGTTCACGGTGACGGCCGCCGAGGTCTCGGTGAGGCCGTAGCCCTCGTGGACGGCGACCCCGATGCCCTCGTAGAAGGTGGCGAGCCGGCTGCCCAGCGGCGCCCCGCCGCAGATCACGTGCCGCAGCCGGCCGCCGAGCCGCTCCCTGATCCTCCGGTAGACCAGCGGCTCGTAGAGCGAGCGCGCGGCCCGCAGCCCCACGCCCGGCCGCGCCTCGGCCTCCGCCTCCCCCGCGGCCCCCAGCCGCCTGGCTATCCGCGCGGCGCGGTCGAAGGCGCTGCCGCGCCCCGCGGTCTCGGCGCTGGCGCGGGCGGCGTTGAAGACCTTCTCCAGTAGCTGGGGGACGGCGAAGAGGAACGTCGGCCGGAACGAGGCGAGGTCCGCCGACAGTTCGGCGGCGGCGACCCCCGACGCGTGCCCCAGCCGCACCCTGGCCCGCACACAGGCCAGCGAGACGACGCGGCCCAGCACATGAGCCATCGGGAGGAACAGCAGCGTGCTGGGCGGGGTCTGCTCCGGGTCCTCGGGGTCGGGGGCGAAGACCGCGCCGAACAGCTCGATGGCGCCGTCGAGTTCGGCCATCAGGTTGGCGTGGGTGAGCACGCAGCCGCGGATCGTCCCCGTGGTGCCCGAGGTGTAGACGAGGGTCGCGGCGTGGCCGGGGGTGAGGTGCTGCCGGTTCTCGGCGACGGTCCGGTCCGGCGCCCCGCGCCCGGCCGCCGCGATCTGGCCCAGCACCCCGCCCTGTCCCGCGCCCAGCGCGGTGAGCTGCCAGACGTGCGCCACCCCCGAGAGCTCCTGGCGGACGGCGCTCAGCCGGCGGGCCTCCTCCGCGGTCTCGACCACGCAGGCCCTGGCGCCGGAGTCCCGGAGCATCCAACTGAGCTGTTGGGCGGAGGACTCGGGGTAGATCGGCACGGTGACCAGGCCGGCGGCCCAGGCGGCGAAGTCCAGCAGCGTCCACTCGTACCGGGTCCTGGACATGACGGCCAGTCGGTCGCCGGGCTGGAGCCCGTGCGCGGTCAGCCCCTTGGCGAGCGCGGTCACCTCCTCGGCGAACGCGGCGGCGCTGACATCGCGCCAACTCCCGTCCGCCTGTCGGCGGCTGAGAATCGGCAGCTCCGGCGCCGCGAGCGCGTTCACATACGGGATGTCGGCCAGGGTGCCGCGCCCGGGTGAGGGTCCGGGGGGCGGGGTGGCCACGGCGACCACCCGCCCCTCCTCGCGGTGCAGCTGTGGCGTCGGTCGGTGGGGCGCTGTGGTCTCCAGCGGGGCGTGCGGCATCGCGGTCCTCCCGGTCACCGCCCTGGGGTAAAGGCGGAGTGGGTGCATTCTGCCGCGCCTCGTCCGGCGCTGACCGGGGCTTTCACCGTTCCACCACGGCTGCTGTGCCGGTTCGGCCGGTTCCTGCCACCGAATGTCAACTCCTGCAGCTGCGACGGGCGTCACATCGGGGAGGGCGCGCCTCCTCTTGCGGGTGGGTGCGTGCTCACGTCAGAGTTCCTGACATACGGCACTCCCGCCGTCGAGCCGCTCCGGCGGGTGTGCCGTCTCAGGGTCGGACGGGCCCGGGGGTCCACTTCGCGACAGATCCGGGACGTGCCGCGCGGCGCGTTCCCGGCGGAACCTCAGCCTCCGTTCGTGCCCTCCCGGTCATCCTCTCTGCCCCGATCCTCCGCGAGATCGAACCGGCAGAACACACTCTTGCCCCCCTGGTCGACCGGCGCCCACCAGGTGGCGTCGGCGAGGCTCTGCACGATGAACAGCCCCCTGCCGCCCTCGGCCAGCAGCGCGTCCTCCGACCCCGGAGACGGGTCGACCCGGTCGCCGGCGGGCAGCGTCGGCGGGGTGGAGTCCTCGTCCGAGACCTCGACGAAGAGCGAACGCGGCCAGTAGCGGAACGCCACCACCACCCGCCGCTCGCCGGCGAGTTGCACCCGACGACCGTCGGGCGCCGCGTGGTGGATCGCGTTCCCCACCAACTCGGAGACGCACAGCTCCACGTCGTCGGCGAGCTCGGACAGGCCCCACTCCCCCAGCACATGGCGCGCCGTGTGCCGGGCGGCGGCCGGGGTGTCGCGGTAGTCCGCGATGAGGGTGATCGAACGGAAACGGTACGCACTGGACAGCACCACGGGCTCACGGGGCGCGGGCGGCGCCACCAGGCGCGGCGCGCTCCTCATCTCCGGCGACGACATGGTCTCCCCCCTCGATCGGCCGGCTCGATGACGTTCCGGGCGCCGGGCGCCCGTCGAAACCAGTTCGGTTATCAACCAGTCAAGAGGCGACACACCCCTTGAGGGAACGAGCACAAGGGGGTTCACACACACATCGGGGGGGTTCACGTGGGGCATGGGCTCACGGACCGTGCTCCCCCCGGGCGCATCACGCGCACCCCCCGCGCCGGCACGACGAAACGGCCCCGGCCGGCACGTGATCCGTGCCGGCCGGGGCCGAGGGGGCGCGTGGGGGCGGACGTCGTCAGACGGTCGCCTCGCGCGCGCGTGGGGGCGCCCCCGACGGCTGGTCGTCGGCCGGGGCCGGCTCCTCGTCGCGGTCGGCGTCGTTGATCTCGAAGCTGGTCGCCGAGTCGTACGCGTCCCGGTCGAGGATGCCCTCCCTGGCGGCCACGATGACCGGCACCGTCGCCTGGCCCGCGACGTTGGTCGCGGTGCGGATCATGTCCAGGATCGGGTCGATCGCCAGCAGCAGGCCCACGCCCTCCAGGGGCAGCCCGAGGGTGGAGAGCGTCAGCGTGGTCATCACCGTCGCGCCGGTGAGGCCGGCGGTGGCCGCCGAGCCGATGACGGAGACGAAGGCGATCAGCACGTAGTCCTGTGCGCCCAGGCTCACGCCGAAGATCTCCGCCACGAAGATCGCCGCCAGCGCCGGGTAGATCGCGGCGCAGCCGTCCATCTTGGTGGTCGCGCCGAACGGCACGGCGAAGGAGGTGTACTCCTTCGGCACGCCCAGGCGCTCGGTGACCTTCTGGGTGACCGGCAGCGTGCCGACCGAGGAGCGCGAGACGAACGCCAGCTGGATCGCCGGCCACGCGCCGCGGAAGAAGCGCAGCGGGTTGACCTTGGCGACCGACCACAGCAGCAGCGGGTAGACGCCGAAGAGCACCAGCAGCGAGCCGACGTAGACGTCGATGGTGAACGTCGCGTAGTCACCCAGCAGGTCCCAGCCGTACTGGTCGATGGCCCGGCCGATCAGGCCGACCGTGCCGATCGGCGCCAGCCGGATGATCCACCACAGCACCTTCTGAAGCAGCGCCAGCGAGGTCTCGGCGAACGTGATCAGCGGCGCCGCCCGCTCGCCCAGCTTCAGCGCGGCCACGCCGACGGCGGCGGCCATGAACACGATCTGGAGGACGTTGAGTTCGGTGAACGGGGTGATCACGTCCGTCGGGACGATTCCCGTGAGGAAGTCCAGCCAGGAGCCCTTGCTCTCGGGCGCGACCCCGTCGGCGGCGGAGAGGTTGGAGCCGGAGCCGGGGTTGGTCAGCAGCCCGATGGTCAGACCGATGGCGACCGCGATCAGCGAGGTGATCAGGAACCACAGCAGGGTCTGCGCGGCGAGCCTGGCCGCGTTGGACACCTTGCGCAGGTTGGTGATGGAGACGGCGATGGCGAGGAAGACCAGCGGGCCGACGGCGAGCCGCAGCAGCTGCACGAAGATGCCGCCGACCTCGTCGAGGGTCCGGCTCAGCCAGTCGACGGACCACTCGCGGGCCACCCAGCCGAGCACCACGCCCAGGACGAGGCCGGCCAGGATCTGCGCCCAGAACGGCGGCAGGGATATGCGGCGCGGTCTGGGCGCCGCTGCGGAGGGCGCGGAGGGCGACGACTCCGCGGGGGACGAGGAGGACACAGGAACACTCCGGTTGGGAATGAGGAAGGTATCGGGACGACGATCGGGGCCGGATGGGGCCGCGCACGGCGACCGCCGCCCCTTCGGGGCGGGCTGGGGTCGCGCCGGGGGCGCCGAACTCTCGGGGGTACGAAGGTGTCAGCGACAGGCCGCGGTCAGAACGCGGCAGAGATCGATGTGCAGGCGCGCGACAAGCGGAACGCTCACCAGAGGAGCGGGCGCGGCTGCGGTCTTCATGCGGAGCACGGTAGCACCCCTCCTTCCGGCCGTCATGGGAGTGCGCGGCATCCGGGAAACCGCCGTTCCCCGCCGGTCCCCGCCGGTTCCCTCGGTACATGCCAACGCCCCGCCGGCAGGGCGCATTCCGCGGCGGGGCGTCGTTCAGATCACAGCGGCGGGGGGTGCCGCGGGGCGCGTCAGCTCGCGTCGTCCTCCATGCCCTGGTTGGCGCTGAGCCTGGCCTTGGCGCGCTCCACCTTCGGCGCGAGCTGCTCGGACATCTGGTCCCGCTGGCGCCGCAGCAGCACCAGGCTGAGGGGCGCGGAGACCACGAGCGAGAGCATCGCCAGCCAGAGCGGGTTGGCCGTGCCGAAGGACTCGGGCACCACCCCGACGTAGGCGAGCGCGGCGATCACCAGGAAGCAGCCGACGAAGACGCCGAAGCGGAGCGCGGTGTAGCGCAGCGTCGCCGACCTGGTGGGCACGGCGGTGGCGGGGTCGGTTTCGGTGTCGGCGGTGGCGGTGGTCATCCGCGGTTCCCTGTCGTCCTCGGTGGTCGGCTCGGCGTCCGCGGTGGTCCCCGCGGCGGAGGCGCGTTCGGGGGCGCGCGGCGCGGGCAGCGCGCCGTCCGGCTCCGCGCGCCCCGGCTCCGCGCGCTCGGGAGCCTCGTGCTCCGGCTCCGCGCCCTCCGGCTTCTCGTGCTGCCGTTCGGAACGTTCCTGCTGTGGCATCTCGGTCTCCTCGCGCCTCAACCCAGGGGGAGCCACAGGGTGACGTCGTCCCGGTAGTCGTTCTCCCCGACCCTGATCGCGCCGGGGACCCGCCCCACCTCCTGGTAGCCGCAGGAGGTGTAGAAACGTTCGAGTCCCATGCCGCCGCGGCAGGTCAGCCGGATGCCCATGACCTCGGGGTCGACCGCGCGGGCCGCCGAGGCGGCGGCCGACATCAGCTCCCGGCCCGCGCCGCGCCCCTGCCAGTCGGGGTGGACCATCACGGTCGCCAGCGACAGCCAGTGCCGCATCAGGCGGTGGGTGTTGCGCTGGAGGAACGCGGTGGCCATCGGCCGGCCCCTGTCGTTGGCGCCGATCAGCAGCCGCGTGGTGCCCTCGGCCATGCCGACCAGGTGCTGTCGGAGCGCCGGGCGGACGTCCTCCGGGGTGACGGTGGGGACGAAGCCCACCGCGCCGCCGGCGTTGGTCACGTCGGCCCAGAGCGCGGCGATCCCGTCGGACAGCTCGGCGGTGGGCGCCGGGTCCAGCACGAAGTGCGGCCAGCCCTCCCGGTGGCCGCGCCCGGCGGTCGCGCGGGGCACCGTCGTCGTCTCGCTCATGACCGCACGACCTCAGGCCCGCATCGGCTGCGGCGCGTCGCGGCGGGCCGGGTCCGGGCCCTCGTACTCGCGCAGCACCTCGTAGCGGGTGTTCCGCTCGACGGGCCGGAAGCCGGCGTCCCTGATCAGCTCCAGCAGGTCGTCCCTGGTGAGCTTGTCGGGGGTGCCGAAGTTGTCCGCGTCGTGGGTGATCTTGTACTCGACGACCGAGCCGTCCATGTCGTCGGCGCCGTGCTGGAGCGCGAGCTGGGCGGTGCCCACGCCGTGCATCACCCAGAAGACCTTGACGTGCTGGATGTTGTCGAACAGCAGCCGGGAGACGGCGAACGTGCGCAGCGCCTCGGCGCCGGAGGCCATGGTCGTGCCGGCCTGGAGCCGGTTACGGATCTTGCCGTCCTTCATGTCCACGAAGTCGTGCTGGTAGCGCAGCGGGATGAAGACCTGGAAGCCCCCGGTCTCGTCCTGGAGCTCACGCAGCCGCAGCACGTGGTCCACCCGGTGGCGACGCTCCTCGATGTGGCCGTACAGCATGGTGCAGGGCGTCTTCAGGCCCTTGGAGTGCGCCAGCCGGTGGATCCGCGACCAGTCCTCCCACTGCGTGCGGTGGTCGACGATCTGGCTCCTGATCTCCTCGTCGAAGATCTCGGCGCCGCCACCGGTGAGCGACTCCAGTCCGGCGTCGATCAGTTCGTCGAGGATCTCGGAAGCGTCCATACCCGAGATGCTTTCGAAGTGGTGGATCTCGGTCGCGGTGAACGCCTTGAGCGAGACCTGCTCCGGCAGCGCCTCCTTCAGCGCCCGCAGCGACCTCGGGTAGTACCGCCACGGCAGCGTCGGGTGGAGGCCGTTGACGATGTGCAGCTCGGTGAGGCCGTCGCCCTCCATGGCGTGCGCCAGCTTGACGGCCTCCTCGATGCGCATCGTGTACGCGTCCTTCTCGCCCGGCTTGCGCTGGAACGAGCAGTAGGCGCACGAGGCCGTGCAGACGTTGGTCATGTTCAGATGGCGGTTGACGTTGAAGAAGACGACATCGCCGTTCTTCCGCGTCCGCACCTCGTGCGCGAGGCCGCCGAGCCAGGCGAGGTCGTCCGTCTCGTAGAGGGCGACGCCGTCCTCGCGGGAGAGCCTCTCCCCGGAGAGCGCCTTCTCCTCCAGCTCCCGCTTCAACCCCGCGTCCATCTGCCTGCCTCCCGGGTGCGGTCCGTCCTGTGCGCCGTCTTAGAGGCTACGCCTGCTCGTCCCTGGGCAACTCGCCGACCCTGTTCTCCCACTTCGTGGAGAGCACGATGGTCGAACGCGTCCGGGAGACGCCCTTGGTGCGGGCGAGCCTGCGGATGGTGCGCTCCAGGCCGTCCACGTCCGGGGCGCGCACCTTCAGCATGTAGGAGTCGTCGCCGGCGATGAACCAGCAGTCCTCGATCTCCCCCAGCTCCCGCAACCGCCCCGCGGCCTCCTCGTGGTCGACCGCGTCCGACAGCTGCACCCCGACCAGCGCGGTCACGCCGAGACCCAGCTTGGCGGAGTCGACGGTCGCCCGGTAGCCGGTGATCACGCCGGCCGCCTCCAGGCGGTTGATCCGGTCGGTGACGCTCGGCCCCGACAGCCCGACCAGACGTCCCAACTCGGCGTAGGACGCCCGGCCGTTCTCCCGCAGCGCCTGGATGAGCTGTCTGTCCACGGCGTCCATGCTCGCAGCGTCCTCCTCGTTCCCTGGCGTATCCGGTCGATCGCACAGACGAATCTAAGGCATGGCCCCCCGATCACCTACGAGTGCCCGGCCGAACGGGCCGCGCCCCCCAACTCCCCGCGCCAACGGCGGTAGAGCGCGTGCTCCACGCCCATCGCGTCCAGCGCCCGCCCCGCGACGAAGTCCACCAGCTCCTGGAGGTCGCCCGCACCCGCGTAGAACGCGGGCGACGCCGGCAGCACCACGGCGCCCGCCTCGTCGAGCGCGACCAGCTGCCGCAGGGTCGGGCCGTTCAACGGGGTCTCCCGCACCACGACCACCAGCGGGCGCCGCTCCTTGAGGGTCACGGAGGCCGCCCGCTGCAACAGGTCCTTGGAGAGTCCCAGCGCGACACCGGCGACCGAGGCCGTGGAGGCCGGCACGATCACCATGCCCCTGGCCGGGTACGACCCGGAGGAGGGCCCCGCCGCCAGGTCGCCCGCCGGCCAGTACCGCACCCGGGACAGCTCGGGCGCGAACGCCCCCTCCGTCCCGTCGGCGCCGCGCGAAAGCCACGCAGCCAGGTCGGACTCCCAGTGCCCGTCGCGGAAGGAGACGCCCGTCTCGTCCCGCAGCGTCAACCGCGCCGCGCGGCTCACCACCAGATCGACCGACTCCCCCGCCGCCAGCAGCCCCCGCAGCACCGCCGCCGCGTAGGGCGTCCCCGAGGCGCCCGAGACGCCCACCACCCACGGCCGCCGCCCGGCCCCCGCGCGCCCGTCCGCCGGACCAGCCTCGTTCATGCGTCGAGGCTAACCGGCGCCGCTGACAGCCGCCCTCGACGGGGCATCTTGTCGTACAGGCAACGAGCTGCTTACCGGACGGTGACGCGTCGGCCACAGACGGCGCCCCGCGGGTCACGCCGCGCCGCGGACATGGACACTGGACGCCGAGGCCACCCTCGACCGGTGGGCCCGCGTCCTCGCCCCCTCGGACAGGAGTCCCGACATCAACGACCGCACCCGCCCCCGAACCCGCCTGCGGCGGATCGCCGCGATGGGCGGCGTCGCGCTGCTGGCCACCGGAAGCGCTGCCGCCTGCCAGGTCGCCGAGAGCGCGGAGGCCGGGTTCGCCGTCACCGACTCCATCGACGAGCTGCTGGACCGGCAGGCGATGACCGTCGGCGCCACCCTCGACCTCGGCGCCGACGAGCTGCACGCCTACCTCTCGCGGACCGCGGGGCCCGACGGCCGGCAGCCCACGCCCGAGGAGACCCGGCTCCTGACCGACCTGGAGCTGACGTTCTCCGTGGGCGACCCGGACGAGGAGACCCGGATGCGGGACCTCGCCCCCGAGGACCCGCGCAACAGCTCGTGGACGGTCAACTTCGGCGGCCGGGACGTGCTCGGTCTCAAGCAGGTCGAGGAGGTCACCTACCTCAGGGTGGGCGGTGAGGCCGTCGTCGAGGACGTCTTCGGCGGCGACGAGGCCGCCGTCGCCCGCGCCGAGCGGTTCGCCCAGGACGCCGGCCACCTCCCCGAGTCCCTGGCGGACGCCGCCACCGGGCTGCACGGGGAGTGGGTGGAGGTCGACCCGTTCCAGTACCCGGCCTACGCCGAGGCCCTGGCCCGCTACGGCGGCGTCCCCGCGGGCGCCGCCCGCGCCCTCGCCGCCACCGTCGAGGACGGCGACGCGCTCCTCCAGCCGCGCGACCAGTGGGACCTCGTCGGCCAGCTGCGCGACGCCCTCGCCGACGGCGCGACCACCCACCACGAGGGCGAGGAGCGCGGCGCCGAACGCGTCACCGTGCGGATGACCGCGGCCCAGGCGCGCCAGGCGCTGGACCCGATGCTCGGCCTGATGGAGGAGCAGGTCGAGCGGTACGGGCTGCCGCCGCTGGTCGGCGATCCCGTCGCCGACGACGCCGAGGTCGAGGCGCACCTGGCCATCCGCAACGGCGTGCTCTCCGAGGCGACGTTCGACCTCGGCCAGCTGCACACCGCGGACGCCGGGGCGCTGCCGCTGCGCCTCTCCCTGGCCGGCGGCGCCGCGCTCTCCCTCACCGCGCCCGAGTCCGCCGGCCCGGTCAGCCCCGACGACCTGACCGTCGCGCTGCTCTACCTCGCGGTCCGCGAGGAGGAGCGGAACGAGGACGAGAACCGGGCGGACATCCCCGGTCCGATGCAGCCCTGAGGGGCATAGGGTGCCCGCCATGGACATCGTCAACCCCGCGCTCAACGACTACCTGTTGGACCACGCGACGCCGGCCGACGAGGTGCTGCGCGACCTCGCGGCCGAGACGGCGGCCACCCTGCCAGGGCACCTGAGCATGCAGATCAGCCAGGACGAGGGCGCGCTGCTCACGCTCCTGACGCGGCTGGTCGGCGCGCGCCGCGCGCTGGAGGTCGGCGTCTTCACCGGCTACTCGTCGATCTCCATCGCCCGCGGCCTCGCCCCCGGTGGCACGCTGCTGGCCTGCGACATCAGCGAGGAGTGGACCTCGATCGCCCGCCGCTACTGGCAGCGCGCCGGCCTCGCCGAACGCATCGAGCTGCGGCTGGGCCCGGCCGTCGACACCCTCAAGTCGCTGCCCGACGAGGAGGCGTTCGACCTGGCGTTCATCGACGCCGACAAGGTCGGCTACCCCGTCTACTACGAGGAGACCCTGCGCCGGCTGCGGCCCGGCGGGCTGATCCTCCTCGACAACACGCTGCGCTCCGGACGCGTCGTCGACCCCGAAGCCCAGGACCCGGCCGACCGCGCGATCAGGGAGATCAACGACATCGTCACCGCCGACCCCCGCGTCGAGTCGGTGCTGCTCCCCCTCCGCGACGGCCTCACGCTGGTCCGGAAGAGCGAACGGCCCTGACCGCCGCGCACGCCGCGCCGCCGCGCGGGGACGCGGTCGGGCGGCCGGCGTGCGCTCAGCTCCCGGAGCCGACGACGGCGGTGACGCGGATCTCCACGCGCATCGCGGCGAGGCCGAGGACCGTGACGCCGGTCTCGGTCCAGATCGGCGCGCGTCCGCCGAGGCGGCGGCGGAACTGCTCGGCCATGACCGCGTTGTGGTCCTCGCCGATGACGTCGTCCCCGGGCGCGACCCGGTGGTACGAGTTGACGTGGATGACGTCCTTCCAGGTCGCGCCGACGGTGGCGAGCGTGCGCTCCACGTTGTCGAAGGCCAGGACGATCTCGTCCTCCAGCGCCTCGGGGACGACCAGGTCGTCGTCCACCCCGCCCTGGCCGGAGATCTCCACCCGGTCGCCGACCCGGACGGCCCCACTGTAGCCGAGGGCCTCGTGCAGCTTCTCGCCGAAGCCGGGAGTCACGCCGAAGGTAACGGTGCTCATGATGCTTCCTCTTCCTCACACGGGGGTGCGTGCCCCCCTTCAATGACTTCACGCGTAAAGTGAGACTAGCAAGCGATGACTTCAAGCGCAAAGTGATGGCGCGCGTCGCCCACAGGACGGACAGACCCATGGACAGCACGGGAGGGCCCGTGAGCGGGACGAACACCCACGAGGAAGACGACGAGCCGCGCTGGCTCGACGAGCGGGAGAAGGAGGCGTGGACGGGGCTGGTCTCGCTCGTCCTGCTGCTGCCCGGCAAGCTGGAGTCGCCGCTGCGGCAGGAGCACGGCCTCACCCTGTTCGAGTACCTGGTGCTCAGCCATCTCTCCGAGGCACCGAGCCGCAGGCTGCGGATGGGCGAGCTGGCCTTCCTCGCCAGCGGGTCGCTCTCCCGCCTCTCCAACGTCGTCAAGCGCTGCGAACAGCGCGGCTGGATCGCCAGGGCCCCCGACCCGACCGACGGCCGCTACACCCTCGCCCAGCTCACCGACACGGGCTTCGCGCTCGTGGAGGAGGCCGCCCCCACCCATCTGCGCTCCGTGCGCCGCACCGTCCTCGACGCCCTCAACACGACCGACCAGAAGGCACTCGCCCGCGTCGCCCAGAAGCTCCGCATCGTCCCCGACGACTTCGGCTGACCGCGCGGCGACGGCGACAGGCGGGCGCCCGGGCGCCCGGGCGCGGGGCGCGGGCGGGCACCGACCGGCGCGGGCAAAACGGGCATACGCTGGAACCCATGCCCGAACTACCCGAAGTGGCCGCCCTGCGCGACCTCCTCGACGACCGCCTCGTGGGGCGGACCGTCGCCCGCGCCGTTCCGGTCGCGTTCCACGTGCTGAAGACGTACGACCCGCCGCTGGAGGCGGTCGCCGGCCGGCCCTTCAGCGCCGTCGCGCGGCACGGCAAGTTCCTCGATCTCGTCGTCGACGACGAGATCCACCTCGTGATCCACCTGGCGCGCGCCGGCTGGCTGCGCTGGCGCGCGACCCAGCCGACCGCGCCCCCCAGACCGGGCAAGGGCCCGCTCGCGCTGCGGCTGACGCTGACCGACGGCGCCGGCTTCGACCTGACCGAGGCCGGCACCCAGAAGCGGCTCGCCGTCCACTGCGTGCGCGACCCCGACGAGGTGCCAGGCGTCGCCCGCCTCGGCCCCGACCCGCTCGCCGACGACTTCACGGAGGAGACCCTCGCGGCCCTGCTGCGCGGCCAGCACCACCGCCTCAAGGGCGTGCTGCGCGACCAGAGCGTGCTCGCCGGCGTCGGCAACGCCTACTCCGACGAGATCCTGCACACCGCGCGGATGTCCCCGTTCCAGCTCGCCGACCGCCTGGAAGCCGACGGCGTCGCCCGGCTCTACCGGGCGCTGCGCGAAACGCTCGACGGGGCGGTGGAGCGCGCCAGGGGGCTGGCCGCCGGCGACCTGAAGGCCGAGAAGAAGAGCGGACTGCGGGTCCACGGCCGCACGGGACAGCCGTGCCCGGTGTGCGGCGAGCCCATCAGGGAGGTCGCCTACCGCGACTCCTCCCTCCAGTACTGTCCGCGCTGCCAGACCGGTGGCCGCCCGCTGGCCGACCGGCGCCTCTCCCGCCTGCTGAAGTAGCGCCCCGAAGCCCCCGAAGCCCCGAGCCCCGAGCACCGAGCACCGGCACCCCGACACCACGCCGGCCCGCCACCCCGCCGGCCGGGAGGCGTCAGGCCTCCGCCTCCACCCGCACCCCGTACGACTCCGCGATCTCCGCCAGCCCGCCGGCGAACCCCCGGCTGTTCGCCGAGAACAGCCAGCCGTCGTCGTCCCGCACCAGCTCCCCCACGGTCACCCCCGTGACCCCCGGCGGCCCGTCGGGGAAGCCGTAGCAGAGCAGCTCGGTGCCGTTCTCCGCGTCGAGCAGCCGCAGATGGGGGCGGCCCACCGCCGCCAGGTCGTGCCCGCCGCCCGGCTCCTCCTCGTGCAGCGACAGCGCGAAGACCACCCGCCGCGCCTCCTCACCCAGCTCCGGCAGCAGCACCGTGAACAGCGCCTCCGGGTCGTCCCCCGCCAACGTCACGCCGACGCCCGCCGGCTCCGGGTTGTTGTAGAAGACGAAGTGCTCGTCGGAGAGCACCTGCCCGCCCGCGTCCAGCACCAGCGCGCTGGCGTCCACGTCCATCCCCTCGTCCGCCCGCCAGTCCACGGCCACGGTGAACGCCTCGGCCAGCGGCAGCACGTCGCTCAGCCGCATCCGCTGCCCGGTGGCCAACGGCAGCCGGCCGCCGTCCGGATGCGGGCAGCTGGCCAGCAGCACCGACCGCGGGTCGACCCGCGTCGGCTCGTACACCGCGGGCGCCACCACCGGCTGCGCCGGCAGCAGCACCGTCGCCGCCGCCGCGCTCAGCGACAGCTCCCGCAGCCGGTCGGCGACCTCCGTCGCGCTGGCCGGCCGCGCCTCGGGCCGCTTCTCCAGCATCGCGAGGATCAGCTGGTCCCACGCCGCCGGCACCCCCGCCCTGCGCTCGCCCGGCGGCTGCGGGTCGCTCTCCATCTGCTGCCGCAGCAACTGGTACAACGACGGCCCGCTGAACGGGGGCTGCCCCGTGACCAGCGCGTACAGCACACAGCCCGCCGAGTACAGGTCGCTGCGGAAACCGACCGCACCGCCCTCGATCTGCTCGGGCGACATGTACGAGGGCGTGCCCACCACCACCCCGGTCGAGGTCAGCCGCGCGTGGTCGGTCGACTCGGCCAGCACGGCAGCGATCCCGAAGTCCAGCACCCGGGCCAGCCCGTCGGGGCCGACCATCACGTTGGCCGGCTTCAGGTCCCGGTGCACCACCCCCGACTCGTGCGCCACGGCCAGCGCCCGGCACACCTGCTCGCCCCACCGCGCCACCTCGGCCAGCGGCGGCAGCTCCGTGGCCAGCACCGCCTCCAGCGACCTGCCGTGCAGCCGCTCCATCACCAGATAGAGCACCGACTGGCCCAGGTCGCCGTCGCCGAAGTCCGTCTCCCCCACGTCGTGCACCGTGACGATGAACGGGCTGGAGAGCCCGGCCAGCAGCTTCGCCTCCCGCTCGAACCGCTCCCTGGCCCGCGGATCGCGCCCCACCGCGGAACTACCCACCACCTTGACCGCGACCTGCCGCTCCAGCCGCAGGTCCAACGCCTCCCACACCGTCCCCATGGCGCCCTCGCCCAGCTGCCGCCCCAGCCGATACCGCCCGTCGATGATCCGCTCCCGCGCCACCACGCACCCCCTGCCAGTCACCCGGCCTCGACTCGGTCAGCAACCCCAAAACGCCGCTACCGCTACTTTATTCGGCGGTACGCGCCCGGGCCCACGGCCGAGGGACGGCACTCGTGAGGAACGCGTGCCCGCCGCCGTCACAGCCCGGGCCGGAAGCCCGCCCCCGCGCCGGCCGACAGGCTCCGCCCATCTCCGCCCCCCATCCCCGCCGAACGGATGATCACCCCAGGTCAACGGCGTGCCGACGCGACAAACGGCCCATTGTCAGACCCCCTGGCTACGCTGACCGCAGCGGGATCGGACCGGTCACGCGAAGCCGGCGGAGCCACCCCCGGCCGTCAGGACCCGAGGCAGCCAGGAGCCCGAGATGACCACACCGACCCGAAGCACCGCGGCGCCCGGTGACACGGCCACCGCCCCCCGGCCCGGCGAGCGGGACCTGGAGCGGTACCGGGGCGAGCTGACCGGCTACTGCTACCGGATGCTGGGCTCCGCGTTCGAGGCCGAGGACGCCGTGCAGGAGACCATGGTCCGCGCCTGGCGCTCGCTGGACCGCTTCGAGGGCCGCTCCTCGCTGCGCTCCTGGCTCTACCGCATCGCGACCAACGTCTGCCTCACCATGCTCGGCGGCGCCGGGCGCCGCGCCCGCCCCATGGACCTCACCGAGTCCCAGCCCACCGCCACGGCCACGCTGGGCGCCCCCCTCCCCGAGACCGCCTGGATCGAGCCCATGCCCGACGTCCGCGCCATGCCGGCGCCCGAGGAGCACGCCGAGACCCGCGAGTCGATCCGCCTCGCCTTCGTCGCCGCCCTCCAGCACCTCGCCCCCCGCCAACGCGCCGTGCTGATCCTGCGCGAGGTGCTCAGCTGGCGCGCCGCCGAGGTCGCCGAGCTGCTCGGCACCACCGTCGCCTCGGTCAACAGCGCCCTCCAGCGCGCCCGCGCCACCCTCGCCAGCACCGGCGTCACCGAGTCCGGCCCGAGCGAGCCGCTCAGCGAGGAGCACCGGGCGCTGCTGACCCGCTATCTGGACGCCTTCGAGCGCTACGACATGGACGCGTTGACCGCGCTTCTCGCCGAGGACGCCACCCTGTCCATGCCGCCGTACTCCCTGTGGATGCGCGGCCCCTCCGACATAGCCGACTGGATGCTCGGCCAGGGCAGCGACTGCGAGGGCTCCCGGCTGGTCCCCACCCGGGCCAACGACTGCGGCGCGTTCGGCCAGTACCGCGAGGACCCGGCCGGCGGCTGGTCCCCGTGGGCACTCCAGGTCATAGAGATCTCAGGGGGGCGGATCACGGGCATCAACGCGTTCCTCGACACCGCGCGGCTCTTTCCCCTCTTCGGCCTGCCCGACCACCTCCCCGAGCCCGAGCAGCCCCAGAAGCCCGAGTAGGCGCGCGTCGATCCGCGCGAAGCGCGGCTCACAGCCGAGCCGCCGCGCGGTGAGCGCCAGGCGCGCGACCGCCTCCACCGCGTCCGGCCCCGGCCCGCCGAGCCCCCGCGCGTCCAGCGTCACCACCCGCGCGCCGCGCGCCCACACCAGATCCGCCAGGCGCTCACACAACTCCGGCACGTCCGCACGTCGCACCGGACCCTCGACCACGAACTCCACATCACCCATCCCCGCGCTCCCTTCACGACATCAGGACCCGCCCCGCGCGCCGAACTCATCGGGCCACCGCCCGCCGAGCCGCACGGCGCCCCGGCACGGCCCGACACGCCCCGCCACAAGGCCCGTTGACGCCCCGTTGACCAGCCGCTCGGCCCCGTACCCCGGCCTCCCACGCCCCCTCCGCACCGACGACCCCACCGCCCGACCGCCGGCGCGCTCCCGAGCGCCCCGACACTCCATCACGCGCCGGAGGCGCGGCACTTACCCTCCCCGGGAGATCAACTCCGCTGTGAGGGGGCGGAACGTCAGTGGAGGGCGCTAACGTCATGTGAGGAGGTAATAGACTCGCTGCTGTTGAGGGGGCGCGAACATGAGTTACGGCGACGACTACGACGACGCACGCGCCGGAAGTGTCCCCGCCCAGACGAGAACGCGCCTGCCCGACCAGCCGTCCTCACAGGACCGCAGGCCCCCGTCCTCCCCCGGCCGCAACATGATCACCATCGTCGCCGTCGTCGTCCTCCTCGTCGCCGCGATCGTCTTCGCCAACCAGGCCCGCGACGGCGACCGGGACTCCTCGGGCGACGGCTCCGACGGCCCCCGCGCCCAGGCCACCGCCCCCACCGGCGAGTTGCCCGTCGAAGGCGCCACCAACGGCATCCCCTCCGGCTTCGCCCAGACCGAGCAGGGCGCCCAGAGCGCCGCCGCCAACTACGCGGTCGCGCTCGGCGGCACCGGCATGTTCAACGCGACGGAGCGCGACGCGATCGTCGGCACCATCAGCTCCGAGCAGACCCGCGACGAGCTGCTGGAGTCCCTCGCCGCCGAGTACGGCGGGCTCAACGAGTCCGTCGGCCTGGACGCCGACGGCGCCGCCCCCGAGGGCAGCACGTTCGTCAACCGCACCCTGCCCATCGGCAGCACCACCGAGTCCTACTCCGCCACCACGGCCGAGATCTCCGTCTGGTGCGCCGGCCTCTTCGGACTCGCGGGACTCGACTCGCAGAGCCCGGTGCGCACCAGCTGGTTCACCATGCGGCTGACCCTCACCTGGGAGGACTCGGACTGGAAGGTGATCACCACCGAGCAGACCGAGGGCCCCACCCCCGTCAACGGCGACAACCGGATCTCCGGCGCCGAGGAGATCGCCGAAGCCATCGAGGAGTTCGGGGGGTTCACCTATGCGCGCTGACCCACGGCGCCGCCTGACCGCACTGACCCTGGGCCCGGCGGCCCTGCTGACCGCCGGCCTGGTCACCGCGCCGGGCGCCCGCGCCGACGAGGACGACGAGGGCAACGAGGGCAACGCGGACTGCGAGCTGATCTCCGGCGGCGCCAGGGACCTCTGCGAGGGCGGCACCGAGACCGGCGACAACGGCGGCGGCTCCTCCGTCAGCGACTCCCTCGACCCGATCTCCGGCATCGCCCGCAGCTTCGCCGACGCCGCTGCCTGGCTCGTCGGCGAGCTGTCCGAGCTGGTCTCCGCGACCACCAACGTCGACTTCACCAACGCCTCCTTCCTCCGCCAGTACGCCGTCGTCTTCGCCGCCTCCACCGTCCTCACGCTGGTCCTGTGGCTGCTGGCCATCGTCAAGCGCGCCATCCGCGGCGTGCCCCTGACGACGGCGCTCTCCGAGGCCATCGGATTCCTCTGGCTCACCGTGATGGCCTCCGCCTTCACCCCCCTGATCCTCTATGTCGTCGTCTCGGCGACGGACGGCGTCTCGGAGGCGATCGTCGCCGGCACGGGGGACAACTCCGAGGCGTTCTTCGGCGAGTTCGCCGCCGCCCTGGAGTCCGGCGAGGAGATCGGCGGCGGCCCGATCATGCTGATCGTCGTCTCCCTGATCTCCATCCTGGCCGCCGGCGTCCTCTCCCTCGAACTCATCATCAGGGCCGCCATGCTCTACGTCGGCGCCCTCCTCGGCACCGCCGTCTACGCCGGCCTCGTCGACAAGAACCTCTGGGGCCACGTCCGCGGCTGGGCCGGCATCATGATCGCGATCATCCTGATCAAGCCGGTCATCGTGATCGTTCTCGGCCTCGCCTCCGCCCTCACCACGGACGACGGACCGACCGCCACCTCCGCGATCGTCTCCGGGCTCGCCATCATCCTGCTGGCGATCTTCGCCTCCGCGATGATCTACCGCTTCGTCCCCGGCTTCGGCGACGAGATCGTCAGCCACCGCGCCGCGCGCAGCGACACCTCAAGCCGCGCCGCCAAGGCCGCCATCTCCACCCCGGCCACGACCCTGCGCCAGGGCATGAGCACCCACGGCACCCGCGAGGGCGGCGGTGCCTCCGGCGGCGGGCAGGCCGGCGGAGGCCAGGGCGCGGCCCGCCCCTCCAACCCCCTGGCCGGCGGAGTCGCCGCGCACGGTACCCGTTCCGGCCAATCCGGGCCATCATCGTCCTCGGGAGCAGGCAACCGCCAGGCCAGTCCAGGGAATCGAGGGGATAGCCGGTGACCGCCCCACCGCAGACGCTCACCAGACGCCGCACCTATCTGATCGGCCGCGCCCGGCCCCAGGCCCTCGTCGGGAAGAACCGCGAGACGGGCGAGATCGCGATGATCGTCGTCGGCGCCTTCCTCGGCATGATGAGCGGACTCCTCATCCCGGTGCTCAGCGCCCGCATCGTCGGCCTCGTCGGCTTCCCCATGGTCGCCCTGGCCGCGGTCTACGTCCCGTACAACGGCCGCACGTTCTACAGGTGGTTCGAGATCAACCGTTCCTTCCGCCGCCTCCAGCGCCGCGGCGCCAGATACCAGTCCGCCGCCGCCGAGGCCGGCACCCTGATCGACGGGCGCGAGATCGAGATCGGCGCGCCCCCCGGCGTGGGCCGGGTGCACTGGCTGACCGCGCCGTTCGGCCCCGACGAGCTGGCCGTGCTGCTGCACACCGACCGCCGCACCATCACCACGGCCATCGAGATCGAGGGCCCCGGCGTCGGCCTGCGCGACAGCGAGGACCAGGAGGCGCTCGTCGAGCGCTTCGGCACCCTCCTCAAGCACGTCGCCAACGGCGACGGCCACGTCACCCGCCTCCAGATGCTGGCCCGCACCCTGCCGGCCGACCCCGACGCCCACGCCAACGACGTGCTCGAACGCGGCGCCGCCAACTCCCCCGCCTGGATCCAGGACTCCTACGACCAGCTCCAGTCCATGGTCTCCACCTCCAGCGAGCAGCACCGCGCCTACCTCGTCGCCTGCATGCACCACTCGCGCGAGCTGAGCAACGAGGCCAGCTCCATCGTCAAGGCGTCCAAGACACAGCGCGGCCAGCGCCGGCTCTCCCAGGACGAGGCCCTCGCGATCGTCATGGCACGGGAACTGACCGACATCTGCGCGCGCCTGACCGAAGCCGACATCAGGGTCCGTCAGCCCCTCGGCGAGGCCCGCCTCTCCTCCCTGATCCACTCCATGTACGACCCGGACCACCCCATCGACCACATCCAGGCCATGTCCAAGCGCAACGCCTGGCCGGCCGAGCTGGACGCCCGCGAGCCCACCTACCTCCAGGCCAAGACCCGCGAGTCCGGCACCCGCGACCCCTGGTGCCACTCCACCGCCTGGGTCAAGGAGTGGCCGCTCACCCCCGTCGGCGTCAACTTCCTGGCCCCCCTGCTGGTCCACACCCCGGACGTGATCCGCACCGTGGCCGTCTGCATGGACCTGGAGCCCACCGAGCTGGCCATCGAGCGGATGCTCACGGAGAAGACCAACGACGAGGCCGAGGCGTCCCGCGCCGCCAAGATGAACCGCACCGTCGACCCCCGTGACGTCGCCGCGCACAGCCGCGTCGACCAGCGCGGCGACGACCTCGCCTCCGGCGCCGCCGGCGTCAACCTCGTCGGCTACATCACGGTCTCCTCCCCCAACCCCGAGACCCTCGCCCGCGACAAGCGCACCATCCGCGCCTCCGCCGGCAAGTCCTACCTCAAGCTCGAATGGTGCGACCGCGAGCACCACCGCGCCTTCGTCAACACCCTCCCCTTCGCCACCGGGATCAGGCGGTGACCCTGACCGAGCCACCGCTCTCCCCCCGCTGAGCCCCCCGCCTACCCCGACCACCCCGACGAACCCGCCGCCCGACCACGGCGGGTCCGCACGGTGAAGGAGGTGCCACCATGCCACCCCGTGACCCCATGACCGCTCTCACCGAGGCGTTCACCAGCCTGCTCTTCGGCAGAACGGAGAGCACCCGGCTCCCGGTGCGCACCTCGACCGGACAGGCCCAGGCCGTCTACCTCCCCACCGCCGCCCCCGGTCTCGGCGACTCCGGCGTGATCATCGGACGGGAGGTGTACTCCGGCAAGGGGTATATCTATGACCCCTTCCAGCTCTACGGTCAGCAGCTGCCCGCCCCCCACTGGCTGGTCCTCGGCGAGTCAGGCAACGGCAAGTCCGCCCTGGAGAAGACCTACGTCCTGCGCCAGCTCCGCTTCCGCGACCGCCAGGTCGTGGTCCTCGACGCCCAGGGCGAGGACGGCGTCGGCGAGTGGAACCTGATCGCCCAGCAGCTCGGCATCACCCCCATCCGGCTCGACCCGATGGCCGCCCTCGACGACGACGTGCGGCTCAACCCGCTGGACCCGGCGATCACCACCACGGGACAGCTCGCGCTGCTCCGCACCATCATCGAGGTCGCGCTCGGCCGCCCGTTGGACGAACGTTCCGGCTTCGCCCTCAAGGTGGCGCACGCCTACGTCAACCAGACCATGGTCGACCGCCAGCCCATCCTCACCGACATCGTCGAACGCCTCCGCCACCCCATGCCGGAGGCCGCCGACGCGATGAACGTCGCCCTGGAGGACGTCCGCGCCTGGGGCCTGGACGTCGCCCTCGTCCTCGACCGGCTCGTCGACGGCGACCTGCGCGGCATGTTCGACGGCCCGACCACGGTCGGCATCGACCTCGACGCCCCGCTGATCGTCTTCGACCTCTCGCACATCGACCGCAACTCCATCGCCATGCCGATCCTCATGGCCATCGTCGGCATCTGGCTGGAGCACACCTGGATCAGGCCCGACCGCCGCAAACGGATCTTCCTCGTCGAGGAGGCCTGGCACATCATCAACTCCCCGTCCGTGGCCCAGCTCTTCCAGCGCCTGCTGAAGTTCGGCCGCCGGCTCGGACTCTCCTTCGTCGCCGTCGTCCACCACCTCTCCGACGTGGTCGACGGCGCCGCGGCCAAGGAGGCCGCCGCCATCCTCAAGATGGCCTCCACCCGCACCGTCTACGCCCAGAAGACCGACGAGGCCAGATCCACCGGCCAGGTACTCGGCCTGCCCCGCTGGGCCGTCGAGATCATCCCCACCCTCACCCCCGGCATGGCCGTCTGGGACGTCAACGGCAACGTCCAGGTCGTCAAGCACCTGGTCACCGAAGCCGAACGCCCCCTGGTCTTCACCGACCGCGCCATGACCGAGTCCTCCGTCTCGCGGGCCTCCGAGGAGCCGGAGGGCGTCGACGACCTCCTCGAAGCGGAGACGGAGGCGAGGGTGATGTCCTTCGAGAAGCGCCAGGGAGTCGGGTAGTCCCCCATGTCGCAGCACCACCAGCCCCTCGGCCCCACCGGACCCTCCCGACGCGGCGGCGGGATCTCCGACACCCTGCTCGTCGGCCTGCTGGGAGTGACGCTCGCGCTGGCCGTCCTCACCTGGACGGCCACCGGGCTCGGCGGCTGGCTCCGCCACGGCTCCTGGCCCGAGGGCGTCACCTTCCTCAACGTCGGCCGCGCCCTCCGCGGGCTGCTCACCGACCCCGGCGACATCCCCGGCGCCTGGGCCGACGCCCCGCCCGAGGCGCTGCCCAGCGCCACCCTCGTCTGGGGCACGTTCCTCCTCCAGCTGGTGGTGCTCTTCTCCCTCGCGCTCTTCGTCTCGATCCGCGTCACCACCTGGCGTGCCCGCCGAGCCGCCCGCCGGATCGCCGACGAGCTGCCGCCGGAGCCCGAGCCCCACGCCCCGTTCGAGACGGCCCCGGTGGACCCGGTCCCGTCACCGCCGGCGCCGGCCGTCCCGGTCCACCAGACGGCTCCGCCGCCGCCGCGCGCCGACCCGGTCGGCGAGGTACTCGACGCCCCGGGCGGGCTGGTCGTCGTCGACCCGGACGGCAGTCTGTGGACGCGGACGGCGAAGCAACGCGGCAGGCGCGGCCCGCTGCACGTCTACGACCCCGGCCATCTCACCGAGGCGCCGGTGCGGCTGCGCTGGGCCCCGCACCGCGGCTGCGAGCGGATGCCGACGGCCCGCCGCCGTGCCGAGCGCCTGCTGGCGCCGGTGCGCCCCGCCGAGCCGATCTTCCAACTCGACGCGGAGACCGCGGAGACCCTCCTCCGCTGCTGTCTGCACGCGGCGGCCCTCGCCGGCGAGCCCTTCCAGCACATCCCGCGCTGGGCGCAGGGGCGTTCCCTCGGTGAGCCGGGACGCGTCCTGCGCACCCATCCCCAGGCGGCCGGCGGCGCGGTGATGGAGCTGGAGAGCGCCCTCACCGCCCACCCGGGGCGCAGGGACGCGGCACTGAAGCTGATCGGCGACGCCCTGCGCCCCCTGGAGCAGGTGCACATCCGTCAGTCCTGCTCGCCGGGGCGGGTCGACGCGCTGGCCCTGGACAATCTCACCCACGAGACCGGCACGCTCTATGTCGTCGGGGACGCCCGTGAGACGGCCGGGTTGCGCGGCGCCCTGCTGGACGCGGTCGCCGAGACCCAGCCGGAGCTGGCGGTGGTGGGCGAAGCGCCCTCCGCTCAGGGGCGCCGGTAGACCAGTTCGTGGGCGACCAGCCCGGGGTCTCTGGGGTCGGGCGCCGAGGCGCCGGTAGGGCGGAAGCCGAGGTTCTCGTAGAACCGGGCGGCCCGCGCGTTGTGTTGGTGGACCCGCAGTCGGACCTCGCGGCCGTCGGCCTCGTCGATCGCGGCCCGCATCAGCTGCCCGGCGACTCCGGTGCCCCGGTGCTCGGGGTGGATGTAGACGCCGACGACCTCGACATGGTCCCCGAGTCCGTGGACTCCGACCATCCCCACCCAGCTGCCGTCCTCGGCCTCGCCGACGAGAATGGTGCGCTCGTTGTCGGAGGCCCGCCCCTCCCATTCCTGACGGCCGAGGCGCACGGCCTCCTCGTAGGGTTCGAAGAACGCCAGATGCGCGACCGGATCGCGCAGCGCGGCGAGCCGCAGCTCCCGTAGCCGTTCCCAGTCCGCCCGCCTGGCCCGCCGCACCTGGTACGTCATGTGGTGATGCTGTCACCGGCGGGTTGCGGGCGCAACAAAAAGAGGGAGGGTTTCGCCGGAATCGGAATTCCGACGAAACCCTCCCTCATATTCAAATAATTGTCCGGCGGCGTCCTACTCTCCCACACGGTCCCCCATGCAGTACCATCGGCGCTGAAGAGCTTAGCTTCCGGGTTCGGAATGTAACCGGGC
>NZ_VDGT01000032.1 GCF_006335015.1 Streptomyces sedi
CTGGCACCCGGTCCGGGCCAGGTACAAGATCGCTTCCACGATGCGACGACGCGGGTGTCTCTCCCGCCGCCCGCCCTTCGGCCCGGTCCGAGGCGGCGGCAGCAACGGCTCCACCAACACCCACTGTCGACCCGTCAGGTCCGACGGGCAACCCTCTCCGGCAACGCTCACACACCACTCGACGACCAAGCCCCAGACGAGGCACTTCAGATCTCAAACGCGCTCTGAGAGATCAGTACCGGGCCTGATGTGCGTGTGGAGGGTCATGCGGGGGCCGGTGCAGCCTCCACACGATCGCTCGGGGGATTGAACGAGGGTTGCGTCAGAACGCCCCTCAGCCCCAGAGCGCGTGCCGCCCCGCGCCGCTGTCGGGGTCGGCGCCCGGGCACACAACGCCGACGGCAGCGTCGTAGCCCTCGCCTTCCACCTCCTTACTCCTCACGAGAGCGCCTGGGCCTCGGGTAACCTCGTGGTACCGAACGCTCACGGGGGGTGGGACTGGTGGCACGACCGTCTGACTGGTCGCCGGTGGACATGGACCGGGACCCGACGCCGGGTGATCCGGACGAGGTCCGGGAGTTGGCGGAGGAGTTGGGGGAGTTCGCCGACGATGTCGGCGAGGCGTTGGGGAAGATTCGGGGCATGGCGGGTGAGCGCGCCATGCTGGACTGGGCGGGGTTGTCGGCGGACGCGTTCCGCCGGGAGTTCGACGGCGTCCCGGACAACCTGACGAAGCTGGAAGACTCCTACTCCCTGTGCAGTCAGGCCCTGCACACCTACTGGCCGAAGCTCCAGACCGCGCAGGGCATGGCCGACCGCGCCCTGGACCGGGCCGTCACCGCCCAGGCGGACCTTGCCTCCGCCCAGTCCGCGCTCGGGGACGCCACCGACTGGGTGGGGCGCGCCGGCGACGAAGCCGACCGGCTCCAACGCGAAGGCGAACGCGACGACGTCGAGCCGCCGGACGAGGCCGACGTACGTTCCGCCGCCCGCGACCAACAGGCCGCCGAGGCCGCCGCCGGCGCCGCGCGGAGCAGGGTGAACGACGCGGAGGAACGCCTCTCGGCCGCCCGCCAACTCGCCCGAGATGCCCAGGAGATGCGCGAGGAGGCGGCACGCGAGTGCGCCCGCGACATCGACGAGGCCTCCGACGCCGGTATCCAGAACCGGCGCTGGTGGGAGAAGGCCATCAAGTGGGTCACCGACAACTGGGACACCCTCGTCGAGATCTGCAAGGTCATCGTCGCCGTCCTCGGCATCGTCGTCATGATCATCGGCGGCCCCCTCGCCTGGGTGGTCCTCGCCGCCGCCCTCGTCGTCCTCGCCGACACCCTCATCAAATACGCACGCGGAGAAGCCGGACTCCTCGACGTCGCTTTTGCGGCACTCGACTGCATCCCCGGCATGAAAGGCCTGACCACCCTCGGCGGCCTCGCCCGCGGACTACGCGGCGCCGCAAGCACCGGCCTGCGCGGACTGCGCCAGGGCGCGCTCGGCCTCGGTCGGCGTACCCGTGGCGACGGTGTTCCGATGAACGGGCGCAACGCCTGCGGCGACCCCGTCGACGTCGCCACGGGTGAGCTGCTGATGTCCGCCACCGACGTCGAACTGCCCGGCATTCTGCCGCTGGTCATCGAACGCCACCACATCTCCAGCTACCGGGACGGACGCTGGTTCGGCGCCTCTTGGGCCTCCACCCTCGACCAACGCCTGGTCCTGGACGAGCACGGCGCCCGGTTCCTCACCGCCGACGGCATGACCCTGCTCTACCCGCGCCCGCTTCCCGACGAGCCCGTGTTGCCCGTCGAAGGACCACGCTGGACCCTGTCCTGGGACGGCCAGCCCGAGGCGCCGCTGAGCATCCACCAGCGGAAAACCGGCCGCACCCTCCACTTCGCCCCCACCCCCGGCCGCCCCGGCAACGAACTCCCCCTCATCGCCATCACCGACCGCAACAACAACCGCATCCAACTCGCCTACGACCACACCGGCGCCCCCACGGACCTCCACCACTCCGGCGGCTACCACCTCGGCATCACCACCACCCACGGCCGCGTCACCGCACTCCACCTGCTCAACGCCCCCGACCAACCCACCCTCCTCACCTACGGCTACGACCAAGCCGGACTACTCGCCGAAATCACCAACTCCTCCGGCCTCCCCCTGAAGTTCTCCTACGACCAGCACCACCGCATGTCCCGCTGGGAAGACCGCAACGGCTACTGGTACTCCTACGACTACGACACCCAAGGCCGCTGCGTCCACACCACCGGCACCGACCGCGCCCTGGAATACCGCTACGCCTACGACCCCGCAAACCACCGCACCATCGTCACCGACTCACTCGGCCACGACACCGTCTACCAGTTCAACGACAGCTACCAACTCACCGCCCAAACCAACCCCCTCGGCCACACCACCACCCACACCTGGGACCGCTACGACCACACCCTCACCACCACCAACCCCCTCGGCCACACCACCCACTACACATACAACGAGCACGGCGACCTCACCGCCCACACCCGCCCAGACGGGTCGCGAACGCAGTGGGAGTACAACGAGTTGGGGCTGCCGACCACAGTGAGACAGCCTGACGGCGCGGTCTGGCAGCAGACATACGACGACGCGGGCAATCGCACCACGCTCCTGGACCCTGCCAACCAGCCCACTCGCTACACCTACCATCACCACGGCGGCCTCGCCTCCATAGAGACAGCCGACGGCGCCGTCACTCGGGTCACTTGCGGCCCGACCGGTCTGACCGTCTCGGTGATCGATCCGCTGGGAGGGATGACCGGCTGTGTTCGTGACGCTTTCGGACGGGTAGCGGCAATCACCGACGCCACTGGCGGTGTCAGCCGGATCAACAGGACCGTGGAGGGACGGCCGCTCCAGCAGGTGGACCAACTGGGCAACCAGCAGCACTGGACCTGGGACGCCGAGGGAAACTGCCTGTCCCATACAGACGAGAACGGTGGAGTCACTCGCAACGAGTACGGTCCATTCGACCTGCTGACAGGCCACGTCTCTTCGGATGGCGCCCGCTATGTGTTCCATCGTGACACAGAGTTGAGAGTCGTTGCGATCGTCAACCCACTCAACGAAGTGTGGCGCTACACCTACGACCCAGCCGGCCGACTCGTGCGGGAGGAGGACTTCGATGGCCACGCCATCGACTACCGACTGGATCCTGCGGGACAACTCGTAGAACGACGCAACGCACTCGGCCAGACCGTCACGTACGCTTATGACGAGTTGGGACTCATCTCCGACAAGCAGGTCGACGGCATACGTTCCACCTTCCGCCACGACCCCCAGGGGCGTCTGGTTTATTCCGCCAATCCTGACGCGGAGCTGGTGATTGCGCGTGATGCGTTGGGCCGCGTCACGAGCGAATCGGTCAACGGACGGTCTCTGGTTCAGGAATACGACCGCCTAGGCCGACCGCTCCGCATGAGCACCCCCGGCGGCCGGGTGGCCAACTGGTCCTACGACCTCCGGGGGCTTCCCCTCGCACTCAACTCCGCCGGTGAAAGCATGGAGTTCGACTACGACCACGCAGGTCGCGAAGTAGGTCGCCGATTGGGTGCTGACTTCGGCCTCACACAGCGGTGGGATTCTGCAGGGCGCCTGGTCGGGCAACAACTCTCAACTGGAGAACGCCCCCTCCGCAACCGGACCTTCTCTTACCGTGCCGACCACTTTCTCACCTCGATCGACAACGGCGCCGAGGGTGGTGTCGCCATCGAGTTGGACGCCATCGGCAGGGTAACGGCCATGGCCGGGCCAGCCCGGACGGAACAGTACAGCTATGACGTGATGGGAAACCTGGTGCGTGCCGAGCGGGCGACCGGAGACACACCAGAAGAATTCACTTATCAAGGCACGAGAGTGAGCAGAGCCGGACGCTGCCGGTACAGCTACGACGCGGCAGGCCGCACTGTGCGCCGACAGCGGGTTCGCCTCTCGCGAAAGCCAGACAATTGGCAATATGAATGGGATGCCGAAGACCGGCTGGTGCAGACCATCAGTGCCGACGGCACACTGTGGCGATACCAATACGACCCGCTGGGCCGACGCATAGCCAAAGTACGCCTCAACGAGGAAGGGGAAGTGGCCGAGGAAATCCTCTTCGCCTGGTCAGGTACCACACTCGCAGAGCAGGCCTCGACGATGGGCCCTGAACGGGGCTCTACGCTCACCTGGCTCTACCAGGGAACGCGTCCCTTGGCTCAGATCACATCCGGGATCACATCCGGTGAGGTGATGGCAGTGGAGGCCACCCCGCAACAGGAGACCGACCAGCGGTTCCACGCTATGGTCACCGATCTGGTGGGCACGCCGACCGAGTTGGTCACGGCTGGCGGGGAGATCGTCTGGAAGAATCAGTCCTCTCTGTGGGGGTTCTCGCGGCGCAGCGTCGACTCAGAGACGATGCCGCTGCGTTTCCCCGGGCAGTACGCGGACAAGGAAACCGGCTGGCATTACAACTACCATCGCCACTACGACCCGGATACAGCTCGCTACACCACTCCCGATCCCACGGGTCTTTCTCCGGCGCCAAACCATTATGCGTACGTGCATAACCCTCATTCGTGGTGCGATCCGCTAGGCTTGGCCCCTCACCCGCCGGACAACCCGGGTGGCACCCCGCCTTCCCGCCCGCAACCGACTGGCGAGGCATTCCCGGACCGGCCGCTACCCCGAGACCGGCATGGCAACCCGCAACCTGATGTCCCGTTCCCGCACACCCAGCTTGGCCGCCGGACCGGACGCAGAGACAGCTACCCCCAAGCCCGTGAATTCGATGGTGACGGCAATCCCGTGCGAGACGTCGACTTCACAGACCACAACAGACCCGCTAATCACGAGAATCCGCACCAGCACAACTATGAACCCAACCCCACCGGCGGCACTCCCCAGCGCGGGCCTGCTGTCCCTCTGGAGTGGCCGTCATGAGCGAAAGCCTGCATATCCCGATGTGGGTCGGCAAGCGCCTCATCGGCCTTGAAGACATCCTCGCTGCCGTACCGTCGAATAACTGGGACTGGCGACTCTGGGATTTTTTTGGCACCGGTCAGGCGCCAGAAGGTCGCCCCATGGCGGAGTTCGAGCAGACGGTTGCAGAGACACCTGAAGGGTTCGGTTTCAACTGGCCGGAGCTCACGGAATTCGCGGCAGAGTTGGACCAGACCCACGACTGTCTCCTGACAGCAGCCCACGCCCACATGGGGCCCACCCCCGCCCAGGTGAGCGACAGCAACTGGGATGCCTGCCTACTGGTCATCTCGGCGGAGGACAGCACGGATTGGAGGCTCTGGGCTCGTCTCGACGCGAAGCGGAACGCGACGCTCGTATCCACCTGGCGCGGCTTGGCCCCCTGCTCCGAAGCCTGACCCGTGGCAGGTACGCGACGCGGAATCGGTGCGCATAGGCGACCGAGTTCATCACGCACGGTATCGTCCGCTTACTCCCGATCCCAACGCTCCGACGCCAGCCCTCCGCGACCAGCGCGCCCAGCAGCTCGCCGACAGGCGCGCGGCGGGTGAGAAGTGGAAGGGCACCGGAGACGGCCTTGTCTTCACCACGAAGAACGGCACCCCCATCGAGCCGCGCGACCTCAACCGCTCCTTCGAGGCCCTGTCCGCCCACGCGAGCATCCGCAAGGTGCGCTTCCACGATCTACGGCACACCTGCGCCTCGCTCCTCCACGAACAGGGAGCCGACGCCCGGACGATCATGGAAGTCCTCGGCCACAGCTCGATCCGGGTCACGATGGACGTCTACACCTTCGTCCGCCTCGACGCCCAGCGGTCGGCGTTCGACCGCGTGGGAGACGCGCTGCGGGCTGACGGCAGCGCGAGGGACGGCCGGGAGGACGGGGACGGCGGCGCGGTGCCGGCGCTCGTGTAGACCACTCTCGCGAGTGACGGTTGCCGTCAAGGCGCCGTCAACGCCCACGCGAAAGGCCCCGTCGATCACTCGACAGGGCCTCTGAGCTGGTGCGCGCTCGGCAGGATTCGAACCTGCAACCTTCTGATCCGTAGTCAGATGCTCTATCCGTTAAGCTACGAGCGCTTGGCGGTGGGCTGGGGCCCGTTCCGACGAGGGATACGTTACAGGATCGGGGGCCCGGGGGCGAAATCGTTCTGGGGTGGGGGGCTGACCTGGGGAAACGGCGTCGGCCCCGGTCCTTGGGGACCGAGGCCGACGGGTGATGTCGCGGCGGAGGCTCCGGGATTTGAACCCGGGATGGGGGGTTACCCCAAACCGCATTAGCAGTGCGGCGCCATAGACCAGACTAGGCGAAGCCTCCTGGCACCACGGCCGATAGCCGGGTGCGAGGAAATGATGCCACAGCCCGAACGGCCGCAGCCAATCGGTTGCCAGCCTAGGTGCTCCGATCGCGTGCGTCGAGTTGCGCAACGTGTGGCGTCCCGGAGCGTTAGCAGTGCGGAGCACGCGTTACCCGGGTGCCCCACGCAGCCCATGCCCGCACTCGACGCCTACAGGAGCGTTCCCATGTCGCGCAGGACTCTCGCCTCTCTCGCCCTGGTCACCGCCTCGGTCGCCGCCGCCTTCTCGGCCTCCGGGCCCGCCGCGGCCCGTTCCGTCGAGGCCCCGGGGGCCGACCGGCTGGTGATCTCGGTCTCCGGAGCCGGCGAGGCGGACGGCACCTTCGAGCTGACGTGCGCGCCCGCGGGCGGCACCCACCCGCGGGCGGGCGACGCCTGCGGGCGGCTGGCCGAGCTGGACGCCCCGTTCGCCTCCGTGGAGGAGGGGACGGTCTGCACGTTCCTGTACGGCGGCCCCGCCACGGCCCGCGTTACGGGACAGTGGAGGGGGGAGCGGGTGGACGCCGAGTTCAACAGGGACAACGGCTGCGAGATCAGCAGGTGGGACCGGTTGGTCCCGGTGCTGCCCGGGTTGGACTCGGGCACGGCCTGAGGGCCGCTTTCCCGGGCCCCTCCGCGCGGGTTGCGCCTGGCCGTAGACTCCCTCTATCGACACGCACGGCTTACGTGCACCTGGAAAACGTGGGTCAAGGGAGGAACCGACGTCGTGAGCAGCAGGCCAGCGAGGGGCGCTGCTCGCCTCGCCGCCATACTCGACGCGCTGCCTGACGCGCTGTTGCTGGTGAACGGCAACGGCACAGTCGTCAACGCCAACGCCATCGCCATCGAGACCCTTGAGGTCCCGGGGGCGCCGCTGATCGGTCGCGGACTGCTGGACATCGTGCCCGACTTCGACCCGCGCAGAATCCCGGGCTCCATGCGGCGCCCGGAGGAGGACCCCAGCGTCAGAACGAAGCCCACGCGGATGGTCGCCCGCCGCACCGACGGCTCGGAGCTCCAGGTCGAGGTGACCAGCGCGGGCCTCAACTCGCAGCGCACACCTTACGCTTCGGCGATCGAGGCGGCTTTCGCCGACGACCACGCGGGCGGCGAGGAGCTGTTGGTACTGGTGGTACGCGACCTCACCGGCACGCTGGACACCGAGGCCGAACTGGTCAGGCAGCAGCGGCAGACCGAGATGATCCTGCGCGCCGCGTCCGAGGGCGTGGTCGGCGTGGACACGGCGGGCCGGATCGTTCTGGTGAACCCGGCAGCCGCGCAGATCCTGGGGCACCGGGCGAGCCAGCTCGGGGGGCAGCTGCTCCACCCGTTGGCGCACCACTCGCGGGCGGACGGCACGCCGTTGGCCTTCGAGGAGACCCCGCTCCACGACACGTTGATCTCCGGCCGGAAGCACCGGGTGCGCGGTCAGGTGCTGTGGACCAGCGACGGCCGTCCCGTTCCGGTGAACATGACGACGGCACCGGTGCGCGACGGCGACCAGCTGGTGGGCGCGGTGCTCACCTTCCTGGACCGCCGCCCGTACGACTCGCTGGCCGCGCGGCACGCGCAGCTCCAGTCGGTGTTGCGGGACGGGCTGCGCGGGCCGTTGGACCAGTTGCGCGGCGAGTTGACGGCGTTGGCCTCGGATCCGGCCGGGCAGCTGTGGCCCGAGGCCAACCAGGTGCTGCACCATCTGGCCGCCGGCTACGCGCGGATGACCACGCTGGTGGACAACGTGCTGGGCTACCAACGGCTGGACGAGGGCCGGGAGAAGCTGGCGCTGAAGCGGGTCTCGTTGGACACCGTGGTGGCCGCCGGAGTCGAGGGCGCGACCGAGCTGATCGGGCCGGGGCGCGCGCAGTTCGCGGTGCACGCTCCCCCGATCGAGGCCGAGGTCGATCCCGAACGCATGGCGCAGGCTCTGGCACATCTGATCGCGGATGTGGCCGGAGTGGACGCGACCGGTCAGGCTCCGACGGCGACGGTCGGCGACTCCACGATCGTGGTCGCGGCAGCCCAGCGGGGCGAGGTGGTGCGGATCGAGGTCCGCGGCCCCTACTCCGGCGGGAATCCGGTGCACGAGCCGATCGTGCGCGGCATCGTTCGGCAGCACGGCGGCGTGCTCCAGACCCATGAGGTGCCGGGGCAGGGCGGCGCCTCGGCGTTCGTGCTGGAGGTGCCGCTGGCGGCCGGCGGCGGCAAGGCCCCGCTGGCGACGCCGGTCGGGAGCCGGGACGCCAGCGGCGACACCACGGTGATGCCGGTACCGGCGGAGCCCGCGCGCGGCACCGAGCAGTCGCCGCCGAGCAGTGGCGGTGACGGAAGCGGAAGCGGCGCCGGGCCGAACGGGAACGGCGCCGCGCAGGCGCCGGCCCGGCGGCCGGCCGCCGCCATCGAGCCGGTGCAGGACACCGGCTCAGGGCGCCGCCGCCGGCGCGCGGCCGACCAGTCCACGCCCCCCGGCACCCCGATGCCGGTGAACGACCAGTCGACGCCGCCGGAGGGCACCGGCGTCGACGACGGCGGGAACGGCACGCACGGCAACGGTTCGGGCGGGAACGGTTCGAGCGGGAACGGCCGGCGCCGTCGCGCCCTCGCCCCCGCCGACGACCCGTCGGCGGCGGCGCAGTTGGCGCCGGCCGCCGAGTCCGCGCCGCAGCCGACCGGGCGGCGGCGCAGGGCGCTGCCGCCGCGCGGCGGCGAGGCGGAGGCGGCGGGCGGGCCGCTCGCCCTCGGCGCGGGCACTTCCGCCGGGGCCGAGCAGGGCGAGGCGGTGCCCGTTCCGCAGGCGATGCCGGCCCAGCAGGGGATGCCCGTCCAGCCGGGCACGCCCGTCGCGCAGGGAACGCCCGTCGATCCGGGGACGCCCGTTCCGGGGGGACAGCAGCCCGGGCCCCAGGGGGCGCAGCCGGTCGACGGCCGGCCCGCCTTGCCGACGCGCGGCGTGCCCGCGCCGGCCGGACCGGCGCCGACCTCCTACGACCTGCCCGCGCCCGTTCCGCCAGGTCAGCCCGTTCCGCAGGGGCAGCCCGTTCCGCCAGGTCAGCCCGTTCCGCAGGGGCAGCAGGTTCCGCAGGGGCAGGCGGTCGTGCCGGCGCAGATGCCGCCCGGGCAGCCGGAGTTCGAGCAGCCGGAGTTCGAGCAGGTGGCCGCCGGGCAGGAGACGCCGGCGCACGGCCATGTCGCGCAGGAGGCTGCCGCCGGCCCCCAGGACCAGGGCGAGCAGGCGCCGCCGCCGGAGCAGGGGGCGGCGGCCGAGGAGCCGGCGCCAGTGGAGCACTCGGTGGTCGCGGCCAGCCCGATCCTCGACGGCAGCATGGCGCCGGCGCCCGCGCCCCAGCGCCCGCGCGCGTTGCCCATGCCGGGCAGCGAGCGCGCGCGCCCCGAGCAGCACGCCCCCGGCGTGAGCGTGCAGACGCTCGGGCAGGGCGTTCCGGTGCCGCCGCAGGTCAGGGCCATCGGCCCGCAGCAGGCGCCGGAGGCTCCGGGGCAGGCGCAGCAGCCGGCCGTTCCGGCGCAGCCCGTTCCGCAGACGCCGACCCGGCGGCGCAAGCTCGCGGCGCCGCCGTCGGACGACGACCCCCGTCTCAACCGCCCGGCGCCCGCCGGCGCGGCGCCTGCGCCGCCCGCGCCGGCGGAGGCGCAGGACCGGGGGCGCGAGTACACGATCGGCGCGCCTGCGGCCGGCACGGCCGAGGGGCCGGAGCCGTTGGACGGCCCGAACGGCGCGGTCGAGGTGACCGAGGCCCAGGGCGAGCACGGCGGCGGTGCGCTGCGTCAGCAGGGGCCGGCGGACGACGAGTTGCCGCCGGAGCCGTTGGACAACCCGCGCCGGCTGCTGGTCTGGCCGGAGCCGGACGTCTCCACGCAGCAGGCGTTGACCGACCGGGGCTACCGGCCGGTGATCGTCCACTCGCGGGAGGAGGTCGACGCGCAGATCGCCGCCTATCCGGCCGCGCTCTTCGTCGACCCGCTGACCGGGCCGATCACCAGGACGGCGCTCCAGTCGTTGCGGGCCGCGGCCGTCGCGGCCGAGGTGCCGGTGCTGGTGACGGCGGGGTTGGGGCAGGCCAGCCGGGAGGCGGCCTACGGCGCCGACCCGGCGGTGCTGCTGAAGGCGTTGGCGCCGAGGGACAGCGAGCAGCATCCGCCCAGGGTGCTGCTGGTGGAGGAACGGCAGGTGATCGCCGACGCGTTGGCGGCCTCGCTGGAGCGGCGCGGGATGCAGTCGGCGCACGCGTCGTCGGACGCGGCGGCGATGGAGCTGGCGGCCCAACTGCGGCCGAACCTGGTGGTGATGGACCTGCACCAGGTGCGCAGGCGGCGGGCCGGCATCATCGACTGGCTGCGGGTCAACGACCTGCTGAACCGCACCCCGTTCGTGGTGTACACGGCGGCCGACATGGATCCGGCGCAGCTGCCGCAGCTGGCCTCGGGGGAGACGGTGCTCTTCCTCGCCGAGCGTTCGACGCAGCCGGAGGTGCAGGCCAAGATCGTGGACCTGCTGACGAAGATCGGCGCGCACTGACGCCACGAGCCAGGCGACGAAGCGGACGAAGCGAGGGAACCGCGACGGAACGGGCTGGCGGGCTGAGCGGGCGGGCCGGGCTTGGCCGCGCGGAACGCGGACGGCGCGCGCTGACGGCGCTGACGGGCGCGAGCCCGCGGGCGGCGACCACCGTGCCGACGGGTGTCGGCCTCGGTGGTCGCGCTCAGGCGGCCATGACGCGGTCGTCGGCGCGGTCGTCGACGCGGTCGTCCCGGCGGGCGGTCACGGCGCGGCCGGTGAGCGTCTCGGGCGCGTCGGGCCGGGTGACCGCGGCCAGCTCGCCGTCCTCGCGGAGCTTGGCGAGGGCGCGGGAGACGGCCGACTTCACGGTGCCGACGGAGACGCCGAGCAGCTCGGCGGTGGCGGCCTCGCTCATGTCCTCGTAGTACCTCAGGACGACCATGGCCCGTTGGCGGTCGGGGAGGCGGAGCACCGCCTGCCACATCGCGTCCCGCACGGCCTGCTGCTCCGCCGGGTCGGGCGCCGGCAGCGGGTCGGGCTCGGGAAGCTCGTCGACCGCGTACTCGTCGACGCGGCGCTTGCGCCACTGGGAGGTGCGCGTGTTGACCAGGGCACGCCGGACATAGCCGTCCAGCGCCCGGTGGTCCTCGATCCGTTCCCAGGCCAGATAGGTCTTGGTGAGCGCCGTCTGGAGCAGGTCCTCGGCGTCGTTGGGGTTGGAGGTGAGCGAACGGGCGGTGCGCAGCAGCACCGGGCCACGGGCCCGCACATAGGAGGTGAACGTCAGCGGCGACACCGGCTGGACTGTCCTGGGCGTGGTCATGTCCTACAAACTAGGAGACATCGCCCGCCAGCGGATCGGCCCCAGGTCGCGATGATGTCTCCCCCCCAGGGTGTAGAAGTGGGGCTGGCTCCACCTCCCCAGGGTGGAGGGGACCTCCTCCCGACCCTCAGGGCGGCTCAGGGATTCACCTGATGCCATCGGGGGGTTGGCGCTCGGGGTTCCTCGTCCCGAGGGAACCCGTCCGGAACGCCTGCGGAACGCACGACGAACGCGCGGACGCACCATGCGGTGCGTCCGCGCGCTGAGTGGTCCCGACCGGTCGGCGACGGCGCACCCCGGACGCCGTCGCCCCCACCGGCGGGGCGGCTCACCCGCGGCCGGGAAGGGCCGCCGGTCCGGAGGGAGGACGCTGGGAGGGCGCCCTCCCCCGGGGAGGCTCAGAAGACGTCGAACAGCAGGGTGTAGTACGTGTTGTCGGACTGGTCGACGACGGTGACCCCCGACCCGATGACGTTCGCCGTGTTGCTCTCGTTGCTCGCGCCCAGACCGGCCGCCGCCTGCTGGGTGTCCGAGTAGTTGCCGGTGTTGTCGTCACCGACCCCGCTCGCGACGCTGCCGGCGATCGCGTTGTCGTCGGCGGCGAGGGCGACGCCGCTGGCGGCGCCGAGCAGCAGGGGCGCGGCGGCGAGGCTGACGAGAACGCGGGCGGTGCGGATGCATGCCATCTGGTTCCTCCATGGGACGTGTCGAGGTGCTCTGGCACGGCAGTTGGCCTGACTGCCGAAGACGGTCGCGATGTCGTGAGACCAGAGTTGCCCAACGGGTTTCCGGAGGAACCGGGTTCGCGGCGGTATTCCCCCGCAGGAGGGAGGAGCCGGGACGAAACGTTCCGGCGGAGGGGGTCACGTCTTCGAACGACGGACGGCGGACGCGGAACGGTGGCCGGCGGACGGGGAACGGCGGACGCGGGACGGTGGCCGGCGAGCGGGGAGCGGCGGACGCGGAACGGCTGGCGGCGAACGGCTGGCGCCGGAAGGCAGGCGGCGGCGGGGCCGCGCGGGCGGGTCAGCCGGCGGCGGTCAGTTCCTCGATGCGCTCGGCGAAGTCAGCGGCCGGAAGGGGCAGTTCGATCTCGTCGACGAAGTGCACGGCGTCCGGCAGGTAGTGGATGACGGCGGAAGCCGCCTCCGTGAGGTAGTCCTCGCCGCGGTACAGCAGGGCGAGAACGCGCAGGACCAGTCCTGGGCTGCTGCCGTCGGGCAGCTCGTCCTCGGCGGGGTGCGGGTGGTGGGCGGGGTCGGCCTGGCGGTGCCACAGCTCGGCCTCCCACTCCTCCCCGAGGGTGAGGTGGTGCAGGTAGAGGCAGTAGGCGGCGGCGCCGTCGCCCGCGCCGGCGGCGAACTGCCACCAGAAGCGGGCCGAGTCCTCCTGCCCGGCCAGCTGGAGGGCGCATCCGAGCACCCGCGCGCCGTCCGGCTGGGGGATGCGCCGGCCGAGAAAGGCGGCCATGTGCTGAAGCGCGCCGTTCTGCTCGACCACGGTGCGACAGAGGATCTCCAGCAGCGAACGCGCCTCGGCGTCGCCGGAGACACAGGCCCCCGCGGGAAGCTTGGCGAGCAGGGCGCGGTCGGCCTCGTGGTCGCCGCGCGGGCAGGCGTCGAGATTGACGGCGATCCGCCGCTCGGCCTCCTCGATCTCCTGCTGGCTGTAGGTGTGGGGCCTACGGGCCAGCACGGCGCGGGCGAGCAACTGCTCGATGGTGACCGTCATCGCTACCCGACCTCCTCCCGCGCGCTCACTCGCCGACGTCCGAGGGCTCGATCCCCAGGGTCTCCTTCAGCCGGTGCCTGGCGTAGCGCGCCGTGGAGCGCACACCGGGAACCGTCAGTCCCAGGATGTCAGACGCGTCCTCGGTGCTGTAGCCGAGGCAGTAGCGCAGCACGATCACGTCGTGCTGCCGCTCGGGCAGCTCGCTGATCGCCTGGTAGAGGCTGAGGCTCTCCTCCAACTCGCCTATGGGGTCGAGCGCGTTGTGCAGCGCCTCGGTCTCGAACGCGGCCGTGTCCATCACCACCGGACGACGGCCCCTGGCCTTGGCGGCCTCGACGGTGCGGTGCTTGAGGACGGCCCAGGCGTAGCCGGCGGGGCTGTCGACGCGCAGCGCCTCGGCCCAGTCGGCGGCCAGCTGCTCGAACGCGTGGTCCACCGTCTCCTCGGCGTGCTCCCTGTTGCCCAGGTAGAGCTCGGCCCAGCGCACATAGGCGGGCCGGTACATCTGGTGGAAGGCGCGGAAGTCCGCCGGCAGCGGGGCGAGGGGCGCCACGGCGACGCGTCGAGGGGTGGGTACGGCCTCGGTCATCGGTGGCTCCTCTCGGCGCGTCGGTGACGTCGGGCCGTCCGTCGGTGCGCCGGCACCCCACCGGACGGGCCTGCCTGAGGAGCGAGCGATGCGTTCACGGACCTCCGGGTCCTCTCGTCGTTGTGTCGGGGAGAACCGAGGCGGCGCCCCCGAGAAGCGCCAGCGTGCGCCCCTTGGGCGAAGTGCGTCGGCCACCGGTCGGCGGGGCCTCGCCGTCGTGCGAAGGACCGTCCGCCGCGACAACGGGGCGGACGACCGTCGATCCGGACGCTCCGCTTCGTCCCGAAGCGGGACCAGAGCCTCGAACCGTCTACCCGAACGCAAAGGAGGCTAGCGGTCCCCGCCCCGGGCTGCCAACCTCAAAGCGCCACGACCCACGTGGGATCGGTCACCACCGGGTCGGCGCGTGAACTCCCCCGGCGCACGCGGGTGTTACTCGGAAGCCGGGGGGACGCGGGGGCGGCGAGGGCGGGCGGCCCTCGCTCGGGCCGCCCCCTCGGCGTCGCTGTCGCTGGCCACTGCGGAGGCTGTGGGATTTGAACCCACGGTGAGGGGTTACCTCACGACGGTTTTCAAGACCGTTCCCTTCGGCCGCTCGGGCAAGCCTCCCGGAGCGCCGGTCGCCCGGCGCACTCGGACAGCCTAGCGGTTTGTCACTGCTCTCCCACGCGTTCGCCCAGGACGATCGTGGTCGTCTGCTCCTGGCCGTCGCGCTCGTAGGTCACCTCCACCGACTCGCCCGGCTGGTAGGTCCAGATCTGGCTGATCAACGTCGGTCCGCTGTCGATCACGCGGTCGCCGAAGCCGGTGATCACGTCGCCCGGCTGGAGGCCGGCCTCGGCGGCGGGGCCGCCGGGGGTGACCGGCTCGCTGCCGTCGCCGGTGGCGTCGACGATCTTGGCGCCGCTGCCGTCCGCCTCGCTGTTGTCCACCGAGGCGCCGATGATCGGGTAGACCGCCTCGCCCTGCTCCATCAGGTCCTCGGCGACGCGGGTGGCCTGGTTGATCGGGATGGCGAAGCCGAGGCCGACGCTGCCGGCCTCCCCGCCGAGGCCGCCCGTGGTGGAGCGGATCGCCGAGTTGACCCCGATGACCTCGCCGTTGCCGTTGAGCAGGGGACCGCCCGAATTCCCCGGGTTGATCGAGGCGTCGGTCTGGAGGGCGTTCATGTAGGAGGCGTTGGCGCCCTGGCCGTCGCTGGAGGCGACCGGCCGGTCCAGCGCGCTGAGGATGCCGGTGGTGACCGTGCCGGAGAGGCCGAAGGGGGCGCCGATCGCGATCGTCGAGTCGCCGACGACGACCTGGTCCGAGTCGCCCATGGGCAGCGGGGTCAGCTCGCGGTCCCCGGCGTCGACCAGCCGCATCACGGCGACGTCGTAGCCCTCGGCGCGGCCGACGACCTCCGCCTCGTAGCTCTCGCCGTCGGAGAAGGTGACGGAGACGTCGCCGCCGTCGGCGGCGGCGGCCACCACGTGGTTGTTGGTCATGATGTGGCCCTGGTCGTCGTAGACGAAGCCGGTGCCGCCGGCGGACTCCGCGCCGTTGCCCGCCTCGATCGTGACCACGCTCAGCAGCGCCGTCTCCGCTATCCCGGCGACGGAGTCGGGCTCCCTGGGCGGGGCGTCGCCGCCGCTGCTGGCGGGCTGCGAGGTCTCGTCGCCCGCCGTCTCGTCGGCGACCCAGTAGCCGACGCCGCCGCCCACGCCGCCCGCGACCAGGGTGGCCACGACGACGCCGATCAGCAGGCCGTTCCTCCGGCGCTTGGGCTCGGGGGGCGGCGGGGGGAAGGCCCAGGAGCCGGTGGCCGGGGGCGGCGGGGCGTAGCCGGGGTCGGGGGAGGGGATGCCGGCGCCCTCGGTGCTCGCCGTCGCGGCGGGCGGCGGGGCCGCGGCGAACTGGCCGGTCGCCGCCGGGGTCTGCGGCGGAGGGGGGCCAGCCGCGGAGGGGGTGGCGACCGGGGGGCTCCCGGCCGGCGGCCGGGGAGGGGCGGGCGGGGCCGCGGGCCGCTCTCCCACCGACCTGGCCACCTGCTCCGGCGCACCGTCCGCCGGCCCGTCCGGCCTGCCGGGACCTTCGTGCTCGGTGCTCACTGCACACACTCCTTGGGCGTCATCTCGTACGCGGACGGCTGCTTCGGGCAGCCTGTGTCCCGCAGTCTTGCCCATGCCCTGTCAGACGGGCGTAAACGACTGTGCGTCCATTTCAGCGCCTCTTTCTACGTCGATTGCGATCGAAGGCGATCACATCCGGCCCAGTTTTGGGGCTCTTGTCGACCATCGCCGACCGCTGTGCGAACGCCGCCCGCCGGCAGTCGAACGGCCGCGAGGGCGCGTCCCGCCGTGCTCCGTTCGTGGCACCATGGCGCGGGTGACCGCCCGTGACCGCATCGCCGTCATCGCCCACCGGGGAGCGTCCGAGGACGCCCCCGAGCACAGCCTCGCCGCCTACCGCCGCGCGATCGAGGACGGCGCGGACGGGCTGGAGTGCGACGTCAGACTGACCGCCGACGGCCATCTGGTCTGTGTCCACGACCGCCGGGTCAACCGGACGTCCAACGGGCGCGGCGCCGTCTCGGCGCTGGAGCTGGCCGAACTGGCCGAGCTGGACTTCGCCGCCGGCCGGCCGCCGGGCGGCGGCCGGGACGGGGGCGAGGCGCCGGACACGGTCGACCCGGAGCGCAGCGCGGTGCTCACGCTGGAACGGCTGCTGGAGCTGGTGGCCTCGGCCGAGCGGCCGGTGGACCTGGCGATCGAGACCAAGCACCCCACCCGCTGGGCGGGGCAGGTGGAGGAACGGCTGCTGGCGCTCCTGGCCCGGCGGCCGGTGCCGGGCGAGGTGCGGGTGATGAGCTTCTCCGCGCGCTCGCTGCACCGGGTGCGGCGTGCGGCGCCCGAGCTGCCCACCGTCTTCCTGATGCACTTCGCGCTGCCGCGCCACCGCGGCGGCCGGCTGCCCGCCGGGGTCGCGGTCGCGGGACCGAGCGTGCGGATGCTGCGCCGTGACCCGGGATACGTCGCGCGGGCCAGGGCGGCGGGCCATTCCGTTCACGTGTGGACCGTTGATCGTCCCGAAGACGTCGAACTATGTGCGGAGTTGGGCGTAGACGCGATCATCACCAATCGTCCGCGGACCGTTCGGGAACAGCTCGCCCAACTCCGCTGACGCGCGAAGGACCCAGGCCCCCCACGGGGTCCACATCGCGCACACCGTGGAACGCCACGCAACATCTCGGAACGCCCGCGAACATCACGCATCATGCGAGCAACATCGCGAAACATCGGACAACAACGGGCGACAGCAAACAACGTCAGGTAACGCCAAGAGGCGTCAGGGAACGCTCGCTCCCCACCTCGGACACCACACATGTTGATCCGCGTTGATCCCGGATTCTCACCCCGTGTGGCCCGACGCATTCGCTTCGTATCCGATCATTACGAGTACGTCAACGGATGTCACATGCCCGGTTTCCGGCGTGTTCTCACAGGGCATCGATCCTGTGGCGTGGGGCAAAAGGAGGTTCCGGGGGTGGCGTTCGTGGTCACACAGCAAGTGCCAAGGACGTCGTCAATGGCGGTGCTCCATGGCCCGACCGGCGTGGGTGTCGCACGACGACGATTGCGATCTGAATTGCGCGAGAATGGCGCCGAGGAAACGATCATCGATGATGCGATGTTGATCCTTTCCGAACTCCTCAGCAATTCCTACCGACATGCACGCCCGTTGGACGACGGGCAGTCGATCAGGGCGGGATGGTGCCAGGAGTCCGACGGCTCGGTCACCATCTCGGTCACCGACGGCGGCGGCCCCACCAGGCCCCGGCTCAGCTCCCCCTCCGTGACGGCCAGGGGCGGTCGGGGGCTCACGATCATCACCTCGCTCTGCCGTTCCTGGGGCGTGCGCGAGTCCGGCGCCGGCTCCGCCGTCACCGTCTGGGCGGTCCTCGCGGCGCCGGGAAGCTAGGCTCGCCGGACGACCAGAGCCCAACGCACGCAGGAGAGCCGTCCGTCATGGCGAAGAAGCGCCGTCAACACCCCCAGAACGCCGCCGCGACCAGGCCCGGAGCCACCTCGGGAGAAGTCCCCGCGGTGGGCGCGCGCGAGCCCTGCCCCTGCGGCTCGGGCCGTCGCTACAAGGCGTGCCACGGCCGGGCCGCGGCGCAGGCGGCGACCGAGCTGGTCCGCCGCCCCTTCGAGGGCCTGCCGGGCGAGTGCGACTGGGTCGCGCTGCGCGAGTTGGTGCCGGCGGCGACCGCGCCGCTCACCCTGAAGGACGGGCTGCCGGCCGACGTGCCGTCCGTCACCCTGGGCACGGTGCTGCCGATGGCCTGGCCCGCGCTGCGCCGCGACGACGGCTCGGTGCTGCTGGCCATCCAGAACGACACGGCCACCGGTGACCTCAGCAGGGACCTGGCCGACGTGCTCGGCCGCGCGCTGACCACCGAGCCGGGGAACCCGGTCCCGGCCGGCCGCACCGACCCCGAGGGGCCGCGCCTCCAGGACCTGCTGGACCTGGGCGCGCCCTTCGTTCCCGAGGTGCGCGAGGGCTTCGAGTTCTGGCTGGACGACGCGCGGGCCGCGACCCCGGACGTCGCCGCCTCGCTGGAGCGCGCCAACGAGGCCGCCACCCCGACCGCCCGGCTGACCGGCGTCGACGCGGCCTACTGGTGCGAGACCCCGGAGCGCAACCACCTGCGCTGGGTCATGGCGCACCCGGAGGACGCGCTGCTGGACGCGTTGGCCAGGCTGCACGCGGCCGGCGCCTCGTCGCTGGGCGAGGAGACGCGGCTGGTGGGCTCGTTCCGCGCGCACGGGCTGACCGTTCCGGTGTGGGACCTGCCGCGCGGGATGGGCGCTGAGGAGTGCGAGAAGCCGGCGACCGCCTTCGGCGAGCGGCTGGCGGAGGCGCTGGCCTCGGAAACGCCGCTCTCGGCCGCCGAACGGCGGGCGCGCAGCGGGCTCACCAACCGTCAGATCACCCTGAACTGACGCGCGAGCCCGCCCCCGCGCGAGTGATTCCAGTCACAACTCGCCGAGGAATTCGCGAGTTAGGCCCGGGGGCCGCCATCGCGGGATTTGCGAATCCCCGATGACTTGTTACCTTTTCAAGTGGGCCCGGTCGCTGGTGCATCCCCCGTCGCCAGCGATCGGGTCCTTTTGCTGCCCGGAGCCGCCGTCCCCCGCGGCCCGCTCGCGGCTCAGTAGGTCAGCCGGCTGCCCTGGTCGGGTGCCCCGCGACCGGCCGCCACCAGCACGTCGATCAGCTCGGCGATCCCCGGCAGCGAACCCTCCGCGGCACCGACCGGCGCCGGCTCGCGCACCCAGGCCACCGGCCCCCTGCCCAAGGCCGACGGCGGCAGCGGCAGATAGCCGCCCTCGCCGTGGAACCGCACCGAGCTGGGCACCTCGTCCCGCGCGTGCAGCAGCTCGCCCAGCTCGGGCAGCGCGTAGGGCCGCACCAGCAGCGCCCAGCGCGTCGGCGCCGCCACCACGGGGCCGCCGCCGAGCCCCTCGGCGTCCAACGCGGCCAGCGCGCCGGGCCCCGCGACGGCGGGCAGGCTCACCGCGCACGGGGCGCCTCCCCCGGTGGCCAGCAGAATCGGGGCGCCGGGCCTGGCCGTCCAGCGCCAGCGCGTCATGCGGGAGTCGCCGGTGGCCGCCAGCAGCTCGGGATCGACCGGGTGGGCACCCGGCACCGGGCAGTCGCGGCGCGCGCAGCGGCAGCTCCCGTCGGGCGCGGAGCCCACGCCGGGCAGCACCGGCCAGCCGCGGGCGGCGCAGTCGAGAGCCGCGTCGCGCAGGGCCGGGCCCAGGTCGGCCCAACGGGCGTCGCCGCCCAGGCCGTTGTCGTCTTCGTTGGTGCGTCGCTCTCCGAGGATCTCGCGCATCAGCGCCCGTTCCCTTCCTTCGCGGGTCACATTGGCCTCACGTGGAACTCAGATCACCGTACGTAGCGGGTCGCGCTGGCGAACCGGCGGCGGGCCATCGCCCTGGCCGCCTTCTTCCGGTAGGACGTCGGAACGGGACGAGCAGTTCCGATATGTACCCAGTATGCACCCGCGTCGTTCAACCCGACGTCCGAGGTGGGTGGCCTCAGTGGACCCCGCGCCGGATCATGTGCCCGCCTTTTTTCGCCAATCTCCGCCACTTCTCGCCAAACCGATCACGGCTCGGCCTGTCGCGCACCGAACGCCGGTGACACCTGGGCATCATCCGACGCGGCAGGACACCCCAGGACACCACGTCCGCCGCGTGCCCCGGGCCAGGCCCTTCGACCGGACGGCCACGGGGACCGGCGGCCGGCGGCGCCACACGCGCCCCGACGAAAGCCCTCGCACATGAGCACCCCACCCTCGTGGACGTCACCGAAAGTGGCCGGAATCCACCGCCCGTTCCCCCCGGTGTCGCACACTCCCACGCCCCCGTCCAGGAACACCGGCCCCGCCGGCCCCGGGCGTCCCCCCGACACCGCCGAGGTCCGGCTCGCGGGGTGGATCTCCGACCTCACCGTCCTCCAGGAGCTCACCGAGCGTATCGGGCGCACCAGCACGCTCCGTGAGGCAGTCGAGGAGACGTTGCGCGCCGGCGCACGACTCCTGGGCGCGCGCCGAGGACTGCTCGCCCTGCGCGGGCCGCACGAGACGGGCCGGCCGCCGGGCGCCGAGCGGCTGATCGGCCTCGGCCTGGAACGCGCCGAGCTGGGCCAGTGGGAGACGGTCCCCCGCGCCTCCGCATGCCACACCCGGCTGATCGACGACGAGGAACCCCTCCGTGAGATCGGCCACCCCGACCTCGCCACCGCCGACGGGCTGCACCCGCGCCACCGCGCGGTGGCGGCCGGTACCGGCTGCGCCGCCAGCTACGCGCTGCCGCTCACCACCGAGGCGGGCGACCCGTTCGGCGCCGCGCTCTGGCTCTTCGACCGGCCCGGCCAGCCGGAGTCGCGCCAACGGCGGCTGCTCGCCCGCTATCTGCGGCACGCCGCCGGGCACATCGCCGGCCGCCGGGAGCTGGCCCACGCGCGCGAGGCGCTGGCCGTGGTGCGGGACGGCCTGCTGCCGGCGCGGCTGCCCAGGGTCGCCGGGGTCACGCTGGCCGCGCGACAGCGGACGGCGCCGCGCGGCGGCCCGGCCTGCTGGGACGTGCTGCCGCTGCCGGACGGCGGGCTCGGCCTCGCCGTCGGCGCCGCCTCGGAGGCGGGACCGGCCGCGCTCGCGGCCATGGGGCGGCTGCGGGCCGGGCTGCGGGCGTACGCGGTGATGGAGGGCGAGGACCCGGTGGCCGTGCTGTCCGACCTGGAGCTGCTGCTCCGGCTGACCGAACCGGGCCGGCCGGCCACCGCGCTCTTCGGCTACGCCGAACCGGCCACCCGCCGGCTCGTTCTCGCCTCCGCCGGCCACCCGCCGCCGCTGGTGCTCGGGGAGGGGCACGCGACGTACGCGGAGACGGCGCTCTCCGCGCCGCTGAACATGCTGAGCTGCTGGGAGGCGCCCAGCGTCGAGCTGGAACTCGCACCCGGTGAAACGGTCCTGCTGTACACGGAGGGGTTGCTGCGCCGGGTCGGCGGGCCGCTGGACCGCGCGTTCGCCGGGCTGCGGACGGCGGCGCTCTCCGCGCCGGCCGCGGCCCGGGCGGACCCGGAGGCGCTGCTGGACCATCTGTTGCGTGCGTTGCCCGGGGGCGGGGGCGCTCAGGCCGCGGGGGCCTCGGGGGTGGGGGCCTCGGGGGTGGCGGGGGACACGGTGTTGTTGGCGGCGCGGTTCGATTGAGGTGGGGCGGGTGGGGTGGGGGCGGGGTTCGGTGCGTTGCCGGGTGCGGGTGTGTGGGGGTTGCTCGCGCAGTTTCCCGCGCCCCTGGGGTGGGCGTCGGCGCGGGCGCGTTGGCGGGTGCGGGTGCCCGCGCCCCTGGGGTGGGCGTGGGCTTGGGTACGTGGGCGGGTGCGGGTGTGCGTCGGGGTTGCTCGCGCAGTTCCCCCCGCCCCTGGGGTGGGCGTCGGCGCGGGTGCGTTGGTGGATGGGGGCCGCTGAACTGGGCCGGGAAGGCGCTGTCGCTGCCGAGGTCACCGTCCTACGATGGAAATCGGCCAGGTACTGGAGCAGCGTGAGCGCGGCGCGGGGCGCCGTGGAGGAGGCCCGAGGTGGCGGAAGAGCAGGCGGCGACGGCGGAGTCGGCGGCCGAGGAGTCCGGGAAGAAGACGGAGACCGCGGCCAAGGCGCGGAAGAACGGCGTCGCCAGGGGCGTCTCCGACGAGCTGGCCGAGAACATGAAGCAGGGCTGGGCCGACACCGAGCGCACCGACCTCGCCCCCGTCCCGCAGGCCGAGCAGACCGCCGCCCGTCGGGCCGCGCTGTCGGCGCGGTTCCCCGGCGAACGGCTGGTCGTCCCGGCCGGGCGGCTCAAGACGCGCTCGAACGACACCGACTACCCGTTCCGCGCCGGCGTCGAGTACGTGTACCTCACCGGTGACCAGACCGAGGACGGGGTGCTCGTCCTGGAGCCCACCGGCGACAGCGGGCACCGGGCCACCCTCTATCTGCTGCCGCGTTCCGACCGGGAGAACGGCGAGTTCTGGCTGAGCGGCCAGGGTGAGCTGTGGGTCGGCCGGCGCACCAGCCTCAGCGAGGCCGAGCGGCTGTACGGCGTGGCGGTCGCCGACGTGCGCACCGTCACGGAGGTGCTGGGCGAGGCGAAGGGGCCGGTGCGGCAGGTGCGCGGGCACGACTCCGGCGTGGAGGCGGCGCTGACCGACAAGGTCACCGCCGAGCGGGACGAGGAGCTGCGGGTCTTTCTCTCGGAGATGCGCCTGGTCAAGGACGACTTCGAGATCGCCGAGCTGCGCCACGCCTGCGCGGCGACGGCGCGCGGCTTCGAGGACGTGGTGCGGGTGCTGGACCGCGCCCAGGCGACCTCGGAGCGGTACATCGAGGGCACCTTCTTCCTGCGCGCCCGCGTGGAGGGGAACGACGTCGGCTACGGCTCCATCTGCGCGGCCGGACCGCACGCCACCACGCTGCACTGGGTGCGCAACGACGGCGCGGTGCGCGACGGCGACCTGCTGCTGCTGGACGCCGGCGTGGAGACCAACGAGCTGTACACGGCGGACATCACGCGCACGCTGCCGATCAACGGCCGGTTCTCGGACCTCCAGCGGAAGATCTACGACGCGGTCTACGCGGCCCAGGAGGCGGGTATCGCCGCCGTGCGGCCGGGCGCCAAGTACCGGGACTTCCACGAGGCGGCCCAGCGGGTGCTGACCGAGCGGCTGGTGGAGTGGGGGCTGGTCGAGGGGCCGGTGGAGCGCGTTCTGGAGCTGGGGCTCCAGCGCCGTTGGACGCTGCACGGCACCGGCCACATGCTGGGCCTGGACGTGCACGACTGCGCCGCGGCCCGCAGGGAGAGCTACGCCGACGGCACCCTGGAGCCCGGCATGTGCCTGACCGTCGAGCCGGGCCTCTACTTCCAGCTGGACGACCTGACCGTGCCGGAGGAGTACCGGGGCATCGGGGTCAGGATCGAGGACGACATCCTGGTCACCGAGGACGGCAACGTGAACCTGTCGGCGACGCTGCCCCGCACGTCGGACGACGTCGAGGCGTGGATGGCCGAGCTGCGCGGATGAGCGGCGCGGGCGGCGCCGACGAGCCGTGGGGTTGAGCGAGACCCACCCAAGACAACCCGCAGGTGTCAAGAGGGCCATTTGGGGTACAGCCTGGGAACACGGACGCGCGGGTACGCGTTGACCGAGTCAGCACCCCCTGGAAGGAGAGCTCGTGTCCGCCCAATCGACGGACCCTGACGGGCATAGTCATAGTCCCAGACCACCTCGCCCGCATCTGAGGCATCGCGGCACACGGCGAGGTGGTGTCAGTTGAGTGCCGCACTCGGTCTACTCGCCGTTCTGGTGTTGACGGCGGGTACCGGTTACTTCGTCGCCCAGGAGTTCGCCTACGTGGCGGCCGACCGGCTGGCCCTCGCCCGTGAGGCCGCCGACGGCGACAAGCGGGCCGCCCGCGCCATGAAGGTGCAGGAGCGGCTCTCGTTCATGCTCTCCGGGGCGCAGCTCGGGATCACGGTCACCGGTCTGATCGTCGGCTTCCTCGCGGAGCCGGCGCTCGCGGCGATGCTGGATCCGATGCTGACCGGTGCCGGCGTGCCCGAGGCCGCCGTCAGCGGTGTGGCGCTGGCTCTGGCCTTCGCGCTGGCCACCGCCATCCAGATGGTCCTCGGCGAGCTGGCTCCGAAGAACATGGCGCTCGCCGTGCCGGAGCGGCTGGCCAAGGGGCTGGCCGCCTCGACGCTGGCGTATCTGCGGCTCGCCGGGCCGCTGATCCGGGTCTTCGACGCCTCGGCCAACCGGCTGCTGCGCCGGGTCGGCATCGAGCCCGTCGAGGAGCTGCACCACGGGGCGACCCTGGAGGAGCTGGGGCATCTGATCGACGAGTCCCACGAGCACGGCCAGCTGCCGCGTGCCACGGCCGAGCTGCTGGACCACGCGCTGGAGTTCTCCGAGCGGACCCTCGCCGAGGTGATGGTGCCCCGCGTCGAGGTGAACTCGGTGCGTTCGGCCTCCCCCGCCGCCGAGGTGGTGGAGCTGATCAGCGACCACGGTCACACGCACTACCTGGTGATCGGGGACCGGATCGACGACATCGTCGGCGTGGTCGGGGTCCGCGAGCTGATGCGGCTGACCCCGGAGCGGATCGCGAAGCGCACGGCCGGCGCGCTGGCGCGGCGGGCGGTGCTGCTGCCCGACACGCTGCCGCTGCCGGGCGCGATGGAGCAGATGCAGGCGGCGGGCGAGGAGTTCGCCGTGGTCCTCGACGAGTACGGCGGGCTCGCCGGCATCGTCACACTGGAGGACATCGCCGAGGAGCTGGTGGGCGAGATCGCCGACGAGAGCGACCTGGTCGAGGAGCTGGCGGTGCGCGACGGCGACGGCTGGCTGGTCGACGCCGGCCGGCGGGTGGACGAGGTGGCCGAGGCCACCGGGATACCGCTGCCGGAGGACGAGTCCTTCGAGACCGTCGCCGGTCTGGTGATCGAGCACTGCGGCCGGTTCCCCGAGGTGGGGGACCGGATCGAGGTGACGCTGGTCGACGGCCGGCGGGCGACGTTGGAGGTGCTGGCGTTGGACCGCAGGGTCCCCGCCCGGATACGCCTGGAGTCCTCGGCCGCCGAGCCGGAGCCGACGGTGGATGGCGAGGTCGAGAGGGTCGGGGTGGTCGAGCAGACCGTGCCCGCGCGTGAGCGAGAGGGGCAGCCGTCATGAGCCCCGGTATGGCGGCCCTGATCACGGTGCTGCTGCTGATCGGCAGTGGCTTCTTCGTCGCCGCCGAGTTCGCCCTGGTCGCCGCGAAGCGGCACCGGGTGGAGGCGGCGATCGCCGACGGTCGGCGCGGCGCCAAGGCGGCGCTCGCCGGGATGCACGAGCTGTCCCTGATGCTCGCTGGCGCCCAGCTGGGCATCACCGCCTGCACGCTGGGGCTGGGCAGCATCTCGAAGCCGGCGATCTCCCACGAGGTGGACCCGGTGCTGCACAGCCTGGGCCTGCCGAGCGGGCTCTCGTACGGCATCGCGTTCCTGCTGGCGATGTTCGTGGTGGTCTTCCTCCACATGGTGATCGGCGAGATGGCCCCCAAGTCCTGGGCGATCTCGCACCCCGAGCAGTCGGCGATGCTGCTGGCGCCCGCGTTCCGCGCGCTGGTGCGGGCGGTCCGGCCGCTGATCTGGGTGTTGAACAAGATCAGCAACGGGCTGGTCCGGCTCTGCCGGGTGACCCCGCGCGAGGAGCTGGCCAGCGTCCACGACCGGGAGCAGCTGACGCATCTGGTCGTCGAGTCCCAGCGGCTCGGGCTGATCAGCGAGGCGGACTCGGGGCTGATCACGCGGTCGTTGACCGAGCCGCAGTCGCCGGTCGGCGCCTTCCGGGTGCCGGCGCGGGAGATCGTCTCGGTGGCGCCTTCCGCGAGCGTGGAGAAGATCCTGGCCGTCGCCTCGGCCAGCGACCACACCCGGCTGCTGGTCGTGGAGGGCGAGCGGGTCGTCGGCTCGGTGCACGCCAGGGACGCGGTGGTGGCCAGGGCACGCGGCCAGCGGGTGACCGCAGGCGAGCTGGCCAGGCCCGTTCCCGAGCTGACCGCCGACGACACGGTGGACTTCGCGGTGGAGCAGTTGCGGCAGCGCCGCGCCTCGCTCGCGGTGCTGCGGGACGCCGACGGCGGGTTGACGGGGCTGATCAGCCTCGACGACCTGCTGGTGCGGCTGATGGCGCCGCAGCCGGCGGCCTGAGCGGCCGGCCGGAGCGGTAAGGGCCGAACGGTCGAGGGCCGTGGTCTCCCCCGGGGGAGGCCACGGCCCTCTGTCGTGCGCGGTGCGGGCGGGGGCGCGGTCAGCCGACGCTGATCGACTCGATCACCACGTCCTCGGCCGGCTTGTCGTTGGCGCCGGTCTCGGTGGTGGCGATGGAGTCGACGACGGCCTTGCTCTCGTCGTCGGCGACCTCACCGAAGATGGTGTGCAGGTTGTCCAGGTGCGGGGTTTCGGCGACGGTCACGAAGAACTGCGAACCGTTCGTCCCCGGGCCGGAGTTGGCCATGGCCAGCAGGTAGGGCTCGTCGAAGCCGAGGCCGGAGTCGAACTCGTCCTCGAACTGGTAGCCGGGGCCGCCCATGCCGGTGCCCTCGGGGTCGCCGCCCTGGATCATGAAGCCGTCGATGACGCGGTGGAAGATGGTGCCGTTGTAGAGCGGCTCGCCGTCCTCCTGGCCCTCCCACGGGAGGGAGCCGTCGGCGAGGCCGACGAAGTTGGTGACGGTCAGCGGGGCCTCTTCGGGGAAGAGGGTGAGCGCGATGTCGCCCCTGTTGGTGTGCAGGGTGGCGCTGGTGGCGTCCGTCGGCTCGGCCCCGGCGGGGCCGGCGAGGCCCTCGCCTCCCTGGTCGGCGGCGTCGCCCTCGTCGGAGGGGGTGGCCTCGTCGGAGGGGGTGGCGTTGCTGTCCTGGCCGCCCTCGTCGTCGTCGGAGTCCGAACCGCACGCGGTCAGCAGCCCGAGGCAGAGCAGCGCCGTGGCCAGGCGCCGGGGAGTGCGGTTCATCACGTGCCTTTCAGTCTGGGGGGACAGGGTCGTGCCGTTCATCAGGGTGGTGCGGAGATCGGAGTGGTGCGCGGATCAGGGGTCGCGGCGGAAACACGACGCGACAGGATCATCATGCCCCACGGGTGTCCCACCGGGACAGGTGCGCGGTCGGCCCCCCGACGGGGAGGGGCGGTGGCCACGCCAAGACGCCCCCGACCTGAGGTCGGGGGCGTGGACGCTGGCCGGTGGGGAACCGCGGACGGTGGCCCGCTCGGCTCAGCTCTGCTGCTGGCTGGTCGGCTTCGGCTCGTCGACCGGGCGGGCGCTCGTCACGTCCCCAGGCGCGGCCTGGATGGTGCGCGGCGCCGGGGTCTCCTCCGGCTGCGCGGTGCCGCTGTCGCCGGCCTGGGGCTCCTTGCCCTCGGACTTCATGGCGCTGGTCTCGCTCTTGAGGATGCGCGCCGACTTGCCGAGCGACCTGGCGAGGTCGGGCAGGCGCTTGGCCCCGAAGAGCACCAGCACGATGACGGCGAGGAGCAGCAGCTCCTTGAGTCCGATCTGGCCCATGGTCCAACCTCCGAGGACGATTCAGCAGGTTCCGCACCTTCCGCCACGGTAGCGCGTCGGAGGTAAAGAGAACAGAAGTCCCTCCCCGGCAACCTTTCCGGGCACCGGGACCCCGTCAGACGTTCACCCCGAAGTCGCTGGCGATTCCCGCCAGGCCCGAGGCGTAGCCCTGGCCGACCGCGCGGAACTTCCACTCGCTGCCCCTGCGGTACAGCTCGCCGAAGATCATCGCCGTCTCGGTGGCGGCGTCCTCGCTCAGGTCGTAGCGGGCGATCTCGGCGCCGTCCGCCTGGTTGACCACGCGGATGAACGCGTTCTGCACCTGGCCGAAGCTCTGCCGGCGGGCGTCGGCGTCGTGGATCGAGACCGGGAAGACGACCTTGTCGATCTCGGGCGGCACGGTCGCCAGGTTGATCTTGATGGACTCGTCGTCTCCGTCACCCTCGCCCGTGAGGTTGTCGCCGGTGTGCTCCACCGAACCGTCCGGGCTGGTCAGGTTGTTGTAGAAGACGAAGTGGCTGTCCGAGACGACCTTGCCGTTCTCCCCGCAGAGCAGGGCGCTGGCGTCCAGGTCGTAGTCGGTGCCGGTGGTTGTGCGCACGTCCCACCCCAGGCCGACGATGACGGCGGTCAGCCCCGGCGCCTCCTTCGTCAGCGAGACGTTGCCTCCCTTGGAAAGGGTTACTCCCACGTTCTCCTCCTGAACTCGCTGTTCTGCCCCCGCCCCGGCGCACCGTGGGCGCTCCCCGAAAATCTACAACACTGTAGAAGGTCGGTGACGGCCCTCAACGGGGCATACCCGCACGTCGTTACGATGACCCCCGGGCGGCAGTGGGGAGTGGTGGCGTTGGCGACGACGGCGGAACCGGGGCCCGGCCAGCGCAAGCGCGGCCGAGGCGAGTTGGAGGCCCAGGTGCTGGCGACGCTGCGGCTGGCGCAGGGGCCGGTGACGGCGGGCTGGGTACGGGAACGGCTGCCGGACGCGTTGGCCTACAGCACGGTGATCACGATCCTGACCAGGCTGCACGAGAAGCACGCGGTGCGCCGCGAGCGTTCCGGGCGTTCGTTCCTGTGGACGCCGGCCGCCGACGAGGCCGGGCTGGCCGCGCTGCGGATGCGGCGGGTGCTGGAGGGCAGGGAGGACCGGGACGCGGTGCTGGCCAGCTTCGTGACCGCGCTCTCCCCCGACGACGAGCAGCTGCTGCGGCGGCTGCTCGGGGCCGACTCCCTGGCGGAGCTGTCCGGCCTCCCGGGACTGTCCGGGCCCGCGGAAACGTCCGGGCCTGGACTGTCCGGGGCTGGGGACCCGTCCGGGCCTGGACTGTCCGGGTCTGGGGACCCGTCCGGGCCTGGACTGTCCGGGTCTGGGGACCCGTCCGGGCCGGCGGAGCCGTCCTGGCCCGAGGGGCCGCCCGAGCTTCCCGAGCAGCGGGCGGAGTGAGCTCGCCATGGGGTGGATGGTGCTGCTGCCGCTGATGGCGCCACTGACCGCGCTGCCGCTCGGCCGGCTCGCCGAGCAGTGGTCGCATCCACGGGTCGCCGCGCGGCTGCTGACCGGGGCGTCGGCGGTGCTCGCCGCGTGCAGCACGCTGTCGCTGGTGCTGCTGGCCGTCGTCGGCACCGCGCAGCTGCCGGGGAACCCGCTGCCGGACAGCTGGTCCGATCCCGAGGTGCGGGAAGCGGTGCCCGGCCCCGACGCGCTGGGCGTCGTGGCCCTCGCCGTACTCGGCTGGACGCTGCTCGCCGTCGGCGGCGCGCTCGTCCGCCGGGCGCTGGTCCGGGTGCGGCTGCGCCGCGCGCTGGCCGCGCTGCCGGCCGACGCCGACCCGGCGCTGCTGCCGGACGAACGGCCCTACGCGTACGCCGTGCCCGGCGGGCTGCGGCGGCCCGGCCGGATCGTGGTCTCCACGGCGATGCGGGCGGGCCTCGGCGCGGACGAGTACCGGGCGCTGCTGGCCCACGAACGCGCCCATCTCGCCGGGCGCCACCACCGTTACCTGCTGGCCGGCGAACTGGCGGCGCGCGCCCACCCGTTGCTCGCGCCGCTGCGCGACGCGGCGGCCTACGCCATGGAGCGCTGGGCCGACGAGGACGCGGCGCGGGCCGTCGGCGACCGCGGGCTGACGGCGCGGGCCGTCGGCCACGCGGCGCTCGTCGGGCACCGGCCGGCGCCCGGCCTCGCCGGCTTCGCCGCCGGGCCGGTGCCGCGGCGGGTCGCGGCGCTGCTGCGGCCACTGCCGCCGGCTGGCGGCTGGCCGCCGCCGACCACGCGGGCGGGGGTGGCCGCGCTGGTCGCCGCCGCGGGCACGACCGCGTCGGCGCTGTCCGCGCTCAACGCGGCCGTCACGCTCTTCCTCGTGCTGAAGGCCGCCACCCAGCTGTGACGCGGCGCCCGGAGGTCGACCCCGGTCGGAGATCGACCCCGGTCAGAGGTCGAACTCGGCGGGCGGCAGCCCCAGCTGGTGGCACGCCTCCCTGACCACCGCGCGCTCCTCGGCGTCGAACGTGCCGTCGGCGCCGCCGATCACGATGCCGATCTGCACGACGGCGCGCGCCTCGGCCGGCTTCTTCGCGGCCTTGGCGATCTCCTGGAGGACATCGATCTTGCCCAGGTCGAAGTTGGTGATCAGCTGGTTGAGATAGCCGTCGAAGCGGCGCTGGAGGTCGTCGGCGGGGAAGTTCTGCAACACCTCGTTGCTGGAGATCAGCTGCGCGACCCGCTGGCGCTCCGCCGGCTCGATCGAGCCGTCCGCAGCCGCCACCAGTGCGCACATCGCCATGCTCGCGTCGCGGAAGGCTCCGCTCTTGAGGTCGTTCTTCTTGGCGTTGAGCTGCGTCTGCATGGTGGACGCGGATTCCTTGATGCGGTCCCACAGGGCCATTGGCACTCCCAAGACGAGAAAGTCTGCACCGGGGAGAACGCGGCAACGGGGCGGGACGTTCCGCGGGGCCGCGGCGCGGTCGCGGCGCGGCGCGGCGGATCGACCACGGAGCCGGGTGGCTCGGGTGCGTCGTCGACCGACGGGCCGGTGGACGGTTACCCGCGCAGTTCCCCGCGCCCCTGGGAACGTGGACGGCTCAGCGACGCGAGA
>NZ_VDGT01000033.1 GCF_006335015.1 Streptomyces sedi
TCCCACCCCGGCACCCAGAACCGCTGAAGTCCCAGCATCCATAAGAAGAGAGTGCCAGCAAGGCTCTATGAGCGCTCGTGAACCTCAAGACCCGTCCAGTGGCCAGCCACACAAAACGTCCAGATAAATGTTGATGTGCTGGCGGACGAACGGGGAGAGGCGGGCGACGTCCTCGTCGCGGACGTCGAAGCCGTCCGCCCGCAGCTGGTTCACGGCGGCGTCCATGTACCGAGTGTTGAAAAGGACGACGGAGTTCAGGGCTTACCCCAGCGCCCCGATCCGGTCCTCCAGTCCGTTCTGGTAGCGCCGGTAGAGCTGCCCGTGCCTGCCGTGGAAGATCTTCCGGGCGAGGGAATGGCGGCCTGCCTCGGCACGGCCGCGTTAAGCGATCATGGACTTCCACCCGCTACAGTCGGTGGTGCGGCAGATCCCCCGGTCCCGGGCGGGCAACCGCACCACCGATCGTGATCAACGGATCTGGAGTCATGGGTTACACCGTGGGGGCGCGAGCTATGTGCGTCGAGCTGGAGAACTGAGAACTCTCTCAGTCCCTGTTCTCGGCCCGGCTCGGCGTGTGATCACCCCACCCACCTCTCCGCGACTCTTCCGTGAGGCCACCCAGCCATGCGCTCGACGCAGATCCGCGACACCTTCACCGACTTCTTCACCTCCCGGGGCCACCAGTCCGTCCCCTCCAGCCCACTCATCCCGGACGACCCGACGCTGCTGCTGACGAACGCCGGGATGAACCAGTTCAAGCCCTACTTCCTCGGCGAGACCCCGCCTCCCTTCCCCCGGGCGACGTCCATCCAGAAGTGCGCCCGCACCGTCGACATCGACAACGTCGGCCGCACCAACCGGCACGCGACGTTCTTCGAGATGATGGGCAACTTCTCCTTCGGCGACTACTTCAAGGAAGACGCCATCGCCTACGCCTGGGAACTTCTGACCGAGGGCTACCAGTTGGAGAAGGACAAGCTCTGGATCACCGTCTTCGAGGACGACGACGAGGCCGAGCACGTCTGGCGGCGCATCGGCGTCCCCGCCTCCCGCATCCAACGGCTCGGGAGGGAGGACAACTACTGGTCCATGGGTGTCCCCGGCCCCTGCGGGCCCTGTTCGGAGATCAACTATGACCGCGGCCCCGCCTTCGGCAGGGAAGGCGGCCCCGCCGTCGACGGCGAGCGCTACGTCGAGATCTGGAACCTGGTCTTCACGCAGTTCCGGCGAGGCGAGGGCGACAAGAAGGGCAACTTCCCCATCCTCGGCGAACTCGCCCGCAAGGGCGTCGACACCGGCCTCGGTCTTGACCGGCTGGCCGCGATCCTCCAGGACGTCCCCAACGTCTGCACCACCGACCTGCTCTCACCCACCTTCGACACCGTCCAGGACCTCGCAGGATGGGCAAGCCCCAGCGAGGGTGAGGAGAAGGTCTCGTTCCAGGTCGTCACCGAACACGCCCGCACCATCGCCTTCCTCATCGCCGACGGTGTCCTCCCGGCCAAGGACGGCCGCGGCTACATCCTGCGCCGGTTGATGCGCCGGGCGATCCGCCACGCGCGTCTGCTCGGCATCGACGGCCCTGTCCTGCCGACCACGACCGGCAGCGTGATCACCAACCTCGGCGACGTATGGCCCGAACTGACCCGCCAGGCGGCCCTGATCGAGCAGGTCGTCACCGCCGAGGAAGAGTCCTTCACCCGTACCCTCACCCAGGGCACCCGCCTGCTGAACGCCGCGATCAGCCGCACCCGCGAGACCCGCCTCGCCACCCTGCCCGGCGAGACCGCCTTCGAACTCGCCGACACCTACGGTTTCCCCCTGGAACTGACCGTCGAAGCCGCCCGCGACGCGGGGCTGACCGTCGACGAGGACCGCTTCGCCGCACTGCTGGACGAGCAGAGGAAGCGCGCGCAGGCCGGCGGCAAGGCCAAGACCGCCCAGGCCCTGCGCGCGATGGACACCTATCGCGAGCTGGCCGCCCGCCTGCCAAGGACCGAGTTCCTCGGCTACCAGCAGCTGACCGCCGAGGCCACCGTCACCGGCATCATCTCCGGCGGCACCGTCACCACCAGCGTTGGCGAGGGCGGCGACGTCGAACTGCTCCTGGACCGCTCACCGTTCTATGCCGAGGCCGGCGGCCAGATCGGCGACACCGGCACCCTGACACTGAACGACGGAACCCGCCTGCGGATCACGGACACCCGCTACGGACTGGATGGCTTCCGCGTCCACACCGCCCGCGTCCTCGAAGGCGAACTCCGCACCGGCACAGTCGGCGAAGCGACCGTGGACGCCGAGCGCCGGGCGGGCCTGATGCGCTCCCACTCGGCCACCCACATCCTGCACGCCGTCGTCATGGCCATCCTGGGCGAGCACGCCCGTCAGCAGGGCTCCCTCGTCGAATCCGACCGGTTCCGTTTCGACTTCGCGCACTTCACCGCCCTCACCCCCGACCAACTCGCCCGGATCGAGGCAGCCGTCAACAGCCACGTCCTCGACGACCCCGCAGTGCGGGCCTGGCACGCCGACCGCGCCGAAGCCGAAGCCGCCGGCGCCATCGCCCTGTTCGGAGAGAAGTACGGCGACACCGTCCGCATCGTCGACATCGGCGACTTCTCCCGCGAACTCTGCGGCGGCACCCACGTCGCCCACGGCTCCCAGGTCGGCACCTTCCGCCTGCTCAGTGAGTCCTCCACCGGCGCCAACCTCCGCCGCATCGAAGCCCTCACCGGCCACGGCACCCTCACCCACCTGGACACCGAACGACGCCTGCTCAACGAACTCGCCGACCTGCTCGGCACCCGCCCCACCGACGCCCCCAGTGCTCTCCGCAAGCGCCTGGCCGCCCTGGCCACCGCACAGGACGAACTCACCCGGCTCCGGGCCGACGAGCTGCGCGAACAGGCCACCCACCTCGCGGGCACCGCACGCACGTCCGGGACCGGGCGACTGGTCTCCCAAACGGTCACCGGCACCACCGCCGACGAACTGCGCACGCTTGCCCAGGAGACGGCCGCCCGTCTCGATGCCCCTGCCGTCGTCATTCTGGGCACTGAACGAGACGGCAAGGCCCTCCTCGCCGCCGCCCTCACCCAGGACCTGCACCTCGGCGGTATCCAAGCCAGCCAGGTGCTGACCGCCGCCGCCCGCCTTGTCGGCGGCGGAGCCGGAGGCCGCGGTCCGGTCGCCAGCGCTGGAGGCCGCCGTCCCGAAGCCCTCGGCCAAGCCCTGACCACCGCAGCCGAAGACGCCGCCCGCCTCCTCAGCGGCCACTGACGGCACGATGTGAGGGCCCGCTCTCCGGCGGGCCCTCACCGCTTGGAGGAGTCCGATGACCTTCAGGCCGGTCGAGCAAGTCCTCATCCTGATCCGCCACCATCTCGGCGCCCCCGCACCGCGGACCGCATCCTGAGGCGGCGTCGTGGTTGAACGCCGCATCGGGAAGGTGCCCGGAGGCAACGGTCATCCGCCAGACGGGTGAGGACGGGGGCGCTCGGGTTCAGGCATTGCCGCAGGTGAGGCGGAGGGTTCTCTCCGGTGCAAGCGGTTCCTGCTCGGGTTGTGTGGGTTGTCCCCTGTGTGGGTGTACAGAACCGGCGGGGGCGAGGGTCCTCTTCGACGATGGAGGGGTGTCGGAGAGAGCGGACGCCGAGGGCCGGGCGGGTTCTCGGGAGAAGAAGGGGGGCCGGCTCGGTGAGATGTTGCGTGGGTGGCGGCGGGAGGCCGGCCTTCGGGAGGGACGCCGGCGTGGTCTGACGCAGGAGGTTCTCGCCGAGCGGATGAACATGAGCGTGCGCTGGTACCGCGATGTGGAGAACGGGGTAGGAGCCGTCCCGAAGCCCGAGCTTCTGGAGCGCCTCGCCAACGTGCTGGGGCTGGATGAGTCGGCTCGTGCCGCGCTCTATCTTCAGGCGGTGCGGCTGCTTCCGGCTCCCGATCCCGAGGGTGCGAAGGCGACCGAGGAGACCGTCGAGGGGCTGCGGTCCGTGGTCGCCGAGATGCGGCTTCCCGCCGTGTTGACCGATGAGGCGTGGAACGTCGTGGCGGTCAACGGGTCGATGGTGCGGTGCTTCCCCTGGATGTCCGAGCCGGGGGCGAACCTGGCGAGGTGGCTGGTCACGACGCGGCGCGAGGCGCTGGACGTCTTCGGGCGCGAGGCGTGGGAGGAGCAGGTCGGCAGACTGCGGTCCGCGCTGCGGCTGGCGCGTTCCCAGGCGGTGGACGGTGGCTTGGGCGCGTTGGCGCAGGAGTTGGCCCCGGGCGAGGGGGCACCGTCGGAAGCCGTGGCGGCGCCGCCGAACGGCCCGTTCCGAATCCGTCTGCCCGTCGCTGCGGGGCATCAGCCGGTGCTGGTGCACGTGTTGCGGCCCTTGCAGGACACTTCGGCTCGCCTTGCCGTCATCACCTTTCCCGCGAGGGGCGCGCGACACTCTCCGTGGTGATTACCGAATTGGTTTGAGAAACGAGACTTAACTCTTCTGTCGCTCGACACTGTTTGCACGTGCATTCTGCTTGGCTTTTCTTTCCCCGTGCTCAGAACCGGCAAATGTTTGCCGGTTTCGGGGTGGCGGAAACATGCCTGGCGAGAAGGTGCCATGCGGGAGCTCCAGGCGATGCGGCGGGCTCCGTTGTGTGCTGGGCAGTCAAAATGTCGGCGCAACGCGGGAGTTGTGGTGTGCTGCGGGAGGTGGGGCGCTGGTGGTTGCGGTCTGTGATTGGTGTTGATCGAATTTCTGAACACTTGTACATTCGGTGAACTCGTGAAGCCGGAAAGGGGGGGTTCCGTCTGAAGTGCTTTGGTCGCCGGGTCCGGTCTGCCTACGGCGTGTGACTGGGTGGCCTGTGGTTTTGGTCTGGATGGTTGGCCCGCACGTGTCTATCGTTCTGCTGGCCCACCGACGGTGCACGTGCATTTCGAATCCGGCCCGGCGATGCCGGGGTGGGGAAGGAGTGTCGCGAGGCGGTCATCGCGCCATGGTGCCCAGGGATTGCGCCCCTGGGCACCGCGGGGCGCGCGCCGAGGCGTGCACCTGGAGAGATCGAAGCGGCCTGATCCATGAGCCGGTCGTGGCCGCTTCGCCTACTAACAGAGGATTCTGACATGCCTGGACTCCTGCGGCTACCCGCGCTGGTGGAAGCGACGGGGGGTTGAGATGCCGAGGATTCGCACGATCAAACCGGAGGCTTTCGTTTCCGAGTCGTTGGCGGCGGTGTCGCTGACAGCGGAGCGGACGTTCTTCGGACTGTTGACGCAGGCCGACGACCAGGGCCGGTTCCGTGATCACCCGGCGATTATCGCCGGGGTGTTGTGGCCGCTGCGGCCGGAGCACACGGCGGTGGATGTCGAGGCCGACCTGGGGCAGTTGGCGGATGCCGGATTGATCTGCCGGTACACCGGCTGCGACGGGCGGGGCTATCTGCACGTCGTCACCTGGGAGCGCCACCAGAAGATCGACCGGCCCTCGAAGTCCCGCACGCCCGCCTGCCCGGCCCATCAGCCCCAGGCCGCCTGCGGCGGCTGCGACGCGGCCGGCTGCCTCACTCCCCGTGGTCGGCCGGCCGCCCCGCCGACGCACGAACCGAGGGCGCCCGGCGCCCGGTGGCCCGACCCGTCGCCGACGACGCGCACCCGCTTCGACGGGCCCGCGCGAGGACTCGACGACCCCTCGACAAACGATCCGCGAGCCCTCGACGAGGGCTCGACGAGCACTCCGCGAGGGTTCGACGAGCGCGCACGGCATTCCGCCGCCGACGTGACACCGGCGGAAGAATTCGCAGCTCAAACGGCTTACGAGGAGCCCTCGACGAGGGCTCGCCACACCCTCGTCGAGTCCTCGTCGAGCCCTCGCGAGACCGCCGCGTCTGGATCTAGGACCGTGGACCATGGATCTACCGCTAAAGCGGGGCGCGCCGCGCCCGGCGAGGGCGACAGCCCCCAGACGCTGATGGCGGAGTACCTGGCCGGCTGCGCCCACCGCCCCCCGAAGCAGGTGGTCGGTCACCTCGCCCGCAACGTCCGCACGCTGCTCGACGAAGGACTGCACCCCGACGCGGTGCGGGCGGGCCTTGAGCGCTTCCGGCAAGACCCGAGGCATCCGAGCGTGCTGCCGAGCCTGGTCAACGAGGCGCTCAACCCTCCGGCTGGAGGCGGCGGCTTGGGGCGACCGCGATCGGTGCCTACGGTTCCCGGGCATGTCGCGTGGACCAACCCGACCGACCCGGCCGCCTACGAGGGGGAGCTGTGACGCACCAACGCGCGGGCACCCGTACCCCCGTCGCCGAGGCAGCGCCGGGGCGGGCCGGGGCGGCGGTGGAACGGGTCTTCGCGATCATGGCCGCCCGAGGCATCCCCGTCGCCCCACCACCGACGCCGTCATCGGACCCCGACCACCGCGCGCAGGCCGATCCGCGCATCCCCGCGCTCTTCCGCGACGCGGTGGCCGAGGACCCACGCGTGCTGGACTGGGCGCAGCGAGTGGCTGCCCACGCCCGCAGAACCCCCGGCGGGGCGGTGACCGTGGCCGGAGCCCGAAGCCTGCTGCTGCTCGGCCCCACGGGCACCGGCAAGACCCACCAGGCCTTCGGCGCCCTGAGGGCCCTCGCCCGCCACGGGGTGCGGCTGGGATGGCGATCGGAGTCGGCCGCCGACCTCTACGCCGCCCTCCGCCCCACCCAAAGCAGGGACACCGAGCGGGAGTTGTGGACGGTGATGACCAGCCCGCTGCTGATGATCGACGACCTGGCCGCCGCGAAACCCTCCGCGTGGACGGAGGAGATCACCTACCGCGTCGTCAACCACCGCTACGCCCACCAGCTCCCGCTGCTGATCACCAGCAACGAGCCGCTGGAACGCATCCGGACGGTGCTGGGGGACCGGGTGGCCTCCCGCCTGGCGCAGATGACCGACCGCGTCGTGCTGACCGGCCCCGACCGCAGACGCCAAACCGGCTGACCCACCCGGCACTTCCCAACGACCCACCGCACGGACCGACGCGCCGTGTGCGCCCCCCGAGAGACCAGGAGCCCCGGGCTCCCCTCCCGGGGCGTGGCGCCACCGCCGATCCGGCGAGCAAGGAGCCCCACCCCATGACCGACACCACCCCCATACCGCCACACCTCCCCCCGGCGCCACCCGGTTCGGCACGCCACGGACGCGCGCGTCGACTCGGTGACCACGGCTGGCAGGAGAAGGCCGTCTGCCGCACCGCCCCCGAAGCGACACGCGACCGGGAGCTGTTCTTCCCCGACGCCGACGACGACCAACGCGTCGCCGCCGCGAAGGCATTGTGCGCCCGCTGCCCCGTCCAGCAACTCTGCCTCCAGACCGCGCTGGAGACCGGCTCCCGAGACGGCATCTGGGGCGGCACGACACCCGAGGAACGCGCGGACCTCCACCACCTGACCCAACACCGCCTGGAAACCGACCGCGTCCACGCCGCCCTCGCCGGCCGCGACATCCACCTCACCCACCTGGAACGCCGCGCCCTGGTCCACCTCGCCGCCCAACACCGCCTCGGCCCCGACCGGTTGGCCTACCTGCTGAAGGTCAGCGAGCCGCACGCCGAACGCCTACTGCGCGCAGCCCACCGCCAGCACCGGCAGCGACGGCACAACACCGTCACCACGTCCACCGGCCGCCCGGCGCACCGCCCGGAGCTGGGGTGGGCGGCATGACCACCAGACAACCCACCGCCGGGCGGATCAGCACTTGGGACAAGGCCGCCATCACCGGCCTCGGCGGCGCCGGCGCCATCCTCTCGTTCGACGCGCTTCAGCAGATGGCCTCCGCCATCCACGTCCGCGACACCCTCACCTGGCTCTTCCCCCTGGTGATCGACGGCTTCATCGCCTACGGCGTCCGCGCCCTCGTCATCAAACGCGACGCCTCCCTGCCCACCCGCCTCTACGTCTGGCTGCTCTTCGGCGCCGCGACCACCACCAGCATCTGGGCCAACGCCCTGCACGCCGTCCGCCTCAACCAACAGACCACCACCGCCACGGGACTGCGACTGGACGACGCCACCGTCGGCGTGCTGTCCACCGTCGCCCCCCTCGCCCTGGCCGGCGCCGTCCACCTTTACATCCTCATCGCCCGGGGCGCCGACACCGCCACCCACCAGGCCCAACGCGCAGCCGGAGCAGCCAAGACGGCACCCCCGAGCGTCCCCGCACCGCCCCACTCGCATCCGCCCTCCCCGCGTCCAGGCACCGCCCGACCCACAGCCCACGGCCGCCACCACGCGCGCTCCCCGCACACCACCGTGCACCACCACGTCGAACGAGTCCCCCCGCCCGCCCGCACCGGATACCGCTCCGGATACGCCCAAGCCACCGGACCCCGGCCCCTACCGGCAGCCACCAGCACAACCCCCAGCGCGGGCGGACCGACCACCACCCCACCCGCCCCCCGGCCGACAACCGCGAGACCCCAAGCAGCCAGGCCCAACGCCAGCGGCGCCGCCGGATTCGACGAGCGCATCCTGCGGACGGCCCGCGCGACCGCCCACGCCGAAGGCCGAGTCCGCCGCGACACCATCGCCCGCGCCCTGCGCACCCAGTCCCTCTCCATCAGCAACAGCCGCCTGACCGAACTGATCGCCCAACTCCGCGAAGAACACCAGCGCGCCCACAACACCAGCAGCAAGAGGAGGAGTTCGTGACCACCGAGCACACATGCCGACCGAAGCGCCAGTCCTACCGCTGTTCCCGCTTCACCACGATCAAGTCCGACTACGAGGCAGCGGCAGCCCGCGAAGAAGAAAGCGCCGGCCACCGCACCGACCACAACCGCCACGCCCTACGAGGCAACGCCCACACCTACAAGCGGCGCATGGCCCAAACCCTCAACCGCCACCTGTCGCGCTGCCGCCTGTGCGGATGACCCACACCACCCCCACCCCCATGCCAGGGCCGACCGACAAAGGCCCGGAGCTGGCAGAGGCGTGGATGACGACCCTCCACCGCCAAGGCCTCCTGCGTCAGGCCACGCCCACCCGCCACGGCTGGAAGGTGCAGTTCACCCCGACCAGCCCGCCGATCCTCCTGCCCACCGCCGAATCGGTCCTCGACCTCGTCTCCTGGCTCCAGCGCCTCCAACGACGCACGGCACCGTGACGTCCGTCCCAGACACCCCTCGGGTGTTCGTCCGTCCCCGCGAGCGGACGCCTGAAAGGGGGAACGGGTCCGGGGTTCCGTCCGCCCCCACAGCGGACGGAACCCCGGACCACCACCCCATCCGCACATCCGGACGACCACCCCGTCCATCCCCTCCACCGCTCCCACTACGTACGCGAAACATCCCGACCTTCCCTTCCCACCGTCCGCTGCCGGAAGATCGTCCGCCCCGCCCGTCCGCGGACCCCTCACCAGCCCTCTCGGAGGCGCGCTATGCCCTGGTCGATCATCCACTTCCAACACGAGGAGGCGGAGACCACCGCCGTGGGAGTGTTCAGCGAACGAGCAGCCGGGGCGCTGCGCGCCGCCGGCTTCGAGGACGATCCCGAACCGGGGCTGATGTTCCTCCCAGCCGAACTCGCACCCCACCGACACCACGTCGTCTCGGCCGCACGAGCCCTCCTCCGGGCGGCACGCATCACCAACTACGCCAGGCCCTCACTCAGCTTCGCCGAGACCCTCAACGCCATGCGGGGAACGCGCTCACTGACCGACCTCACAACGCTGGCCAGGCACTGCCTGGACACCAACGGTTCAGCGGCCACGATGGCCGACGTCCTCCACGAACGCCTCACCCGCCTCGCCCCGTCCACCGACCACACCCGACTCGCTGACCTGGCCCGCTCCGCACGCCAACTGGAGCACCAACTCGACGACTACGTCGAGTACGTACAGACGAAGACCTCCACGGCTGGCGCTACACCGTCCCCATCGGTGCCACAGCCTCCGCAGCCCAACCAACCACCGGCCCCACCGCGCCGGTGAACACCGTCCGCCGTCCGTCCGCGGACGTACGGAACAGTCAGCGAGAAGCATCGCCCCCGTCCGTCCCGGCCCAGGCGCTCGTCCCCCAGCTGCCGTCGTCCGCCGGCGACGGACCGTCTCGTGGGCCACAGCGGATGGTCCGCCCGTCCGCGCTATGGGGAACTGATCCAGCCACTACCAGAGGGCAGGGCTCCTGCTGCCTTCAACGGTGAACGGTGTTCGCTCGTCCGTCCGCAGTGGCGTATCGGAGTGGCTCGTCCGACCGCCCCGGCACGCCGCGAGCCCGCGTCCCCACCGTTCGCAGCTCGGGTTCGTCCGCGCCGAGCCGGCTTCCGCCCGTTCGTCCTTCCCCGCCCCGATCCCAGGAGGCGAAAGCCCTGACCGACGCCCACCACGCGACTGTTTGCCGGTGTTCGACCACGTGCTGTGTCCGAGCAAGTTGTGGGGTTCGAAACTCCCGCGAGGGCGCGCGAGTTTCGAACCCCGGTCCCGCCCCGGGGGAGGCGGGGAGGGCCCGGCTCCAGGGGGAGCCGGACCAGGGGGACGGGAGTCGGCAGGCCCCCGTCCCCGGCGGCCCGTGCGCGCGACGTCGCGCCCGCAACCGGCTGGCCACCGCCCAGGTGCGTGACCAGGTGCGCAGTGTCCGCCTCAGCGCGGCCGAGCTGGAGAGGGTGACCGTCGCCGCGCGGGCGAGCGGGATGACCACGGCCGGGTTCTTGGCGCAGGCAGCCGTTGCGGCGGCGCGTGACGTCGAGAGGGCCGAGGGGCGGATCGCCGGTGACCGCGAGATCGTCGTCGAACTGTTCGCCGCCCGCAGGCACCTCCGCCAGGTCGGGAACAACGTCAACCAGGTCGCCAGGGCGCTCCACAGCGGTTCGGGGCTGCTGCCACAGACCGGCTCGGTGTTGGCGGCAGTCGAGACTGCCGTCCGCCGCGTGGAACACGCGGTAGAGGCCGTGGTGGCCCGCTGAGGCGGCCGTCGCGGGCGGTGAGGACGACGGTCGGACCAGCAGAAGCCCGGCCCGGCCCGCGAAGCGAGCCGAGCCGGGCATGTGGAGAGGGTTATCGAGCGGGGGCCATGAGGCCGATGATGCGGTCCCGCACCACTATGCTCGGGGTGTCGATATCGAATTCCTTGGTCCACGAGTGGCCGGCGATGTGGGCGGTGATCCTCCACACGATGCTCCTTGCCTCTGCGTGAGGGGTATTCCGGGAGCCAGTCGACGTAGAGCGGGCCGTTGGTCGCGTGAATGTTGCCGTCGGGGGTGTGCACGACCTTCCAGTCGTTTCCGTGGAGGAGGCCCAGGACGGCCTGGGGTTCGGTCTCGTCCGCGAGAGTGCTGGATTCCGGGACCGAACGGGTCGACAATTCGGGCAAATGTGTTGGCGCCTTCTTCCGTGGTTTCGAGAACGGGTCCACGTTGACATGGCTCCCCGCCGTTTGTGTAGTCGGTCGCCGGATTTACTTTCGAGAGCCACGTGAAGTTGGGAGAGGGCGGTGCGGGCCGGAAAGAGGGGAATGGAGTCTCCTTGTTTCTTCTCCCTCGCGCTGCTGTTTCTTCAGAGTTAGCGGCTGGGGCTGATGACGGTGCGTCCCCTCGCATGTGCGACGTCGCGGACAGGGCCTGGTCCGCAGGGGTCGAGGATGCTTCCGCCGGCGGGGCAGGCCTCGACCAGGTGCCGCAGTTGCGTCGCTTCCGGCGGAATCGGGGGCCGGTGGTCGCCGACAGGCCCGGATATTCCCCAGATGAGGAAGTCCGCGGCGCCGTCAGGCCAGGGGGCGATTCCTCGCCACCGCCATCCACTCGCCCCTATCGCCCGAACTCCCGCAACCATTTGCTCGGCGCTGGCAAGCAGGAAGCAGGGGCCTGAGGGCTTGGTGACGCGGCAGCATTCAGTGAGAACGTTCACCAACCAGTGAGCGTCATGCTGAGGTGACGGGTACGTGATGACGCACTCGGCGCTCCCGGCCGGCAGGCGCTTCAACGAGCGGACGGTATAAGGCGGATCCTGGGCGTGTATGGCTCTGCTCCTTCTGTGCTTCGCGCTTTTTCCTGCGAGGGTAGCGGGAGATCGCGGCGTCTCCTTTTCTCTGCTATTGGGTGCGACCGTGGAGCACGCCTAGAGTGACTGTCCCCGGCCATACGGGCCGGGCATGGAGTGTGTGGTAGGGAGGGGAATGAGCGACCCTTTCGCTCATAGGCCGTCAACATCGCTGCGGCCCGGCGAGTTGCGGGCGATGGTGGCGAGGCACCTGATCGAGGCCGATCCGGCGTCCGCCGTGAGCGTGACCGAACTCGCGCACGCGCTGACGCATTCGTCGGGGGCGATCGGGGCTGCCCTCGAACGGTTGGTGAATCGTGGGGAAGCGGAGCGGGTGGGGGTGCGCCCGCGCCGGTATCGGGCGACGCCCAGCACCGTGGAGGCGGCGGAGGCCGGGCCCAGGTCCCCGCGTCGTCCGCGGACGCGCGGGGTGTCGCCGGCACCGGGGTCGGGGGGACGCGCGGGCGGGTCGAGTGTCCCGCCGGGGGCGGTGCTGAGGCCTTCGGGGCAGCCGTACTTTCCTCGAGAGTTGGCGGGGATGCCGGACGTGGAGGCGTTGCGGCGGCTGCGCGAGGCTGATGTTCCCGTGCTGCTGTACGGGCCGCCGGGCACCGGCAAGACCTCGCTGTTGGAGGCGGCTTACCCGGACCTGATCACGGTCGCCGGCGACGGGGACACGACGGTGGGCGACTTGGTGGGGGAGTACACCCAACGCGAGGATCGCAGCTACGAGTTCGTCCACGGGCCGTTGGTCACCGCGATGCGGGAGGGGCGGGCGCTGCTGATCGACGACGCGACGCTGATCTCGCCTTCGGTTCTGGCCGTGCTCTATCCGGCGATGGACGGGCGACGCGAGATCCGGGTCAAAGCCCACAAGGGCGAGATGGTCACGGCCGCGCCCGGCTTCTTCCCCATCGCCGGACACAACCCGGGCGTGCACGGGGCGGTGCTGTCGGAGGCGCTGGCCAGCCGCTTCTCGGTGCAGATCCGGGTGACCTCGGACTACGACCTGGCCGCGCACCTGGGGGTGAACCCCGTCGCGGTGCGGGTGGCCCGCCACCTGGCCAAGCGGCAGGAATCAGGCGAGGTCGGGTGGGCCCCGCAGCTGCGGGAACTGCTGGGATTCCAGCGGGTCGCCGACGCCCTGGGAGCCGAGGTCGCCTTCGCGAACCTGGTGGGGACCGCGCCGGAGGAGGACCAGGAGCAGGTCGCCGTGGTCGTGGCCACGGCCATCGGCACCAAGACCGTGGCGCCGCTGTCGCTCGGCGCCCGACTCCCACTCCCTCCGGGAACTCTCGTCGCCCCGCCGCCCACCTCGAAGGGAGCACGGACATCTACCACCCCGACACCCGGTTCACCGCGCCGGAGTTGATCGCGGCCAGCCTCGCGCACGCCGAGTGGGAGAGCGAGGGCGGCTCCCTGGAGCCGTCCTGGTATCGGCCGCACGGTCCGCACTGGCCCCGCATATCGGCGGCGTTGACCTCCCGTTTGGCGGAGCTGGCCGGCCGGGACGACATCCTGGTGACCTGCCGCCACGGCACCCGGTCCGGAGCCCCGGCCGCCTTCTTCCCCCAGCTGGCGGAGTTGGAGATCGACGCGCAGCTGTTCGACCATCATCTGCCCGCGGCCACCATCGACCCCTCCCGAGTCGGGGACGAGGAGCGCTACCCCGTCGCCTGGGGCGTCTTCACCCACGAAGCCGCCCACGCGGCGCACTCCCGGTGGGAGACTCCCCCGTGGCTGAGGGGCACGGCGATGCACCAGGCGGCGGAGCTGCTGGAGGAATCCCGCGTCGAGGGCGCGCAGATAGCCCGCCGCCCACAAGACCGGCGATGGCTGCGGGAGTCGGCGCGGCAGCTGATCTTCGCCGAGGCACTGGTCGCGGTGCCCGAGACGACTTGGGAGGCCGCCAGCACGGCCGGGCTGCTGCTCGGGCGGCGCGACGCCGGCGTGCTGGACCCGGACGAGACCGCCCTGCTGGCCACGGCACTGGCCCACACCCTGGGCGATGACGTGTTGGAACGTCTGAAGGCCATCTGGCGCATCGCACTCACGGTCGCCGACGACGACCCCGAATCGATGCTGGAGGCCGGCCGCGCCTGGTGCGAGGCCCTCGGACGAGAGCCCGCCGCCGCGCCGGGCAGCGACGCGGTCAGGCTCTCCCCGGCGCAGCGCGGAGAGGTGGCAGCGAGTGTCAGCGAACTTGCCAGCCGGGTACGTGAGAACGACGATGCCGAGGCCGGAGAGGAGGAGCGAGCGGAGACGGCTCGCTCGGAGGCGCGCCGGACCAAGCGGGCCGAGGCTTCGGGGCGAGCCCGCTCTCAGGAGTTGGCCCGTGCGGTCTTCGCCCCCGGCGCGGGGCGGCTGACAGTCGCCGCCGACGGCGAGCACGACGTGAGGGACACCGCGTCCCCCGTTATCTCCCGACGGCCCCCCACGCAGAAGGAGAAGGCCGCTGCCGCGCAGCTGGCCCGCAGCCTGCGAACGGCCGCCTGGCGCGAACGCACGGAAACCACCGTGGACTCGGCCGTTCCACCGGGCCGGCTGAACATGCGCCAAGCGCTGCTGGCGGACGCCCAACTCGCCGCAGGCGTCACCCCGACCGCCACACCGTGGAAGCGGGTCACACGACGCGCCGCCGAGCAGCCGCCACTGCGGGTCGGCATCGGAGTCGACGTCTCCTCCTCCATGTACCGGGCCACGGGCCCGATGGCTTCGGCGGCCTGGATCATCCACCAGGCGACCCGCTGGACCGACCCCCGATCCCGCACCGCCACCATCGCCTTCGACGAAGGCATCACCGCCATAACCCGCCCCGGCAAGGCCCCACCCGGAGTGATCGACTTCGAGGCCGAAGGCATGTACGAAGCAGCCGCCGAAGCGATCGACGCGCTGACGGCGGCACTCGACCTCGACCGCCCCGGCGCCGGCCGACTCCTGGTCATCGCCAGCGACGGCTACTTCACACCGGACCAGGCCGCCCGCACCACCCAGCGCATCGCCGCGCTGCGCCGCAGCGGATGCTCCGTGCTGTGGCTGGGGTTCGACCGTCACACCGTCGCACTGCCCGGCTCCACGCCGGTACTGCTGCGGGAGCCGGCTCAGGCAGCCGCGGTCATCGCCCAGGCGGCTACCACCGCGGTCCGCACGACCCGACGCCACTGAATCCGCCCCGCCAGGGCGACGCCCTGCCCAGCCCTCCCCGCCGTGTGCCAGGTTGGCTATCAGGTTTTCCCGGTAGGGCCAAGCGCGCGGTGGCGAGGAACGCTTCCAGGACGTGGCGCACGAAACCGACGCGCGCCGATGTCGAACGGAAACCATGGATCGCGACCCTGACTTCGAGCCGTACGACAACGCGGGCCGCGCCGCGGAGCAGATCCGCTCCCACCACACGGGAGAGCCCACCGAGTCAGATCGGCTGCGGAGGGGCCGGCGGTGGTTGCGTGAACGGCCGGCAACTGACGCGATGGAGCAGGCCACGGCCGACTGGCGGCAGCGGGTGGCCGCCTGCACCACGCCGACGCAGCTGACGGAAGTCCTCCGCGCCGTCCTTCGAGACGTCGACGAAGTCAGCGAACGCTTCCGCGAAACCCTGCTCGACGCTGCCTCCTGGGGACCAGGAGCCCAAGGCGAGGAGTCCACGCACGAGCGCCGCGCGCACCACGCGGTGGTGACCACCGCGGACCAACTCAGCGACCTCGCCGAGGACACGCACTTCCTCCTGAGCACCCTGGCGGCCGAACTCCAGCGAACGGCCGCCCACACCGCCCCCGCCCCGCCTTCCCCTCCCGCGCCGAAATCCTCCGCGCACCGGGAGCCGCGGCGTCGCTGACCCGCCGTGATTCCGAAGATCTCCACCGGCTCCCGCACCATCGGCCTGCTCGCCTACCTCTACGGGCCCGGGCTCCGCGAAGAACACACCGACCCCCACCTCGTGGGCGGTTGGGACCCAGCCCCACCCGACCCCGGCCGAGACCCGGACGCCACCCTCGCGGACCTCGCCCGTCTCCTGGACCAGCCCGTGGCCGCCGCAGGACCCCGCCGCCCCACCTCCCACGTGTGGCACTGCTCGATCCGCGCAGCCCCCGAGGACCGCCCGCTCTCGGACACGGAATGGAAGGCGATCGCCGAACGCGTACTGGCGGCCGTCGGCATCGCCGACCCGGACGACCCCGCCGGCTGCCGGTGGGTCGCGGTCCGCCACGCCCCCGACCACATCCACGTCGTCGCCACCCTGGTCCGCGAGGACGGCCGCCGCCCGCAACGTTCCTTCGAACGCCGCAAGGCGCAGGCCGCCTGCCGGGCCGTCGAGAAGGAGTACGGCTTGCGCCAGCTCAACCCCGGTGACGGAACCGCCGCCGCAGGCGCCCCACGCGCCGAACACCACAAAGCCATCCGCATGGGCCGGGAGACCGCCCCGCGCGACCAACTGCGCACCCTGGTACGGCAGTCACTGGCCGGCGCCACCGACATCCCCGAGTTCCTCGACCGCCTCGACGAACACGGCGTCCTCATCCGCCTGCGACGCGCCCCCTCCGGCGACATCACCGGCTTCACCCTCGCCCTGCCCGACCACGTCACCGCCACCGGCGAACCCGTCTGGTACTCCGGCGGAAAACTCGCCCCCGACCTGTCCTGGCCGCAGATCAGCCGACGCCTCACCCCCGCGGCCCGCGAGGAGACCGACGACGCCGACCTGCTGCCCTCGCCGGCCACCGCCAGGCGCACCACCGCCGACACCGCCCGGCACACCGCCACCGAACTGACCGACGCCGACGACGACCAGGCCGCCGACCTCCTCACCGGCACCGGCGAAGTCCTCGACGCCCTGGCCACCACCGCCACCGGCCCCACCCGACGTGACATCACCGCCGCCGCCACCGCGTTCGAGCGCGCCTCCCGCTTCCACCACCGCGCCGCCCACGCCCACCACCAGGCCCTGCGCCGCGCCGCACGCCAGCTCCTCGCTTCCGGCCCCACACTCGGCCGCGGCCAGGACGGCGCCGCCAGCGCCATGCTGATCTCCGCTCTGATCCTCCTCGTCACAACCGCCCACCGCTGGCACGCCGCCCGCGGCCACCAGCAACAGGCAGCCGCCGCCCTGGCCACCGCCCACCACCTGCGCGCCGCCTACGGCATCACCGCAGCCCCGCACCTGGCCGCCCTCCACCAGCGCGGCCTCCGGCTCGCCCCCGCCGTCCACGGCCAACTGGCCAACACCGTCCACTCCGCAGCGCCGGACCTGGCCGAGCAGATCCTCACCGACCCCCGTTGGCCCGTCCTCGCCGCCGCCCTGGCTGACCTCCACACCACCCACCCCCACGCCGACATCACCTCGACGCTGCGCGAGGCCATCCACTCCAGGGAACTCGACACCGCCGACTCGCTCATCGACGTCCTGATCTGGCGGCTCCACCACCTCACCCCCGAACCACCCACCACGCCCTCCCCGGCGAACCCGCGCACCCCCGGCCGCCCCCGGGAGACCGACCCGCCCGGCCGCACCCGATAACCCACCCTCGGAGTCCCCGGTGCCAAACACCGACTCATCCCCGGGCGGCGACAAGCCCGACCGCCTCGTCGCCCTGGCCCACGACCTCCACCTCGACCCCAGCGACCTAGCCGGCCCCCTCCACCACCTCGCCTACCAGCAAGCGCTCACAGACACAGACTCCACGCCGACGCGACGAGCCCCCTCGGCAACGGACGTGCCGGAGGAAGTCGCCTTCCGCGCGGCCCGCGCCATCAACGACGCCGGGATGACCCACCAGGTCACCTACCTCCGTTCGCGAGTGGGCGCCACGGCCACCGAACGCCTCCTCCGGACCACCGCCACGCCTCGCACTCTCGACGACCTCGGCCTGCTGGACGACCTGGGGCCCGCCGGCGCTCTGACCACGGCCAGCCACCTCGACACGCGGGCCCCGGAGTTGACCGTCCTCGCACACCACCGCAGCCTGGACCACCGCGAGGACTACCTCCTCCTCCACGACACGGCAGCCATCTGGAGCCCTCTTCCCGGAGCACGCGAGTACCTCGGCCTGCACCTCACCCGCGACGCCAGCACGTTCCACCTCGACCACCAGCGGATGCCGCTCCTGCCCCTGACCCAGGCCTGGCTCCGCGCCCGGGGATGCCCGCCCCTGCTCCACCCCGCGGGCGGCCCCGCCCCGGCCGACGCGGCCACCGTGCGCATCGAGCACACCCTCGCCAACAGTCCCGACCGCTACGAACTCATAGAGGACTACACCCACAACCCCGGGACGGGCGACACCAGGACCTGCGCCATCCTGCGCGACCACCACCCGGATGCCGCCTCCCCCCACCGGCTGCTCGTGGAGGACGTGACACTTCCGCAGGCGTTCACCTACCGCATCGCGGAGTACGGCCACGCCACGGCGCGGGAAGCCTCCGAGGCCTTCGAAGCACATCTCGCACGACCACCAGCCCCGCCCCTCGGCCGCCTGCCACCTCCACCGACATCGCCGTCCTCGCCAGACCGCCGGCGCAGCCTCGGGTGACGACGGTGCCCCAGAGCACCCTTCGGGGTTGGGCTTGCGTCAGCCGTCGGCGAGTAGTTCGCCGGCGAGTGGACCCATCTGGTCGGCTCCTACGACCCCGGGGGCGGACAACTACGGCTGTTCGTGAACGGCGAGTTGGCCGGCGCCACGGCCTACTCCGCCGCGTGGAATGCCCGGGGCCCGGTGCAGATCGGCGCGGGGCGCTCGGACGACCAGATCAGGTCCCCGTTCCCTGGCGCGATCGACGAGGTGCAGATCTTCGACCTCTACATGGCGTCCCCCACCTCGCACGTGGCCCGGCTCTTCAACAAGGAGCGCCTCCACACCAGCGGTCGCCCGGCTGTGGCGCTGCTCGCGCTGGACGAGGCCGCCGGTGAGCGGCGGGTTTCGGCGGGCTCCGACGTGCTGGGCGCCGCGACGCGGGGCGGGGTCGAGTTCGGGGTACCGGGTGTGCACGGCCAGGCGGTGCGGTTCGACGGCACCAGCGGTTTCGGCGCCACCGGCACCGCGATGGTCAACACCGGCCGCAACTTCGCCGTATCCGCCTGGGCACGGCTCGACCGGCTGCCGGACGGCGACGCCGTGGTGGCCACCCAGACCGGCACGGAGAAGCCCGGCTTCGAGCTGTACTACTCGGGGGCGCACGGGCGTTGGGGCTTCAACCAGTACAGCGACAACGCGGCCGGCGCGACTCCGGTCGCCGTTCTCCAGCCGGACGGCGAGTCGGCGACGGCCGAGGAATGGGTCCATCTGGTGGGGGTGCACGACTCCTACGAGGGGACGCTGACGCTCTACGTCAACGGCGAGCCGGCGGGCAGCGTCCCCTGGGAGACCCCGTTCCACGCCAATCAGCGCGTCCAGATCGGCGCGGGGCAGCAGGGCGGGACCGTGGGCTCGTTCTTTCCGGGGGCGATCGACGACGTGCGGCTCTTCGACCGGGTGCTGACCGCGTACGAGGCGTGGCAGCTCTACCATCAGGCGCCTATCGTCCGTGCCCGTTGGCAGCTGGACCAGTTGGAGGCGGGGGACGCGGTGTCCTCGCCCGACGCCACGCCGTTCGGAAACGACCTGTTCCTGTGGGGCGGCGCGGGGGTGAGCCCCGGTTTCGTCGACGACGCCTCGCTCTATGTGGACGGCGGCGGCGGTTACGCCTACGTGCCGGAGGTGCCGATCGACACCTCGCTGAGCTTCACCGTGAGTGGCTTCGCCCGCGCCGCGTCGCCGCCGCAGGGCGCGGCCTCGGTGCTCAGCGCCGTCGGCCAGCGGGAGAGCGCCTTCGCCGTGCGATGGGTGCCCGAAGGAGAACAGGAGGGATTCGGGCGCTGGGAGGTCAGCCTGGCCGACCGGGACCAGGCCGGCGCCGTGCAGACGAGGGTGTCCCACCAGCGCCTGTACGACGTGCGCGACTGGCGCCATCTGGCACTGGTCTACGACGGGTTCGCGGCCGAGGCGCGCCTGTACGTGGACGGGGAGTTGGAGGAGCTGACCTGCTCCGACGACGCGGCGGAGACCTGTGTGCCGGGCGAGTCCTGGGCACCCAACGTCTTCCCCTTCGAGGCGGGCAGCACTCTGCACGTCGGCCGGTCCCTCTCCGGCGGGGTGTGGCGCGAGGCGTGGCCCGGCGCGATCGATGACGTGTGGGCCGTACAGGGTGCGTTGGCGCCCGAGCAGATACGTGAGCTGAGCCTCGGCCGACGCGACGCTCCGAGCGTCGTGCCGCCGCTCGCGGCCCCCGAGGAGTGACAGCACCACCCCGAAGGCTGCCCGGCTCGCGCCGGGCAGCCCTCCGTACTGCCTCATCCCGTGTTGTGAGTCGTCGAGGAGATGCTCAGGTGAAGGGCTTTGCGAGGTCGCGGCGTGGCAGCGGCTCCCCGTCGCGGCAGGTGTCGCTGTCGCTGGCGCTGCTGATGGTGGCGTCGCTGCTCCAAGCCGCGGCCATGCCGACCGCGGCCGCCCAGACCGGCGGTGCGCCCCCGGTCCCGGACGCGGAGGAGGCGGTGCCGGGGACCGACGGCCTGTCCGTCCTGCCGAGGCCGGAGAATCACGAGATACCGCCGCCGCCCGACCCTTCGGCGGACCGACCGGAGCCCTCCGTGGTCGAGGTGCCACTGCCCGGCGGATCGGGGGAGGCGTTCTCCCTGCCCGTCGAGGAGTCGGCGGTGCGGCTGACGGCCCCGACGGTGGCCGCGCTGCCCCGGGAAGCCGGACGGGGGGCACCGACCGCCACGGTCGAGACCTTCGACGACGACGCGGCCGAGGCGGCCGGCGTCGACGGCGTCCTGCTCGGCGTGACGATTCCCGACGAGACCGGCGGCGACTGGGGGGCCAGCCCGTTGGCACCGGAAGCCCTCGGGCAGATCGGCGTCGAGCTGGACTACGCCGCGTTCGCCGACGCCTACGGCGGCAACTACGGCTCCCGCCTCACGTTCGTCCGACTCCCGGCCTGTGCCCTGGACGAGCCCGAGAAGGCGGAGTGCCGGGAGCGGCAGCCGGTCCGCTCGGTCAACGACACCGAACAGCGGACGTTGACCGCCCCCGACATGGCCCCGGAGCCGGGGGAGCCCCTGGTGCTCGCGGCGGTGGCGGCGGACGAGGGCGAGCAGGGCGACCACACGGCGTCCCCGCTCTCGCCGTCGGCGAGTTGGGAGGTCGGCCTCAACACGGGTGACTTCACCTGGTCGTATCCGATGTCGGCCCCCGACGTACCGGGCGGCCTGGTGCCCGAGCTGTCCCTCGACTACGCGGCGGCGGCCGTCGACGGTCGCACCGGCGGTACCAACAACCAGGGTTCCTGGGCGGGCGACGGCTTCGACTTCGGGGCCGGGTTCATCGAGCGCCGCTACCTCCCCTGCGAAGAGGAGGGCGTGGAGAACGAGGACGGTTTCGAGGTCGGCGACCTGTGCTGGGACTACGACAACGCGGTCCTCTCACTGGGTGGCGGTGCCAGTGAACTGGTCCCCGACGGCACCGACACCTGGCGGCTGCCGCAGGACGACGGCACCGTCGTCGAGCGGCTGACCGGCACCAGCCGTGGCAACGGAGCCCGCGACGACGAGCACTGGCGGGTCACCGACCCGGAGGGGACCGAGTACTACTTCGGCTACCACCGGCTGCCCGGCTGGAGCAGCGGCGACGCGACCACCGACTCCACCTGGACCGTTCCCGTCTACGGCGACGATGCCGGTGACCCCTGCTACCAGTCGGCGACCGAGGACGCCTGGTGCCAGCAGGCGTGGCGTTGGAACCTCGACTACGTCGTCGATGCGCGCGGCAACGCCATGGCCTACTTCTACGACGAGGAGGAGAACTCCTACGGCCGGTTCCTCGACGAGACCAACAACACCCGCTACACCCGCGGGGGTTCGCTCCAGCGCATCGAGTACGGCCACGACGGCGACGACCTCTACGCCGGCCAGCCGATGGGCCGGGTCAGGTTCACCAACGAGGAGCGCTGCCTGCCCGGCGGCGGCGCCGACTGCTCGGACATCGACGCCAACCCGCAGTACTGGTACGACACCCCCTGGGACCTGAACTGCACCGCGACTGAGGACTGCGACGCCGGCCGGCTGTCCCCGACCTTCTGGACCACCAAGCGGCTCGCCCGGGTCACCACCGAGATCCGCACCGGCGGCGCGTGGGAGCCCGTGGACTCCTGGGAGTTGACCCACCGCTGGGGAACGGCGGACGTCGACTACCAGTTGCTGCTGGCCAGCGTGCAACGCACGGGTCACACCGCCGCCGAGCCCGTCTCGCTGCCGCCGGTGACCTTCGGCTACACCCAGCTGGTCAACCGGCTGGACGAAACGGGCGACGGCCGCGCCCCGTTCGTCAAGGGGCGGCTCTCCTCGATCGCGGACGAGGCCGGCGGCCAGATCGACGTCGGATACTCCGACGCGGTCTGCGAAACGGACGCGCTGCCCACCCCGCACACCAACACCACCCGCTGCTTCCCCCAGTACCTCGGCAACGGGCCCGACCAGGACCCGGACCTGGAGTGGTTCCACAAGTACGTCACCACCGACGTGACGCTCACCGACCGCACGGGTGGCGCACCCGACCAGGTCACCACCTACGACTACCGGGGCGGCGCGGCCTGGCACTACAACGACGACGGCCTCATTCCGGACGACGAGAAGACCTGGTCCCAGTGGCGCGGCTACGGGCACGTCCGCGTCCAGACGGGCGGCCAGACCGAGAAGTACAGCCAATCCGACTCCTACTTCCTGCGCGGGATGCACGGCGACCGCGCTGCCCCCTCCGGCGGCGCCCGCACGGTCTCCGTTGCACTGGAGGCGGGGGAGGGCGACCCGATCACCGACCACGAGTCGGTGGCGGGCTTCCTCTACCGCACCGTGGACTTCGACGGGCCGGACGGGAAGGTGCTGGCCAAGACCGTTTCCCGTCCCTGGCACCACGAGACCGCCAGCGAGAGCCACGCGTGGGGCGATCTGACCGCCCATCACACCGGTATCGCTCGCGAGACGACGTTCGTCTCGCTCGACCAGGGCGCGGGTGAGGAGTGGCGCACCAGCCGGCGCGACCACACCTATGACACCGTGGCGGGGCGTCTCACCCGGACTCACGACCACGGTGATCTCGCGGACGACGCGGACGACCGCTGCACCCGCGTCGAGTTTCCGCCGGGCGATCTGCTCACCCTGCCCAGCCGTGTGGAGACCGTCGCGGTGGGCTGCTCCGCGACCCCCGACCGTGCGAGCCAGGTGATCTCCGACGACCGACTCGCCTACGACGGCCTCGACTACGGCCAGGCTCCCACCGTTGGCGACGCCACCGTCCGGGCGGAACTCACGGGGCACGACGGCACCACGGCCACCTACCGCGAAAGCGGAGCCACCTTCGACTCCTACGGCCGGCCGCTGACCGTTACCGACCTGGCCGCCGACGTCACCGCCGTCGGCTCCACCCTCACCCGCACCGCGCGGGACGACGGCCGCACCGTCACCACCGCCTACGAGCCGGCCACCGGCATCCCCGCCACTCTCACCGAGACCTCACCTCCGGCCGACCCGGACGATCCCGACACCGCACAGACCAGCGTCACCCGAGTCGACCCGCTCCGCGGCCTGCCGGTGCGGACCACCGACACCAACGACCGGGAGACCGTCCTCGCGCACGACGCGTTGGGCCGTTCCAGCCATGTCTGGCTGCCCGACCGCGCCCCGGAGGACACACCGTCCCTTCAGTTCGACTACCGCTTCGCGGACGGCTCCCCGGTCGCGGTGCGTACCCGCACCATCGGCGTGGACGGCGGACAGGACTCCTCCTACGTCCTGTACGACGGCTTCCTTCGCGAGCGCCAGACCCAGAACCCGGGCCCCGAGGACGGGCGGCTGCTCACGGACACCTTCTACGACGAACGCGGTCTGGTCCGCCAGACGTTCGCCTCCTACTACACCCTCGGCGCACCCCACCACCAGATCTTCCAGCCCGACGACGCCGTGGGCGTGGAGACCCAGACCCGCCACCTCCACGACGGGTTGGGCCGGGAGACCGAACGACGGCTCATGGCCGGCAGCGGAGACGGTGGTGAGGTACTCGGGGTCACCGAGACCCACTACTTCGGGGATCGCACCACCGTCATCCCGCCCGAGGGCGACACGGCCACCACCACGCTCTTCGACGCCAGGGAGCGCACCACCGAGCTGCGCCAGCACCACGAGCGCGCCCTGGACGCCGCGTTCGACGCCACCCGCTACGCCTACACCGCGCGCGGAGAACTGGCCCGCGTGACCGACCCCGCCGGGAACGAATGGTCCTACGACTACGACCAGTTGGGGCGCCGCACCCACACCCACGACCCGGACGCCGGCACCTCCGTCTCCACCTATGACGAGCGCGACCAACTCACCACCCGCACCGACGCCCGCGACGCGACGCTCACTTACCGCTACGACAACCTCGGCCGCCGCACCGCGTTGCTGGACGGTCAGGGCGAAACGCTCGCCGACTGGGAGTACGACACCCTGCCCCGCGCCCAGGGCCAGCTGGCCGCAGCCACCCGCTACCACGACGGCGAGGCGTACACCTCCCGCGTCCTGGAGTACGACGCGCTCTACCGGGCGCTGCGCAGTGAGACCACCATCCCGGACTCGGAGGGCGCCCTCGCCGGCTCCTACGAGACGGCCACCGCCTACGCCGCATCGGGCCTGCCCGAGTCCCACAGCTACCCGGCGGCCGGCGGCCTGGGCGCGTTGACCCTGGAACCCCGCTACGAGGAGGGGACGCGCCGCCAGATCGGGCTCGACGGTTCGCAGGGGCTCTCCACCCAGACGACCTACAGCCTCACCGGCAAGCCCCTGCAGTTCGAGTTGAAGCACCACCGTGCCTTCGACGAGGCCGTCTGGGCCACCAACACCTACGAGTGGGGCACCCAGCGCCTCAAGACCGCCCGCATCGACCGCTTCGCGATGTCCGGGGTCGACCGTCACGAGACGTACGCCTACGACCAGGCGGGCAACGTCCTGTCCGTCAACGACACCTCGCGCGACGGCACCGACAACCAGTGCTTCCAGTACGACCATCTGCGTCGGTTGACCGAGGCGTGGACACAGGACACGGCGGAGTGCGCCGGTGATCCGGCGGACGCCACGATCGCCGGCACCGAGCCCTACCACCACTCCTACACCTACGACCTGGCCGGCAACCGGCTGACCGAGACCCTCCACGAGCAGGACACCACCCGCACCTACGCCTACCCGGAGGCGGGCGGGCCCCAGCCGCACACCCTCACCTCCGTCGTGGACGAGGCGCCCGGCGTGCGTGCGCTGGAGGAATACGGCTACGACGCGGCCGGCAACACGGTCAGCCGACAGATCGGCGGCGACACCCAGGAGTTGACCTGGAACGACGAGGGACGCCTGACGGAGGTGACCGACGCCGACGGCGCGAGAACGGAGTACGTCTACGACGCCGACGGCAGCCGCCTCATCGGCCGCACGCCCACGGAGACCACCCTCTACCTCGGCCACACCGAGGTCGTCCTCCCGACCGGAGCCTCCGCCGCCCAGGCGACCCGCTACGTGGACGCCGGCGGTGGACACATGGTCATCTTCGAGAACAACGGCGACCTCTCCTACACGCTGGCGGACCACCACGGCACGGGCCAGATAGCCGTCGACGCCCGATCGTTGGCCATGGAACAGCGCCGCACCCTGCCGTTCGGCGCCATCCGCGGCCCCACCCCGAACGACTGGCCCGGCACCAGGGGCTTCGTCGGCGGCACCTCCGACACCTCCACCGGGCTGACACATCTGGGTGCCAGGGAGTACGACCCGGCGACCGGCCGTTTCATCTCCCTCGACCCGGTCATGGACCTCACCGACCCACAGCAGATCCACGGCTACACCTACGCCAACAACAACCCGCTGACGTACTCGGACCCGACCGGCCTGTTCTTCGGGGACCTTGTCCGCGGCATCAAGAACGCGGTCCACAAGGTCGTCAAAGGGGCGCGAAGCAGCGCCAGTCGGGCTCTTTGGAGTCCGCGTAGCGCCTCCAACGCCTCATACAGCTCAAGCTCCTGGAACGCGTCGCACAGTGGCTCGTCGGCGTCGGGTTCTTTTCAGCAGGTCTCCCGGCCCCAGGGCATGGAAGATCCCTTCGGGCGCGTTCTCAGACCGCTCGTGGATGCGGCCCAGGGGGCAAAGGAAAACCTCCTTGACGTTGGCCAGTCCGTGGCCGAATTCGTCCTTCCGGACCCCGGTGCACTGCTCGATGACTGCCAGGAAAGCTTGCTGCTGTGCGCCATGGGGCTGGTCATGGAAGCCCCTCAGGGCAAAGGGCTGAAGTTCGTCGACCGTCTCCTGGAGAAGGCCGACGAGTTGGGCGCGACGTTGCGCCGCAATGTGGGCGACGCGTGTAACAGCTTCGTGGCCGGCACCCACGTCCTGATGGCCGACGGCACCACCCGCCCCATCGAGGATCTCCGCATCGGCGACAAGGTTCTGGCCACCGACCCCGAGACCGGCGAGACCAGCCCGCGTACCGTCACCGCCGAGATCACCAGCACCGGAACCAAGCACCTCACCGCTCTCACCCTCGCCACCGAGAATGGCCCCACCACCCTCACCGCCACCGACGCACACCCCTTCTGGAACCAGACCACCCGCGCCTGGACCGACGCCGCAGACCTGACGGCCGGCACCCAACTCACCGCCCCCGACGGCACCACGGCCACCGTCACCACCCTCACCCAGCACACCCGAGCCAGCACGGTCCACAACCTCACGGTCGAAGGACTGCACACGTACTATGTGCTGGCTGGTCGGACGCCGGTGCTCGTTCACAACTGCGATCTCGGTGACGTAGCGGGAATTACGGATGACGCATACGACGCGATCGATGAAGCCTATGGGCCTCAAGTTGCTGACGGTGTGGATTACCAAGTGCAGGTTATGCATGGGGCGGACTCGACTCGCGCGGCTAACGAGCTCGTGCACGGTAGGCAGGGGTCGTCGAGCCTGGAGGGTTGATCATGGTGAGGTGGTGGGGAACTCAACGCGTGCGGTGATCATCAGTAATCGGCGGATCACAGGCCTGGCTGCGGGAG
>NZ_VDGT01000034.1 GCF_006335015.1 Streptomyces sedi
CTCATCCAGATGTGGTATCAACGCCTGGAACTTCGCCGCCAGGACATCCTCGATCCCCTCCGGTCTCCCCATGCCAGCACAACGAGTCCCACAGCCAGAAGCCACGACTTGATTCCCGGCAAGCCCTTAGCGAGATTCGCGCCAGGCTCCGACATCCACGGGAATCGCTCCTCCATCGCCGCGTTGGTCGCGACCACGTCCCACGCCCCCGTCGTCAGCACCGCCGGAGCCCGCACATAGGCCACCATCAGCCGCAGCCCCTGGTAGGTGACCTCATCCTCCTGAGCCTCAAGGGAAGGAACCGGAAGCAGCTGCACAGCCTGGAGGAAAAGCGCGGCTCGCGCCGGCTGATCCAGCAGCAACGCGCTCGCCAGCCGCTCCAGCGTTCCACGATCCAGGCGAACCGACTCGCCCTTCTCCAGCTTCCTGTACCACCGCTCGCTCACCCCAGCCCGCTCCGCCACAACCGCCTGCGTCAAAGCACGGCGACGCCCCTCCCGGATGCCAGCAGCCCGCCGCCACCCACGCAACATCCCCCCGAGGCCCGCCTCGTCTCGGCGCGAACGCCCACCCGCCTCTACTCCTCCTTCGCTAGACACAACCCCATACTCGGACAGCCCGACCATGGGCGCCGGTCGAGCAGAGCCAATCGAGGGAGGAACCGTGCAACCAGGAGAAGCACGACTATCGAGAATGCCCGCAGCCCAACGGGCGACATCGAGGCGGTGAGTGGAACTCCTCGTCACCTCCGTCGTCGCACCACCGGTCGATCCTTGGTTGTCTCCCGGCACGCTCTGCGCGCACGGCCGTCAACCCACCAGATCGGTTCTGCCTCGGGACACAGGTCCATGCACCGTCTCCCCGAACGGCATCGACTCCGGCCACGGTCGGCACCCCGGCATCGAACTGAGCCGCGTCGCGCTCGGTGTGTTCTCCCGCAGCGCGGGGGATCTCCCGCGGCGCCCAGGCAAGCCCGCGAGCGGCACCTACGCGAGGGCCGGCTCAGCTACGCCGACCTTGGACCTGACAGCCTCGGGCGGCACCCGCCGACGCCGGCGTCGCGTTGCCTACCACTTCGTCCCGGCGCCGGACGGACACACCGACACGTCGCCGTCCGCCCCCTTCCTCGTCGGTAACCGGCTGCTGAGGTGCCCGGTCGACGACGCCCCTCCTCATCGAGGAGGGGGTGACCTGATGGAGCTGGCTCTGAGGAGCCTAGTCGGCCCCGACAACGGCGTGCCCACCGCGCCGCAGGAGGGACGCGTTGACCCCCGTGGCCCAGGCCCTGACTTGTAGAGTGCCAACTCCCGTACGCCACGGACTTTCGCAGGGCTGCCCGTACAGGCGCTTGGTGCTTGCGTCCGAGCGGTGGGTTGTCGGAGGTTTGACTCTCGGTTCGGAACGCGGGTGACTTGTGATGATCAGTGACTCCGAGATCTCAGGCGCCGTTGCGGCCTATCTCGGGTGCTATCCGGAGGAGGCCAAGCAACTGGCTGAGCCTTTGCGGCTGTTGGCCGGGGGCCGGGGCTTCGCCTCACGGCGCAGTTTCCCCATGCATGTGACGGTGGGAACGCTCCTCGTTCGCGACAGCACCGAGATTCTCCTCGTCGAGCACCTGGCCTACGGGATCACTCTGCAGCCCGGCGGTCATCTCGAGTCGACCGATGTCACGCTGGTCGATGCGGCGGTGCGCGAATTGACCGAGGAGACCGGTATCGACCCGGGGCAGATCTCCGTGGTCTCGCCGGCGCCTGTCTATATCGAGTACGGCAGGGTGCCCGCGAGACCGGCGAAGGACGAGCCCGAGCACCACCACCTGGACATCGGGTTCGCCTTCGCGACGGCCTGCGCCGAGGTCGGGCGCATTCAGGAGTCCGAGGTGACCGGTGCCGGCTGGTACCCGCTGGAGCTTGCCGAGCGTCTCGTCGGCCCTCGCATCGCGCGAGCGATCAGCGGACCGGCCAAGGTCGGCTGACCAGGACCGGCAGTCGTGGGCGCCGCCGTGCCCTCTCCTCCTGTTCCTGTCCGATGTGGTGAGGAGGAGGCCCATGGCCGGCAGGGGCCGCCGGGTGGTTTCGTTCATGCGAAGGAAGGCTTGCCGTCCCGGCTTCGCTTGAGTTCGTAGAAGCCGTCCGTCGTGGCGACCATGGCCAGGCCGTCCCAGAGCCGTCCGGCGGCGTCGCCGCAGGGGACCTGGCGGAGTACGGGGCCGAACAGGGCCGTGCCGGCGATACGCAGGACGGGCGTTCCGACGTCGAGGCCAACCTCGTCGAACGCCTCGTGGTGCGAGTGCTTGATGTGCTCGTCGAACTTCGTGCTCGCGGCGGCGGAGGCCAGGGAGGCGGGCAGGTGCGTCTCGGCGAGCGCCTCGGTGATCACGGTGGGGTCCTCGCGGCGTCCCTGGTTGTGCAGTCGGGTGCCGATGGCGGTGTACAGCGGGCCGAGGACGTTGCGGCCGGCGTGCGCGGCGGCGGCCGCGCAGACTCGCACCGCACCCCAGGCCCGTTCCATCAGCGCGCGGTAGTCGTCGCTGAGCCCCTTGCCCTCGCGCTGGTCGAGGTTGAGGTAGGCCAGCGACATGATCCGCCAGTCTGCGCGCACCGGCCGGACCTTCTCGACTTCCAGGAGCCAGCGCGAGGTGACCCATGCCCACGGGCACAGCGGGTCGAACCAGAAGGGCACATCGGTGCGTGTCTGCTCTTCCTCCACCATTGGATCGAGCACCGTCCTTTCTCAGATCGGAACGCGGTTGCCTTTGAGGTTGGGGTGGTCAGGCGTCGAACAGGTCGGCCTGGATGGGCCGGTTGGCCTTGGCGGTCCGCCCCGCCGTCTTCACCAGCGCCGCGAGGTCGAGGAGTTGGGGATCGTTCTCTGCGGCGCTGATGAGGTGGAGGAAGACCTTCGCGGTGACGTCAACATCGGCGGGGGCCCGGTGCCGGTCGGCGGGTTGGGGGATGCCGAAGTGGGCCAGCAGCGTGTCGAGTTTGTAGTTCGCGAGTCCTGGGATGAGGTGCTTGGCCAGGGGGATCGTGTCGAGGAGGTCGGTTCGGGCCAATGTGGGGCAGTGCTCGGCCTGGTGGTGGATGATGCCGGCCTCGGTGGCCGCGTGCTGGGCCACCAGCAGGTAAGGGGTGCCGACCGCGAGCCGCCGGTCCAGCGCCCCGAGTGCCTGGGCCGGGGTGGGAGCCTGCTGGAGCTGCTCGGCGGTCAGGCCCGTCTGGGCGGTGTCCGCCGGGGTCACCGGGGCGAACGCGGGCGGCCGGATCAGGGACGCGCTGCGGCCGGTCTCCTTCCACGCGCCGTCCTCGCAGCGCAGGGCAAGCGCGGCGACCTCGATCGGCTGGGCCGGGAAGCCGGTGGGCGTCGTCGTCTCGAAGTCGATCACCACGAAAGTCGTCGCCCGGAAGGCCGGGTCCTCGGTCAGGCTGCCCATGCGGTCGCCTTTCTCGTCGGTTGCGCCGTCACCGGCTGATGAGGCTGGCGGCGGCCTGGGTCGCCGTCGGCAGATCCGGAGCGTTCCAGTGCCGCTCGCCCGTCCAGGTCTCACTCAGGGACCGGTACAGGTCCGTCATCACCGGAAGGAACTCCGGTGGGAGCGCGGTCGGCTTCGGCCACCGGCTTCTGGGCACGCCGTCGGCGATCAGCCTGCTGGTGGGGATCTGGAGCCCGGAGCGCACGTACCAGTCCCGCAGGATCTGCTTGCCGCAGTGCACGCCGTCGAACATCAGTCGGCTCTCGTCCGGTGTGCCGGGGCTGTCGGCGAGCACCAATTCCTGATCGCTTGTCACCAGGTACTCGACCTTGCCGTCGCAGTGGCTCAGCCCGAGCCCGGCCGCGTGCCCGGTCAGCACCTCGTTGACCTTGCCGGTGATCTCGCGCAGGGCGTGGAAGCGCTCGTCGTCCAGGCCAGAAAGGTACTGGGCGTCGGAGGGGGTGAGGAACCGGTTGGTGTCTTCCCGGGTCGACGCGTACTCGATGAGCGGTCGCTCCAGTTTCTGGCCAACTGCGGGGACCGCGTCGAGTCCGAGGTCGTCCGGGGTCAGTTCGCCGGCGGCCAACCGCCGGTGGACGGAGCTTCCGGGCGGAAGCTCGTTGCGGAAGAGGACCTGGAGAGGCAAGAGGTAGTTGCCGGCGGCCGGGGAGTGGGGGCGGTCGGCCGGGTCCGGGAGGCGCGCGAGGGTGAACTCGATCTGGTTCGGCGCGATGTGTCGGCGGAAGTGCGTCCGCACGCCGGCCTCTTCGAGCAAGCGGAAGTTGAATGCGGCCATTCGACAGATCGCCTCGCCCTTGCCGGGGATCGGGTCCGGCATCCGGCCGTAGTGGAAGACGCTGTAGTGGTCGGTGTACTCGAAGACGCCGACGCCTGTCCTCGTCGCGGTGGGCGGTTCGACGATGCGCAGGTTCTTGGTCGAGTTCAGTACGGGCATCGTGCTCCTCGGGGCCGACGGCGGCGCGCTGTCGTCGCTTCCTCGTGGACGGTAGTCAGGTGGCCGTCGATCACGGTGATCACCCGCATACCGGCCGCGCGGGCGGATGCGATGCCGTCGGGAGCGTCATCGACCGCGAGGCAGTGCTCGGGCTTGACGTCCAGGCGGCGGGCGGCCGTGAGGAACAGTTCCGGGTTCGGTTTGCCGTGGGTAACATCTTCGCGCGTGACGACGGTGGTGAACGCGTCGCGCAGCCCCAGGGCGTCGAGTCCCGGGCTAACGAGCAGCTGGCTGGCGCCGGAGGCCACGGCGCAGGGAAGTCCGGCGCGTCGAGCCCGTCGCAGGAGTTCGACGACGCACGGGACGGGCGTGATCGTGTGGACCGAGGCCAGCAGGTGGGCGCGGCTGCGTTGGACGATCTCGTCGCGGGGCAGCACCTGGCCGCCGGGCAGCATCGCCAGGAGGTCGTGGATGGACAGGCCGATGTGCCGGCGGTACCAGGCGGGGGCCAGGGCGACGCCGTACGGATCGAGGGCGGTGCGCAGCGCGTTTTCGTGCTCGCGTCTGGTGTCGGCGAGGGTGCCGTCGAAGTCGAGGACCAGGGCCTCGACTTGCTTGTCGATCGTGGGAACGCAGCTCCCCGTGCTGTGCCTGGCCCGGCTCATGAGGCGTTCACCGGGGTGTGCTGCCGGCAGAACATGCACGCCGTGCCGGGGCCCTGCCACGGCTCCGCCAGGCAGGTCAGGTCGTGGCCGGCGCCCTGGAGCCATGTCCGGATCTGCTCGGCCGCCTGGTGCTCGTCGATGTCGCGGCGGTCCACGACCCGGTAGCGGACTGGGTCGGTGGCGGCGAGGCGTTCGAAGAGCGCGCCGGCCGCGCGCATGAAGTCTGCTTGCTCGTCGGTGAAGATCCGCCGGTCGCGCTGCTGCGCACGTTCCAGGGCCTTCGCAACGTCGTCGGTGACGAGGATGGTGAGGTCCGGCAGTGGCCGGTAGGAGGATGCGAGGTCAAGCAGGTCGATCGCTGTCTGGAGGGCGGTGTCGGGGTCGTCGGGGTGCAGCAGCAGTGCCTGGCATACGGCCGTGGTGTCGACGCTGCGGCCTTCGACGACCGCGCGCCCGCTGGTCAGGTCGGGCAGGACGGTGTCCAGGTCGTGCCGTTTGATGGCCATGAGGAGCAGGGTCTCGGTCATCGGGGTGCCGCCGCGCAGGAACGGGTCGCCGGCGCTGGCTTCGCGCAGCGCGCGGAGCAGGGCCTCGCCCAGGCCCTGGCGTCCGTTCGCCCGTTGGGAGAACTCATCCAGCATCAGCGGCTTGACCGCGAGGGTTTCGACGGCGCGGTTGGTGAGGTAGGTCTTGCCGACTCCGTTGAGGCCCTCGGTGGAGATCAACGGGCCGCGACGGCAGTAGGTCATGCGGGCCATGCGGCGGCCTCCCGGGTGATGACGGCGGCGTAGTGGTCGAGCACCGCTTCGTCGTCGCGTTCGGTGAGGATGAGCGCGAGGGTGTGGTCCAGGATGTGGGCGGCGCCACGGCACGGTGTCTGGTCGCCGCTGGTGAACATGGGCCGGGTGTCGCACGCCACCAACCGGAAGCTGCCGGTGGAGTTCGGCACTCCCCGTTCGGCGAGGCGCTCGGCGAACGCCCGGGGGCGGGGCAGGCGGATGTGCAGGAGCGGGGCGTAGTGGTTCCAGGTCTCGTCCGTCGCTGGCTGGAGCGGCGTGAGGCCGTCAGCGCCTTCCAGGGCGCGGAGGAGATAGGCCGTCTGGGCGCGGCGGCGCTCCAACAGGGCTGGGAATCTGCGCAGGTTGGTCTGGGCAAGCGCCGCGAGCGGTTCGGCCAGACGCCCGTTGAACGCGATGCGTTCCTGTGGGCCGCTGCCAGGAGGGGGAGTCAGCCAGTGGCTGCGAAAAGCCCGTACGTGGGCGGCGAGAGCAGCGTCGTCGGTCAGGACGAAGCCGCCTTCACCGCTCCAGAGGATCTTGCCGTCCTTCATGCTGAAGCACCCGGCCGCGCCAAGCGTGCCGGCCTTGATGCCAGTGCGTGACGTACCGGCAGCCTGGGCGGCGTCCTCGACGACGGTGAGCCCTTCCGCGGCGGCGAAGGCGCGGAGGCCGGCAGGGTCGCCCATCCTTCCCCACAGGTGCACCGGGACGATCGCCTTGGTCCTGGCAGTGACCTTGGCGGCGGCGTCGGTGTGGTCCAGGTCGAGGGTAGCGGGGTCGCTGTCGACGAACACCGGTCTCGCGCCGAGCTGAACGACCGGTGCGGCCGTCATGATGACGGTGAGCGCCGGCACCAGGACCTCGTCGCCCGGGCCGACGCCGATCGCGGACAGCGCGGCGTGCAGGGCCATCGTGCCGGAAGACACCGCGACCGCGCGGCGACTGGCGAACGCCTCGGCGAGGTCGTGCTCGAACCGGGCGGTGAACGCGGCGCCGGCGGGGTCGGGCATACCTGCCAGCGCTGCCAACATGCGCTGGCCGAGGGACTCCGTCGTGGGAAGAGGAGGCAGGCGGGTCACGGTGCCTCCCTCGCGAGGAGGCGAGGCATGTCGAGCACGAGGGGGCCCATGTTCACGCAGTCCCGGGAGAAGTGGGAGCAGTCCGTGCAGGCGGGGCGGTCGGCGAACAGGGTCCGCGCGTTGGCGCCGGTGATGGTGCGCTGCTCCGAGAGGGCGGTGGCGGCGATCCGCCGGTCGGAGGGGCAGTCCCACAGCGAGCCGTCGGGCTGGACGAAGAACAACCTCGCGCCGCCGAAGCAGTCCGCGACCCGGCCGCTGTCCTGGGTGGAGATCGAGGCGAGGAACTGCCGTGTGTAGGTGGGGTCGGGAAGGGCGAGCCCGCCGGGGTCCGCGTGAAGGCGGCGCAGTTGGTCCTTGACGACGGGGACGTCTTCGAGGGTGTGGCAGCGCTCGGCGAAGAGCCCGTGGTCGGGCGGGAGGGAGATGGGCTGCGGGACGTAGTAGTCGACGCCGATGTCGGAGGCAAGCCGGGCGACGTCGGTGATCTCCTGGGGGCGGTCGCGCATGACCACGGTGTAGATGCCGACCCGGGGGGCCGGCTCGCAGCCTCGTTCGCCCAGCAGGGTGCGGATGCCGGCCAGGACCTCGCGGTGGCCGACCCGGCCGGAACGGGAGGGCCGCAGCTGGTCGTTGACGGTCGCGTCCGCGCTGTCGAGGGACACCGAGACGCCGTCGACGCCGAGTTCGACGAGCCGCCGGGCGATGCCGGGCCGAGTCAGCGGCACGCCGTTCGTCGCGACGACGACCTCACACCCGGCGTCCTTGATCGTCTGGATCAGGCTGAGGGTCGGCAGCCAGTCCAGCGGCTCACCGCCGGCGAGGACGACCCGTTCGACCGGCGAGCCGGCCAGGGACCGGGCGAACTCCTCCATGACGGCGCGGTCGAGGTCGCGAACCGGGATATGCGACAGCACACCCGGCCCCTCGGGAAGCGTCTCCTTGTGCACCTCCAACTCCCCGAAGTAGCAGTGCGGGCAGCTGAAGGAACACGGTGAACGCAGGGCCCACAGCAGGGTGATGTCACGAGGCACGGCCGGCCTCCCGCTGTGCCAGAAGTGTGCGGACGGCGTCTTCGACGGCCTTGCCGGTCTCCGCCGGGCGGTGGCCGGTCACGTCGATCACGGTGAACCGGTCCGGCTCGGCAGCGGCCAGCTCTCGGTACAGCTGGTCGGTCTGCTCGATCACCGCCAGGGCGCTCGCCGGGATCGGTCGGCCGATGCGGGCGGCGAACCGGGCCACGCAGATCTCGCGGTCGCCGGTCAGCAGGAGGGTGGCGTCCGGCATCGACCGCCACCGGCGGGCGGTGGCCAGGATTTGTTCCGCCACCGTCCGGGCGGGTGTGGCCGGGTGCTCGGCGTGCAGGATCGCTCCCTGGCAGACGGCCACGCTGTCCACGCCCCGGTCCTCGACGATCACGTCAACGCCATCCAGCAGTTCGGGGGTAATCCGCTCGAACTCACGGAACTTCAGCGCCAGCAGCGCAAGCGTCTCCACCACCGGGTGCCCGGTCCGCAGGCAGACGTCCCCACCCGCAGCGAGGGCGGCGATCACCCGTCCCGGCAGGGTGTCGCCGGCCTGGTCGGTCAGCTCGTCCAGCCGCAGGCAACGCGAGCCAAGGGCGGCGGCCGTCGCGCGGACGGCGGTGGTCTTCCCGACCCCGTTGATCCCCTCCACGCTCACCCGCAGCGGACGGCCAGGAGCTTCTCCGCCACGGCGGGGTTCGAGAACCGTCGTGGTGGCGGTCATGCCGGCCTCCGGCACACGAACAGCAGCTCGGTCGCCCGGTCGGGCACGGCCACGGACGACACCGTGTCCAGCAGCGCCTTCGGCACCCGGGCGGCCAGGTCGTGGTACCAGTCGACCGCGCCGCTTCCGTACCGCTCGGCGAGTTCGGCGGCCACCTCGTCCGGCTCCGGCGGCAGCAGCCCCATCACGTCGTCCACGACCAGACCGGCGGCCTCGACCGCGCTCGCGACCTCCTCGCGCGACCACTCGTAGACGTGGACCCGGTACCGCAGCGGGCGCGGCGGGAGCCCGAACGCCTGCGGCGTGGAGAGGTACAACACGCCGTCGGGAGCCAGCGCCGCGCCGATGGCGGCCAGGCTCTTCACACCGAGCTGGTACGGCAGGTGCTCCAGAGCCGAGGTGTAGAGCGCGACGTCGAACAGCGGCAGCTTCGGCCAGGCGCCGGCCACGTCGCACTCGACGAGGTCGACGGGGAACGGATTGCCGTACTCCTGGCGCAGGACGGCCAGCCGCGTGCGGGCCTCGGCGAGGTTGTCCGGGCTGATGTCGAGGCCGACGTAGCGGGCGATCTTCGGCGCGTACCGGTGCAGCAGCGGCAGGGCCAACCCCCGGCCGCAGCACACGTCAAGCACACTGGCGCCGTCCGCGCACTGCTCGGCGACGATGAGGTGCTGCATCAGGTTCATCAAGCCCGACGGCTTCGCCTCACCAAGGCTGAGGGCGGTGTAGAAGTCGTCCATCTGGTTGGTGCTGTAGGGGCCGCTCATCGGCGTGCCCGGCCGGGTGCGGTACTGCTCGTCCAGTTCAGCGCTCATGCCGTCCCTCCCAGGGGAAAACGATCCAGGTGTCGTTCAGCGACGCGATGTGGTCGATGACGCGGTGGGGCTCGGTGCTCTGCGTCCAGTTGGCCCGGTTGACGGTGAGCACCGCAGTGCGCACCCGGGCGGGGCCGAGGTCGCGGAGCAGGCTGGCCGTGCGCGCGAGGGTCGCTCCGCTGCCGACGATGTCGTCGACGAGCAGCACGTCCAAGCCCTCCAGGTCGCCGAGCGACGCGGGGTTACGGGCGGTCGGCAGCAGGGTCTTGACGGCGTGGATGCCGTCGCCGCTGGTGCGAGTGACCTCGACGGTCCGCACGTCGCGGATTCCGAGACGGTGGGCGAGCATTGCGGCCGGGATCATGCCGCCGCGCACGATGGCCACCACCACGTCAGGCATCCCGCCGGCCGTCACCTGCCCGGCGAGGGTCTGGGTGGCGGCGTCGATGTCATCCCACGTCAGAAACACGGGGGCGGGCCGGTCAGTGTTGCTCGCGGGCGCAGTCGGTGACGTGGCCATCTGCTGTCCCTTCCTCCTTGCTCTGCTTGCCAGTTGAGAGTCAGGCCGCGTTCCACCGGGCAGCGGCGAGGGTGAGGAACTGCTGGTTGAGCGCCGGGTCGCTCCGAAACCGGCCGCCGGTGTGCACCGTGGTGGTGCGGGCGTCTTCCATCCGCACGCCGCGCATGTTCATGCACAGGTGCGTGCCGCGGACGGCGACGGCGACGTCCTCGCGTCCGATCACGCCGGCCAGGTGCTCGGCGAACTGGCGGGTGAAGCGCTCCTGGACCTGGAGTCGGCCGGCGAAGTGCCGGGCCGTCCGCCCGAACTTCGACAAGCCCACCATCTCGCCCTCCGGCACGTAGCCGGCGGTGACGTGCAGGTTCATGGGCAGCAGGTGGTGCTCGCACAGCGACCACACGCTCATGCCGCCGACGACGACCAGCTGGTCGCTCACCCGGGACTCGGCGAAACAGGCGGCCGGCGCGGCGTCGCCCGGGGACAGGAAGGTACTCCACCAGGCCGCGATTCGGTGAGGGGTGCCGAGCAGCCCTTCGCGGGAGGGGTCCTCGCCCAGCTCGACCAGGAGCTGGGAGATCAGGCCGGCGACCCGACCGGTGTCGATGGCCGCGATGGCGCGATTGGTCGTCGGGGCGAGGCTCGGGTCCGGCGTGGAGCCGGTGGCGAAGCTCGTCATGGACACTTCTTCCTCCCGGGAGTTGAGGGGAACGGATGGGCCAGGGGCGGGAGATCAGCGGCCTCGCGCGCCGGCGAAGGCAAGCACGTGCAGCCGGGTGGTGAAGTGCCAGTGCCGGGCCGCGACCGCGTCCGCGAGCACCCGCGTCGTCGCGGTGATCGCCTCCACGGTGTTGCCCTCGGGCATCACCCACACCGGCGCCAACCGGTGCGCGTCGGCCAGCTCGGCGATCCGGTCGAGGTCGGCCACCGAGGACGCGACGAATTTGAACACCGCCCGCCCGGACGCCGCGAACGCCTCCAGCGCGGCGGGCACGACGCTCTTGGCCTCGTCCACACCGAAGCTGGCGATCTTGGGCGAGACGTTGCAGTGGACGCCGTCAACCACAAGCTCGGGCAGCGGCACGAGGGTGCCGTTCGTCTCGAACTCCACCCGCTTCCCGGCGACCAGCAGCTGCCGAACGAGCGGCACCAGACGCTTCTGCTGGAGCAGCGGCTCCCCGCCGGTGATCACGACCAGCTCCACCGGCGAGGATGTCGCCCAGGCCACGAGGTCCGCCACCGTCCGCTTCGTCGACTCCTGGCGCGGGTCGAACCGGGCCCAGTCCCAGGTGTACTTGGTGTCGCACTTGGCGCAGGTGAGGTTGCACCGGGACAGGCGGATAAACAGGGCGGGGTGCCCGCAGCTCGGGCCTTCGCCCTGGAAGGTCGGCGCCTCGACGCCGAAGCACTCCGCGACGATCAGCCGGAACGCCGCATCGTCTGCCGCCGGGTCGATGTCGGTCGGCTCGAAGGTGGTCACCGCTCCTCCATGTGGAAGCGGGCCCAACTGCTCCTCGTCTCGCGGACGATGACGGCGACGAGGCGGCCGTGGACCTTCGGCTGGAGGTGTTGGATGAACCAGCCGGCCAGGAACTGGGCGAGGCGTTCCGAGGTCGGCTCGAAGGGGAGGATCTCGTGCAGGTCGCGGTGGTCCAGCTCGGTGTCCAGGAACGCCTTGAACGGGCCGAGCAGGCCGAAGTCCGTGACGAACCCGGGGTTCTCCAGGGTGGGCGCGGTCAGGATGACCTCGACCTCGTAGCTGTGGCCGTGCTGCCGGGCGCACTTGTGCCCGGGGGCCAGCCCGGCGAGCCGGTGGCCGGCCTCGAAGTCGAACTTCTTGCCGATGGTGAAGGTCCCGGGCGGCAACAGAATGGAACGTAAGTCCATGATGCTCCTTCTTGTGTTGCGGACGAGGCGCCTCCGGCCGCCGAAGGCCAGAGCAGCCCGGTGGGCTGGCGGAAGGTTCGGCGGGCGGTTGACACCGCCTCCCACAATGCGTTCGGAGCTGATCAGCCGTCATTGCCGGTGTCCTGTTGGAACATTGATGGGTCTGCGCAATGTCCGTCCGGTGTCCACCGCGACGCTGGCGGGCAGAGGTTGTGGCGAAGGGGCGGGCCATGAGCAGAGTCACCCGAAGTCGGCGCGCGGAGATTCAGCGGGAGGCATCCCGTATCCGTGCTCAGTGCCAGCGCGACGGGCACCCCCAGGAACGGATCGTCACCAGCCTCCGAACGGCGCTGCCGGAGCTGACGGCCCTGGAGGCGTGGCGTCTGGCGTTGGGGTGGTCGCGCCCGCAGGCGGTGCGCGAGGTGGCGGCCGTCTACCGAGCCGACGGCCTGCTGCCACCGGGCCTGACGCCGGCCGCGCTGTGCCGGTACGAGCACGGGCAGGAGGCGCCCGGAGACGAGTACCGGCTGATGATCTCCCGGGCGTACGGAGCCCGGCCCGACCAACTTGGACTGGCGACACGCTGCTTGTGGTGTAGCACCTGCGCGTCCCCGCAGCCTCTCCACTACCGTCAGCACCAGAGCGAGGAGACGACCACCAGCCGAAGGGGACCCATGACGACCGCCAGCGGACTGCCCGCCATCCGCGAATCCGTGCAGTGGGCCGTCCTGGAAGCCCCAGGCGACTCCCCGACCCTCGTTGCTCTGGCCGAGGCTGCCGTGGAGCACTACGCCCTCAACTACAGCAAGCACCCACCGGCCGTCCTCCTCGAAGAGGTCCGCGCAACACGGAACCTGCTGTCCAAGGCCGTCGCCGGAGCGGACCCCGGGGAAACGGAAGGCCTCCGGCGGCAGGTCGGCTGGCTGTCAGCGCTTCTCGGTAACCTCGCCTACCACCTGGACGACCGCGCCGGAGCCAGAACCCATCTCACCCTGGCCGGCGCGATGGGAGAATCCACGCACGAACCCGCGCTCTCCGCGTGGGCCAGCGGGGCACTGGCCATGGTCGCCACCGCCCGCAGGGACTGGGACCACGCCCAAAACCACGCACGGTACGGCCTGCAACACGCCCCCGAGGGCCTGCGCCGCGCCCAACTCCTGGGCTGGGCGCTGCTGCCCACGCTCGCGGCCACACAGCAGGTATCGGAAGCAGACGACGTCATCAGCGAAAGCGACGAGATCATGCGCTCCGCCGTGGAACTCCCCGGACGCTTCGGCTACGACCGAGCCGAGCACCGCCTGCACGTCGCCGAAGCCCACCTCACCCTCGAACGCTTCGACCGCGCCGCCGACGTCGCCCACGAATCCATCGCCGCCGCACCCGCCGAGACCCCGGCGTGGGTGGCCGCCACCCTCGTCCTCGCACTCGCCGAGGCCCGCGACACCCCTGAAGAAGCAGCCAACCGCGCCCTCGGCGTGCTCGACCTGATCCCTCCACAGCGCCTCCGGGCCACCGCCCGAACCCGCCTGGCCCGACTCGGACGCCTCCTCGACACCTCGACGATCGACTCGGCCACCCAGCTGGCGGAACGCCTGAGCACCCTTCCCGCCCCGATCCGAGCCGACGGCACAGCCGCGTAGCTCCCGAACACGACCGCCGGGGCAAGCCCACACCGCGAGACGCTTCGAGCTGATGCTCACGGCCATGATCTCCTCTCGCGGTGTGGGCGTGTATGCAGCAGCGCCGCACCCTTCGTCGATCAGACGAACACTGGTATCGCGGAGCCGCTGGCGTCCGGCGATCGGCGCCAGAACACCGTGGTCGCAGAACGCGCCCCCAGCTGTTGGACCAGCTCAGCGAACCCGGTGTCGAGGTTCACCAAGGTGCGGCGCTTTGGCCTACCCCCAGCAGGAACTGCGGGGCCGCGCTGTCGGGCCGGGTCAGATGAACGCGGCGTCGGGGCGGTCGGCGTTGACGAGGAGGGGGAGGCGGCGGCGCTGGCCGGCGGCGATGATCGCGTACTGGTACAGCGCCGGCGGCTCGTGCAGCTCGCGCATCGGCACCCAACTCGCGCCCCCGGCCGGGTCGTTGGACGGCAACTCCGGGATCACCCCGCCGTCCAGGACATAGGAGAAGCCGGTGAGCGCCCCGTCGTCATCCGTGGTCGGCGTGACGGCCAGCACCTCGGAGAGCGAACGGTCAAGCCCCGTCGTCTCGTTCAGCACCTCCCGCGCGGCGAGGATCGCGCAGCGCCCCTGCGGGACGGTGCCGTGCGGCAGCACCCAGCCGTCGTCCATCCCCTCCCGCTTCCCCCGCACCATCAGCACGTGGTTGGTCGCGGTGGTGGCCAGGATGTGGAAGGTGAACGGAACGGGCGAGGTACGGATGGTCGTGCGCATGAGGGTTCCTTGTTCCTTGCTGTGGTGATGAGTTGGTTACTTGCTGCGTTGGTTGAACGGGTTGAACGGACAGGTCGGGTCGGATGGCTAGTAGGTGAGGGCGGGCAGCAGCCCGGACAGCGCCGTCAGCAGGCACATCAGCCCGACGAACGCCGGCCCTAGCACGCCGCCGCCACGGGGCGTGGACGGTTCGGCCGGCGGCTCGGGGCGGGGCACCACCCGCCAGTGCCTCTCCGTGCGGGCGAGGAAGAGCGTGTGCTCCGGCTGGTCCTGGGAGTGTTGGACCGCCCATACCGCCACCGGCAGCGGGTCGTCGTCGAAGAGCGGGGACGTGGCCTCGCACGTCATGCAGTCCACGCCGAAGATTCCCTCCGGCACCCCGGGCCCGCGTTCTTCCACCAGCACCCGGTCCGCGCCCCTGACGATGGACACCCTGTCGCCGCCGTCGTCGTCGTTCGTCACGAGTCCCCTTTCTTCATCCGTTGGTCGTGTCCTTCGTTGCCCGGTCGCTGACGTCGGTCTCGGGGTGCCAGAACCGTGTGCCGAACGTCGTGCGCGCCGGGTGGTGCCACCGCCCGTGAGGCGGTGACGGCGCCCGGGCGCGTCCGAGCGGTTGGTACGGCGGCACCGGCTGTCCTTCGCCGTCGAGCGGGGCTGCCCGGGCTGCGTCGGTGAAGTCCCAGGCCATCGCGTTCAGTTGCCGCAGGCAGGTGTCGCACGCGTACAGCGGAGCGGTGTCGCCCTCCGAGGTCAGGCAGCCGATCCACACCACCGGCGCGACTCGATGGCCGCAGAAGAACCAGCAGGGCCCCAGGGCCCACTGCTCCTCCCCCAGCCGCCCCGGCAGGGGGATCTGGAACTCCCACTCCGCGTCGCCGAAGAGCGTCGGAGCGGTCGGGCGGCCGTCCCTGTCGGCGCTCATGCGGCGCCTGCCTCGGGCAGTGCGCCCCAGCACGAGAACCACACGACCTTGCCCAGTCGGTAGGACGTGTCGGTGACGAGCGGGATGGGCATGTAGCCGAATCCGTCGGCCATCTCGCGCAACAGCCACAGGCCACGGCCGTCCTCCGAGCACCAGTCAGGGGTCCGCACCACGGGCAGCTGCTTCGACTCGTCGAAGACCTGCACCACCACGTCGGCCCCCACCCGCATCACCCGTAGGCCACACCGCCGACTCGCCGTGTGCTTGGCGACGTTCGCCAGCAGCTCGGAGACGCCCAGCCGCGCCAACTCCACGGCCTCCCGCGAGGCCCGCCAGTCGGCCAACGCGTCCGCGATCGCCGCACGCCACCGCTCGATCTCCTGCGGGCTGACGGTCAACAACCAGCGGACGTCCTGCTGAACGCCAACGGTTGGAACATGAGCGGTCATGCTTCCTCCAGCGGGCCGTACCTCCGAAGCACGGCGATCGATCGGCCCGTCGACGAACTGGTCCCGTCGGGGTCGTCTATCGCCGAGCGGCAGTTGATCGGGCCGGCCGTTTGGCGCTCCCGTGGCGCCACTGCCCCTCGGGAGGGCGCTATCGGAGCTGGTCACCCGGAGAGGCGCGGCCCTGGAGTTGAGTGGTTTGGCCACCGGAGAACCTCTCGGGTCGGCTGTGGTTGCGTGGAGTTGGGAGTATGGCAACGACTCATGCGCCATGAATCACTCATGGCGGAAGTGTCCGCATGGCTGATGCGCGTCGACTCGGAAGCCACACATGATCCGCCGTGCGATCCTTGTGGCTGCCCGCACCGGCGCGGAGACTTGCGGCATTGCTTCAGAGGGAGCGCGTGATGGCGGACAGACAGGTCGATACGGCCGAGATGGAACAGGTGGGACCGACCACGCGGCGTCGGCAACTCGGTCTTCGTCTCCTGGCGCTACGCGAGGAGGCGGGCCTGTCGGCCGGCGCCGCGGGGGAACGCGCCGGCGTCTCGCAGGCCACGGTCAGCAGGTACGAGCGTGGCCACGGTAACGTCCGATGGAACCAGGTGGAGGCGCTGTGCCGCGTCTACGGCACAACGGACGAGGAGACCCAGGAACTCATCTCTCTGGCGAAGAACAGCAAGGCGACGGAGGGGTGGTGGGTTCCCTACGCCGGGCGGCTCAGTCGGCCGATGCGACTCCTGCTCGCCATCGAGGACGAGGCGTCGCGTGTCGAGCAGTACGCGGCCGGCGTGGTGCCGGGCCTCCTCCAGACCCTGGAGTATGCGAAGGCGATCAAGCAAACACCGGGCAGCACGATCCCACCGGAGGACGTTGACGAGTACCTCGCCATGAGGATGCATCGCCAGCAGATCCTCGACCGGACAACTCCCCCGGCGTTCCGGGTGGTTCTCGACGAGAGCGTGCTCCGGCGCGTCGTGGGCGACCCGGAGACCACGGCGCGGCAGCTCGACCACCTCCTGAGCCGGGGGGCCGAGCCGAACATCACCCTCCAGGTCCTGCCGTTCGCGCAGGGCGTCTACGCCGCCGCACTCGGCAATGTCATCGTCTATGGCGGGGCTGACCCGTCGCTCGATGTCATCTTCATCGAGACGGCCGGCGGCTCGCTCTTCCTGGAGGAGCCCGAGGCACGACAGGTCTATGCCCAGGGCCTGGCGTTCCTGCGCGAGGAAGCGCTCGACCCGGACGCCTCGGCGCAGCTCATCGCCGAGGCCCGTTCATCGCATCTGCGAAAGAAACGAAAGAAGTAAGGAACATGGCAGATCAGGCCGAACCGCAGTGGTTCAAGAGTTCGTACAGCGGCGCGCCCAACAGCGAGTGCGTCGAGTGCGCGACGGCAGGGCAGAGCGTTCTGGCCCGTGACTCCAAGCAGCCCGGCGGCCCACGCGTCGCCTTCTCCCCCGCCGCCTGGTCGACGTTCGCGGAGGCACTGCGCGCCCGGATACTGGGCTGAGCCCCGGCACTCCCCAGGAGCCAGAATCCCCTGCTGGTCGGCACGGGTGATCACGTGCCGGCCAGCCGACCGTCCCGAAGTACCGCTGCCCGGCCGGGTCTTGTGACCCCCTCGGGCAGGGTAGAGGACCGCCAGTTGATGGAACGTCCGCGGAGAACCCACCGCGATGGGGACATCCCCACACTCGCCAGGTTGTCCGCATCAGCGCAGGCGAGGATGCCATGCCACAGCCAGAACGCCCCCTGGACGACACCGTGTCGATGCGCGCCTGGTTCGGCGTCGAGCTGAGGAACTGGCGCAAGGTCAGAGGGCTGAGCACCCAGGCTCTCGGCGACAAGGTCCAGCTCAGCAAGACCTCGGTCGAGAGGATCGAGAAGGCCGAGCGTTCCTGCACACCGAGACTGGCCGCCGCGTTCGACGACGCCCTTCAGGCCGGCGGGGCGCTGAAGCGCCTCTGGCGGCGGGTCGAGGACGATGAGGACAGGGACCGTGATGCGGACATCGGTCGGGTGCCAGGAGACCGACACCGCATCGGCCCGAGGACCCCGGGCAGGATGGCTCCAGACCGACGACCGCTCCTGGAGTCGCCGGTGGAACGCCGAGCCTTCCTCGCCGCAGGCGGCATGGCCGCCGTGGCCCTCACCGACCTGGCCCCGCACCTCGCCCACGCCCTGCCCAGGAACGTGCGGCCGGAGGACATCGAGCAGATTCGCTCTGCGGCTCGCGACCACGCCAGCTGGGACAACCGCTACGGCGGTGGCGGCCTGGCGCGCGCCACGGCGGTCGGGCAACTCCACTGGGCCTCCAACCTGCTCAACGTCGCGTGCCCACCGAAGCTCGAACCGGAGCTGTTCACGGCCGTGGGCGTCCTCGCCGCGACGTTGGGGGCATCGGCCTTCGACGCCTACGAACACGAGCACGCGGCGCAGCTCTTCGGCCTCTCGGTCCAGTGCGCCGAGCGCTCCGGCAACTGGCATCTGCGGGCCCGAGCGCTCAACTGGCGCTCTCGGCAGGCCACTTGGCGAGGGTCACCCGACTGGGGGCTGACGTACGCCGAGATGGGGCTGGTGCGAGCCGACCGCCTCACCCCACGTGAGCGGGCCATGCTCCACGGAGCCCGCGCCAGGGCGTTGGCGAAGATGGGACAGCGCGAGGCCACGCTGGCCGCCATCGGACGCGCCGACGATGCCTTCGCCCTCGCCCGCCCCGGCGAAGACCCGGAGTGGATGGCCTACTACGACTACGCGCAACACCATGGCGACACCGGGCACGCCGCCTTCGACATCGCCCTCCTGGACGGCCAGCCCGCGCACCTGGCCGAGACGCGCCTGAGCACCGCGATCGAGCACCACACCGACGCCTACGTGCGCTCCCGTTCCCTGTCCGGAACGAAGTTGGCGACCCTGGTCATGCGCCGAGGCGACCCGCAGCGGGCGGTGACGATCGCCCACCGGGCGCTGGAGGAGATCGGGCAGCTCCGTTCGCAGCGTGCGGTCACCGACGTCGAGGCCCTGGCATCGGCGTCGTCCCGGTTCGCCCGGCGAGCGGACGCCGCCGAGTTGCGCGAGCGCATCCGGATCGCGGTCGCGCTATGACCGATCCGCGCGTCGAAGCGTCCCTCGCGCTCCTGCGGCGGATCGCCGCCGCCGCTGGCCTCTCCGCAGAAGGCGCCCAGCCCATCCGCCTCGGCGAGAACGACCTGTGGTGGCTTCCGAAGAGGGTCGTAGTTCGGATCGCCCGCGCCGGCCAGGAGGCCGCCGCCGCACGCGAGGTCGAGGTCACCCGCTGGCTCGCCGAACACCAGGTCCCCGCCGTCCGCCCCCTGCCGATCGAACAACCGGTCCAGGTCGGCGGCCGATGCGCGACCTTGTGGGAGGAACTCCCGCCCCACCGCGCCGGCACCGGACCAGAGCTGGCCAAGCTCCTGAAGGACCTCCACCAACTCCCGCCCCCCGCCCGCGACCTCGGCCTCAGGCCGCTGGACCCGTTCGTCCGCCTGGAGGCACGCATCAGCGCGGCCAGCGCGCTCACCGACGACGAACGACGGTGGCTCCTGAAACACCTCGCCACCCTGGAAGAACAGTGGGCGGCCCTTCCCCCCGGCATGGACGCGTGCGTGCTCCACGGCGACGCCTGGTACGGCAACGTCGCCGTCACCGAGACCGGCACGGCCTACCTACTGGACTTCGAGCGAACATCGATCGGCCCTCCGGAGTGGGACCTCACGGCCACCGCCGTCGACCACGAAACCCTCGACGCGCTCTCCCAGGACCAGTACCGGAAATTCTGCACCGCCTACGGCCACGACGTCATGACCTGGCCCGGATACCCCACCCTTCGCGGCATCCGCGAACTCCGCAAGGTCACCTTCGCCTTCCAACTCGCCAGCGAACGCCCGGCCACGCTCGAACAGGCCCGCCACCGACTCGCCTGCATCCAAGGACAACGCGGCCCCCGCCCCTGGACCTGGCCCCCGGCAGCCTGATCATCCCCGCCAGCCGCCGCAACGTCTCCGGTAAGCCATGCGAGCAGTGTGGCAGGTGATCACCAACTGACGTGCCGACGCGGTGAGCTGAGAACTGGCGGATGCTGGTCAGGATGCTTCTACTTCGTGGTGGGAGCTGAAGGGCCTCCGCGTCAACGGCGATCTGCTTCCGAAGGCTTCGGCGCGAACCACTCCCGGACCGTCGGGCCAGGCCCTCCGCCTCCACGCAGCCGCCCGCCGAGCGAGCTGCGGGGAGTCGCCGCCCGGGGCGCGGAGTTCGCCTCCCGCATTGGGCGGGCCGGGTACGTGCGCGACAGGCCAGCCCCGGAAGGCCCCCGGCCGGAACGCGGGCGGGGGCCCGGCGGGCAGTCGGATGCCGCGTCGGACGCGAACCGTCGCGGCGCCCGCTTCAGATGGTGGTGTCCACCATGCGTTCGGCATCATCGTCCTTGATCCGCAGTCGGCCGCTGTCCTGACCGGGGCGTCCGACGACCCAGGTCAGCATCGGACCCGCCATCGCTGTCGTGACCACGGCCATCACCACCATCAGCGAGTACAGGTCCGGCCCGAGGAAGCCCATCTGGAGGCCGACGTTCAGGACGATGAGCTCGGTCAGGCCGCGCGTGTTCATCAGCGTGGCCAGCGCAGCGGACTGGCGGACCGGCACCCGGTTGAGCCGGGCGGCGAGGAACGCGCCGCTGAACTTGCCGCCGATGGCCACCAGCAGGATCAGCAACAGGGCGCCCACCCCGGACGTGCCCAGGCCCGACAGGTCCACGTTCAGGCCGGCGACAAGAAAGAACACCGGCAGCAGCAGCGTGCCGTTCATCTGCCCGAGCCGGTCCTGCACCTCGTCCCGCAGGCGCTCGACGCCGGAGCGCGGAAGGATCACGCCGAAGAGAAAGGCGCCGAAGATGTAGTGCAACCCAACCCACTCGGTGGCGGCGGCCGACAGCAGCAGGCCGGCCAGCACGAACGCGAACGTCGCTGGCGTCAGCCTCAGTTCGGGCCGGCGGGCGGCGTAGCGGCGCAGCAGGGGTCGGATGACGAAGAGCATGAACAGCAGGTAGGGGACGGCGAGCACGATCCGCCACTGCTCCTGGTCGGCCGGGCCGCTGATCGCGACCACGCCGGCGAGCAGCGTCCAGGCCAGCACGTCGTCGATCGACGCACAGGCCAGCGCGACCACGCCCAGCGGAGTGCGGTTCATGCGCCGGTCGGTGAGGATGCGCGCCAGGACGGGGAAGGCCGTGATCGACATGGCGATGCCCATGAACAGCATGAACGCCGTCCGGTCGCCGGTACCGTAGTCGTCCATCAGGTGCAGGGCGAGCAACATGCCCAGGCTGAACGGCAGCAGGATGGAGCTGAGCGACACCGAGGCAGCGAGTCCTCCGCTGCCCCGAATCATCGCGGCGTCCCAGTCGAAGCCGACGATGAACATGAAGACCGCGACGCCGATGGCGGCCAGGGCGGTGAGTAACGGCCGTATGTCATCCGGGAAGAGGGCGTCTGTGACGGCACCGCCGAAGAGAGTCGGCCCCAGCGCGATGCCGGCGAGAACCTCGCCGATCACCGCCGGCTGTCCCAGCCGTTGGGCCAGCACGCCGAGCAGACGGGCCAGCACCACCAGCGCGGCAAGGCCAACAAGAAGTGACGTGGTCTGGTGTGTGTCCACAACATCCCTCCGTGGATGGCGGACCGCTCCGCACCCTCGATGCGGCGTGCGCGGGCAGGCACCAGCGAACGGTCCGACGAAATGACAGGAAAAGCCGATGGGCGCCGCGTGACGGGACGGCTTTCGACGCCTGCGGGGGTGCGCATCGCGGGAGACGTGCGGACCGACGTTCCCGGGGCGGTGCGCGGGCCCGCTCCACTGCTGGTTCGGCGGTCGGCGGGCGCGCGGATCACGTCGGCCGTTCCCATGGACACGACGATGCGCCACCCCGGACGCACGAGGACACACGAGGGATCCCTGCGGACCGGCCGACGCGGTCTCCGGCCGTGTGCGCGGGTGGGCGACGCGTTCCCCTCACACCGCGACGGTTCGCGGCGTCGATAAGCACAAATCCACAATTTCCCCCTTCAATTGCGGAATGCCACCACTCAGCCAGAGCACGGTGTGCGGGCCGCCCGGCCTGTTGCCCGGCGGGCAATCGCCCTGGAGCACGCGAAGCGTTGACTGTCAGCATCCCCCGTAGACCGACGCCGCTCCCGGCGCTCGACGCGTGGCTGGTCTTCCCCACACGAGCGCCATCGGGAATTGGCGATGTTATTGTGAGAGAACGTTGACAGCGGCTGACCCTAGACGAAGCCGTCCGGGGCCGTCAAGGACGACCCCCGCCGCACGCCGCCCAGAGCACCCGCCACCTTTGGCCCGAACTCAGTTGCTGCCGACGGGACTTGAGCGCACGTCAGAGGAGAGCCGCCCCCTCCCCCGGGCCGACCGGGACGATCGCCAGCGGCCGCCGCCCCGTCCTTGACGACCAGGACGGAAGGTCTTAGCTTTGCCGATGACATCAGAAATCAACGGCAACATCGTCAACATTCGATGAGACCGGCGAAGCGCCGACCGCCTCTTCCGCGGTGACCACTCGCCAGACGACAGGCCAACGCCGGTCTACGGGGGATGCCGATACCTCACGCCCCGCGCGCTTTGGGACGGGCCTCGCCCTGCCCGGAACGGGCCAACCGCCGGCTCGACGCGCGGGTGCACGGCGGGCATTCCGCGACCACAGGGGGAACCATGGATTCTGACGTCCGCACAGCACCACCAGGGCGGCGTGATGCCTCTCCGCCCGCCGTGCGGGCCCGGTCGGTCGACGTGAGTTCCCGACCGGCCGCGAGCTCCCGACCGGCCGCCATTACCCAACCGGCGTGGCCGGCCACGCCGTTCGCCCCGGAGTGCGGGCGCACCCACCGGACGGGCGGGCGGCCGTCATCCCCGACACCATCGGGCTTCCGTCATCGCCCTCTCGTGTCATCGCCGCATCACCCGGTCCCGCCCCGCGGAACCCGTCCGTCCAGCGGCTGACGACGGCGACAGAGACGCGCAGCGGTGCCCCGTGCCCGCGCCAAGTTTCCATCACCAGGGGTGTCATCGGCATTCCCGTGATGTGACCCAAACCTTCTTCACTTCGTTTTCTCCCGAGCATCGAGGCGATACCGATGGCTTTTCCCGATGGACTCATCAAGGCCGACACCCTCGTGGAGCTGGCCCGCGCCCGCGCGATCGAGCAGGCCGACCAGTTGGCCTACGTCTTTCTCTCCAGCGACGGCACCGAGGAGATGCGCTGGACCTATGCCCAACTCGACCGGCGCGCCCGGGACATCGCGGCCGCCCTGCGCACCACGGCCAAACCGGGTGACCGGGCGCTGATCCTCCAACCGCCCGGGCTGGAGTATGTCGCCGCGTTCCTCGGCTGCCTGTATGCCGGCCTCATCGCCGTCCCCGCCTATCCGCCCCGGGCGACCCGCAAGCTCGGACGCCTCCAGGCCATCATCGACGACGCCCAGCCGAGCGTTGCCCTCGTCAACGAGGCCATCGCCAGGAACTCGGCCCGCTACTTCGGTGACGGCGCCGCCCAGGAGGGCCCGCACTGGCTGAACACCGAGGCCATCGGGGCGAGCGACGAGGAATGGGTTCCGCCGGAGGTCACCGGGAGCGACATCGCGTTCCTCCAGTACACCTCGGGAACCACCGCCACGCCCAAGGGCGTGATGGTCAGCCACGCCAACATCCTTCACAACTCCCATCTCCTGCACCGCCGTCTGGAGCACACACCGGACTCCCGCTCGGTCAGCTGGCTTCCGCCGTACCACGACATGGGGCTGATAGGCGGCGTGCTGCAACCCCTCTACGGGGGATTCCCCGGCATCCTCATGGCCCCCGCCACCTTCGCCCGCGACCCGTACCAGTGGCTGCGCGCCATCTCCACCTACCGTGGCACCACGTCGTACGCCCCGAACTTCGCGTACGACCTCTGTGTGGAGAAGGTCAGCCCGCAGCAGCGCACGACGCTCGACCTCAGCACCTGGCGGTTCGCCTGCAACGGCGCGGAACCCGTCCGTCCGAGCACCCTGTGCTCCTTCGTCTCCGCCTTCACCGACTGCGGATTCGACCCCGCCAGCATGTCCCCGGGCTACGGCCTCGCGGAGGCCACCCTCGGGGTCACCGGCGGAGAACGGTCGGCCGTCTCGGGCGACTTCTCCGCACAGGGCCTCGAACGCGGGGAGGCCATCCCGGCGAGCGCACCGTCCGACGACGCCCGCACGTTGGTCAGCGCCGGCAGCAGCTTGGACCCCGAGCAGCGGGTCCGCATCGTCGACCCGGAGACGCACCGGGTGTGCCCCGAGGGCCGGGTCGGTGAGATCTGGGTGGCGGCCGACAGCGTGGCCCAGGGCTACTGGCAGCGGCCCGAACAGACCGAGTCCACCTTCCGTGCCCGCCTCGCCGGGGGCAGCGAGCCCTTCATGCGCACCGGAGACCTGGGCTTCTGGCACGACGACCGGCTCTACATCACCGGCCGCAGCAAGGACCTCATCATCGTCCGTGGGCGCAACCTCTATCCCCAGGACCTCGAACTGTGCGTGGAGCGCAGCCACCCGTCCCTACGCGCCAACGGGTGCGCCGCCGTCGCCCTGGACGACGCGGACGGGGAGGAACAGCTGCTGATCGTGGCCGAGGTCACCCGCGAGAGCCACGACCCCGACCTCGACGCGATCACCACCACCGTCACCCGCGCCATCGCGTCGGAGTTCGACGTCGCCGTGCACGTGCTGGTCCTCATCCGCAGCGGCACGCTCCCCAGGACGTCCAGCGGGAAGATCCAGCGGCACGCGAGCCTGCGGGCCTACCTCGACGGCGAACTGCACGTGCTCGCCCAGTCGTCGGGCGGCGACCGCCCCGATGCCGACGCGGCCACGCCCTCCGAGGTCGGGTCGGCCCTCCCCGGGCGTGCCGAGCGGGCGGTCCAGGACTACCTGCGGGCCGCGACGGCCCAGCAGATCAGGATTCCCGGCGCCAAGGTGGCCCCCGACGACCGGCTGCTCGACATCGGTCTGGACTCCCTCGCGACATTCAACCTCCTCTCCCGGATAGCCGAGGAGCTGGGGGCATCGCTGCCGGCGACCGTCCTCATGGACAACCCCAGCATCGCCGAACTCGCGCGGACCATCGTCCTCCAGCGGGGCGACGCCCTGCCCATCGGGCCCGACGGTCAGCTCCACACCACCGACGGCGGCGAGTCCTCCCTGCCGGCCGTGGTGAAGGCGGTGGCGGAGCGGTTCGAGCCGTTCCCGGTGACGGACACGCAGCAGGCCTATCTCGTCGGGCGGACCGACGCGGTCGAGATGGGGAACGTCTCGACCCACGCGTATATCGAGTACGAGGGCGGCGAGCTGGACCTGGAGCGGTTCACGCTGGCGTGGCGGCGGGTGATCGAGCGGCACGAGATGCTGCGCGCGGTGATGGACCCCGCCAACAACCAACAGCGCATCCTGCCCGAGGTGCCCGCCTTCTCCCCCACGGTGATCGATC
>NZ_VDGT01000035.1 GCF_006335015.1 Streptomyces sedi
GTTCGCGCGTGGCACCCGGGTCTGACGCCTGGGCTTGGAGGCTTTGCGTCTGGCGTCGGGGTCTGATGTTCGTGTCTGGCGTCTGGGTCTGAGGTTCGCGCGTGGCACCCGGGTCTGACGCCTGGGCCTGGAGGCTTTGCGCCTGACGTCGGGCTCTGACGTTCGTACCTGGCGCCTGAGGTCTGGCGTCCGCGACTGACGCCCGTGCCTGATGTCTCGGTCTGGCGTTCGCGACTGATGCCAGGGCCTGATGTCTCGATCGGACCCCCGTGCCTGACGCCCGTGCCTGATGGTCTGGATCTGACGGCCGTGCCTGACGTCTGTACCTGGTGCCCGGGCTTGACGCCCGAGCCTGAGCCCGCGCTCTGCGGGGCGCCCGACGCCCCAACGCCCCAGCGCCCCACGCCCTGCGGGCGCCTGCGCCTGCGCCTGCGGCGCCATGCTTTAGGATACGACTCGTGTCGTATCGAAAAGAAGGTTCCGGCGGGCCGCGGTCCGGCAGGACGCAGCGTGGCCGGCCGCGTGACGAGGGGTTGGAGCGGCGCATCCTGGCGGCGGTCGTCGAGGTGCTGTCGGAGTCGGGGTACGAGGGCCTCACCTACGAGGAGGTCGCCCGCCGCTGCGGAGCGTCCAAGGCCAGCCTCTACCGCCGGTGGCGGCTCAAGCGGGACATGGTGGTCGCCGCGCTGCGCGCCGGCCCCGCCCGCGAGGGCGCGACCGAGCCGGTCGACACCGGCAGCCTGCGCGGGGACCTGCTGGCCCTGTGCCGACGGCTGGACCGCACGATGCGGGCGGCGGACAGCGGCACCGCGATGCTCCTGCTCCAGGCGGGGCTTGAGGATCCCGAGCTGTGCGAGGCGATCGAGGACTCCGTCGGCCCCACCGGCGCCCGGCTGCCCCGCCCGGTCGTGGACGCCGCCGTGGCCCGTGGCGAACTGCCCGAGGGTACCGACCCGTTCCCCTTCGAGGAGGTCGTCGGCGCGGCCCTGCTGCTGCGCCGGGTCAACGGGCTGCCGGCGGGCGAGGGTTACCTCGCCGCGCTGGTCGACACGGTCGTGCTGCCGGCGCTGCGGGCGACCGCCGCCGCCGAGCGCCCGCTGCCCGCCGGGATCTTCTCCGGCGCCCCCGTCCCACACACCAGCCGGCCGCCAGTGCCGGGCAACGAGGAGAACGAGTGAGTACGTCCCTGACCATCGACGGATTCGACTACCGCACCCTGCCGGGGGCGGACGGTGTCCGGCTCAACGTCGCCGTCGCGGGGGAGGGGCCCGCCGTGGTGCTGCTCCACGGCTTCCCCCAGACCCACTACATGTGGCGGCACGTCGCCCGCCGGCTCGCCGACGAGCACACCGTGATCGTTCCCGACCTGCGGGGCTACGGCGCCAGCGACAAGCCGTCCGGCGACGATCCCGACGTCTACGCCAAGCGCACCATGGCCCGCGACGTCGTCGGCGTCGCCGAGGCCCTGGGCTTCGCACGCTTCGGACTCGTCGGCCACGACCGGGGCGCGCTCGTCGCCGTCCGCGCGGGCCTGGACCACCCGGGGGCCGTCGACTACCTCGGCATCCTGGACGTGCTGCCCACCCTGGACACCTGGGAGGTGCTGAGCGGTGTGGACGCCAAGGTCGCCTGGCACCTGTATCTGATGGCCCAGCCCCCGGGGCTTCCGGAGAGGATGATCCGTGCCGTGGCGCCCGAGTTCTTCGGCTCGTTCCTCGACGCGTGGGACCCGGCGGGGACGACGTTCACCGCCGGGGAACGCGCACACTACGTCGACAGCTCCGTCGCCGCCGTCGACTCGATCGTGGCCGACTACCGCGCCACGGCCGGCGTCGATCTCGAAACGGACCGCGCCGACCGCGAGCGCGGCGCCGAGTTGGCGATGCCGGTGGCCGTGATCTCCCAGGACTGGGGCGCGCGGCTGGGCTTCGACGCCTCTTCCCTGTGGGGGAAGTGGGCGCCGGACCTGACCTACCAGGCCACCGGCTCCGGTCACTTCATGGCGGAGGAGAACCCCGAGGAGATCGCCGCCTTCGTGCGGTCCCTGGCCGCCCGCTGAGGCTTCCCCGGGAGAGGGGGCACGGGCCGCCCGCCCGCTGGTGGGGCGTTCGCGCGGTTCCCCGCGCCCTCCTCCGCCGGGGCGCGGCCCAGGCCGTCGGCGCCGCAGGTGAGGGCCACGGTCCGCTCCCGCCTCACGGCCGCACCTCCTCGGCGCCGGCACCGCTCACACTGCCGGCACCGCCGGCGCCCCCCACACCGCCGGCGCCGTCGACCGGCGCGGTGGCCGCCGGCCGGGGTCGTGCCGGCCCCGGCAGCAGCGGGATGGCCAGCAGGATCACCAGCAGCACGCCGCTGGACAGCCAGAACGAGCGGTGCAGCCCCTCGGTGACGGTTCCGGAGGTCTGCACCACCAGGGTGACCACCGCGACGCCGAGTGCCGCGCCCAGCTGGTTGAGCATGTAGAGCACGGAACTGCCCTGCGCGACCCGCTCGGCAGGCAGCGCGCGGTAGAGCGAGCCCATGGTGGGCGCCGCCATGAACCCCAGGCTGACACCGAGCAGCAACGCGCCCAGCACCGGCCACAGTTCGGTCGTGGTCTCGTCCACCCTGGTCAGGGACAGGGTGCACAGTGCCGCCGCCGTCGCGCCGCCCGCCGCGAGGCCGCGCGAACCCAGCCGGTCGGAGAGCCGCCCGGCTACCGGCATCGCCAGCGAGCCGCCTATCCCGACCGGCGCCATCAGCAGCCCGGCCGCCAACACGCCGTGACCGTGGACCTGTTGGTAGTAGAGCGGGAGGGCGAAGAAGACGGCGAAGTTGACCAGTCCGCTCAGGCCCATGATGGTGACGCTGGCGGTGAAGCCACGGTTGGCGAAGAGGCTGAGAGCGATCAGCGGGGGGCGGGTCCGCAGCCGTGCGGCGTGCGTTCCGTAGGCCAGCAGCAGGCCGGCGCCCGCGAGCAGCGGCAGCCAGCTCTGCCAGGCGAGGGCCGTGCCCTCCTCGGCGGTCTGGGAGAGCGCCAGCACCAGGCCGGCGAAGCCGGGCGCCAGCAGGGCCAGCCCCAGCACGTCGAGGCGCGGCCCCCCGGTGGCCTCGTCCGGCGCCGGCGGGTCGGCGGGCAGTACGCGCCGGGCCAGCACCAGGGCGACCAGCCCGACCGGCACGCTCAGCAGGAACATCCAACGCCACGAGGACACCTCCGTCACCGCGCCGCCGCTGATCGGCCCGAGCGCGGGCCCCAGGGCGAGCACCACGCCCATCAGGCCCATCACCCGCCCGGCCCGCGCCGGCCCGGCCGCCCTGGCCAGCAGTATCAGCACCAACGGATCCAACAGCCCGGCGCCGACGCCCTGGAGGGAGCGGAAGGCGATCAGGCTGCCCGCGTTCCACGCCAGCCCGGAGGCGAGCGAGCCGGCCACGAAGATCGCCAGTCCGACCAGCCAGAGGCGCTTCCCGCCGAAGCGGTCGACGGCCCAGGTGGTGAAGGGAATCGTCGCGGTGACCGCGAGCAGGAAGCCGGTGGAGGCCCAACCGACCGTGCTCAGCGACGTGTTGAGGGACTCGGCCAGTGTCGGGGTGACGACGGCGGCCATGGTGCTGTTCAGGATGCCGAGCAGCCCGCCGAGGAGGAGGACGGCGATCACTTTGAGCAGGGGAGCGCCCAGGCGGTCCGCGTCCCGCGTGTTTGAACTCATGGGTTCAAAGTAGTGAACCAGCTGGTTCAATCGCAACCCGGTGAACTCCTCGAATGAACCCGCCGGTCTACCATCGACGGCATGGCAGCGACCCCGGCGCGTGCACGTGTCGACAAGCGGGCGGCGATCCTGACGGGCGCGTTCACCGTCTTCGCGCGCAAGGGCTACGCGGACGCCTGTGTGAAGGAGATCGCGGCGGAGGCCGGCGTGGCCAAGCCCACCGTCTACAACCACCTCACCGACAAGGCGACCCTCTTCCGCGGCGCGCTGGAGGCCAAGGCCCAGGCCAAGCTGGTGGAACGGATCGCCGCCATCGAGCCGCTGCACGCGCCGGGCGACGACCTGCCCGCCGCTCTCCGGGCGGTGTGTCGGCGGCTTCTTGAGGTGCACGGCGACCCGGACTCCTGCGCCCTGCGCCGCCTGCTGTATGCCGAGGTCGGTCGCTTCCCCGAGGTGTTGGAGCTGGTCAGCGCCTACGGGCCGCATCGGGTGGTGCACGCCCTGGCCGACCCGCTCGGGCGGCTCACCCTCGCGGGGCGGCTGACGGCCGACGAACCGGCCCTGGCCGCCGAGCAGTTGATGGCGCTGCTGACCGGCCCCATGGAGGTGCGCTCCCGGATGGGCACGAGGGCCGTCTCCGTCGACGAGTCGCGCGAGGTCGCGGACGCGGCCGTGGCGACCTTCCTTCGGGCGTACGGGCGCTAGGCCGTCTCGTTTGGATCTTCGCGGGGGCGCGACGCCAGCGATGGGGGCACCTCCCACGCCCCCGAGGGGCCTGGGGGAACCTCGCTGCGTTACCGAATCGCGCGAATACTCCCCCAGACTTCGTCCGGGGGTGCCCCCAACGTATGAGCTGCGATCCGGCGCCTGGTGGGGGTACCTCCCGGGCCCCCGAGGGCCCGGGGGAGCACCGCATCATGGGGGCACCTCCCAGCCGCCAGGCTGGGGGAGCCGCGCCCTGCTCCACGAAGATCCAAACGAGTCGACCTAGTCCCTCCTCCCCGCGTCGGGTGCCGGCCTTGGTGTGCGCTCATGCGGCACTGACGTAACCGACTGTCGTCGGCCGCTTGCTCGCGCGCACTCCTGGTGAACCGTTGGCGAGCGTTGGTGATCAACGCGACACGCGTCACCGGTTGGCCGTGGCGAGCCTGATCGTCGCGCACGAGTCACCACCCGCCATCCGCGGCCCGAAGCGGGGAGCTGCGTGGCGCATCCGCGACGGGTCGCACGTTGCCCCTGTCGCCTCGCTCATGCCTGTCCACGTCGCTCATGCCTGTCGCGCCCGCCGCCCGGAGAGGCGTGTCCGAGTCTGTTTACTTTGTCTCGAACCGGGAGTACTGTCGCCGACACCAACAGAGTCAGGCGTGAAAGCGGGCACAAACCCACATGTACGCAGCCGAGCGTCAGCAGGAGATCCTGCGCCTCGCCGAGGAGGCCGGACGGGTCGACGTGCTGTCCCTGGCCGAGGCGTTCCAGGTCACGGCCGAGACCGTGCGGCGCGACCTCAAGGTGCTGGCCGGGGCCGGGCTGGTGCGGCGGGTGCACGGCGGCGCCATCCCCGCCGGCGGGCTCGACATCGAGCCCGACCTCGCCGCCCGTGACACCGTCTCCGTCGCGGAGAAGGACCGCATCGTCCGCGCCGCGCTCGCCGAACTCCCGGCCGAGGGCAGCGTGATCATCGACGCCGGCACCACCACGGTGCGGCTCGCCGCCGCCCTGCCGGGCGACTGCGCGTTGACCGTGGTCACCCACGCCCTGCCGCTCGCCGCCCGGCTCGCCGACCACCCGGGCATCGCGCTGCACCTGGTCGGCGGCCGGGTCAGGCACCGCACCCGGGCCGCCGTCGACGCCTGGGCGCTGCGCGCCTACTCCGAGATCAACGCCGACCTGCTGCTGCTGGCCACCAACGGCTTTTGCCTCGACGGCGGCCTGACCACCCCCGACCTCGCCGAGGCCGCGGTCAAGCGCGCCATGGTCGCCGCCGCCGGGCGCACCGTGCTGCTGGCCGACTCGGCGAAGTTCGGGCAGCGCCACTTCGCCCGCTTCGGCGACCTCGCCGACGTCGACCTGCTGGTCACCGACGGCGGCCTCGGCGACGAGGACGCCGCCGCCATCGAACGAGGGGGAACGGAGGTGGTCCGCGCGTGATACTCACCGTCACCCCCAACCCCAGCCTGGACCGCACCTACGAGGTGCCGGAGCTGCGCAGGGGCGGCCTGCTGCGCGCCGAAGGCGACCGGGTCGAGCCGGGCGGCAAGGGCGTCAACGTCGCCCGCGCCGTCGCCGCCGCCGGCGGCGCGACGACGGCGGTGCTGCCGCTGGGCGGCGCCGAGGGCGCGCTGCTGGCGCGGCTGCTCGACGGGCGAGGCATCGACGTGGCGGGCGTGGAGCTCGCCGGCTCGACGCGGGTCAACGTCACCCTGGTCGAGCCCGACGGGCTGCTCACCAAGGTCAACGCCCCCGGCCCGAGCCTGAGTCCGGCGGAGGCGGAGGCGCTGATCGAGACCGTGCGGGCCCGTTCGGCCGACGCCGAGTGGATCGCCTGCTGCGGCAGCCTGCCGCGCGGCCTGGCCCCCGCCTGGTACGCGGAGCTGGTCGCCCGTGTGCACCGGGCCGGCGCCCGGATCGCGTTGGACACCTCGGGCCAGGCGCTCACGGCCGCCCTCGCGCACCGCCCCGACGTGGTCAAGCCGAACGCCGACGAGCTCGCCGAGGCCGCGGGCCGGCCGTTGCGCACGGTGGGGGAGGCGGTCGAGGCGGCGCGCGAGTTGCGCGCCAGGGGCGCGGGAGCGGTGCTCGCGAGCCTGGGTGCCGACGGCCAGCTGCTGGTCGAGGACGGCGGCATCTACTGGGGGCACGCCCCGGTCGCCGCCGTTCGCAGTGACGTCGGCGCCGGCGACGCCTCGCTCGCCGGCTTCCTGGCCGCGGGCGGCCGGGGCCCGAGCGCGCTGGCCGCCGCGGTCGCGCACGGCGCCGCGGCCGTCGGGCTGCCGGGCAGCGCGATGCCGACGGCGGCCGATCTCGCGCCCTCGGCGGTGGTCACGACGGCCGACGTGCCACTGGACCGGCCGCTGACCGCCGGCCGGGGCGGGGGAACGACGTGAACGAGACCGTGTGGAACGGGATCACGGTGAACGAGGCCGCGCGGAACGGGAACACGGTGAACGGGATCGCGGCGAACGGGATGCGGAAGTCCGAGCACGACAGCGAGCAGAGGAGCCCGCGATGGCCGAGTTGATCGTTCCCGAGCTGGTGGAGCTGGACCTGACCGCCGACACCAGCCAGGCGGCGGTGCGCGCCCTCGGCACACGGATGGTGGAGGCGGGGCGCGTCGCCGACCTGGACGCGTTCCTCGCCGACGTGGCCGCGCGCGAGGCGCGGATGCCCACCGGGCTGGAGGGCGGCATCGGCATCCCGCACTGCCGCAGCGCCCAGGTCTCCGAGCCGACGCTGGCGTTCGGCCGCAGCCGGGACGGGATCGACTTCCAGGCCCCCGACGGCCCGGCCGACCTGATCTTCCTGATCGCGGCGCCGACCGGCGGCGACCGCGACCACCTGGCGATCCTCGCCGAGCTGGCCCGCCGCCTGATGAGCCCGGAGTTCACCCGGGCCCTGCGCGAGGCGACCGACCCGGCCGCCGTCGCCGCCCTGATCCGCGGCGAACGCCCGACGGAGCGGGACGCGGACACGGGCGAGTCGGGCGCCGCCACAGGTGACGCGCACCCGGACCCGAGCGCGGACCCGAACGTGGAGGCGGAGGCCGCCTCCCCGGCCGGGCCGCCGGAGACGGCGGAGCCACCGCGCCCGGAGCGAGCCGAACGGCCCCCGGACGACGGCACGTTGGGGGAACAGCAGACCGACGACACCCGGCCGGCCGGGGAGGCGGCCACGGCCGGGGAGGCCGCGCGCCCGTTCCGGATCGTGGCCGTGACCTCCTGCCCCACCGGCATCGCCCACACCTACATGGCCGCCGAGTCCCTGGAGCGCGCCGGCCGGGAGGCCGGCGTCGAACTCCTCGTGGAGACCCAGGGATCGGGCGGCTTCACCCCCCTCGACCCGGCGCTGGTCGCCGGGGCCGACGCCGTGATCCTCGCGCACGACGTGGAGGTGCGGGAGCGGGAACGGTTCGCCGGGAAGCCGACGGTCGACGTCGGCGTGAAGGCCGCCGTCAACCGTGCGCCCCAGCTCGTCGAGGAGGCGCGCGCCGCCGCCGCGCGCCAGGGCAGTGGAGCGCGCGCCCCCGAGGCCGCCGAGCGCCCCGCGCTCGCGCCCGGCGCGGGCGCCGGCGAGGGCTTCGGCTCGCGGCTGCGCCGCTATCTGATGAGCGGCGTCAGCTACATGGTCCCGTTCGTCGCCGCCGGCGGACTGCTGATCGCCCTCTCCTTCGCCATCGGCGGCCACGAGATCGCCGACGCGCCCTCCGTCGCCGACCACTTCTCCTGGCTGGAGGGCGACAGCTGGGCCGCGCTCTTCCACCAGATCGGCGGCGCCGCGTTCGGCTTCCTCGTCCCCGTACTCGCCGGCTATATCGCGTTCGGCATGGCCGACCGACCGGGACTCGTACCCGGCTTCGTCGGCGGCGCCATCGCCGTCACCATCGAGGCCGGCTTCCTCGGCGGTCTCGTCGCCGGCCTGCTCTCCGGCCTGGTCGTCATGGGCGTCCAACGCGTCGGCGTCCCCCCGTCGCTGCGCGGGGTGATGCCGGTGCTGGTGATCCCGCTCGTCGGCTCGGCCGTCGTCGGCTTCCTGATGTTCGTGGTGGTCGGCGAGCCGCTCGCCGCGCTGCAACGCGAGCTGACCGACTGGCTCGACGGCCTCTCCGGCTCCAACGCGGTGCTGCTCGGCGCGGTCCTCGGCGCGATGATGTGCTTCGACCTGGGCGGACCGCTCAACAAGGTCGCCTACGCCTTCGCCGTCGGCGGCCTCGCCGAGGCCGGCGACGGCAACCTGCGGGTGATGGCCGCCGTCATGGCCGCCGGGATGGTGCCGCCGCTGGCGATGGCGCTGGCCACCGTCGTCCGGGCCCGGCTCTTCACCCGCACCGAACGGGAGAACGGCAAGGCCGCCTGGGTGCTGGGCGCCTCGTTCATCACCGAGGGCGCCATCCCGTTCGCCGCCGCCGACCCGCTGCGCGTGATCCCCTCGGCCATGGCCGGCGGCGCCCTGACCGGCGCCCTCTCCATGGGCTTCGAGACCACGCTGCGCGCCCCGCACGGCGGTGTCTTCGTCATCCCGCTGATCGGCTCGCCGTTCCTCTACCTGGTGGCGATCGCCGCCGGCACCGCGCTCAGCACGGCCCTCGTCGTGCTCCTGAAGTCCCGCCGCCCCGCGCCCGGTTCGCCCGCCGCCGCGGCCACGGCCGCCCGCCGCGAGGCGATACCGGAGACCGCCTGACCACACCCCGGGGCGGGCGACCGCGCCCCGCCCCCGACCCGAGGAGTGAGACATGCCCCAGCGCACCGTGGCGATAGGCGCCGCCAGCGGACTGCACGCCCGCCCCGCGGCCCTGCTGGTCCAGGCCGCTTCCCGCCAGCCGGTCCCCGTGACCCTCGCCCGCGAGGGCGGGGAGCCGGTGGACGCCCGCAGCCTGCTCTCCGTGCTGGCGCTCGGCGCCGCGCACGGCGAGCGCGTGGTGCTCGCCGCCGAGGGCGACGGCGCCGAGGCGGCGGTCGAGGAGCTGGCCGCGCTCGTCGCGGCCGGAGAGGAGTGACCGTGGCGCGCGTCATCCGGGGCGTCGGCGTCGGCGGCGGAACGGCCGAGGGCCCCGTCGCCAGGATGGCCGCCCCCCGGCTGCCACCGCCGCCCCGCGCCGTGCCGCCCGAGGAGGCGCCGGCCGAGGCCGCGGCCGTGCGGGCCGCGCTCCGCGACGTCGCCGCCACCCTCGAACGGCGGGCGGCCCCGCTCACCGGCGCCGCGGCCGAGGTGCTCGAAGCGCAGGTCATGATGGTCAGCGACCCCGCGCTGGCCGACCTCGCCGAGGCAGAGGTGCGCGCCGGCTCCGACGGGACACGCGCGCTGACCGCCGCCTTCGGCTCGTTCAGCGCCGCGCTGCGGGCCGCCGGCGGGCTCTTCGCCGAACGCGTCGCCGACCTCGACGACCTCCGCGACCGCGCGATCGCCTCTCTCCTCGGACTGCCGGTCCCCGGGCTGCCGCGGCCCGGCCACCCCCACGTGCTGGTCGCCACCGACCTGGCCCCCGCCGACACCGCGCTCCTCGACCCCGAACAGGTCCTCGCCCTGGTCACCGAGGAGGGCGGGCCCACCGGCCACACCGCCATCCTCGCCCGGGGACTCGGCGTGCCGGCCGTCGTCGCCTGCCCCGGCGCGAGCGCGCTGACCGACGGCCGCCGCGTCCTCGTGGACGGCGCCGCCGGCACCGTCGAACCCGACCCCGCGCCCGCACGCGTCGCCGAGGCCGCCGCCGCCGAACGGCGCCGGCGCCGGGCCGCCGCCGAGCTGAGCGGCCCGGGCCGCACCGCCGACGGGCACCGGGTGGCGCTGCTGGTCAACGTCGGCGCGCCCCGCGAACTCCGGGGCGCGGCCGAGGCCGACAGCGAGGGCGTCGGACTCTTCCGCACCGAGTTCCTCTTCCTGGACCGCGCCGAGGCGCCCTCCGTCGAGGAGCAGACCGCCGCCTACGGGCGGGTCTTCGCCGCGTTCGCCGGCCGGCGCGTCGTCGTGCGCACCCTCGACGCGGGCGCCGACAAGCCGCTGCCGTTCGCCACCGCGCCCGACGAGCCCAACCCGGCGCTCGGCGTCCGCGGGCTGCGCACCGCGACCCGCGACCCCGCGCTGCTGGAGAACCAGCTGACCGCGCTGGCCAGGGCGGCCGAGGCCAACGCCGCCGAGGTGTGGGTGATGGCCCCCATGGTCTCGCTGCCCGCCGAGGCCGCCGCGTTCGCGGCCCGCGCGCGTGCGCACGGCCTGCCGACCGCCGGCGCCATGGTCGAGGTGCCGGCCGCCGCGCTGCGCGCCGAACACCTCGCCGCCGACTGCGACTTCCTCAGCATCGGAACGAACGACCTCGCCCAGTACACCTTCGCCGCCGACCGCACCCTCGGCGGCCTCGCCGAACTCCTCGACCCCTGGCAGCCGGCGCTGCTCGACCTCGTCCACCGGACGGCGGAGGCCGGCGGGCGGCTCGGCCGCCCGGTCGGCGTCTGCGGCGAGGCGGCGGCGGACCCGGCGCTCGCGCTGGTACTGACCGGCCTCGGCGTCACCAGCCTCTCGGCGGCGCCGGCCGCGCTGCCCGGCCTGCGCGCGGCGCTGGCCGCGCACACCCTCGCCGACTGCCGCGAGCTGGCCGAAGCGGCCCGCACCGCACCGGACGCGGCGACGGCCCGCCAACTAGTCGCTGCGCTTGGCTGAACGGGGTGGGGCGACAGCTCGTGTGGGTGGTTGTGGGTGGTTGTCGTCTGCGGCCCGTCGTGGATGCGCCGCGCAGTTCCCCGCGCCCCTTTGGGCTGCGGGGGTTTGATGCCCATGTGACCGATCACTGTTGCCGTGGTGGGGCGGCAGCTCGTGTGGGTGGGTTGTGGGTGGTTGTCGTCTGCGGCCCGTCGTGGATGCGCCGCGCAGTTCCCCGCGCCCCTTTGGGCCGCGGGGGTTTGATGCCCATGTGACCGATCACTGTTGCCGTGGCGGGGCGACAGCTCGTGTGGGTGGTTGTGGGTGGTTGTCGTCTGCGGCCCGTCGTGGATGCGCCGCGCAGTTCCCCGCGCCCCTTCGGGCCGCGGGGGTTGACGCTCATGTGACCGATCGCGCTCGCCACGACCAACCAGGGGCGCGGGGAACTGCGCGAGCAACCGTGCGCCGGGCCGCACTCGACAGTCCGCCGTGACCGCCCGGCACGGTGGTCGCACCCGCACGCCCCGCAGGGATCCGTCGAATCCATTCGACAGCCTCCGTTGCCTTGACACCACGTCAGTGCGGGTGGCGTGATGGACGGGCGAGCATGGGAGCGCTCCCAGTCCCTCACCCCTCACCCCCCAGGGGGTCCCACGGGACGGACCCCCGATGAGGAGACGACCATGAACAGCGGAAAACGAGTCGCCGCCATGCACCGCGTCCCCGGCCGCCGCGTCGGAGTCGCCCTCGCCGCGGGCGTCGCCGTCACCCTGGGTGCCGCGCTCTCGGTGCAGCCGGCCACCGCCGGCGAGTCGGACGCGCGGGCCGTCGGGCTGCACGTCGAGAACGGCCGGCTGGTCGAGAGCACCGGCAACGACTTCGTGATCAGGGGCGCCAACCACGCGCACGCCTGGTTCACCGACCAGCTCGGCGCGTTGGGCGACATCAAGGAGCTGGGGGCCAACACCGTGCGGGTGGTGCTCAGCAGCGGCCACCAGTGGGAGCGGACCACCCCCGACCAGGTCGCCGAGATCGTCGCCGAGTGCAAGGCCAACCGGCTGATCTGCGTGCTGGAGGTGCACGACACCACCGGCTACGGCGAGCAGTCGGCCGCGGTCTCGCTGGACGCCGCAGCCGACTACTGGGTCAGCGTCCTCGGCGAACTCCAGGGCGAGGAAGACCACATCATCGTCAACATCGGCAACGAGCCCTTCGGCAACACCGGTTACGAGGCGTGGTCCGCCGACACCACCGCCGCCATCGGCAAGCTGCGCGACGCCGGCTTCGAGCACACGATCATGGTGGACGCGCCCAACTGGGGCCAGGACTGGACCGGCACCATGCGCGACGGCGCCCAGGACGTCTACGCCTCGGACCCGACGGGCAACACCGTCTTCTCCATCCACATGTACGGGGTCTACAACGCGCCCGGCGCCGTGGAGGAGTACCTGAACACGTTCGTCGACGCCGGACTCCCCATCCTGGTCGGGGAGTTCGGGCACAACCACTCGGACGGCGACCCGGACGAGGACGCCATCATGGCGACCGCCGAGCAGCTGGACCTGGGCTATCTGGGCTGGTCCTGGAGCGGCAACAGCAGCGAGGTCGGCTATCTCGACCTGGTGAACGGCTTCGACCCCGCCCAGCTCACCGAGTGGGGCGAGCGGCTCTTCCACGGCGAGAACGGCGTCGCCGCGACCGCCGAGGAGGCCACGATCTACAACTGAGCGCGCATCCACAGTCCCCGCGCCCCAAACAAGCCGCCCACGGCAGTGCAGGGGCGCGGGGAACTGCGCGAGCAACCGACCACCGGGCTCACGCCGACAACCCACCCAGCCACGAAGCTCCGTAGTCGGCCAACCCCCGCCACGAATGCACCGCGCAGTTCCCCGCGCCCCCAAGCAGGCCGTCACCTGCCGCAGGTGAAGCCGTACCTGACCGATCACGCCAGCCTTCACCAGGGGCGCGGGGAACTGCGCGAGCAACCGACCACCGGGGCGAGGACGACACCCCACCCGGACCGGCAAGGTCGGTAGTCGACTGGCCCCCGCCACCCATGCACCGCGCAGTTCCCCGCGCCCCCGAGCAGGCCGTCACCTGCCGCAGGTGAAGCCGCACCTGACCGATCACGCGAGCCCTCACCAGGGGCGCGGGGAACTGCGCGAGCAACCCGCCACCGGGGCGAGGACGACACCCCACCCGGACCGGCAAGGTCGGTAGTCGACCAACCCCCGCCACCCAGCGCATTCGCGCAGAGGCGCGCGCCACCATCAGCCGGCCGGTTGCCGGTGCCCGCCGGTGAGCCGGCTGATGGTGCGGTTGACGTCGGAGGGCGAGACGATCCCGAGCAGCCGGGGCGCGCGCCCGTTCCCGCCGTCCGGTCGTCCGTTCCGGTCGATGACCAGCACCCGGTGCTCAGGGCCCGGGTCGATGCTGGGCAGCAGCTCCGCCAGGTCGCCGTCGGGCGGGGTGGTGCGCACCTCGTCCAGCGGGACCATGATCTCCGCGACGGTGAGCGTCCGGTGCTTCTCGACGGGCACGTTCCGCAGCATCTCCCTGGTGACCAGGCCGACGGGCGTGCCGTCCCGGCCGACGACCGGCAGCGCCGGGTGGTCGAGCGCGGGACCGGTCTCCGACAGCAGCCCGCCGACGGTCTCGTCCGCCGGCACGGTCGCCGGGCCCGGCGTCATGCTCTCCCGGACGGGCACCCCGGCCAGCAGCTGCCGTGTCCGCGAAGCCTGCCCCTCCAACGCGGCGGCGCCTGCCACGAACCAGCCGACCAGCGCCAGCCAGACCGCGCCGAACGCGCCCGTCCACAGGAACACCACCAGCCCGACGACCACCAGCAGCCAGCCGAACGCCTGCCCCGCCGTGCTGGTCTGCGCCGTGGCACGCGGCCGGTCGCCCGAGCGCCGCCACAGCGCGGCGCGCAGCACCCGGCCGCCGTCGAGCGGGGCGGCGGGGAAGGCGTTGAAGAGCGCCAACAGGAAGTTGATCACCGCCAGCCAGGCCGCGACCTCCACCAGCGGTCCGGCGTCGGCGGCCACCAGCAGCCAGGTGAGGGCGGTGAAGAGCACCCCGAGCCCCAGGCTGGTCGCCGGACCGGCCGCCGCGATGCGGAACTCCGAACCCGGGTCGGGCGCCTCCCGCCTGGTGCGGGTCGCGCCGCCGAGCAGCCACAGCGTGATCTCGTCGACCGGCACCCCGGAACGCCGCGCAACCAGCGCGTGCGCCAACTCGTGGACCAGCAGCGACGCCCAGAACAGCAGCCCGGCCAGCAGCGCAAGCAGCGTGTAGCCGAGCGCGCCGCGGCCGGGGTAGGCGTCGGGCAGCCGTTCGGCGCCCAGGCCGAGGGCGATCACCGCGAAGATCACGGCGACGCTCCAGTGCACCCCGACCCGCACGCCGGCGATCCGGCCCAGCCAGAAGGTGGCCCGCACCTCGTTCACCCGCCTCACCGTGTCCGCGAACGTCAGGTCGGCGCGCCGAGTACCCGCACGCGCCCCGGTCATGCGCGGCGCGCGGTGTATGACCGGCGCGGTGTATGACCGGCGCGCGGCGCGTGACCGGGGCGCGTGCCGCTCGCCGTGCCGGGTGGCGCCCGGCTTCCTACACTCGACCGTATGGCCCGTGCCAACGACGAGGTCGAGGCGCTGCTCAGGGAGTACGCCGACCTCCTCGCCATCACCGGCGGAGGCGCGTTCAAGCAACGCGCCTACGAACGCGCGGCCCGCGCCGTCGGCGGGCACCCCGGCGACATCGGCGCGCTCGACGCGGGCGGGCTGCGGGAGATCCCCGGGGTGGGCGCCTCGATCGCCGACAAGATCGAGGAGTATCTCCGCACCGGCCGGGTGCCCGCCGTCGAGAAGGCCAGGTCGTCGGTCCCGCCGGGCGTGCGGGCGCTGCTCGACGTGCCGACGCTCGGGCCGAAGAAGGCGATGACGCTCTACCGCGAGCTGGGCGTCTCCTCCGTGGACGCGCTGGCCGCCGCCGTGCGCGAGGACCGGCTGGCCGGGCTCGCCGGCTTCGGCCCCAAGGCGCGGGAGAACCTCGAACGCGGGCTGGCGGTGCTGCACGCCTCCGGCGGGCGGATCGCGTTGGACGTGGCGCTCGGCGTCGCCGAGGAGACCGTCGCCGCGCTCGGCGCCGCGCCGGGCGTCACGCGCTGCGCCTACGCCGGCTCGGTGCGGCGGATGAGGGAGACCATCGGCGACGTCGACGTGCTGGCCGCCGCCGACGACCCCGAGCCGGTGATGGCGGCGTTCGTCGCGCTGCCGCTGGTCGCCGAGGTGGTGGCGCGCGGCACGAAGAAGACCACGGTGCGCACGGTCGACGGCCTCCAGATCGACCTGCGGGTGCTGGGCGAGGAGTCCTGGGGCGCGGGGATGATCTACTTCACCGGCTCCAAGGCGCACAACGTCCGGCTGCGGGAGATCGCCCTGCGGCGCGGGCTGAAGCTCTCCGAGTACGGGCTCTTCGACGCGAAGAGCGGGCGGCGGCGGGCGGCGGGCGACGAGGAGGAGGTCTACCGGCGGCTGGGACTGTCGTGGGTCGCGCCGACGCTGCGCGAGGACCGCGGCGAGATCGAGGCGGCCGGGCGGGACGCGTTGCCCCGGCTGGTCACCGAGGCGGACCTCAGGGGCGACCTGCACAGCCACACCGACCTGACGGACGGCGTCGCCCCGCTGACCGAGATGGTCGCCGCCGCCGCGCGGCGCGGCCTGCGCTACTACGCGGTCACCGACCACGCGCCGGACCTGCGGATGCAGCGGATGACGCTGGAGAAGGCCCGTGCCCAACGCGAGGAGCTGCGCCAACTGGCCGACAGGCACGGGCGGTTGAAGCTGCTGCACGGCACGGAGCTGAACATCGACCCGGAGGGGAACGTGGACTGGCCGGCGGAGGTGCTCGCCGAGTTCGAGGTGTGCGTGGCGTCCCTCCACTCCCACTTCGACCTCGACCGGGATGCCCAGACCCGCCGCCTGCTGCGGGCCTGCGAGAACCCGCACGTCCACATCATCGGCCACCCCACGACGCGGAAGTTCGGGCGGCGCGGCGGTGTCGACGTGGACCTGGACGCGGTCTTCGCGGCCTGCGCCCGCACCGGCACGGCGCTGGAGATCAACAGCCACCCGAACCGGCTGGACCTCAACGACGCGCACGTGCTGCGGGCGCGGCAGCACGGCGTCCGTTTCTCCGTCGACTCCGACGCGCACGCGCCGGCGCACCTGGGGCATGTCCGGTACGGCGTCGCGCAGGCGCAACGGGGGTGGCTCACGCCGGACGACGTGATCAACACCTGGCCCCTGACCCGCCTCCGTCGCTTCCTGCGCGGGGGACGTTGACGGGGGCGACCAGTCACGTGCGCGGCCCGGGTGGGTTGTCGTCCTCGCCCCGGTGGTGGGTTGCTCGCGCCGTTCCCCGCGCCCCTGTGGGGCCGGTGGGCGGCTTTGGGGGCGCGGGGAACTGCGCGGTGCATGGGTGGTGGGGGTGAGACGACTAGGGTGCCGCACCGGTGAGGTGGGTTGTCGTCCGCGGCCCGGTGTGTGGTTGCTCGCGCCGTTCCCCGCGCCCCTGTGGGGCCGGTGGGCGGCTTTGGGGGCGCGGGGAACTGCGCGGTGCATGGGTGGTGGGGGTGAGACGACTTCGGTGCCGCACCGGTGAGGTGGGTTGTCGTCCGCGGCCCGGTGTGTGGTTGCTCGCGCCGTTCCCCGCGCCCCTGTGGGGCCGGTGGGCGGCTTGGGGACTTCACCGGGGGCTCAGGCGCCGCCCGGAGGGCCCAGGTGGGTGAGGAACCAGTCCCTCGCCAGGGCCGTCACCTCGGACAGCGCGCCCGGCTCGGGGAAGAGATGGGTCGCGCCGGGGACCACCTCCAACCGGTGCGGGCAGCTCAGCGACTGCTCCGCCGCGCGGTTCAGCTCCAGGACCCGTTCGTCGTTGCCGCCGACCACCAGCAGTGTCGGGCAGCGGACCTCGGACAGCCGCCGGTCGGCCAGGTCGGGGCGCCCGCCGCGGGAGACCACCGCGCCCACCGGGGACGCCGGGTCCGCCGCCGCCCACAGCGCCGCGCCCGCGCCCGTGCTGGCGCCGAAGTAGCCGACGCGCAGCCCGTCGTGGGGCGCGCCGTGGTCGCGCACCCAGTCGGTGGCGTGCGTCAGCCGTTCGGCGAGCAGGCCGATGTCGAAGACGTTGGCGCGGTCGGCTGACTCCTCCTCCGTGAGCAGGTCGAGCAGCAGGGTGCCGAGGCCGGCCTGGGCGAGGGCCTCCGCGACGAACACGTTGCGCGGGCTGTGCCGCCCGCTGCCGCTGCCGTGCGCGAAGACCACCACGCCGCGCGCCCCGGCCGGCAGGGTCAGCTCGCCGGGAAGCGTCACGTCGCCGGCGGGGATCTCCACCGCCCGCGCGCCGCCGCGCCGCAGCAGCGCCACCACCTCGTCGTCGGTGGTCTGCGCGAAGTCGTCGTAGAACTGGCCGACGGACAGGAAGTCGTCCACGGCCCACGGGCAGACCAGCTCGTCGGCCGCGTCGCCGATCCGCCGCGCCCAGTCGGCCGGCGCCACCGGCACCGCGAGCACCACCCGCGCCGCGCCGCGCTCCCGCGCCGAGCGGCACGCCGCGCGGGCGGTCGCGCCGGTCGCCAGCCCGTCGTCGACGACCACGACGGTGCGGTCGGCGACGGAGATCCGCGGGCGGTCGCCCCGGTAGGCGTGGGCGCGGCGGTCCAGTTCGCGGCGTTCGGCGGCCTCGACCTCGTCGAGCGTCCGCTCGTCGATGTGCGCACCGCCCACCACCTGCTCGTTGACGACCCGGGGCCCGTCCTCGGCGACGGCCCCCATGGCCAGCTCGGGCTGGGCCGGCAGGCCGAGCTTGCGCACGACGGCCACGTCCAGCGGGGCGCCCAGCGCGGTGGCGACCTCGGCGGCGACCGGCACGCCACCCCGGGGCAGCCCCAGCACCACGACGTTCCGCCCGCGCAGCGCGGCCAGCTCGCCGGCCAGCCGTCGGCCCGCCTCCCGCCGGTCAGCGAAACGCATCCCTCCACCTCCTCGGTCGCGGGGAGTCCCGTCCCCCCATCGAACCGCGTGACCGTCGCCGGCGCCCGTCAAACGCCGTCAGCCGGGGGAGAGCCCGCCCGCCGCCGGGCCCGGAAACGACGAACTCCCCGCACACGGCGGGGAGTTCGTTCGGTCTCGAAGGGCGGAGGCTACGGGGCCGGCGCCAGCACGGCGGCGACCCGGTCGGCGAGCTCCGCGACCGGCACCTCGTGCTGCTCGCGGGTGGCGAGGTTCTTGACCAGCACCGCGTCCCTGCGCCACTCGTCCTCGGCCACCACCACGGCGACCCGCGCCCCGAGGTGGTCAGCCTGCGACAGCTCCTTGCTGAGCTTCCGCGGCTCCAGCGGCGTGGTGGTGCGCACGCCGGCCCGGCGCAGCACGCCGGCGATCCGCCGGGCCTCGGCCGTCAGCGACTCGCCCAGCGGGATCACCACCGCGTCGGCCTGCGGCCTCGGCTCGGGCAGCAGCCCGTGGGTCTCCAGGAAGTCCTGGAGGGTCACGTCGCCCACCGCGAACCCGATGCCGGGCACCTGCTGCCGGGTGAAGAGCCCCGCCAGGTCGGCGTAACGGCCGCCGCCGAAGAGCGCCCTGCGGTTCTCCGGGTGCAGGTCGAAGACCTCGAAGACGGTGCCCGTGTAGTACTGGAGGCCGCGCACGATGAACGGGTCGAACGTGACCAGCTCCCGCGCCTCGCTGTTGAGCAGCCGCACCACGTGGGAACGCTCGGCCACCTCGGCCGGCACGGCGCGCAGCACCTCGTCACCGCTGCCCAGCGTCTCCGCCAGCAGGCCGAACTGGGCGGGCGTCAGCGACAGCTTCTCCGCGTCCTCGGCCAGCTTCTCGCGCGGGTACTTCTCCCAGCGGTCGACCAGCGAGGACACCTCGGCGATCCGGTCGCCCGGCACCTTGACGATGTCGCGCAGAACGCTCTCCAGCAGCACCCGGTCGCCGACGCGCAGCGCCCACATGTCGCGGGTGGCGCCGAGCGCGCCCATCATGTCGTGGATCAGCTCGAACAGCTCGATCTCGCTGTTGACGCTGTCGGAGCCGAAGATGTCCACGTTGATCTGCCAGTGCTCGCGCAGCCGGCCGCGCTGCGGGCGCTCGTAGCGGTGGCAGATCACGTGGCTGTACCAGCGGACGGGCAGCGGGAGGCTGCCGAGGTTGCGGGCGATCATCCGGGCCGCCGAGGGCGTCATCTCCGGGCGCAGCGCCAGCCGCCGCCCCCCGCGGTCGGTCAACGAGTACAGCTGCTGGTTGGCGATCTCCTCGCCGGACTTCGCCTCGTAGATCTCGGCCGGCTCCAGAATGGGGCCGTCATAGCGCCCGAATCCGTAACTCTCGATAACCTCGAAGAGCGGATGGAAGAACTGCTGCCTGACGGACATCTGCTGCGGCAGAAGATCTCTGGTACCGCGATAGGGGGTGGTCGGGAGCAGATCCGTCACCGCACGATCCTTCCAGGGTGAGTTGAGAAGTCCTCACGCTAGCAGACCTGGCGTGCGCCCACGAAGTCGCTTCCGGCCGCACACCGCCCGGCCCAGCGAGGCCGGGGACCCGGCCGGTTCACCGTCTCGCACCCCGGACACCCGGTCGCCGGCCGGACCCCGGGAAAGCGGAACGGAACCGCGTTCCCGAATTCCTTTCCCGAAACCCTCGGGCCGCCCGGGGGCGGAATGCGCGGTGAATAGGGTCGGGAATATCTCCGGAGAGGCGGGGAAACGGCCCCGCCGGAAACGCCTCAGTGCGTTCCGGCGAGAATTCCGTGTTTCCGCAGAAAGGCGATCACGGCGGCGGCGACTTCGGCCGGGGCATCGTCGTGCACCCAGTGGCCGGCGCCAGGGAAGTCGACGCGGGTGGTGCCGGGCCGTTCGGCGACCATCCGGTCGGCCAGCGCGGACGGCAGCAGCGGCGACCCCGCGCCGTGCAGCAGCAGCGCCGGGCAGTCCGAGCCACGCCAGTCGGCGGTCCAGTCGCCGACGCCGCCGGCCTGCACCTCCGTCATCACGTCCCAGTCGAAGAGCAGCCGCCAGCCGTCCCCCTCGGGCTCGGGCTCCGCGCTGCGCAGGAAGTACTCCGCGTCGGGCACGCCCCGCCGTTCGATCGCCGCGCCCAGCTCCGCCCTGCTCGCCGCCCGGCGCGGCCAGCCCCGCACCTCAAGCGTGGGGTGGGGCACCTCGGGGCGCCGCATCAGGTGCCCGACGTCCTCCACCACCAGTGCCCGAACCAACTCCGGGTGCCGCGCCGCGAGTTGATAGGCAGTGATACCGCCGAGCGAGTGACCGTGGAGCACCACGGGCCCCGCCCCGAGCGCCCGCACCAGGGCGGCGGCGTCCGCCACGAACGCGTCCCGGCCGTAGCCGCCGGTGACAGGCTGGCTGTGGCCGTGCCCGCGCTGGTCGGGGGCGACCACCCGCACCAGGCCGGCGAGGTCGGCCGCCAGCCGCGTGAACTCCGCGCCCCGGCCGAACGTTCCGTGCAGCGCGACCAGCACCGGCGCGTCCGCCGGCCCACCCGAGTCCACGACCGGCACCCGCCGGCCCCCCACCACGATCGTCTCCGCCGTCCCCATGCGCTCACGGTAGCCGGGGCGACCGCGGGCCGGGCCCGCGCCCCGCGTTGGCTACCCTGGCCTCCGCCCCCGAGCCGTCCCAACGGAGCCCCGTCGTGTCCTTCCTCCGCGCCGCGTCGCGCCGCCGGGCGTCCGCGACGGCGCCCGCGGGTGAACGGGCCGGCCCCATCGACGTGTTGGGCGTGGTGCGCAACCTGACGTCGGCGACCAGACTGCTGGACGTGCTGCCGCTGCTGCGCGCCGAGGACGGGATCACGGTCTCGTTCACCGTCAACCCGGGCTCGGCGTTCGACGGCGGGCTCGCCGAGTATCTGACGCGGCAACGCGGCACGGTGCTGCCCTGGCGCGAGGCGACCCGCCGCCGGTTCGACCTCGTCGTGGCGTGCGCCGTCAACCGTTCGATGCGGCGGCTCAGTCGGCCGCTCGTCGTGCTGCCGCACGGCGCCGGCTACAACCGGCTGACCCACCGTTCCACCGGCGACGCCACCTCGTCAGCCGGGCTCTCCCCGCGCGAACTGCTGCACCGGGGACGGGTGGTGCCCGACGTGATCGGGCTCTCCCACGAGGAGCAGCTGACCCGGCTCGCCGTCAGCTGCCCCGCGGCCGTGCCGCACGCCCGCGTCGTCGGCGACCCCTGCTTCGACCGGATGCGCGCCAACCTGGACTGGCGCGACCACTTCCGCGAGCCGTTCGGCGCGACCGGCGGGCGGCGGCTCGTCGTCATCAACTCCACATGGGGACCGCACTCGTTGATCCGCCGCCACCCCGACCTGCCGCTGCGGCTGACGCACGCGCTGCCGGTCGACGAGTACGTGGTGGCGCTGGTGCTGCACCCCAACGTCTGGTCGGACGACACGCCGTTCGGCGTGGACCGCAGGTTCCGCGCCGCGCGGGACGCCGGGCTGCGGCTGGTCAGCCCCGAACGCGGCTGGCAGGCCGCGCTGATCGCCGCCGACCTGGTGGTCGGTGACACCGGCTCCGTCAGCTTCTACGGCGCCGGGCTCGGCAGGTCCACGCTGCTCGCCGCCAGCGGCGAGGAGGAGCTGGACCCGCGCTCCCCGATGCACGCGTTCGGCGCCGCCGCGCCCAGGCTCGACCCCGAAGGCGACCTGCTCGCCCAGCTGCGCGACGCCGAACGGACGCAACCCGCCGGGGACTTGACGCCGGTGACGGAGCGGGCGCTGGGACTGACCGACCGTTCGGCGCCGGAGCTGCAACGCCTCTTCTACGAGCTGCTCGGCGCGCGCGTCGCCCCGCCGGTCGACGCACCGCGCCCCGCCCGCTACCCCGACCCGACGCCGGACGGCGGCCCTGGGCCCACGGCGTTCGACGTGGTGGGCCGGCTGGTCGGCGACACGGTCGAGGTGGCCCGCCACCCGCTCGACCCGGCGCGCGCGGGGGCGCGCGGCTTTCTGGCCGTGCTGGCGGAGGAGGGAACGCGCTCCCCGGCCGCGCAGACCGCCGAGGTGGCGGCGCGCCGCCAGCCGCACGGCGAGCTGCCGCCGGAACGTTGGCTGCGGGAACGGTTCACCGCGCAGCCGTGGCTCTCCGTCGCGGTGGCGGCGCTGGGGCCCGGCCGGCACCTGTTCCGGCTGCGGGACGGCACGGTGGCCGAGGCCCGGGCGGTCGGCGGCTGGGCCGCGCCCGACCCGGTGCTCGACCCGCTGCTGCTGGGCGCCGCGCTTCAGGTGGCGTGGGAGGCGGGGCGCCCGCCGGCGCTGTGGGACGAGGGGCTGACGCTGCGCACCGGCGACACGGAGACGCGCCTCGCGTTCCGCGGGCTTTAGCTGTGGCGGGGGTTGGTCGACTACCGGCCTTGCCGGCCGGGGTGGGTTGTCGTCCTCGCCCCGGTGGTCGGTTGCTCGCGCAGTTCCCCGCGCCCCTGGTTGGGGCTGGCGTCGTCGTGCGGGTGCGGGTTCATCTGCGGCAGGTGACGGCCTGCTTGGGGGCGCGGGGAACTGCGCGGTGCATGGGTGGCGGGGGTTGGTCGACTACTGACCTTGCCGGTCTGGGTGGGTTGTCGTCTGCGCCCCGGTGGTGGGTTGTTCGCGCAGTTCCCCGCGCCCCTGGTGGGGGCTGGCGTCGTCGTGCGGGTGCGGGTTCATCTGCGGCAGGTGACGGCCTGCTTGGGGGCGCGGGGAACTGCGCGGTGCATGGGTGGCGGGGGTTGGTCGACTACTGACCTTGCCGGTCTGGGTG
>NZ_VDGT01000036.1 GCF_006335015.1 Streptomyces sedi
CTCCCGCAGCCAGGCCTGTGATCCGCCGATTACTGATGATCACCGCACGCGTTGAGTTCCCCACCACCTCACCATGATCAACCCTCCAGGCTCGACGACCCCTGCCTACCGTGCACGAGCTCGTTAGGGGATTCATTCGCCGCGATGGCGGCGAGCCAGGATCTTACTGTTCTGCGCGCTCGCGTGGAAATGGCAGCGGAACGTGATATCCGCACCATACTCGGGGACTTGGAACGGGGCTTGCGCTCACAGCGCCTTGAACCTGTTCGGGCGATCTTCTCCTTGCAAACACCGGAGGTGCCGATCGTGTTGTCCGTTCTGGGGGCGACGTTTGCGGGTGACAGCACTGTGCCCACCACCGCGCTCGGAGCCGGTGCGATCGCGGCGTGCTTCGTGAGTGCGAGCTCACGTGTGGCGGCCGGTGCCGCTGCTGCTCGCCGTTCGCCTGCGGGGTATCTCCTTGGGCTGCGTGAGGAACTCGATCCGCGGGGTCTGATCGAGCGGATTCGGCAGAACAGGCGGCGTGTCCGCCGCATGGGTTACTGAAGTTGAACTCGTGGAGTCGTAAGGGCTGACGGGTCGTCATCCGTGCGGTATCACCGGGGCATGCGGTATCCACAAGGGGGCGGGCTGACCGCCGAACGGCAGCGGTTCCGCGAGGAGTTACGGCTGCGAGCTGCTGAACGATTCGCCCAGGGCGAGGCGAGTGCGGTGATCGCCAAGGACCTGCGGGTCAACGTCCGCTCGGTGCAGCGATAGCGGCAGGCACGGGATGAGGGTGGGGCGCGGGCTCTGCGGTCGCAGGGACCGGCGTCGCTGCCCAGGCTGAGTGAGGAGCAGTTCGCCCAGCTGGAGGCGGAACTCGCGAAGGGTCCGGCGGCGCACGGCTGGGAAGACCAACGCTGGACCCTTGGCCGTATGAAGACGGTGATCGGCCGACGTTTCCACCTCACCTACACCATCCAGGGCGTGCGCAAGCTCCTGGTGCGCAACGGCTGGTCCTGCCAGGTCCCGGCCCGACGCGCCGTCTGCTATGCAAGCGCGGCATCAAACCACTGATCGCCCGCCGCGGCGTCGCCCACGGCTCCGGCCTGGGCAAGGTCCGCTGGATCGTAGAGCGCACCTTCGCCCGGCTGCACCAGTTCAAACGACTCCGCACCCGCTACGAGCTACGCGCTGACCTCCATCAAGGGCTGTCGAACTCGCATGCAGCATCATCTGTCTTCGGTGAGTCAGAGCGGCATGCCGGACAGCCGAGGGGGCTGATCCGGTCAAAGCCGGTCTCCGAATCTGGCCGCACTGCGAGCCTGCCGTAGCGTCCCCGGTGTGGCGAGGAAAATGAGGATCGCGGTTGCGCAGAGCACGGTGCCGCAGGACCCCACCGACCGGGAATCACTGCGAGCGTCCGGTCGGGAGATCCGGGCCCTGATGGGCGAGGCTGCCAGGGTTGGTGCGCGGCTGGTGCAGTTCACCGAGGGGGCGCTCACCTACCCGGGCAAACGCGTAATGACCAACGGGTCGGGTGGCCGCCATGTGCCGGCAGACTGGAGTCGCGCCGCCTGGGACGTGTTGCGCGAGGAGGCGGAAGCGATCGCTGGACGCGCCGGCGAGCTCGGCCTGTGGACAGTGTTCGGTTCGATCCATCCGCTCACCGAGCCAAACCCGCCACACAACAGCCTGTACGTCGTTTCGGACCGAGGGCGCCTGATCGCCCGGTATGACAAAAGGTTCCTGTCACATGCCGAGCTGTCCCTGCTGTATTCACCCGGCCGCGATCCGCTGATCGTCGAAGTGGACGGCCTTCGTTTCGGCTTCGCGCTGTGCATCGAGGCCAGGTTCCCGGAGCTGTTCGCCGAGTACGAGCGTCTGGACGCGGACTGCGTGCTGCTGTCCGTGATGGCCGACGACGCCTCGATGGCGCACCTGGCCCAGTCGTACGGGACGCTCTACAACTACTGGGTGGGCTACTGCGTTCCGGCGCAGTTCAGCGCGACGGCTCCGGCCGGGATCGTGGCTCCGGGCGGACGGTGGTTGGCGCGCGCCGCCGGCGACGGCCCCGCCTTGGCGGTCTCGGACATCGACCTGGACTCACAGGAGTCGGACATCTACGAGGCCCTGCGATACGCCCGCCCGTGGCGCCGCCAGGCCCGGTCCGGGCTCTACGAGGGCCGGATGCCAGTGAGCGACCTCCGTAGCGAGACCCGCACAGCATTCTGAAACGATCAGTAAGATCGGGCCGTTGCGAGGGTTCAGCGGCGGTCCAGCGCGTCTATCAACTTGCCGAGGTTCCGCACCGCACGATCGGAGGCGCCCTTGGCTGCCAGAGTTCCCAGGACGACGTCCCGCTCCAGCAGCCCTGTACTGCGCAGGTCCTGCAGGATGCGCTGGGCTTGCTGCTTGCCGAACTGGGCACCGAAGCCGTTGTTCTTATAGAAGTCCAGCCGGTCGATTGCTTGGGCAGCTCGGAATCGAGCTGCTCGGGCTGCTCATCAGACCGGGTGAGGTCGATGGCGCCGAGTTGGCGCCCAGCCTTCAAGCGGGAAGCCATGGACGCTCTCCACGATGGCTAGTGAGGCCCCACAGGCCAGGCTCGCGGCGAAGTCGAGGGTCCTCTCGTCCGGAACATATGTCAGAACGGGCCCCTTGCCGCGGCTGACACGTTCGTTGGAGGCACGCGGTGTGGTGACAGTATGTTCCGCCGCGACACGCCTGCTTTTGTGATGCCTATCGTGCTTCGGCTCACTTGGTGCTGGGTGAGGCGAAGGTGTGGTCGGCTTCGTTCGCCTTTTCAGTGACAGCGTTGGTCGGTGAACATCCGCGGCAGTTGACGACCAAGCCGCTTGTGGGTGTGCGCGGGAGGTCGGGGTTTTGCCGCACGGTCCAGCAGATCGCGATCTGGGCGGAGGTGCGATGATGCCTTCGTGGTGGCAGAGGCCGAGTGGACTTGGATCCGCGGGGGTCTGCGCTTCGGGCAGGTCTTCGAGGGCACCGTCGTGCGTGTTCCTCGGCCCGGTGCGATCGGGATCTTCGTGGACATTGGCCTGAGCGTCGGAGGTTTTGTCGACGGCCTGTTACTGCCGGAGCGGAGCGAGGACTGGCCAGCGGAGGGGAGCGTTGGCGAGTTCGAGACCTGGTGGGCCGACAGTCGCCAGCAGATCCGGCTGAAACCGTCTGATCCTCGGTATCCGCGGAGCGACTTCGCGGACTTCGTCGAACGGTTCCGTCCCGACTGGCCGTCCGACGTTGGCCGTCTCGTTCGTGAGCCCGGGCGTCCGGCTCCTGCCGCGTCGCGGGCCGCGCATCGGGTTTCGCGCGTCTTGTAGGTCTCGCGGCCGTAGGCGGGTGGTCTGCCGTCGTGGGGGGCCGGGTGGGGAGTGCGCGGGTTGGCGCACGGGGGGCGATGAGGGTGCTGCGGCATCATCTGCCGCCTCGTGTCTCTTCCTCAAGGAGGGCCTGGAAGGTGCGCGGGGGGCGACCGGTGAGGTGTTGGACGGTGTCGGTGACGCGGTTCTCGGCGCCTTGGGCGATGGCGCGGTCCAGGTCGGCCAGTAGTGCGGCGAACTCCGCCGGTACCTGTGTGGTGAGGCGGTCGCGCAGCTGTTCGTGGGACAGGTGGCGGTGGACGACGGGTCGGCCGGTGACCTTGTTGACGAGGGTGGCGATGTCGTCGTGGCTGAGTGCCTCGGGTCCGGTGAGGACGAGGTCGGTGTTGGGGGCCTGCTCGTCGGTCAGGGCGTGGACGGCGACGGCGGCGATGTCCTCGGCGTCGACGAAGGCGACTCGGCCGTTTTCGGTGGCGGTCCAGATGGTGCCCTCGTCGCGGATGCTTTGGGCGTGGGTGTGTGTGCCGGTGAAGTTCTGCATGAACCACGAGGGTCGTAGTACCGCCCATTCCTCGAAGAGTTCGGGCAGGGCCTGGTGCACCGTTCCTACCGCCGGGCCGCCGGCGGAGATGGCGGAGGAGCTCAGCAGCACCGCGCGGTGCACGCCGGCGGTGCGGGCCCGGTGGAGGAACGGCAGCATGGTCGCCGCGGGGTCGGGGTCCCCGACGGGCGGTAGGAGGTAGAGGCGGTCGACGCCGTCGAGGGCGGCCGTGTGGTGGGTGGGGTCGTGCCAGTCGAAACGGACCGGCTCGGTGCCGGGGGCTGGGGTGGCTCGGCGGCTGGCGGCCTTGACGCGGTGGCCGGCGGCTGTCAGTTGGGTGGCGGTGCGGCTTCCGGTGGTGCCGGTGGCGCCGATGACGAGCGTGGTGCCGGTGGTGGTCATCGGTTCCTTCGGGTGAAGTCGGCGCCGGGTTCCTGGACGGCGAGGGGGTTCCAGTAGTCGCGGTAGGTGGTGATGCGTCCGTGTTGGACGGTCACGACGGCGATGTAGGTCGTGTCGAAGGGTGCGTCGCTCTTGACGAGGCGGCCGGTGCCGCGCATCTCGACCACGAGGGTCCGCGGGTCGGTGGTGTGGTGGATCCGTAGGTCGGGGAAGCCGTGCAGGTCGATGTGGTCGGGGTAGTGGCGCATGTAGGTGGCGATGGCCTGTTTGCCTTCCAGGCGCCGGGGCCAGCCGTCGGGGGCGAAGGGGAACTCCATGAGGCCGTCGTCGGCCCACAGGGCGACCCACGCGGGGATGTTCTTGTCGAGGAGCAGTCGCAGGCTGTGGCGGTACAGGTCCGCCGGGGATGTCGGTGCGGGCATGGGTGTCCTCCAGCCGTTAGAATCCGGACCCTGGGTCCGCTTCAACGATACGGACCCGTGGTCCGTTTCGCAAAGGGAGGGATGCGGCAATGCCCGAACGCCAGCCGTCTCGCAGGGACGCCATCCGCAACCGGGAGGCCGTACTCGCCGCCGCCGACGCCCTCTTCACCCGCCGTCAGAGCCCCGAGGACGTCACCATGGCCGACGTCGCGGCCTCGGCCGGCGTCGGCAAGGGCACGCTCTTCCGGGCCTTCGGCGATCGCGCCGGGCTGCTCCGCGCGCTGTACGAGGCGCGGCTCGAACCGGTCAGGCGGGCCGTCGAGAGCGGCCCACCGCCCCTGGGGCCGGAGACTCCGCCGCGGGACCGGGTGCCCGCCCTGCTCGACGCCGCCCTGTGCTTCAAACTCGACAACCGGCGACTCGCACTGGCCCTGGAGGGGAGCGGGGGCAGCAGCCCCTACCGGGCGGAACACTACGAGCGATGGCACGGCCTGCTCCGAGCGGTGCTCGAACAGATCCCCGGCCTGACCGACAGTGACTTCACCGCCCACGCCCTGCTCGCCGCCACACGGGCCGACCTCGTCGAGCACCTGGCCGGAGAGGAGCGTGTTCCGCGGGAGAGGATGCGGTCGCAGTTGGCGCACTTCGTCACCAGGGTCCTGGCCTCCGGCCCGCTCCCGGGGGTGACCGTCGAGGAGTGACCGAGGGGCGGCGCGGGAGAGCGGGCGGCGCCTTCGCCAGCGCGCTGTTCCCGCGGTCGGCACGATCTGGGCTGGTGCTCGCACCGGGATCCCGCGGGGCGGGAACGCGTCTCCCCGCCGAAGGGCGCGCGGTCGCCGGTGCGGTGGAGCGATGAGGGGCGCGGGCGACCAGCCGTCGGAGACCCACGTACTCCATCTTGCCGGTCGCGGCGGGTAGCGTCTCGGGATGGCTGTGACCTTCGATGAGGCCGTTCGCGCCCGGCTGCGGGCCCCCCACACCTGGTACGTCGGGACTGTGTGTGCTGACGGAGCACCTCAGGTGAGCCCCATGTGGGTGGACCTGGAGGGGGAAGGGAGGCTGGCGTTCAACACCTCGGTGGGACGGGTGAAAGAGGAGAACCTGCGTCGTGACCCGCGGGTCTATCTCTCACACGCGGATGCCACCGATCCCTTCGATCGAGTGCAGATCAGTGGCGTAGTGGTCCGCTTCGTGGAGGGCGAGGAGGCACACGATCGGATGGATCGGTTGGCGCGGAAGTACTTGGGCAGCGAGCGATTCGAGTGGATCATGCCGGGAGAACAGCGAGTCGCGGTGATCGTGCGCCCGGTCAAGGTGCGACACATCGTCGGGGTGGAACGGTTCCGGGCCTCGCGCACCACCTGAACAGGAGCCGGGGTGGGCGCGTTTCGCTTTCTCCGGCGCGCCGCGCTGTGTCCAGGCCGGCTTGCGCCCGTTACGCCGGCCCTGCCCGGTGACGACCACCGTGCCTCGGCTCAGCTCGGCCGGGAGCGTGCCGGGCGGTGCCTGAGGGGTGTTCAGAACTCCAGGTCGAGGTAGTCGATGTCGGTCAGTGCGACGTCGGACAGGCCGAGGGCGCGGGTGCCGCCGTCCTGGAAGTAGATGTCGCGTAGGCCCTCGGCGACGATGCGGCGCAGTTGGTCGTCGGGGGCGCCGGCTTCGCGGGCGGTGAAGAGGCGGTCGGCGTATGCGGGTGGGAGGTGGACGGTGAGGCGGCGGAAGCGGCCGTCGTCGGTGGTGCCGACGGGGGCGGTGTAGCCGAAGCGGGCGCGGGTCTCGACGGTGAGGCCGCCGGTGGTGGCGGCCCGCCTTCGGCGGCGGGCGCGTACTCCCGGTTGCCAGCGGGCGCGGACGGCGGCGTCGATGCGGTCGGTGACGGGGCGGGGCGGGTTCTTGCGGGCGCCGCGGCGGTAGCGGTTGACGGAGTCGGCGGTGACGCCGATCTCGGCGGCGACGGCGCGGGCGCTGCCGAGTTGCCGGACGAGGTAGTTGACGCGGCCACGGAGGGTCTTCGGGGGCTGGCGGGTGAACGCTTCCTGGTCGGCGCGGGCGAGGGCGTCGGTGATCTCGTCCACGGCCTACTCTCCTTCGTCGAGGACGGCGTCGCCGCCCTTGATGTGGCGGGCGGGGTTGAGGCCGTGTTCCATGAGGTCGACGGCCCAGGCCATTTCCTGGACGCCTTCGAGTTTGGCCAGTCCGGGGGTGGGTCCGAGGCGGAAGGCGCCGGGTTGGGGCTTGCCGGAGGTGGCGTAGGGGAGGAAGTCGAGTGGGGTGGGGCCGGGGCTGGGGTAGACGACGCAGTCGGAGAGTACGGCGAGGGGGAACAGGCCGGTGAACCGGGCGGTGTTGGCGAGTTTGCGGTGCATGTTGACGCGGGCCTTGGAGATGACGGCGGCGCGGATGTCCGGGCGCCAGGTGGGGCGTTCCAGGGCGGGCCAGCGTTCGCCGGCTTGGTAGTGGCGGCCCTGGGGGCGTTCGCGGAGTTTGCCGACGCCGCCCTTGACGGTGGCCTTGATGGCGGCGAGGACGGCGGCCAGGCCGGGGTCGGTCCGCTTGTGGTGTTCCATGGCGGTGAGGAAGTCGGCGTCGTTCAGGTCGCGGGTGACGCCGAGGTCGGCGAGGGTGTCGACGTAGGCGTTCTTGAGCCGGTCGTGCCAGGGGTCGAGGTAGGCGCCGGTCTCCCGCCGCAGGTATGCCTCGATGGGGTGGACGTCGTGGCCGAGTTCCTGGGCGTAGGCGACGGTGTGTGTCTGGTACCAGGCCGGGCCGGTGGGGCGTTGGCCGGTGGGGGTGAACGGGGAGGGCAGGCGGGGGTCGGTCTCGATGTGGGAGAGGTCGACGTACCAGGAGCCGGGGGTCTTGGGGTGGAACGCCGGCTGGTGGTGGTGTTCGGGGGCGGAGAGGCCGACGACGAGGCGGGCGGCGGCGGCGAGGAACGCGGTGTTCAGGTCCAGGCCGATCGCGTGGGGCAGCAGGCATTCCTGGTCGGTCAGCAGGTCGACGGGGCGGATCCACTGGTAGGCCTCCTCGTCCAGGAATCCGCCGGTCCAGCCGGATTCGACGACGACGGGGTGTTCGGTGGTGGCTTCCGGGGGCGCCGGGTCAACGGGCTGGGTGCCCAGGCTGCCGGGGTTGTGGCCGGGTGCCCAGTTTCCCGTGGCTTCCTCGCGCACGGCCCTGGTCGGTGGGCGCAGCGCGGTCATCAGCTCCAGGCCGGACACGGCCGTCGAGCCGCGTGGGGTGATGACCCGTTGGGCGTAGACGCCGAGGACGCGGGCGATCTCCGGGGGTGTCATCGCGCTGACGCCGGGCCAGGAGCGGTCGTCGAGGGCGTCCCAGGGCAGGATCGCGAGTTGCACGCACTGGCGTTCGCGCCCCTGGGCTTCGCGGTAGATCCGGGGCCACGGGCCGAACCCGCGTTGGGTGAGTCGCCAGTTCGCGCGGCGGATGTCCTGGACGGCGGGGTGGTCTTCGGGGAGGCGCAGGGTGCGGCGCTGCTCGCGGCCTTCCAGGCGTTCGGGCAGGCCGAGCTTCACGGCTGCCGCGGCGGTCAGCACGACCAGGGGGTCGGAGTCCTTGCCGTGGCGGTTGAGCTTGGGCGCGCCGAGGCCGGACTCCTTCAGCGTCCACTCGACCAGCTGGGGGACGGTGGTCGCCGGGCAGTCCCACATGATTCCGCCTGTGCCGTATGCCGTTGCGTCGCCGTCGAGGACGGCGAGGGGGCCGTGGGGGTATCGGGGGTCGGCGGTCGGGGCGGGGGGCTTTGTCGCTGTGGGGCGTCGCGGCGGGGTGGCGGGGCGGCGGGGCGCCGGGGCGGGGGTGGCTGGGGGCGTGGGCGGTGCGGTGGCGGGGGTCTCGGGGGCGGCGGGTGCCTTGGGTTGGGGTGCCGGGGTGGGGGGCGTGGGCGGGGTGGCGTGCTTGGCCGCCCAGCCGTTCAAGAGCCGCTGGTATGCGTCCAGTCGCGGTGGTTTCGGCTCGGAGCGGCCGTTCTCCCAGTTCTTCACCGTCTGGGTCGATGTCCGCAGTGCGACGGCCAGGCGGGCCTGGGTGATGCCGGCGGCCTCGCGCAGCCGGGCCCGTTCTGCCGGGGGCGGCAGCTGCGGCTCCTCCTCCAGCAGTGCGTCGACGCTCTCGAACAGCTCTTCCTCGGTGGGCATCTCCCGATCCTAACAGTCACTTAGCCCGCGATTTATCCTCATCGCTTAACCCGCGTGGCGGGGTTCGGGGGCGCGGAGAGGAGCCCGGGAGGTGTTTCGCCGGGTGGGGAAGCCGGTTCTCCGTGCGTGTGTCGGGCCCGTGGGCCTCTCCCCCGCCGTCTGAACGCCGGCGGGCCTGCGGGGGCTTGCGTCTCACGTGGGTTGAGGTCGCACAGTGGCCTGGTGGACGACGAGACGATGTATCCGATCGGGGATGTGGCGCGTCGTACCGGGCTGCGTGTCAGCGCCATCCGGTTCTACGCGGACGCCGGGGTGGTGGAGCCTTCGGCGCTGACGTCGGCCGGCCATCGGCTGTATGACGTCGAGGCCGTCGCGCGCCTGGAGCTGGTGCGGACGTTACGGGAGTTGGGGGCCGGTCTGGAGGAGATCCGGCGGCTGCTGGCGGGGCGGACCACGTTGCACGAGCTGGCGACGGCGCATCTGGCGGTCGTGGAGGAGGAGGCGTCGCGGTTGCGGGCGCGCCGTTCGGTGCTGCGGGCGTTGGTGCGGCGGCCCGTGGGTGCGGAGCAGGCGGCGTTGGTGCACCGGCTGGTGTCGCTTTCGGACGAGGAGCGGGAGCGGCTGGTCGAGGAGTTCTGGGCGGATGTCAGTGAGGGGCTGGAGGAGAATCCGCGGTTCGTCGCGGATCTGAACGCCGTCGCGCCGCGTCTTCCTGACGAGCCGACGCCGGGGCAGTTGGATGCCTGGATCGAGTTGGCGTCGTTGGTGGGCGATCCCGGGGTGCGGCGCGCGGTGCGGGCGGATCTGAACGAGCGGTTCGGTGACGGTGTCGGGCGGCTGTTGGTGTCGCCGGGCGCGTGGGATTCCTACGCGCGGGGGGAGCCGCTGCTGCGGGAGGCGGTCGCCGCGCTGCGGGCCGGGGTGGATCCGGACTCCGCGGCCGGCAGGGAGTTGGGCGAGCGGTATCTGGCGTGGCTGGGCGGGATGCTCGGCGCGTCGTTCGAGGGGGCGGCGTCGCGGGAGGTGGCGGAGCGGCTGCTGCTTCTGGAGCCGGAGGTGCTCGCCGATCTGGAGCGCGAGGCGCGGGGGCCTTCGGAGGACGACCCGTTCGCGCGGTATCGCTATCTCGTGCAGGTGGTCGACGGAACGCTGGCGGCGAATCAGGCCGAACTCGCTGGCTATGCGGCCGCGTTCACCTGGCTGGCCCGTGCCCTGGCTGCGGAATAGGAGTGGTGGGAGGGGCGGTTGGGGACGGTATGACTATCGCGCGCGGAACCGTTGTCGTGTTGGGTGCTACCGGGCAGCAGGGAGGGGCGGTGGCGGCGGCGTTGCGGGCCGAGGGGTGGGCGGTGCGGGCGGTGGTGCGTGATCCGGCGGGTGGGCGGGCCCGCGCGTTGTCGGCGGCCGGGGTGGAGGTCGTGGGGGGTGACCTCGCCGATCCGCGGTCGTTGCGCGCGGCGTTCTCCGGCGCGTACGGCGTGTTCAGTGTGCAGCCGAGTGCGGGGCAGGCGGGTGCGGGGCTGACCGTCGAGGACGAGTTCCGGTTCGGCGTGCGGGTCGCGGAGATCGCCGAGGAGCGGGGTGTCGCGCATCTGGTCTACACCTCGACGATCGCCGCGGGCGCGACGTCGACCGGTGTCGCGCATCTCGACGTCAAGAGCCGGATCGAGGACCGGGTGCGGGCGTCGGGCGTCGCGAGCACCATCGTTCGGCCGGTCACGTTCATGGAGCTCCTGATGCTTCCGGGCATGGGGCTGGACCGGGGGCGGTTGACGTTTCTGGCGCGTCCTGACCAGACGATGCAGTTCATCGCGGTGCGTGACATCGGCAGGATTGTGGCGCGGGTGTTCGCGGCGCCGGAGCGCTACGCGGGCCGGACGAGGGGGATCGCCGGGGACGCGCTCACGGGGCGGGCGTTGGGTGAGGCGCTGACGCGGGCCGCCGGGCGGCCGATCGACTACGCGCGGCTGCCGGACGCGGTGCTGGAGGGGGACGAGGTTCTCGGCGGGACGGCCGCGCTGGTCGACAGCGGCAGGCTGGCGGGAGACGTCGATCTGGACGCGCTGCGTGAGGAGTTCCCGTTTCTGTCGCGGTTCGACGACTGGTTGGAGGGCCCGGGGGCGGATCCGCTGAGGGAGGCGCCGCGCTGAACGGGACCGCCCCGGGTGGCCGGTCAACTGCGTTGGGCGTGGCGGGCGTTGAGAGCGGGGGGCCGGTTTGTAGGGTGGGGTTCCGGCGAGGGGAGGTCGTCTCGGCGGGTGCCTGCACCTCCCCCGCAGTGACTCAGCGTGAAGGATGTCATGAAGATAGGTTTCGCTCTCCCGCAGTTCCACCACCAGGCGTACGGCGTCGCGCGGACGGCGACGTTCGCCGCGGCGATCGAGGAGGCGGGGGGCGCCAGCCTGTGGGTGGGTGACCGGAATCTGGCGGCGGTGCGCCCGCGGGTGGGGTACGGCGGTCAGGGGAACACCATTCCGGAGGAGCTGAACCCGGCCGCGGACCCGTTCGTGCTGCTGGGTGTGGCCGCCTCGGCGACGAGCCGGGTGCTGCTGGGGTCCCACGTGTTGGTCGCCCCGCTCTATCCGCCGGTTCAGCTGGCCCGGTCGCTGACGACGATCGACCTGGTCAGCGGTGGGCGGCTGCTGCCGGGGTTCGGCGTCGGCTGGTCCCCGGAGGAGTACCAGGCGGCGGGGCTCGACTTCACGCGGCGCGGTGCCCGCATGGAGGAGCTGCTCGACGCGCTGGAGGCCGTCTGGACGACGGACCCCGCGGGGTACGAGGGGGCGCAGCTCTCCGTGCCGGAGCACCACGCGCCGTTGAAGCCGGCGCGGCGGCCACGGCCGCCGTTCTATCTGGGCGCCATGTCGGAGCGGGCTCTGCGTCGGGTGGCGCGGCGTGGGGACGGCTGGTTGCCGCTGGTCGTCGTGCCGAGCTATGTCGATGTCGACGGGCTGGTGGCGCAGCGGGCGCTGCTGGAGGAGTGGGCGCGGGAGGAGGGCCGGGACCCGGGGGCGATCGACACCGTGTTGCGGGTGAACATCGACGCCGGCACGAGCACGGCGCGGGTCGCCGACGCGATCAGGGAGATCCACGAGCGGACGGGCATCGAGCACTTCATGGTCGACTCGATGTACGACGTGGAGACGGTGGACGGCTCCGTGGAGCACGCGCGGGAGGTTCTGCGGCTGGTGGCGCGGGGCTGAGCGGGGGCGTCGCGGCGGGGGCCGTTCCCTCGGGACGGCTTCCGCTTCGCGCGGGGTGGCTCGGGGGCGGGCGGCCTGATGGTGGAGTGGCTGGAAAGGGGAGGCCCGGCGGGGGCGCGCGTGGTTCGCTGGGCGGCATGGAAATCGTGGCGACCAGTCTCATAGCCGTGCTCGGTACGTTGTTGGGCTCGTCCCTGACGTATGTGTTTCAGCGGCGTACGGCGTCCCGTGCCGAGCGGTTCACTCGTGATGAGCGGTTGCGGCAGGAACGCATCGACGCCTACTGCGCGTTCGGGGGCGCGTTGGCGAGCTACCGTCGCGGGCAGTTGGACCTCTGGTTCGCGCGGCACGCCGACCGTCTGGGTGAGGGGGAGACGCCGCACGCGTTGCGTCGGGAGACCCAGCGGTTGCGGACGGCCGCGCTGGAGGCGATGTTCCGTTCCGAGTTGCTTTCGGAGGGGGCGGAGTTGGAGGACGTCGGCCGGGAGGCGCTCAAGGAGATCGACCGGATCGCGGAGACGGGGTCGCGGGACGAGCTGGAGGCGGCCCGTCGGGTGTCGCGGGCCGGCATCTACGAGTACGTGAGGGTCTCGCGTGGGCACGTGCCGGGTCTGGGGGGCGGCGCGCGGCGGGACGTCGCCTGAGGGCGGCGGCGGACCCGCCCGGGGGCCCGCCGGCGCGCGGACATGTCAGCGGGTGGTGCGCCGCGGGGGCTCCGCCATGGCCTCCAGGCGTGCGCGGAGGAACGGGCGGTCGAGGGCGTCGTAGGCGCGGGCCCACAGGGGGTGGAGGTCGGTGAGGCGTTCGGGGTCCTCGTGGTAGGCGGCGGTGAGGCCGAGGAGGGCGCTGGCGGGGGCGCCCGCGTCGAGGAGGTCGGAGGCGCCCGTGAGGATGTCGTCGATGTCGCCGAGGAACGTGGGGTAGGTGTCGGCGAACGCGTCGGCTGGGGCCAGCACGCCGAGGCCGACACCGGAGGGGCAGGGCTCGTGGCGCCAGCCGGGGGGTGGGGCGAAGTCGAGGGGTATCGGCGCGTCGCCCGTGGGGCGCTGGCCGGTGGTGAGGCCGAGGGCGGAGGCGAGTCGGGCCGCGTCGTCGGGGTGGGCGAGGCCGAGGAGGTAGGCGAGGCCGTCGCGGGTGTCGCGGCCGACGACGGCGGGCGTCCGGTGGCCGAAGACGGCGACGGGGTGGTCGTCGCGCCCCAGCTCGGGGGCGGGGACGGCCCACCCGACGCAGGTGCCGGTGCCGAGGTCGGCGAAGGGCAGCAGCTCGGGGACGGACCGGTGCGGTGTGTGGGGGCGGCGGGTCGCGTCCCACGGGTCCGTGTACTCCCAGCCCCGTGGGGCGCGCGGCACCTCGCACAGGTCGAACGGGAGGGCGGCGGAGCCCTGGACGCGCGCCGCGTCGTAGAGGCCCTCCTCGTACAGGTCGGTGGCGAGGAAGTCGGCTTCCCAGGCGAGGTCGACGGCCCTGGCGAGGGCGGGCGGCGTGGGGAAGGGGAACAGGTCGTCGGTCCACTGCGGATGGGCGGGTCGTGTGGTCATCGGGTCGAGTGTGGCAGGGGGGTCTGACAGTCAGGGGCCGAGCTGGTCGCACGCGTCGTCCGCTCCGGTCCGTGGCCGGCCGCCGATCGGGGGTGCGGCCGGTGGGGCCGGCCGGGAGGTGGTCAGGAGGACGGCGAGGGCGGCGGCGCCGATGCCGGCGGACAGGGCGGCGAATCCGGCCGTGAAGGTGGCGGTCTGGGCGGCGAGGCCGAGGGTGAGGGAGCCGAGGCCGGTGCCGGAGTCGTAGCCGATGTTCCAGGCGACGGACGTGGTGTGCCGGTTCTCCGTTCCGGCCTGGCGGAACGCCTGCACGAGGGTGACGCTCTGCAGCCCGCCGTAGGCCGTTCCCAGCAGGAGCACTCCGGCCAGCAGGGCGGGCACGGTGGCCGGTGCGGAGGCGACGCCGGCGGCGGTGAGGGCCAGCCCGGCGCAGGCGGCGAGCATGAGGGCGACACCGATCGGCCGGGGCGGGAGCCGGTCGGCGAGGATGCCGCAGGCCCAGCGGCCGGCGGCGGCCGTGGCGGTGAGGGTGAACAGGCAGGCGACCGCCGCCGTCGGGCTGGGGGTGAACTGCGGGGCGAAGGTGAGGACGGCGCCGCCGCCGGCCGTGACGAGGAGCAGCACGCCGAGCGGTTGCCGGATGCGCCGCAGCACGGTGGGGGCGGTCGCGGCGCGGCTGGGCCCGCCGCGGGGGGCGTGGTCGTCGTCGTGGGCGGCGACGATGCGGCCGAGGGCGGGGGTGAGGGGCAGCGCGAGCACGGGCAGCGCCCCGCAGGCGATGATCGCGGGGAGGGCGAAGGTGTCGACCAGCCAGGGCGCGGCAGGGGTGAGGACGACCTGAGGGAGGGCGACGGCCAGGCCGTAGAGGCCTATCGCGGCGCCCTGCCGGCCGCGGGGGGCGAGCGCGGCGACGGCGGTGGAGCCGCAGACGGTGAGGATGCCGAAGCCGGCGCCGCGCGGCGCGGTGGTCAGCAGGATGGCGGGCAGTCCGTCGCTGAGGGCCTGGAGGGGTGCGGGGAGGCCGAGGAGCAGTGCGCCGAGGGTGAGGGTGTGGGACCAGCCGACGCGGCGCAGCATGGCTTTGACGCAGAGCTGGGTGAGGACGGTCGCGGCCATGAGGACGGCGGTGACGAGTCCGGCGCCGAACTCGTCGGCTCCGCCGGCGACGGCCCAGGTCGGGGAGACGGGCAGGAGCAGGGCGAAGCCGGAGAAGCAGCAGAGGACCACGGCCAGCAGGTGGGGCATGCCTCGGGCGCGGAGGACGGAGGCGTCGGGGGCTGCGGCCATGCGTCTGGGCGTCCTCGGTCTGGTCGTGCGCCGTCGTGGGGCGTTTCGTCGTTCCGTCGTTCCCTTGCGATGGTAGGGGCGGTCGCGGGCGGCCGGTGGCGGGGGTTTCGGTGCCGGTCCTCCCGCCGGGGAGGTTCGAGCGGGGTCATCGCCGGGGCGCCGGGCCGGGGCCGCGCGGGCCCCGGCGTGGTGTCCGCGTCACCAGGTGACGGGAAGCCGGGTGAGGCCGTTGACCATGCTGCCGTGCCGCCACTCCAGCTCGTCCGGCGGGACGGCGAGCGCGAGTCCCGGCAGCCGGTCGAGCAACACCCGCAGCGATTCCTGGAGTTCGACACGCGCCAGGTGGGCGCCGACGCAGAAGTGCGGGCCCTTGCCGAATGCCAGGTGGGGGCTGGTCGGCCGGTCCACGAGCAGCGCGTCGGGCTCGGGGAACGCCTCCGGGTCGCGGTTGGCCGCGCCGAGAACGCCGATGACCGGCTCGCCCGCACGGACGGTGACGCCGCCGAGCGGGACGTCCTCGACGGCGTAGCGGGCGAAGGAGAAGCCGCTGAGGATGGGGACGAAACGCAGCAGCTCCTCGACGGCCCCCGGGATCAGGTCCGGCTTGAGCCGCAGAAGGGTCAGCTGCTCGGGGTGGCAGAGCAGGGTCGCGAGGAAGTTGGCGATCTGGTGGGAGGTGGTCGCGAACCCCGCGTTCAGCAGGTCGGCGGCGACCGCGAACATCTCCTCCTCCGTGATCTGCCCCTCCTCGTCGCACGCCCGGACCAGGGTGGTGAGCATGTCCTCGCGCGGGGCGGCGCGGCGTTCGGCGACCATGCCCGCCATGTAGGCGAAGAAGTCCCGCACCGCCGCGAGCACGGTGTCGCCCGGCAGGTCGTTGGCGAAGATGGTCTCCGCCCATGTCCAGAACCGGTCGTGGTCCTCGGCGGGGACTCCGATGATCTCGCAGATCACGGTGGTCGGCACGGGGATGGCGAACTCCGTGAGCAGGTCCGCCGGCCGGTCGGCCGCCAGCATGGCGTCGACGCGCGCCTCGGCGACCTCCCGCACCCGGCCGCGGATCCGCTCCATCCGGCGGGCGCCGAAGTCGCGGCCGACGACGGACCGCAGACGCGTGTGGTCGGGCGGGTCCATGGAGAACAGGCCCTTGGCCGCGCGGGCTCCCTCCCGCATCCGGGGCTGGTCGCGGCCGACGGCGGCGGCGATGGAGAACCGCGGGTCGGACATCACGGTCTGGACGTCGGCGTAGCGGGTGGCCAGCCAGGCGTCGTCGCCGTGCGGCAGCCGGACCCGGCCGAGGGGTGCGCCGCGCAGCTCGGCGTAGGCGGGGTGGAGGGTGAAGCCGTGGTTGGTCGGGAAGGGGCACAGCCCCTGCTCCTGGGGTCCGGGCACGGTGATCGCTGGGCCTTCCTGGGCGGAGACTGCTGTCCGTGGGGTCCGGCCACGCCGGACGGCCCTCAGTATCGACGGCCCGGCGGCCGGTGGGGCGGCGCGCCGGACCGGGATCACCCCATCGAGCGGTGGCACGGCGGGACGGTGACGCCGGCCGCGCGGTGCGGGGCCGCCGCTCCCCCGCCGGCTAGGCACTTTCGTTTGGATCATCGTGCGGACCAGATGAAGATGCCTGCGATGTGGAGTCCGGCGAGGTAGATGGTTGCGGTTTTGTCGTATCGCGTGGCGAGGCCGCGCCAGTGTTTGATGCGGTTGA
>NZ_VDGT01000037.1 GCF_006335015.1 Streptomyces sedi
TCAAAGGCGACGGCGTCCACCACGCCATGCTCGGCATCGCCCGCCTACACAACCTCAACCTCGCCAACTGACGAAGAAACAGGCAGGTCAAACAGCACGTCGTAGATCAATTACGGGACAGCCCTTAGTCACACCATTCCCGGAATTGGTCATGACCCGGAAGCGCTCGCGGAATATTTCTCGGGATTCTCTCGGCGAGACTTCACGCATGTCGACTCTCGGGTCGAGGAAGGGGCGTCTCAGGCGTTTGCGGTGTATGATTCCGAAAGAGGTGTAGCGGTAATTGGTACTACCCGAATGATTCACGGGTACGTTATGAGTCCAGAGAGTTTTTCGAGCAGATTTAGCCCCAGGTGAGCTGATGAGAATCAAGATGCAAATCGAAGGGATCGCCGGGGGGTATCAACTTCGGCTGACAGAATCGCAATACGGGCTCCTCGTGAATTCATTGTCTGCCCTGACGGAGATGATTGATGATGAGATGGGGCTGGAGGTCGTATTGGGGGGCTCAGGGGGAGACCTGCGTAACCTTCTAGAGCGCGCGGAACGCGCCGTTGCTGGAAGTCGTCTCATTCTAAATGTGCGCCGTGAGGAGATTCACGGTATTTACGCCCTGCTTGTCAGTCTTCCAGAGTTTTTTCTGAGTGAAGAGACTTACTATTGGCGGGTCGGCGCTTTTCGCGAGAACTCGAAAGCTCTCGCCGTTGGTATTGTCTCCGCCGTCTCCGAGATTGAGTTTCGGCCTCAGTAGTTCGCGCGTATCTGGGCTGTCGTGTCTCCCGGGTTCTGCTGGTGAATCCCATACTGTGCCTGGGTGTTGGCAGGTGTACCCGACGCGCATAGGTCGGGGTGGGAGTTCCTCGACTCCAGTTCTTTCTTTCCTATGGTTGGGGTATGGGTTGTGATTGTCGACGGGTGTAATGATGTCGCGCTGAAGACGCCGGGGTTTACCGTTGTGGATCTGCTCCTCATGCTTGTTCAGTTGCGTCGTGATAACCCCTCTTTCGGCGCATCGATCGTGGAAACTTGACGGGCTCACGGCGCGATCAACGCCAGAAGTGTGCGAGGGGCAGTGGGGCTGTCCTACAGTTTCTCCGACGTGGTTTCGGTGATTTCCCTGGGTATTTTGATAATTGGCCGGAGGTGATCATCCCATAATGGCGTTTCGTGACGTCGTTTCCCCCTGCCCGTGTTGCGGTCATAGAACCGCCAGGGTCATCAATGGTTCGCTCGATCTGCTACTGGGAGGATGACCTTCTACAGTTGCGTTGGCCGCTATATGCTGGCGGGGCGAACGGCATAACCCTAGCGGATGCTCAGCAAAACTATCTGAGGTCCGGCGTCAGCGATAGCCGCTTCAGTGATCTGGTGAGGGCTCCAAGGGAGACTGAAGTGCTGGATGTCGGATTTAGGGTTGCAGATCTTGAGCGAGACAACTTCGAGCCCACGTTTGTGCAAGAGATGCCGTGGCCCAGTGATCGAATGGCGCTCTATTGGTGGCGGCCCCATTTCTGGCGCAGAGATATTTAACGGTGTGCCCGAAACATACGTGAGCCGGTGTGAGAATTCCTCGGCTCCGGTTCTCTCTTCCTGGGAGCGGGCCAGGGCTGGCTTGCAGTAAGACGATGATCCTCATTCAGTTGGCGTTGCAGGCGGCGCCAGCAGATGAGTCCGCTGGCGAGGGCGACGAGGGCGTTGTGTAGGTCGAGTCGGCGTTCCCAGCGGATGGCGAGGCGTTTTTTTGCATGGTTGCGGTGCACTGGTTTGCCTGACGGTTTACTTGAGTGGGTGACTGCCTGCTGTTTCGTGCCGGGGAGCGAGTGCCGGCGCCGTCACCGCGCCGAAGGGGAGTCGGTCCGCGCCCACGGCTGCTTCTACTCCAGCAGCTGGGCACAGATGTGCGTCAAGCGGGCGCCGGCCGTCAGTGTCGCCTCGATTGTGCGCCATGGGGCTGGTCATGGAAGCCCCTCAGGGCAAAGGGCTGAAGTTCGTCGACCGCCTCCTGGAGAACGCGTCCGAACTGGGCACGACATTGCGCCGCAATGTGGGCGACGCGTGTAACAGCTTCGTGGCCGGCACCCACGTCCTGATGGCCGACGGCACCACCCGCCCCATCGAGGAACTCCGCATCGGCGACAAGGTTCTGGCCACCGACCCCGAGACCGGCGAGACCAGCCCGCGTACCGTCACCGCCGAGATCACCAGCACCGGAACCAAGCACCTCACCGCTCTCACCCTCGCCACCGAGGAAGGCCCCACCACCCTCACCGCCACCGACGCAGACCCCTTCTGGAACCAGACCACTCGCGCCTGGACCGACGCCGCAGAGTTGACGGTCGGCACCGAACTCACCGCCCCCGACGGCACCACGACCACCGTCACCACCCTCACCCGGCACACCCGAGCCAGCACGGTCCACAACCTCACGGTCGAGGGACTGCACACGTACTATGTGCTGGCGGGACAGACTCCGGTTCTGGTTCACAATTCCAACTGCCCGCTGACTGGCGGGTTCAAGGTGGGTGTCAGCCCGGACGAGATCGCCGATATTAATCGCGGTTTCGGTGGGGAGACGTTGTTGAATGGTTCGCCAGCAAGCACCCTGGCTAATGCCAGTCGCTATGACAGCTTCTGGGATAAGTCGGCGGTTGTGATCCGGGATATCGCGGGAAGCCACATGTTCAACAATGGAAATAAGCGAACTGCTCAGGCTACCGTTGAACAGTTGATGGAACGGAACGGTGTCACGAGCGGTCCCACTTCCGCTGATCTCCGAAGTGTCATCGACAGGGTAAGCAAAGGTCAGCTGCGTGATGTCAGTGACATATCGGCAGCCTTGAGAGGCTATTGATGGGAGCAAAAGTGATGGATATCGAGCAGCTCATGGACAAGTTGGGCCGCTCTGGCGTCACTGTCATCCTAAAGGTGGATGATGAGAGGATGGCGGAAGGTGGAGAGCCTTGGACGTTGGTAATGTCGGGGCCGGGGCTAGGTGAGCAGGGATTTATCCGTGCCGAATCTTCCAGCCTCAATGACTGCCTGGAGCAAGGGTTCGTACGACTGCGTGCCAGGCCCGGCGACTGGGAATGGTTGACTGAAATCTTGTAGCCATCGACATGAGGTCCTCCGAGGGCTCATGCCGTTTGACGGCAATGTCAGCGGACGGCAACTGGGGCGTCAGGGATGTCAAATGCTTCCTGATCAGTGAGTGGCTTGCGTATCTCGGGTCATCGCATGCTTGCGGTGCCCTGGTTTGCCTGCGGTTTACTTGAGTGGGTGACTGCCTGCTGTTTCGTGCCGGGGAGTGAGTGTCGGCGCCGTCACCGCGCCGAAGGGGGAGTCGGTCCGCGCCCACGGCTGCTTCTACTCCAGCAGCTGGGCACAGATGTGCGTCAAGCGGGCGCCGGCCGTCAGTGTCGCCTCGATTGTGCGCCATGGGACTGGTCATGGAGGCCCCTCAGGGCAAAGGGCGAACGAGAGCTAACGGGGAGCACGTGGAGACTCACGCAGCAGCGTTCTTGCGCATGAATCCAGGTGTCAGAACGGCTGTCCTCTGCATCGACTACCCGACGGGGACCTGCGGAACATGTAGAAGTACATTGCCAGACATGATGCCCGAGGGGGTTCAGTTGTGGGTGATCTCGCGTCGTACGACTGAGAAGTTCACGGGACTTCCTGACTGACTGAGTCCGAAAGTAATCGGTGGCCGATTCAGATGGATCGGCCACCAATTCGTGTTTCACCATCTACCAGGGCAGTGGTTCATCGGTTGTGAAGTCCTGAACGCCGGAGTACGTGCGCCACTTGACTCCTGGCATCTCCTCCGCCCAGGAGAGAGAGCACCTGGTGCCCTCGCTGCAGGGTGATGTCATGGCCGGCGTCGGGATTGTCGCTCGGGTGGACGAGAGCCAGCCAGCTCTCGCCGAGGAGGATCCGCGAATCGCGGGCCGGCCAGTTGCATGGAGGGAAGGGGAGCTCATGGCTTCCTTCTCGGGACCAGAGCCAATCTATCGGGACTCCTTGCGCTACTTTCGCCGCAGGAGCGCCACAGGATTGCCTCCAGGATGGTGGCGTGAATCAAGAAATCTGAGAGCCGCTCGCCAGTGCGTCGCCACGGGGTCGGTTCGTCGGATGGATGTCGCTCATACACGGAGCTTTCTTCGCTTTTTGGGTCGAATGCCCAAACCCAGGTCCCTTGGTTCTCGACCCAGAACGGAATCTTTCCGTCTTCTGCTGCGAGTTCCGCCAGGGGGATGGCGTAGTTGTGTGAAGTGATCTCTCCGCCCCACTGGGCAGAGATTTCATGCCACTCGACAAGCTCCCTGGGCACGCCAGGCGATTCCCTCAGTCTCGCATTGGGTGATTTCTGGGCGCCGTACCACCTCCGCAGAAACCGCAGCAGGCTCGTGCGGTCGGTGACCAGGTCGATGCGGTGCCCGGTCAGCAGTTTCAGCTCGATGGTCGCTTCGTCGCCGGGGCGGACGGGTTGCAGGTCCTGGCGCATGCGGGCCTGGTCGGCGATGACGTGGGCGTCCCGGGCGTCGGTCTTGCCCTCGCCGCGGTAGGCGTCGGCGGCCCGGTTGACCACCCGCCCGGGGATGTAGAGGAGTTCCTGGCCGTGGTTGACCAGCAGGGCGATCAGCAGGCCGGGCTCCCACCAGTCATGTCCAAAGCCCAGGTCGTCTCGTCTCCGTCGGCCCGGGCGAGCACGTCACGCAGGAGTTCAAGAAGCTGCGGCTCATCGTTGGCCACCCGTCGCGACAGCAGGGTGGCGCCTTCGGCGTCGACGACCACGCAGTGGTGGTGGGTCTTTCCGCAGTCGATCCCGGCCCATATCCGGCTCATCGTGCTCCAGTCGGTCGTACCTGTCTTGCATACCACGGACGACCTCGCCGGCATTGCTCTACGCAGCGACTTTCTCGCACTTCCCAATCGGCGGCCGAGTCGTCGTGGGGAGCCGGGCGGCCAAGCCAGCGAAGCCACGGACGGCAGCCGCATGAAAGCCACACCCAGCTCCCCTGGGTGCCACAACCCTACGAATGGCTAGGGCAGACCCAGGGAGAAGGTAGAGCCGCATGATGCTGTCCCGCGCGACGACAGTCACGTGACCGTAGGAGGGGTGAGGTGTTCAACCGACTCATGCGGCGGGCTCACCGCCCGCCGACCGACGCGGCCCCCTCCTCCGCCGAGGGGCGTTCGACGACCTGTCCGGACACCGCCGAGGCTCTTGGCCCAGGCCGAGACGTGACGGACTGGGTCTGGCCCTATCCCTTCGCGATGCCGTTGCCTGGCGGGCTTTTGACCTGCGACGCCTGCGGCGCCCAGCGCGACTGGCTGTTCATCCTCCAACTCGCCACCGACCAGGTATCCGTGCGCTGCCGCTGCACCCGACAGTGGCACGAACCCCGGATACCTGCCGACTGGTTCCGCCAGCACTTCGGCCGCATCCACCGCTACCACACCGATCCAGCGGCAAGAGACCGCGCCTTGGGGTTCGACGGCACGTTCGCCGGCATCTACTGGTAACGGGAGCGCGTCATGGCGGTGCAGAACTACAAGCTCGGCCCGTGGCCGTGCGACGAGTTCGGCGACTACCGGGTGACCGGTGGCAGCGTGCGCGGCGCTTCGCGGCGACGGACCCGCCGATGCGCCCGCCGCAAAGCCAAACGCGCCAGCGAACGGCTGTGGCGCGGAGAGCTGAACAGCTGAAGGGGTGGGGACGCACGTGTCAGGGGGGCCGTGAAAGCGCCGGCGAACCGATCACGGTCCCGTACTCGTGAGCGGGGGGTCGTTTACGAGCCGCAACAGCCGTCCGATGACGCGTTCTCTGTCGCGGTCGAGGCGCCGACTCCGAGTGGGACGAGCTGCGGCGCGGGGGCGCAGCGTTCGCTCGCCGCCTCCTGGGCCGTGCTCTGTTCGAAGAGGCCGGCGCCACCGCACACCCCGGTCTCCGGGAGAGTCAGTTCCACTCGCTGGGCTGCTTCCCTGTCGCCTGCGAGGTGGGCGGCGATGGAGCGGACCTGTTCGTAGCCGGTCATGGCGAGGAAGGTGGGGGCGCGGCCGTAGGACTTCATTCCGGCGAGGTACAGGTCCTCTTCGGGGTGGGAGAGTTCGTTGACGCCGTGGGGGTAGACGGTGCCGCAGGAGTGCTGGTTGGGGTCGATGAGGGGTGCCAGGCGTACGGGGGCGGAGAGGCGTTCGTCCAGTCCAAGGCGCACTTCGGAGAGGAAGGTCAGGTCGGGGCGCAGTCCGGCGAGCACGATGATCTGGTCGACGGGATCGGTGCGGCGGCCGTCGTCGGCGACGAGCACCAGGCGGTCTGCGTCGTGTTCGACGGCGGTGGTGCGGAAGCCGGTGACCGCGTTGGCGTGCCGGCTTTCGACGGCGGCCTTGGCGGCCAGGCCGAGGGCGCCCCGAGCGGGGAGTTGGTCGGCGGTGCCGCCGCCGAAGGTGGAGCCGGAGATGCCGCGGCGCAGTACCCATACCGCGTGCGTGCCGGTGCCGTCCGGGGCCTTGGCGAGGTCGGCCAGGCCGGCGAGGACGGTGAAGGCGGAGGCGCCGGTGCCGACCACGGCGGTGCGCTGGCCGGCGAAGGACGCGCGGACGGCCGGGTTGCTGAAGTCCGGGACACGGTAGGTGATGCGGCCCTGGGCGGCCAGGGCGCGCTCTCCCGTGGCGGGGTAGCCGTCGGCGCCGAGGGGGTTGGGGGTGGTGTAGGTGCCGGAGGCGTCGATGACGGCGCGGACGGTGATCCGTTCCTCGTCGCCGTCGGCGGTGGTGACATGCACGGTGAGGGGTTGGGTGTCGCGGCCGGAGTCGACCACGCGGTCCCGTCCGGCGCGGGCCACCCCGGTGACGGTGGTGCCGTAGTGGACGCGTTCGCCGAGGGTGTCTGCCAGCGGCTGGAGGTAGTCCTCGGCCCACTGGGCGCCGGTCGGGTAGGTGTCTGGCGCGGGGCGGACCCAGCCGGCGGGGGCGAGCAGCTTCTCGGAGGCGGGGTCGACCAGCTCGGCCCAGGTGGAGAACAGCCGCACGTGGCCCCATTCCCGTACCGCGGCGCCAGCGTGGTCCCCGCGTTCCAGGATCAGCGGCTGGATGCCGCGTTCGATCAGGTGGGCGGCGGCGGCAAGGCCGATGGGGCCGGCGCCGATGACGGCGACGGGCAGAGCAGCAGGCTCCGGCATGATCAGCGCTCCCTCACTGTTTCGACGTCTGTCGATGCCCGGAGATTGCCACGCGGTATCGATGAGTGTCAACATAGAAGAATGTCGAAGCAGAAGACGGTCGGGCTCCCGGTCCTTGAACCGGACGATGCGGTGGTGCCGTGCTGCCCGCCGCTGACGGCCGCGGAGCTGTCCGCGGAGGACGCGGAGCGGATGGCCGCGATGTTCAAGGCGCTCTCGGACCCGGTGCGGCTTCGCCTGTTCTCGAAGGTGGCCTCCCACCCCGGGGGCGAGGCGTGCGTGTGCGACATCGCCGACGTCGGCGTCTCCCAGCCCACCGTCAGCCACCACCTGAAGAAGCTGCGCGAGGCCGGGTTGCTGACCTCCGAGCGCCGCGGTACCTGGGTCTACTACGCCGTCGCCCCCTCGGTGGTGGCCGCGATGTCCGCGACGCTCGACCTGCGCACCGCCACCTGACTCCCGGCCCTCGGGTTTCCTGTCCGGCCGCCAGTCGGGTGTGCAGCAGTCAGTGAGGTAGCTCTTCGGGGCGGCCAGCCGCTGCGCGGTCCGGGGGCCGTCGGCGCGGTAGCGGAGCTGCCGCCCGTCGCGCCCGGCCCACAGCGACCCGCCGGCGCGAGAGCGCCCGGTGCTCCGAGGCGATCGAGAGGCTCAGGCCGCTGCGTGCGTCGACCTCCCGGACGGTAAAAAACGAACTATCTGCTGCTGGAGCACCCACCATGGAACACGTTGACCTCCTGATCATCGGCGCGGGGCAGTCCGGACTGTCCACGGCAGCCGTCGCCACCCGCACTGGTTGGTCCCGGCCGCTGGTCCTGGAGGCCGGCGGCGACACGGCCGGCTCCTGGCCGTTGTACTACGACAGCCTGACCCTGTTCTCCCCGGCCCGGTACTCCGCCCTGCCCGGCCACCCCTTTCCCGGCGACCCCGACCGCTACCCGGCGCGGGACGAGGTCGCCGACTACCTGCGCACCGTCGGCAAGGGCCTGGACGCCGACATCCGCACCGGCGCCCGCGTGACCGCGGTTCGGTCCGCCGTCGGTGGCGGGCTCACCGTGGAGACCGGGAACGGCGAGCAGTGGTCGGCGCGGACCGTGGTGGCGGCCTCGGGCGTCTTCGCCCACCCCCATACCCCCGCCCTGCCTGGCCGCGAACTCTTCGGAGGGCGGCAGCTGCACTCCGCCGACTACCGCGCTCCGACGGACTTCGAAGGCGCGCGCGTGGTCGTGGTGGGTGCGGGGAACTCCGCGATCCAGATCGCCGCCGACCTCGCCCCGCTCGCCCGCGTCACCCTTGCCACCCGCGCGCCTGTGCGGTGGACGGCCCAGTACATCCTCGGCCGGGACATCCACTGGTGGACCCGGTGCACCGGCCTGGACATCGCCCCCATGCGACGGCAACTGGCCAAGCTGCCGGTCTCCGTGCTCGATGACGGCACCTACAAGGCCGCCTTGGAGAAGGGCGGCGTGGAGCGGCGGGACATGTTCACCGCGCTCACCGAGGACGGCGTGATCTGGGCGGACGACACCCAGGAAGCGGTTGACGCCGTCATCTGGGCCACCGGCTACCGCCACCGCTATCCCTACCTCGCCGGTACCCCCGCGCTCGATGACCAGCACCGGCCGCTGCACCGCCTGGGCGTGTCCACCACCGTGCCCGGGCTGGGCTACGTGGGTATCGAGTTCCAGCGCGGTTTCGCCTCCAACTCCCTGCGCGGCGCCGCCCGCGACGCGCGCCACGTGCTGAGCAGGCTGCGGCGCACCGCCCGGCGCGGGTGACCGCCAGTTCCGCGCGGCGTTGGGCGGTGACGCCCGCGCAGGGCTGGCTTCGTCTGTCAGCCCTTGGCCACGGCGTGCCGGCGCCGCAGGGCCAGGGAGACGTACACCAGCGCCACCAGGACGGGCACCTCGATGAGTGGACCGACGACGCCGGCCAGGGCCTGGCCGCTGGTGACGCCGAAGGTGCCGATCGCGACGGCGATGGCGAGTTCGAAGTTGTTGCCGGCGGCGGTGAACGCGAGGGTGGCGGTGCGGTCGTAGGGCAGTCCGGCGGCCCGGCCGAGGGCGTAGGAGCCGAACCACATGACCGCGAAGTACACGAGCAGCGGCAGGGCGATGCGGGCGACGTCCCAGGGGGCGGAGGTGATGGCGTCGCCCTGGAGGGCGAACAACAGCACGATGGTGAACAGCAGCCCGTACAGCGCCCACGGCCCGATCCGGGGCAGCACGCGCGCCTCATAGCGCTCCCGGCCGAGCCGCTGCTCGCCGATGCGGCGGGTGGCGAAGCCGGCGATCAGCGGGACGCCAAGGAATACGAGGACGTTGAGGGCGATCTCGGCGGCGGAGATGTCGAGGTTCTCGCCCTCGCCGAGGTTCAGCCAGCCGGGCAGCAGGTCGAGGTAGAGCCAGCCCAGCAGGCCGAAGGCCAGGACCTGGAAGACGGAGTTGAGCGCGACCAGGACGGCGGCTGCCTCGCGGTCCCCGCACGCGAGGTCGTTCCAGATGATCACCATGGCGATGCAGCGGGCGAGGCCGACGATGATCAGGCCGGTGCGGAACTCCGGCAGGTCGGGCAGAAAGATCCACGCGAGGGCGAACATCACCGCCGGTCCCAGTACCCAGTTGATCACCAGGGAGGAGGCCATGAGGCGGCGGTCGCCGGTGACGGTGCGCAGGCTGGTGGCGTCGTAGCGGACCTTGGCCAGTACCGGGTACATCATGACCAGCAGGCCGATCGCGATGGGCAGGGAGATCCCGCCGACCTCAAGGCCGGCCAGCGCGTCGTCCAGCCCGTTCACCGCCCGCCCGAGCAGCAGTCCGGCGGCCATGGCGGCGATGATCCACAGCGGCAGGAAGCGGTCGAGGGTGGAGAGCTTCGCGACGATCCCCGCGTCATCTCCCGGTTCCAGGTTCGTCGCTCGTTCGGGGGCGGGCGGGTTGCTGGTGGTGGTCACGGGCAGGCCCGCTTCCGGTTCTGATCGGCGGTGGCGCGGGCGGTGGCGGCCAGATCCGTGAACTGCCCGGCCATCGTCTCCAACACCTCGGGCCGCAGCCGGTAGTAGGTGAACCGGCCGCACGGCTCGGTGTCCACTACCCCGGCCTCGCGCAGCACCCGCAGGTGGTTGGACAGGTTCGTCTGCTTCGCGCCGGTCTCCTCCACCAGGTGCGTCGTACACAAGGTCTCGCGCGCCAGCAGCGTCACGATCTTGAGCCGGAGCGGGTCGGCCAGCACCCGCATCAGATCAGTCCCAACTGAAGTCACCATGCACTGATACTGTCACATCACTTGAGACTGACATCAGTCCTGGCTGATGCTGCTGTCCTGCTGCGCGTAAGGAATGAGCGATGCCCCCTGCCACCCCGCACCCCATCGCGCCGGTCGCCTCGGTGCTGTTCGTCTGCGTCCACAACGCCGGCCGCTCCCAGATGGCCGCCGGTTTCCTCGTCCACCTCGCCGGCGACCGGATCGCGGTCCGTTCTGCCGGCTCCCTGCCCGCCGACTTGGTCAACCCGGCCGCCGTGGAGGCAATGAAGGAAGTGGGCGTCGACATCGCCGCCGAACAGCCCAAGGCGATGACCGCCGAGGCCGTGCGTGCATCCGACTACGTCATCACCATGGGCTGCGGCGACGCCTGTCCCATCTTCCCCGGCAAGCACTACCGCGACTGGACCCTGGACGACCCCGCCGGGCAGGGCGTGGAGGCCGTCCGCCCCATCCGTGACGAGATCCGCACCCGTATCGAGGCCCTGATCGCCGAGATCGACGACAAGCGGAAGGCGTGAGCGCATCCGTCGTGTCAGGCGATATGTCAGCCGTGGGCCCGAGCGTCAACGGCTCGGGCCCCCGCCCACTGGCGTTGACGGGGGCCGGGCGCGGGGCGGCGAAGGAAGGTCGGACGTCTGCGGCTGGTGCGCATCGGGGGCCCGTGTGGCGGTGAAGTCGGTGGCGCGGGTGCGGGCTTGGGAGTGTGGGCGGCGCACCGGGGTGGGGTCGGTCAGTGCGGTGGTGAAGGTGGCGAGCAGCGGGGTCGGCGTGGCCTGGGTGAAGGTGGCCCACCAGGCTGGCTCGCCGCGGCCCGCGCCGATCTGCCACGCCGTCGAGGGGCGGGTGAACGCGTCGGCGTTCGGTCGGTGGGGCGATGGGGTGTGGATGAGGACGGCTTGGACGTCCGGGGAGGTTGTCGTCAGCCGGCCGGGGAGCTGCTGGGTCTGCCAGCCGGCCTTCTCCAGTGGGGTGGTGGCGAGGTAGGGGGCGAGCGGGCCGATCAGGTGTTGCTGGTTGCCGTGCTCCCACATCTGGCCGAGTCGGGCGAAGAGGGGCCGCAGGAGTTCCTCGGGCGTCTGGGCGCTGGCCTGCGCGGTCCACAGGGGGCGGTCGAAGGGGTCGGGGCTCGCGCTGATGCGCCAGAGGGGCGAGGGGGCCGGTTCGGGGAGGTAGCCGATGCGGAGGGTCTGGTCGGGGCTGGAGAGGTAGAAGTTGCCGGAGGCGTCGTCGTGGTGGGGCCAGTTCCTGTCGAGGAGTGGGGCGAGGGCGTGCTCGGGAACGTTGCGCGCACCGGCCAGGTAGGCGGGGGTGACCCAGTTCGGTTCGGGCGAGGGGGAGTCGGGGCTCGTCGGGTTCACCGGTCGATGGCGAGGTCGGTGTCGGAGAACAGGTCGCTGGGCCGGTAGGGCAGGACCGCCCCGAGGCCGGACGAGGCGCGGGAGGGCTGTTGGTGCGTGGTGTACCAGCCCGAGAGGCGTTCGAGGATCGGTGGGAGCGCGTGCGCGTGGTGGGTGAGTTCGTATGCCTGGCCGCGTCCGCTGCCGGTGGGGTGCCTGGAGGTCAGGAGCTTGTGGAGGAGGAGCTGTGTGCCGCGTGCGTAGACGGTGGCGCGGGAGATGGTGGTGAGGTGCCGTTGGGCGAGGGCGTGCAGGGTGGTCGGGCCGGTGGTGGCGAGGGTGGACAGGATCAGGAGGGTGTGGCGTCGGGCGAGGAGGGTGAGTGCGTGTTCGATGCGCTGGGTGCGGGAGTGGTGGGCTGAGGTTTCGGGCCACCAGTGCAGGAGCTGGTGGTGGAGGGGGCCGAGTGCCCGTGCGGCCGGGGTCGGGGACCACAGGGCGGGGCCGGTGTGGATCAGCGGGTGGAGGAGGTGTTCGTCGGCGAGCCGGGTGAGGTGGTCCTCGGCCGTGGCGCGGGGCAGGTGGGGTATCGCTCGGGACAGCTCGGCGGCGGTGGACGGGCCGTGCTGGTGGATGGCGTGGAGCAGGCGTGTGGTCCAGGGCCGGGCCAGGATCTCGACGGCGGTGGTGGCGTGGTCTAGGTGGCGGTCGGTGAGGGTGTGCCAGGTCGGCGTGGGGAGCGTGGTGGTGGTCATCGGCGGTGTCCAGGAGGCGGGTTGGTGAGGGCTGTCGCGGGAGGCGGCGTGCGGGGGACGGTGTTGAGGACGGAGAGGTGTTGCGGTGTGGGGGTGTGGTCGGGGAGGCGGCCGAGGCGGCGGGCCGCGGTGTTGTACACCTCGTGTGCCTCGCGCGCGCCGATGGCGATGACGAAGATCTCGCGGCGGAAACCGAGTCGGGAGCGGGGAGGAGCGGCGCGTTCGCGGAAGACGATGCGCCACTCGGCGTCCGGATCGACGTGGAGTCGCCGGTAGCCCGAGAGGTCCACGCCGGCACGTGTCCCGAGGGGAGTGCCTCGTTGTTCGCCGTGGACCAGGCCCTGGAGTTGCAGGAGGGCCAGGTCGCGGATGGTGGTGGGCAGGTGGCGGAGGTCCTCGATGGCGCGGGGGTCGGCGGCGAAGCCGAAGCGGGCCGGCATCAGGCCGCCACGCTGGTGGAGGCGGGCTCATCGTGTTCCGTCGCGGGGGGCGGGGGCAGGAGGCGGTGGGCTCGGCGGTGGGGGTGGGTCGTGCACGCGGCGAACGGGCCACCGGGGCTGCGGAGTTGAGCCATCGTGTGGTCCAGGAAGTCCCTGTGCCAGATCGCGGGGCCGCTCGGTCCGGCGTCGGGGGCGATGTGCTGCCGCCAGGACAGCCAGAGGGCGTGCAGGCGTGCGACGGCCTCCGGGTGCTGGGGCCACCAGGGGCACCAGGGCGCCTGGGTGGAGATCTCCCGGCCGTAGGTCGGCAGCAGGATGTCGTCGACCCACCGTGTCAGGCGGGCGAGTTCGCGGGCGTGGGCGCGACCGCGCTTGAGGAGGATGAAGCCGGCCCCCGCCGGGCGAGGTGGGGCGTCGTCGGGGAGGTCTTCGACGGCCCCCGTCTCGTCTTCGGTGTCGCCGGCGGTGGCGAAGACGTTGCTGAGGCGGGCGAAGCCGGCGGCGAGGTCGGCGGGGTCCAGGCGTATCGGCTCCGGCAGGTCTCCCTCGACGGGTTCCGGCTCGGCTGCTTCTGTCGACTCCGCTTCGGGGTCGGCGGGTTCGGGAGTGTGGGGCATGGTTCAGTGCTCCTCGGGGCCGGCGAGGTCCAGGTCGTCCTGGTCGGTGGTCTGGTGGAGCGCGGTCTCCAGTCGGCCGCGGGCGATGCCGATGTAGTGCGGGCTCATCTCGATGCCGATGAAGTCCCGGCCTTCTTGGAGGGCGGCAACGCCGGTCGATCCGGAGCCGGCGCAGAAGTCGAGTACCGTTCCTGCGGGTGGGCATATCCGCACCAGTTGCCGCATCACCGCCAGAGGTTTTTGCGTGATGTGCTTGCGGTCCTTGCGGGGCTGTGAGGCGGAGTACAGGCCGGGGAGATAGATCGGATTGCGGGAGGCGGCGATCCGCCCCTTGGTTCCCCAGACGATGTATTCGCTGTCCTGACGCAGTCCCCCTTTCCGGGGACGGGCGGCTGGCTTGTGCCACGTGGCCATTCCCTGCCAGGTCCATCCGGCGGCTTGGAGTGCGTCCGCCGTGGTGGATACCTGTCGCCAGTCGCTGAAGATCAGCACCGGGCTTCCGGGTTTGGCGAGGCGGTAGGACTCGGTCAGGTTGAGGGTGAGCCAATAACCGTAGCTGCGTTGGTCCTTGTTCTCGCCGTCGAAATCCGCGAGATGGTGACGGACCCCACCGCTGACGTACTTCGTGCGTGCGGTGCGGCTGGTGCGTTCGGCCGCTGTCCGGCCACCGGAGTTGTAGGGCGGGTCGGTGATGACGCAGTCGACCGCCTGGTCAGGCAGGGCGGCCATCACCGTCAGGGCATCACCCTGATGCAGGGAATAGGGCAAGTCGACTCCCTGGAGGAATTGAGAACGGGGGAGTCGTCGAGAATATGTTCCTGTTCCTGTCACCCCAAGAAACGTCCGGTGCTTCACCATGTCGAACCCGCCCAACCAGCCACTCCGACGAGCCCGTTGCAGACTTCAGTGAAGCCCAGTTGGGGCGACAGTGATTCGCCCCTACAGTCGAAAGTGCCTCGGGAAACTCCCGGAATGGCGGGCTTTTGCCTGCTTCGGATCAGACTGTCGAGGGGGAATGCGTCGTGCGCGGCACCAGATTATCCGGCCGGTGATCTCTACAGGGATGGCGTGGGTCGTCCGGGAGGAACGTGGTTTTCCCGGACGGCCGGGCGGTGCGGAAAGGGCGCAGGAGGATGTCGGAGTGAAGAAGGCCGCACTCATAGGAGCTCGTAACACGATCATGGTGTGCGGTGTTTCAGGCGTCGCCAGCAGATGAGGCCGCTGGCGAGGGAGACGAGGGCGTTGTGCAGGTCGAGTCGGCGTTCCCAGCGGACGGCCAGGCGTTTGAAC
>NZ_VDGT01000038.1 GCF_006335015.1 Streptomyces sedi
CGGGGAACTGCGCGAGCAACCGACCGCCGGGGCGAGGACGACACCTCACCCAGACCGGCAAGGTCAGTAGTCGACTGACCCCCGCCACGAATGCACCGCGCAGTTCCCCGCGCCCCCAAACAGGCCGTCACCTGCCGCAGGTGAACCCGCACCTGACCCACCACGCCAGCCCAACCCAGGGGCGCGGGGAACTGCGCGAGCAACCCACCACCGGGGCGCAGACGACAACCCGCCCAGCCACGAAGCTCCGTAGTCGGCCAACCCCCGCCACCCAGCATTCGCGCAGTTCCCCGCGCCCCCAAACAGGCCGCCACCTGCCGAAGGCGAAACCCGCACCCAACCCACCACGCCAGCCCAAACCAGGGGCGCGGGGAACTGCGCGAGCAACCAACCACCGGGGCGCAGACGACAACCCACCCAGCCACGAAGCTCCGTAGTCGGCCAACCCCCGCCACCACCCAGTGATCAGGCAGCGCCGACCTTGATCCAGGTGGCCTCGCCGGGGGTACCCGCCTCGTCGGTGACGAAGATCATGTACCAGCCGGGAGGCACCAGTGACGGGTCCTCGGGGACCGTCAGCTCCACGCCGCCCTCGACCCGTTCCAGCCCCAGTTTCAGCGAACGCTGCTCCACATCCGTCGTGTGGGTGACCGCGCTGGGGCGCATCAGCCGGGCTTCGGTGATCCGTTCCGCGTCGTCCGTCGCGAAGGCGACGGTCTCGCCGAGCGTGGCGCTCTCGGGCCCTTCGCCCAGCGCCGGCCGGGTCTCCTCGCGTCCGTCGTGGAGATACGGCGGGGTGTAGACCTCGATCCGCTTCTCGAACTCGCCGGTCCTGGTGTTGTCCTTGTCCCCGTAGAGCGGGTCGGAGCCGAACGTCGCCACCCGCCCGTCGGGGAGCAGCAGCGCCTCCGAGTGGTAGTTGCGGCCCACGGTCGGGTCGGCCGCCGGCACGAACGCGTCCTGCTCGGGGTCGTAGAACTGCGCCCGCAGCACGTCGCTCTTGCCGCGCCCCCGGTAGTCCTCGGAGCCGCCGGAGGTGAAGACGGTGTCGTCGGGCATCAGCACACTGCTGAGGTAGCGGGTGCCCTGCGGCAGGCTCGGGCCCTCGCGGTAGGTGGGGTCCTCCTCGGTGAGGTCGACGACGGCCGTCCGTTCCGTCGACTTCGAGGACTCGCCGACGCCGCCCCCGCCCAGCACCATGAACCGCTGGTCCTGCGCGGGAGGCAGCAGCAGCGAGGCCGAGGTCTCCAGCTGGTCGGGGTCGGAGAGGCCGCCGACCTCCTCGAAGGTGTTCTCCTCCAGGTCCCAGATGCCGGGCACCCGGCCCTCGTCGGCGGGGCCGTAGCCCGCGTTGGAGCCGGTGTAGAAGATCTTCCCGCCCTCGGTGAGGAAGAGCGCCGGATAGGTGGGGAAGTACCGCTCGGGGCCCTCGGACCAGGTCTTGGTCTCGGGGTCGTAGATCTCGTTGATCCCGGGGACCACCTCGCCCACCTCGTCGAGGCCGGAGACGGAGAGCACCCGGCCGTCGGGGAGCGTGGTCAGCGTCGGGTACCAGCGGGCCTCGGCCATCGGGTCGACGGGGATGTAGCGCTCGGCCACGGGGTCGAACTCGTAGGCCACGTCGATGCCCTGGAAGTCCTGGTCCTCCAGGGTGATCGCGGAGGCCAGCCCGTAGAGGTTGCGCGCGTCGGCGCCCTCCAGGCCGAGGATCTCGTACTGGCCGGCCTCGTCGACGACGCCCTGCTCGCCCTCCTCGACGGCGGTGACGAAGACCCGTTCCTCGCCGGCCGTGATGGTGTACTCCGGCTCGTTCTCCCGCTCGTTCTCCTCCTCGGCCTCCGCCCCCGGCTCCGCGCCGACCTCGTCCGCCTCCGCGGCGTCCTCGTCGCGTTCCGGCTCGCGCTCCTTCTTGTCGGCGGCGGGCACGGTGATCGCGTTGGTGGTCTCGTAGAGCTGGCCGCCGGGACCGCGCAGCCGGGTGCCCTCGGGGAACTCGCGGCTGCGGTCGGGGTCCTCGTTCTTGATCAGCATCGGGCCGCCGGCGTGGGTGACCGCGTCGCCCAGCACCTCGTAGCGGAGGGTGCCGCCGGCCACCAGCAGCTTGCCGTCGGGGAGTTGGGCGTGGCCGGCGCAGAACAGGTCCTCGGGGGTCGGTACCTTCTCGAACGAGTTGTCCTCGGGGTCCCACAGGATCGTGTCGAAGGTGCCCTCGTCGAACTGGTCCTCCTCGTTGCCCGAGCCGGCGATCAGCAGCACCTTGCCGGTGTGCAGCAGGGCCGCGTGGATCGCGTTGGTGCGGTACTCCTCGGGCACGTCGACCGTCTCCCAGGAGCCGTACTTCGCCTGGTAGGCGGGCCGGGATATGCGGTACTCGTGGAGCTGCCGCTCGGCGAAGGAGACGGCGGCGGGGGCGTTCAGGCCGACCAGCAGCAGGGTGATGCCGCCGCCCAGGGCCAGCTTGCGCAGCCGGCGACCGGGGCGGTAGCGGTGGCGGACACGTCGTTGACGGCTCATGCGTCGGCTCCCACGGGGCGTCGGGGCGGCAGTTCGCCGCCGGGGTCGTTCGGAACGTTGGCTTCGGGAACGGGCGACGGGCGGCGGGCGACGCCGAGCCGGGTGCGCGGTCCCGCCGCACGGTGCCGGCCGGTGGGGCGGCGGCGCAGCTCGCGGGTGGACCAGGCCCAGACGACCGGCGGGGCGAGCGCGACCGCGAGGGCGATCAACGCCCAGCTGCGCATGGCCACATGGGTGTGGCCGAGGACGACGGAGACCAGCAGCGCGAACGTCAGCAGCCCGGCCCAGCCGAGGTGCCAGCGGAAGGTGGCCGGCCGGTCGGGGCTGGCCTCACCGCCCTTGGGCGTGACGACGAACCCGGAGGTGCGCCGGAGCACCGCGTCCAGCAGCGAACGGGCGTAGACCGGCGCGGAGAGCGCGGACATCAGCATCCCCGCGGTGCCGGACGAGCCCTCGGGCTCGTGGGGGGAGACGTTGTGCCGCCGGTTCCAGACGTAGAGGCCGACCTGGAGCGCGGCGACGTCGCTGTAGAGCATCAGCCACACCGAGGACGACACCTGGGTGCCGGAGGCGCCCAGCAGCAGGTAGAGCACGCAGCCCAGCACGCCCAGCGTCCAGGTGATCGCGGCCATCGGGTAGAAGGCCAGCATCAGCGAGTAGTTGAGCAGCGTCCCCGGCCGGTGGCGGCGCCCGCCGCGCCCGTACTGGCGGATCAGCGTCTCGTAGGTGCCGCGTGACCAGCGCAGCTGCTGGGTGAAGAAGTCGGTCCAGGAGGACGGGCCCTCCCCCACGGCGAGCACGTCGGGGGTGTAGACCGAGCGCCAGCGGTTGCCGGTGTCGGGGTTGGCCGTGCGGTGCAGCTCGAAGCCGGTGGCCATGTCCTCGGTGACCGAGTCGCAGAGTCCGCCGATGGAGCGGAGCGCCGCGATCCGCACCGCGTTGTTGGTGCCGACGAACATCGGCGAGCGGTAGCGGTTGCCGGCGCGCTGGATCAGCGCGTGGAAGAGGAACTGCTGGCTCTCGGCGGACTTGGTGACCGGCCCCTCGTAGTTGCCGTACACCTGCGGGCCGACGACGAAGGCGACGTCCGGGTCGCGGAAGTAGCCGAGCATCCGCTCCAGGAAGCCGGGCAGCGGCACGTGGTCGGTGTCGACGGAGGCGAAGTAGTCGTAGTCGTCGCCGTGCGCGTCCAGCCAGGCGTTGTAGTTGCCGTGCTTGGCCCGCGCGCGGTGCGGGCCGCTGGGCTGGTTCCAGCGGTCGACGCCCCTGCGGGTGAAGTGGCGCACGCCCAGCTCGGCGCACATCTCCCTGACCTGCGGGTCGTCGCCCTCGTCGAGCAGCCAGACGTCCAGCGGGCCGGTGTGCCGCAGCCGGACGGCGCCCTCCAGGGTGCCCCGCACCATGGTGAGGGGCTCCTTGCCCGGCACGAAGGTGGTGAGGAACGCGACCCGGGTGCCCGCCTCGGGCGTCACGGGCACCGGGTCCCTGGCGACCATGGTGGCGTGGGCGACGGAGACCACGTTGACCAGTCGGAACAGCTCGATCAGCGCGATGCAGCCGAGCATCACCACGTCGGCGGCGACCAACCAGAAGGGGGCGTCGCTGCGTTCGGTCCAGTGGCTCGGCCACACCAGCCACAGCAGCAGCACCAGCGAGAGCGTCGGCGCCAGCGCCATCAGCAGGGTGGCGCGGGTGCGGTGCGGTTCCCTGGCGAGCAGGCTCCGGTAGCGCACCCGGTAGCCGGGGCCCGGCTCGGCGAGCGGGCCGGCGAGGCGGCTGTAGACCTCGTAGTCATACCGCTGGGACCGCACGGAACACTCCTTTTCGGGACAGGAACCACAACCCGACACATCAAAGACACGTCAGAAAGTGGTCCCTGTCGAACCGGAGCGGTCCGAGCGAGCTACCCCAGGGGCGTCAGAACGGTGGCCTCAGGCGTTGACGACGCCCTGCTTGCGGGCGCGGGCGGCGATCACCGCGTCGTCCTGCGAACGGCGCAGCCGGCGCTCGGCGAAGAAGCCGCCGACCGGGATGACCGCCATCAGGAAGAACCAGGCGGCGGTGGCGGGCGACCACTTCGCGCGGTTCCACGCGTCGGCCCACAGCAGCACGTAGGCGACGAAGAGCACCCCGTGCACCGCGCCCATGACGGGGACGGCGTTGAAGTCCGTGGTCCGCTTCAGCACCGAGCAGACCAGCAACAGCAGAAAGGAGACCGCCTCGGGGGCCGACACCAGACGGAGCCGGTGCAGGGCTTTCAGCGTCTTCATGTCCATGGGGAAGCGCGACCTCTCGAATGCCGGGTGAAGATCTCATGTGAACCGGTGCACAAGCCATTGTCGCAGTCCCCCGAACGCTCGGGAGCCGGGGGTCGCCGGCGTTGGCTATCGTTCGGAGGCATGGACACCGACATCGGCACCCGCTGGCTCAGCGACGCGGAGCAGCGCGCGTGGCGGACCCATCTGGACGTCAGCAGGCTGTTGACCCACCAGCTGGAGCGCGATCTCCAGCCGTTCGGGCTGACCATGAACGACTACGAGATCCTGGTCTTCCTCTCCGAAGCCGAGGACCAGCGGATGCGGATGAGCGACCTGGCCGCGGCCACCCTCCAGTCGAAGAGCCGACTGTCACACCAGATCACCCGCATGGAGAAGGCGGAGCTGGTGCGGCGCGAGCACTGCGACTCGGACAAGCGCGGGCTGTTCGCCGTCCTCACCGAGCAGGGCTGGGCCGTGATGCGGCGGGTGGCGCCGCACCACGTGGAGTCGGTGCGCCAGCACTTCATCGACCTGCTCTCGCCCGAGGAGCTGGACGCGCTGCGACGGGCCCTCGCCCCGGTCGCCGACCATCTCCACCAGCGGCGCGGCAGACCCTAGGCCGAGACGGCCTAGCCGGCCGCCGGTTCCTCGTCGGACGGGTCGTCGCGCCCGGCCAGCGGCAGGCGCAGCGTGAAGAGCGCGCCGCCCTCGGGCGCGGTGTCCACGTCCAGCTCCCCCGCGTGGCGTCGCGCCACGTCCCTGGCGATCGCCAGCCCGAGCCCGGCGCCGCCCTCGTCCCTGCTGCGGGCGTCGTCGAGGCGCACAAAGCGTTCGAAGATCCGCTCCCGGTCGCCCTCGGGCACGCCGGCCCCGTCGTCGCCGACCTCCAGCAGCGCCTCGCCGCCGGCGGCCCGCAGCGAGACCCGCACCCGGCCGGTCGCGTGCCGTTGCGCGTTGTCCAGCAGGTTGCCGAGCACCCTGGCCAGCTGGCCGCGCGAGCCGCGCACCGTGAGGTCGGCCAGCTCCGCGAGCTGAACGGGGTGCCGGTCGCCGACACGTTCCTCCAGCACCTCGTCGACCAGCCGGCCCAGCTCGACGGTGGCGCTCAACGGGCGTTCCCCGGCGTCGAGTCGGGCCAGCAGCAGCAGGTCGGCCGCGAGCCCCTGGAGCCGGACGGTGTCCTGCACCGCGCCCGGCAGGTCGAGCAGCTCGGGGTGGGCCTCGCCCACCTCCAGCTGGGTGCGGAGCGAGGCGATCGGGCTGCGCAGCTCGTGCGAGGCGTCGGCGACGAAGCGGCGCTGCCGCTCCACCGAGGACTCCAGCGCGGCCAGCGTCTCGTTGGTCGTCCTGGCCAGCCGGCCGATCTCGTCCCTGGCCTCCGGCTCCGGCACCCGCCGGCTCAGGTCCTCGGAGCGGGTGATGTCGGCCATCCCCCGCCGGATGCCCTCCACCGGGCGCAGCGCCCTGCGGGTCACCAGCCAGGTGACGCCCGCCACCACGGCCAGCAGCGCGGGAACGCCGGCCAGCATCGAGCTGCGCACGCTGTCGATCGCGGCGCGTTCGACGTCCAGCGGGGCGCCCGCGTAGACCACCAGGTCCTCGTCCCTGGGGGTGGTCACCTCGACGACGGCGAACAGGTACTCCCCGTCCTCCCCGTCGACGACGGCGCTGCCGGTGACCGAGCCGATCTCCTCGTCCAGCTCGCCCGGCCCCGGGAAGGAGTCCTCGTCGCCGTCGGCGCCGGGGCGCTCCTCGCGGTCGTCGTCCTCGTCGTCGCCGTCGTCGTCCTCGTCGTCGTCGCGGTCCTCCCGGCTCTCCCGCTGGTCGGCCTGGTCGCTCCGCTCGGCCTGGTCCTCCCGGGCCGGGGGGTCGGGGGTGACGCTGTCGCTGCCGGTGCCGGCGATCCGTTCCAGGCCGTCGCTGACCTGGTAGACCCGGCCTTCGCGGTCCACCACCTGCACCGGCCGCGCGTGGTCGAGGTCCAGGTCGTCCAGGGCGCGGCCGGTCGCCAGCTGGGCCGCGACGTCGCGTCCCGTGACCTCGGCCTGGAGGCCGACCTGCTCCTGGAGGTTGTCGCGCAGCAGCCACACCAGCAGCAGCCCGGCCGCGACCAGCGCGACCGCCACCACCAGCGTCGCGCCCACCGTGGCCCGCGCCCTGACGCTACCCACGCCGTTCGCCGCCCTCGGGCCCGGTCGCCAGCCGGTAGCCGGCGCCGCGCACGGTGACGATCAGCCCGGGGCCGAGCTTGCGGCGCAGCGCGCTGACATAGACCTCCACGATGTTGGGGTCGCCCTGGTAGGCGAAGTCCCAGCCGTGCTCCAGGATCTCCGCCTTGGAGACCACCTCGCCCGCCCGGCCGGCCAGCCGCTCCAGCACGGTGAACTCCTTGGCGGTCAGGCCGATCTCGCGCCCGCCCCTGGTCACCCGGCGGGTGGAACGGTCCACGACCAGGTCGCCCACCCGCAGCTCGGGCGCGGCGCCCCGGCCGCGCCGGCGGAGCAGGGCGCGGACCCTGGCGACCAGCACGACATAGGAGAACGGCTTGGTGAGGTAGTCGTCGGCGCCGGTGTCCAGCCCCTCCGCCTCGTCGTACTCGCCGTCCTTGGCCGTCAGCATCAGGATCGGCGTCTCGTCGCCGGCGGCGCGGAGCGCGGCGCAGACGCGGTAGCCGTTCATGCCGGGCAGCATGATGTCCAACACGATCAGGTCGTAGCCGCCCTCGGTCGCCCGGTGCAGCCCGTCGGTGCCGGTGTGCACCACGTCGACCGCGAAGCCCTCGGCCCGCAGTCCCTGGGCCAGCGAGATCGCCAGCCGTTTCTCGTCCTCCACAATCAGCACGCGCACGTGGACCAGCTTCGCAAACGGATGCTGAAGACTTCTTCAGCCGCCTTCAGCTCAGCTTCAGCAACGTTCGGCGACTGTGGGGTCACGTCGAACGGCGAGGGGCCGGGCGGCGGGCTGAGAAGCCGGAACGAGTGGGAGGACCCCAACATGAAGCGCAACATGATCGTCGCGGTCGCCGCCGCCGGAGCCGTCGTCGCCGGGGGCACCCTCGCGGGGATCGCGATGGCCTCGGGCGGCGAGGAGCGCACCGACCAGGCGGCGCTGAGCAGCAACCTGTCGATCCAGGAGGGCGGCTCCGCCGACCGGGACGACGACGCCACGGCCGCCTCGGACGCGGCGGAGGCGGCCGGCGACTCGGCGGCGCTGCGCGCGCTGGCCACGGCGCTGGCGGCGACGCCCGGTGTCGTCACCGAGATCGAGCTGGACCGCGACGACGACGGGCCGCGCGGCTGGGAGATCGAGATCTACGACGAGTCGGAGACCTGGCACCGCGTGGTGGTCAGCGAGGACGGCGGCGAGGTCCTCGACGAGCGCACCGGCCGCTCCGGGGACGACGGCGACGACGATGACGACTGGGACGACGACGGCGACGACGACCTGGCCGCGGCGCGCAGCCTGCTGGCCGCCGAGGCCAGCACGGACGCGGCCACGGCGATCGCCACCGCCGAGTCCCACACCGGCGCGACCCTCCGCGAGGCCGACGTGGACGACGGCCGCTGGGAGCTGGAGCTGCGGGGCGAGGACGGCACGGAGTACGAGCTGGCCATCAGCCTCCAGAACGGCGACATCGTCGAGGAGGAGCGGGACCGGGACGACGACCGCGACGACGACCGGGATGACAGCCGGGACGACCGCGACGACGACCGGGATGACGACAGGGACGACCAGGACGACGACAGGGACGACGACGCGGACGACCGGGACGACGACCGTCGCGACGGCTGAGGCAACGCCGCCCCGTGAGGGGTCGCCGAGGTCCTACGCCTCGGCGACTCCCTCCACCAGCAGGTCAGCCGCCGCGTAGGGGTCGAGGTCCCCGTCACGCACCCGGGTGGCCAGCGCCCCGAGGCGCTGGTCGCCCCCGAGCTGCCCCATTCGCGCGCGCAGCGCCGTCAGCGCGATGCTCTCCACCTCGTTGGCCGCCCGCCGCTCCCGGCGGGCGGCCAACGCGTCGTGTTCGACCAGCCAGCCGTGGTGCTTCTCCAGCGCCTCGACCAGCTCGTCCACGCCCTCGCCGCGCGCCGCGACCGTGCGGACGACGGAGGGGCGCCACTCCCCGGGGGCGCGCGGCGGGCCGAGGCCGAGCATGTGCTGGAGCTCGCGCACGGTGGTGCCGGCGCCGTCGCGGTCGGCCTTGTTGACGACGAAGAGGTCGCCGACCTCCAGGATGCCGGCCTTCGCCGCCTGCACCCCGTCGCCCATCCCCGGCGCCAGCAGCACCACCGTGGTGTCGGCCTGGGCGGCGATGTCGACCTCGGACTGCCCGACGCCGACCGTCTCGACGAGCACGACGTCGCAGCCGGCCGCGTCCAGCACCCGCACCGCCTGGGGCACCGCCCAGGAGAGCCCGCCGAGATGGCCCCTGGTGGCCATGGAGCGGACATAGACGCCCGGGTCCAGCGCGTGCTCGCTCATCCGCACCCGGTCGCCCAGCAGCGCGCCTCCGGAGAACGGCGAGGACGGGTCGACGGCCAGCACCCCGACCCGCTTGCCGGCGCGCCGGTAGGCGGTGACCAGCGCCGAGGTGGTGGTGGACTTCCCGACGCCGGGCGAGCCGGTCAGCCCGACGATCCGCGCGCCGCCGGTGAGCGGCGCCAACGCGGCCATCACCGCGCGCAGCCGGGGCGACTCGTTCTCGACCAGCGAGATCAGCCGCGCGACGGCGCGCGGCTCACCCCGCCGGGCGCGGGCCACCAGGTCGCCGACGTCGGCGCCGGCGGCCCGCCCGCCGTTCTCAGCCACGCGGCGCGCTCAGCAGCAGCGCGTCGCCCTGGCCGCCGCCACCGCACAGGGCGGCGGCGCCGGTGCCCCCGCCCCGTCGGCGCAGCTCGTGCGCGAGATGGAGCGCGAGCCGGGCGCCCGACATGCCGATGGGGTGGCCCAGGGCGATCGCGCCACCGTTGACATTCACACGTTCGGAGGAGATCCCCAGGTCGCGCATGGACTGGACGACCACGGCGGCGAACGCCTCGTTGATCTCCACCACGTCGAGGTCGTCAACCGTCAACTCGGCGCGGTCCAGGGCGTGTTCGATGGCGCGGGCCGGCTGGGAGTGCAGGGAGTTGTCGGGGCCGGCGACGTTGCCGTGCGGGCCGATCTCGGCCAGCCAGCTCAGCCCGAGAGCCTCGGCGCGCGAGCGCTCCATCACCACCAGGGCCGCCGCCCCGTCGGAGATCTGCGAGGCGGAGCCGGCCGTGATCGTGCCCTGACCGTCGGCGCCGGGGAACGCGGGCCGCAGCCGGGCCAGCGACTCGACGGTGGTCTCCGGCCTGATGCCCTCGTCCTCCTCGACCAGCAGCGGCTCCCCCCTCCGCTGGGGAACGCTCACCGGCACGATCTCCTCGGCCAGCAGCCCGTTCTTCCGCGCGGCGTCGGCACGCTGGTGGGAGAGCGCGGCGACCGCGTCCTGCTCCGCCCTGGTGACGCCGAGCCTCCCGTTGAAGGTCTCCGTCGACTCGCCCATCGCGATCCCGTCGAACGGGTCGGTGAGCCCGTCGTGCGCCATCGCGTCCAGCACCTGCATCGCGCCGTACCGCACCCCGCGCCGGCCGGCCGGCAGCAGATGGGGCGCGTTGCTCATCGACTCCTGGCCGCCCGCCACCACCACGTCGAACTCGCCGGCCCTGATCAGCTGGTCGGCCAGGGCCACCGCGTCCAGCCCGGAGAGGCAGACCTTGTTGACCGTGAGGGCGGGCACCGTCATCGGGATGCCGGCGCCGACCGCCGCCTGGCGGGCCGGGATCTGCCCGGCGCCCGCGGTGAGCACCTGGCCCATCACCACGTAGTCGACCTGCTCCGGCGCCACCCCGCCCCGCTCCAGGGCCGCCCGGATGGCGAACGAGCCCAGCTGGGCCCCCGAGAACCCGGACATCGAGCCGAGCAGCCGCCCCATCGGGGTGCGGGCGCCCGAGACGATCACCGAACGACGCTGTGGGGAAGTCGTCATCATGCACTCCTCGCGCTGGGACGGGCACGGCACCGGGCGGGCCGCCCCGAGGTAAACGATGGTTCACTTCAATCTACCGAGGGGCGCCCCACCGGGTCACCCGCGCCCGCCTGTGACCGTGGGCACGTTGCGCGAGGGGGGCCAAACCCTGTGCACTGGAGCCATGTTGACTCGCATCGACCACATCGGGATCGCCTGCCTCGACCTCGACACGACCGTCGAGTTCTACCGGACCACCTACGGCTTCGAGGTGTACCACTCCGAGATCAACGAGGAGCAGGGCGTACGCGAGGCCATGCTCAGGATCAACGGCACCGACGACGGCGGCGCCACCTGGATCCAGCTGCTGGAGCCGATCCGCGACGACTCGCCCGTCGCCAAGTGGCTCGCGAAGAACGGCGAGGGCGTGCACCACATCGCCTTCGGCACGGCCGACGTCGACGGCGAAGCGGAATCGATCAGGGGCAAGGGCGTGCGGGTCCTCTACGACCAGCCGAGGCGCGGCTCGATGGATTCGCGGATCACCTTTCTCCACCCCAAGGACTGTCACGGCGTGCTCACCGAACTGGTCACCTCCGCGCCGAACGAGACCGCAGCGGAACCTGAGGCCCACTGACGCAAGGCTCCCAGGCCGGTAGAGTGGCCCAGCCGGGGCTTTGGGGCACTTCTCGTCCCGTGTTCGCCGACGACCGGATCAGCTTTACCACGACCAGGGGACGGATGGGGCCGCACGGTGCGGGGCTACGACGCCTACCAGGCTGACGACCACCTCTCGCGACTCGAAGCCGAGATGGAGCGGCTCAAGAAGGAGCGGGACAAGGCGGTCGACCACGCCGACGATCTCGGCTACCAGGTCGAGGTCCTGCGCGCCAAGCTGCACGAGGTCCGCCGTGCGCTGGCGGTGCGTCCGGTCTACGGCGACGCCACGTCACACGCCGAGCAGGTGCTGCGCTCCGCCCAGCACCAGGCCGACCAACTGCGCGCCGACGCCGAGCGCGAGCTGCGCGAGGCGCGGGCGCGCACCCAGCGGGTGCTCCAGGAGCAGTCCGAGCAGCGCGCCCGCATCGAGGCCGAGCTGCACGCGGAGGCCGTCAACCGCCGCCAGCGGCTGGACGAGGAGCTGGCGCAGCGCCGCTCCACCGTCGAGACCCATGTCAACGAGAACGTCGCCTGGGCCGAGCAGTTGCGCGCCCGCAGCGAGTCCCAGGCCAGGCGGCTGATCGAGGAGACCAGAGCCGAGGCCGAACGGACCGTCAGCCAGGCCAGGGCCGAGGCCGCCAGGCTGACCGAGGAGGCCAGAGCGCGGCTGGTGAGCGACGCCGAGGCCGCCAGGACCGAGGCCGAGGAGCTGCTGCGCCGGGCGCGCGCCGACGCGGAACGGCTGGTCAGCGCCGCCTCGGCGCAGGCCGACGAGGCCACCGAGCACGCGGAGCGGCTGCGCAGCTCCACCGCCGAGGAGGCGGAGACCGGCCGGCGCGAGACGGCCGCCCTGGTGCGCAAGGCCGAGGACCGCGCCGCCGACGCGGAGACCGCGCTGCGGCTGGCCCGCGAGGAGGCCGACCGGCTGCGTGAGGAGGCCGCCGAGGAGGCGGAGCGGCGCCGCGCCGACGCGGAGAGCGTCTACCAGCAGCGCACCGCGACCGCCAAGGCCGAGGTCGCCCGCATGGTCAGCGAGGCGACGGCCGACGCCGACCGCCGCAGGACCGAGGCGCAGAACGCGCTGGACGAGGCGAAGGCGCGGGCCGAGCAGCTGGTGGCGGAGGCGTCGGAGGACGCGCGTTCCCGCTCGGCCGAGGAGTACGCGGCGCAGCTGGCCGAGGCGGCGCGCACCGCCGAGGAGGTGCTCAACAAGGCGGCGGGCGAGGCCAAGGCGACGACCAGGGCCGCCACCGAGGAGGCCGAACGACTGCGGGCCGAGGCGGAGACCGAGGCCGACCGGCTGCGCGCCGAGGCGCACGAGACGGCCGAGCAGCTGCGCGGCGCCGCCAAGGACGACACCGCCGACTACCGCGCCAAGACCGTCGAACTCCAGGAGGAGGCACGGCGGTTGCGCGGCGAGGCCGAGCAGCTGCGGGCCGAGGCCGTGGAGGAGGGCGAGCGGATCAGGGCGGAGGCCCGCCGCGAGACGGTCTCCCAGATCGAGCAGGCGGCTGCCAGCGCCGAGGAGCTGCTGACCCAGGCCAAGGCCGACGCGGAGGAGCTGCGTTCGGCCGCGACCGCCGAGAGCGAACGGGTCCGCACCGAGGCCATCGAACGGGCCACCACCCTGCGCAACCAGGCCGAGCAGGCGCTGCGCAAGGCGCGCGGCGAGGCCGACGAGCTGCGCGAGGAGGCCGCCTCGGCCGCCGAGAAGGTGGCGGCCGAGGCCAAGGAGGCCGCGGCGAAGCTCCGCGAGGAGGCCAGGGAGGCCGGCCGGGCCGAACGGGAGGCGGCGGCCGACGAGTTGGAGCGGCTGCGCGCCGAGGCGGCCGAGCGGCTGGCGACGGCGGAGACGGAGCTGGCCGAGGCCAGGTCCGAGGCGGAACGGCTGCGCGCCGAGGCGCACGAGGCGGCCGAGCAGCTGCGGGCCGAGACGGCCGAGCGCGCGAAGACGCTGACGGAGCAGGCGGAGCGTTCGGCCGAGGAGGTGCGGGCCGAGGCGACGGCGGACGCGGCCAAGTCCCGCGTCGAGGGCGAGGAGTTGGCCGTCAGGCTGCGCGGCGAGGCGCTGGCCGAGGCGGACCGGCTGCGCGAGGAGGCCGCCGCCGCGGCCGACCGCGCGCGGGCCGACGCCGCCGCGGCGGCGGAGCGGACCGCGGGCGAGGCGGCCGAGGCGCTGGCCGCCGCGCAGGAGGAGGCCGCCCGGCTGCGGGCCACGGGCGAGACGCTGCTGGCCGAGGCGCGGGACGCGGCGCACCAGGAGCGTTCGCAGGCCCACGAGCAGAGCGAGGAGCTGCTGGCCGGCGCCCGCACCCGGCTCGACGAGGCGGAGCGCCGCGCCGAGACGCTGGTCTCGGCCGCCGAGCACAAGGCGCAGCAGGTGCGGGACTCGGTCTCCGGGCTGCGCGAGGAGGCCGAGGCCGAGATCGCGGCCCACCGCGCCGAGGCCGAGCGGGCGGCGGCGCGGGTGCTGCGCGAGTCGGCCGAGGAGAAGGAGGCCGCCGCGGCGCTCGCCGAGCGGACCGTCACGGAGGCGATCGCCGACGCGGAGACCAGGCGCAGGGACGCCGAGGCGGCCTCGGAGCGGGTGCGCGCCGAGGCCGAGGCGGTACTGGACGGCGCCCGCGAGGACGCCTCCCGCCGCCGCACCGAGGCAGCCGAACAGGCCGACGAACTGATCGCCGGCGCCACCGAGGAAGCCGAACGGCTCCGCACCGAGGCCGAAGCAGTACTCGACGGCGCCCGCGAGGACGCCTCCCGCCGCCGCACCGAGGCAGCCGAACAGGCCGACCAACTGATCGCCGGCGCCACCGAGGAAGCCGAACGGCTCCGCACCGAGGCCGAAGCAGTACTCGACGGCGCCCGCGAGGACGCCTCCCGCCGCCGCACCGAGGCAGCCGAACAGGCCGACCAACTGAT
>NZ_VDGT01000039.1 GCF_006335015.1 Streptomyces sedi
AAACGCCTGGCCGTCCGCTGGGAACGCCGACTCGACCTGCACAACGCCCTCGTCTCCCTCGCCAGCGGCCTCATCTGCTGGCGACGCCTGAAACACCGCACACCATGATCGTGTTACGAGCTCTTAGGTTCCAGACACCAATCTCGTGCAGCGGGCGGCTCCGGTCCGTCCGACTGCCTCAGCTGTCGAGCCCATCAATCTTCAACTGGCCGTACTCACATGTAGGCAGTCCCCAGGCCACCGGAACGAAGGAGGCCTCCAGCATGGCCACCCACGAAGCACCAGCGCCGGAACCCGTCGAGGAACCCGAACCGGAGAGCACTGCGAGCAATGACGACTCATCCGGCGCCGAGAGCACCGCCGGCGGGCTGTCGGTCTCCGAACTGCTCGACGCGGCTGTCACCCCCATCAATTCTTCAGCCGGTCTTCAGGATGCGTCGGCATTGGCGCTCGTCAACATCGGCACGGCTGCTCGACTTCGGGAAGCCCTGGCACCGGCGCTCGCACTCACTGACACGGCCGCTCAGCTTCGGCAGGCCCTGGCACCGACGCTGGCACAATCCAACGAGGCGCTTCAGCGAATCGGTGAGAGCATCGCCGACACTCTCGATGTTCGCAGCTCCTTCGAGCACATTCTTTCCAATCTCCTCGCCGAACAACGCGCAATCATCATGCGTGCCGCAGCCCCCACTCTCCAGCTCGATCTGTCCGCCGTTACCCCAGTGCTCACCTCCAATCTGAGCGTCATTTTCGGTACGCAGGACGCCTTCCGCAGCCTGACCCACATCAACGACATTCTCATGCACCACACCGAACATGTCAGCAGCCAGTCGTTGCGCGCCCTGGCTGACCTCTCCCAACACCAAGTCAACCTTGCTGGTTGGGCTGCGACAACAACTCGACATCTCCTGACAGGTCCAAGCGAACTATCCCTCCGCTCCTGGCGCGAAGTTGTCACAACCATCGACAGCGAGCTGAACGAAACCACCCTCCATGTCGCCACAGCATCCGGACACGCCGTTCTTGGTCTCGTGGGCGCCGACCTCCTGACATCCGATGACCGCCAAGGCCCCACCCTTGAGACGATCGAGCGTGTCGAACACGAAGCGCTCGCTCCTCACGACAGGGCACGCCTAGACACAGCGGCGCAGCTCAGATCCGTGCTTGGTCGCTTTGACTCCACCGCGCCCCTCTTCATCAACGAGGCATGGAACGACCTTCACGCCGGATCTCCGCTGTCAGCCGAAAAGGTGGCCTATGACGTCACCGAGCTGATCGATAGGACCATCCGAGCAGCAGCACCTGACGAAGAAATGGAGCCATGGCTCCCGACCTCCGGCGTCCCGGAAAGTCAGTGGCGTAGTGACCGTGGAAACCTAACCCGAGCCATGCGACTTCGATACATTGCAACTACCTACGGGGGTGATTTCAGAATGTCCCTCAACCTCCACACAGCCTTGCTCGTGATCATCGACCGGGTAACCGGCAAGGGGCAGGGACTCAAGCACAACTCCGTCGGGGATCGTGCTACCGCTCACTCGTTGATCGCCTCAACGGAGGCCATCTTCTTGACTCTCTTCTCCGGACTTATCTCAGACCTGTAATAGCACTGGTCCTCCTCGTTTAAAAGACGGGGAGGCCGGCCTCATCGACTGGACACGGTCATCGCCAACTAGTGGCGGTCTCGGTTATGTGCCGGTAGAAGACGGTGCTCGTGCAGCCACCGCTCGATCTCGTCTGGGCGGAAGCGCAGTTGCTGCCCGACGCGATAGCTCGGTATCTTCTCGCGTGCGTGGTTTTGGTAGACCCACGACGTGGGTTTGTCGAGGAACTCCGCGAGGTCCTTGACTGTCCATAGGGTATTACTCAATTCGTGATCTCCCGGGCAGGTAGCCTTTTCCTCGAACAGACTAAGGGAATCAAGCAGCCACCCCAAACAGGCGAGAAGGGGTTCGTACCCGGGCCGTTCGGCATCCAGCACCGATCCAGCACGACGGGTGCCAACGGATCGGAAAGGACAGCAAGGGAAGTCAGCACGAAGTCAGCACGGCATGGAGGTGGCGGCTCAACTCCCCTCGCGACGCAGCGCCTTGACCAGCACATTTGCGGGCGAGGGGAGTTGATGTTATCGCCGCTCCGAGCAGTTCGAGAACATCTGGCTGAGGACGCAGCGCTACGACCAGAACGGCGACGTCAAGGGCGGTACGGGCGGGGTGTGTTACCTCTACTTCCCGGCCAACCCCACCGGCCGCCAGCACCGGGCCCTCAGGCGGCTGGGCGTGCGCTGAGGCCCCACGAGGGGGACGCGGCCGGCTCCCACCGGCCCGCGCGCGGCGCCGGTGAACCGTCCGGCACGCGAGGGGAGCCGGCCGTGTCCCCGACCGGGCGGACCACGGTGATCAGAGCGCGTGGCAGGGGCATCGCTGGGCGAGCCTTTCGGGTCTCAGGGGGTCCAGGTGTACGCGGGGGTGACCGAGCGTGCGAAGAACGCGCTGGGCAGGCGGGGGAGCGCCGCGTCGCGTAGCGCGGTCAGCGGTGGCCAGGCCCAGTGCGCGGGCGCGCCGACCTGGCGGGAGCGGTGGGCGATCAGCTGGGTGCGCGGTCGGCGGACGCGGTCATACTCCGACAGCCCCGCGCCGACGCCGAGGGCGTCCACGGTGGCGGCGAGGGTGACGGCGTCTTCGAGGGCCTGGCAGGCGCCCTGCCCGAGGTTGGGGGTCATGGCGTGGGCGGCGTCGCCGAGGAGTGCGACCTTGCCGGCGAAGTAGGCGCGCAGTTTCGGCAGTTCGTAGGTGTCGTGTTGCCGCACCGCGTCCGCGCGCGCCGAGTCCAGCAGGGCGGGGATCGGGTCGTGCCAGCCCGCGAAGCGTGCGCGGAGCCGCTCCAGACCGGTGCGGGAGTTGAGGGGGGCGTTGGCCATCAGATAGCAGTAGACGTTCCCGTCGGGCATGGGCACGTGCCCGAACCGTTGCCCTCTGCCCCAGGTCTCCACGCTTCCGTCGACGGGGTGCGGGGGCGCGATGAACCGCCAGGTCGTGTATCCCACGTAGCGCGGTCCTGGGATGTCGGGCCAGAGGGACCGCCGTGTCACGCTGTGCACGCCGTCCGCTCCCACGACGAGGTCCGCGTCGGTGGTGCCACCGCTGTGCCGGACCGTTCCCTCGGGCCGCACGACGTGTACGTTCGTGCCGGGCCGCAGCGCCTCCGCGGGCAGCTCCGCGCGCAGCAGGTCGACCAGGGCGGCGCGGTGCACGGTCACCCACTGGCCGAATCGGCGTTTCAGATCGTCGACATCGTTGCGGATCAACCAGTTCCCGTTCGCGCCGCGGATGCCCGCGAGGGGGTCGCCCAGCCCGCCGGATCGCAGCGCGTCGCCCAGGCCGAGCTGGTCAAGCGCGCGCAGGCCGTTGGGCTGGATCGACAGGCCGGCGCCGATCTCGGTGAACTCCGGGGCGCGTTCGAGGACTTCCACCCGCCAACCGCGCCGGTGGAAGGCGAGGGCCGTTGCCAGCCCGCCGATCCCCCCGCCCACGATGGTCACCTTCATCGCCGGCTCCCGCGCGTGCGCCGCAGATGCGCGTTCCGGGAGAACCGCCACCACACGGCCGCGGTCAGCGGCACGATCGCGAGGGAGATCCAGCACCAGCGTTCCATCGACACTCCTTAATGACTCTAAGTTTTCTAGAGCCATTAAGGAAGCATAGATGATCTAGGATGTCAACGGAGCGAACGAGGAGGGGTGCTGATGGCCGCGAACACGGGCGGTAGGCGGGCGAGGCTGCGCCAGGCCACGCTGGCGGAGATCCACGGGGCCGTTCGCACCCTGCTGGTCGAGCGGGGAGCCGCGGCGGTGACCATCAACGCGGTGGCCCGCCAGGTGGGCATGAGCGGCCCGGCGCTTTACCACTACTACGCCAGTCACGACGAGCTGGTCGGCGCGGTGACCGCCGACTTCTTCCGCGAACTGGCCGCCGCCATGGAAGAGGCCCGCGACGCCCACGCCGACGCCCCGGCCGGCTCGCGCATCCTGGCGGCCTGTCGCGCCATGCGTGCCTGGGCCATCGCCCACCCGGCCGAGTTCGGTTGGGTCTTCGCCAGTCCGATCAGCCCACTCAACCGGCAGTCGGACTCGCCCCGTCACCAGGCGGGGCAGCGCTTCGAGCAGGTCCTGCTCGACCTGACGGTCGAGCTGTGGCAGACCCGGCCGTTCCCGGTGCCCGACCTGGCCGACCTGCCCGCATCGCTGCGCGAGCAGCTGACCGCCTACTCCGCGAGCATCGAGGGACGGCTGCCGCCAGGGGCCGCACATGTCTTTCTGACCTGCTGGACCCGCCTGTACGGCCTGCTGTGCATGGAGGTCCTGCACCAACTCGACTTCGCCTACACCGATGTGGAACCCGTCTTCGAGGAGTGCCTCAGCGGCATCGCCGACGTCCTCGCACTCGACCGCGCTGACCGGCCGACCGCGTGACCTCCGCACGGCCCCGTTGACGCGGCCCGGGGCGGCGCGGGCCGGCGCGGCGTCCGGGGCCGCGGCCCACCCCCGATCCCCAAGGGGGCGTCAACGACCCCTTGTCAACGGACGATGCCGGCCGCCCGGGCGGCCGTGAGCCAGTCGGGGAACTCGGCCATCAGCTGGTCGTAGAGCGCGCGGTCGGAGAACGCCCGGGGGTCGTCGCCGGCCGGGAAGAAGCCGGCGTTGTCCACGACGCGCTTGGCTGGCACCGGCAGATCGTCCAACTTCCGCAGAAACGCGAAGTGTTGGTCGTCCGGGTCGCCGAAGCCCACGAACTGCCAGAAGATCGGCAGCCGGGACGCCTCGCAGAGCAGCTGCTCGGCGGCGCGGCGCGAGGACGGGCCGCCGTCCGTCTGGAAGATGACGAACGCCGGGTCCCCGCCGCCCGAGGCGGCGTGGTGGTCGATCACGGCGCGCATGGCCAGGTGGTAGTTGGTGCGACCCATGTGTCCCAGGGAGTCGTGCAGCGCGGCGATCCGGCCCCGGTAGGCGTCGAGCGACAGCTCGGCGACGCCGTCGACATCGGTGGAGAAGAAGACCACGGGCACCACCCCGTCGTCGTCCAGATGCGCCGACAACGCGAGCGTCTGCTCGGCGAGATGCTGGACCGTGCCGTCCCGGTAGTAGCGGCGCATCGAACCCGAACGGTCCAACACCAGGTAGACGGCGGCCCGTTGACCGCCGAGCCCGAGCTTCTCCAACGAGACCCGCGCCGACTCGTAGGCGCCGGTCAACGCCTCGCCCGCCGTGGCCCGCACCTTCTCCAGACTGATCGCCGCGGTCCCCACCATGGCCCCACCCCTCTCGACTTGCCGGGACGCTACCACCGGGCGGACCCCGGCATGGCAGGATCGGGGAGACACAGGGAAGGCACGACATCGGGTCCGTGGGGGACACGGGGGGATCGCGGTGCAGGAGTTGACGCCGGGCGACCCGCCGGTCGTGGGCGACTACCGGCTGCTGGCGCGGCTGGGCGCGGGCGGCATGGGGCGGGTCTATCTGGGACGGGCCGCGGGCGGCCGGCTGGTGGCGGTGAAGCTGGTCCACCCGGGGCTGGCCGACGAGCCGGACTTCCGCCGCCGGTTCGCCCGCGAGGTGACGGCGGCCCAACGGGTCGGCGGCCGTTGGACGGCGCCGGTACTCGGCGCGGACACCGCGTCGCCCCAGCCGTGGGTGGCGACGGGCTTCGTGCCGGGTCCCACGCTGCGCGACGTGGTGGACTCGCTGCACGGCCCGCTGCCGCCGAGCGCCCTCTGGCCGCTGGTCTGGGGGCTGAGCGAGGCGCTGCGCGGCATCCACGCGGCGGGGCTGATCCACCGCGACCTGAAACCGTCGAACGTGATGGTGACGCTCGACGGCCCGAAGGTGATCGACTTCGGCGTGGCCAAGGCGGCCGACGCCTCGGTGGCCACGCGCACCGGCTCGGTGATCGGCTCCCCGGGGTTCATGGCGCCCGAGCAGGTGCGCGCGGACCCGCTGACCCCCGCCGCCGACCTGTTCGGCCTGGGCGCGGTGCTGGTGCACGCGGCGACCGGGACGGCGCCGTTCTCGGGCGGCGGGGTCCCCGCGCATGTGGTGCTCTACCGGGTGCTGCACGAGCAGCCCGAACTCGGCGCGATGGACGGCCCGTTGCGGGAGCTGGCGGCACGCTGCCTGGCCCGGGACCCGGCGGCCAGGCCCACCGTGGACGAGGTCAGCCGGCTGGCGGCGGCGCACGCCGACGCCACCCCGGCATCCGGCAGCTGGCTGCCGGGCGGGCTGGCCGCCCGGCTGGGCCGGGAGGCGGCCCGGCTGCTCGAACTGGAGAGCGCGACGCCGACCGCCCGGCCCGCGCCCCCGCCTCCCCCGGCCGCGCCGCCTCCGGCCCCGCCCGCGGCGGCCCGCCGCGGGCGCCGGGCCGCGCTGGTGGCCGCGGCCGTCGCGGCGGTGGCCGGGCTGGTGGCGGTCGCGGTGACGCTGTGGCCGGACGACCGGAACGAGCAGGCGTTCGGCGGCCCCACCACGCCGCCCTCGGGACCGCCGGACGAGGGCGGCGACGCGGCCGGCGGCGAGCCGTCGCTGCACGACCGGCTCCCCGCCGACATCCGGGAGTCCGGGCGGATCGAGGTGGCCACCGCCGGCGCCCGCCCGCCGCTCTCCTACCCGGAGGACGAGACCAACGGCGTGGACCGCGAACTCGCCGCCGCGCTGGGCGAGTTGCTCGAAGTCGAACTGGACTTCCAGTATGTCGACTTCCTGCAGGTCGCCTCGGCGGTGAAGTCCGGTCAGGTGGACCTCGCCTTCGACCAGGCGGACACCGGGCTGACCCGGTCGTACGACGTCGACGTGGTGGGCTACTACCAGGCGGGCAACGTGCTCCTGGTGAACGACTCCTCAGCGAACACCGCCGGGCTGCCGGAGATGTGCGGCGGCACCGTGACGACCTTGCCCGCCGACGTGCTGGTCGAGCTGGTCGAGGACGCCGTCGACGACTGCGGGACGGGCATCCAGGTCGAGCCCATCCCCGACGAGGAGGCCATGGTCGAGGCGGTCAGGAACGGGGACGCCGACGGCGCGCTGCTCAGCCAGGTCTCCGCCGTCCACCTCACCGGAGAGGGAGGGGCGGCCGAGGATCTGCGGGCGGCGGGGGAGCCGATCGACGTCCTCCCCTACGGCGTCGCCGTGGACGGCGACAAGGGGGAGTTGCGGGACGTCGTTCAGGAGGCGCTCCAGACCCTGATGGACGACGGACGCTACGCGGAGATCCTGCGGCGGCACGGGCTGTCGGAGTGCGCGCTGACCGAGGCGGAGGTCAACCCGGCCGGATGAGCCCGGCGGGGCGCCGACGTGGGGGCGCCGCGTCGGCGCCCCTGAACCGGACGCGGCCCGCGACCCGTTCAGGGGCTCGGGGTCGGGCCCTCCGGCAGCCCGTAGCAGGCGATGCCGAAGTCGATCAGCCCGTTGAGCCAGGCGTCCCGGTCGCCCTCCTGGGCCACGGCCAGCAGTTCGGCGCCGGCCTCCCTGAACTCCGCGTCGTCCGCGCCCCGCGCCCAGCCGTCGATCCGCTCGGCGTGGACGTCCCGGTCGTCGGTGGCCTCGGCCAGCTCCTGCATCCGCTCCGTGTAGTAGTCGCACGCCTCCCGCTTGGGGTCCGCGTCGTCGTCGCGGGTCGCCAGGACCAGCACGGCGACGACCACCGCCCCGAGGGCGCAGGACAGCACGACGAGCCACCAACGGCGCCACGGGGGAGCGGCGTCGGCGGGCCCGGCGGGTTCACCTGGCCCACCGGGCGGCGTGGGCGGAACGGGCGGGTGGGGCGGAGTCGGCCGGGACATCGGCCCATGCTAGCGGGGGAGTTGACGGGCGGCTTCGCCCACGAACGGTGCGCGGACCGACCCCGGACGGCGGCGTGGACCGTTCAGTCACGGGCGGCCCGTGGCCTGGCGGCCGACCAGGTCACGAGCGCGCCGCCGGCGCCGTACACCAGCAGCAGCGTGCCGCCGACGGCGTCGCTCTGCCGCTCGGCTGACTGCACGCGCCGCTGCTGCTCGTAGGTGCGGCTTCCCGTCCCGATGGACCCCTTCAGCACGGCGCACTCGGTGTCACCGGGGCGCATGGGGCCGGGGTGCTCCTCGCCCTCGCGCACGTTCTCCCCGGGGCACACGACCTCGTCCGGGGCCGTCAGCGCGTCGGCGAGGTGTACCACGCCGAAGAACGCCGGCACGAGGAAGAACGCGAGGAGCAGGGCGCGGTGGCGCACGGGACCTCCGGGGGTCGGACCGGACCCCGGGCGGCGTCGGCCCGCCCGGATGGCCGGCTCACCCTACCCCCGGACGCTCGGGAACGGCCGCGGTCAGCGCGGGGCGAGGGCGTCCTGGTCGACGGTGACGAAGCGGAGTTCGGCGGTGTAGTGGTGGTGTTGGTCGTCGGTGAGCCAGGTGTGGTGGGGGGTGGGGAGCATTTCGGTGAGGGTGAGGTGGTGGTGGGGTTGGTCGCGGGCGAGGCGGCGGATGGCTTTGGCGAGGATGGTGCAGTAGATGGGGCTGTGGAAGTCGATGTAGAAGGGGCGGGGTTCGGTGGGGGAGAGGGCGAAGGCGTAGCGGGGGAGGCCGAGTTGGGTGGCCCAGTGGCGGGTGGTGGCGAAGCGGTGGGCTTCGTTCTTCTCGTGGGCGAAGTGGAGGGTGGTGGGGTCGAGGCGCCAGGTCTCGCGGGCGATGATCATGCGGTCGACGGTGATCCGGGGGGAGTGCGGCGCCTCCGGCAGCGGCCGGAAGGAGTCCATCACCAGCATCGTCAACACGTGTGAGAACACGTCGAGTACGGGGAAGGTGGCTCCGTCGGGGAGGACGGCGGTGAGGCGTCCCTCGCGGTCCTGGACGAGGACGTCGCCGCTGAGGACGGTGCGGGGGCGGGCCGGGTCGCCGGTGTGCTCGACCAGTGCGACCAGGTAGTCCCGTGGCCTTACCAGTGCGTAGCGGGTGCGCACCGAGAGTCGCGCGGCGTGTTCCTTGGGGAGCAGGGGCATCAGGCGGGGTGCGGGGAAGTCGCGGTCGGTCTCGGCCAACAGCTCGTCGGGGTCCGGGTGTTGGTTGACGAAGAGCGAGGCGCCCAACGAGTTGGTCGCCAGGTGGAGTTCGCCGAGGACCAGTTCGAACTCGCCCCGGTTGACGGCCTCCTCGCTCTCCGCGACGACCAGCACGTCGGGGCTGGCGTAGCGCGCGTTCGGCCATCCAGGGCCGCCGGGCGGCTGCGGGAAGGCCGCCGTGGCCGCCGACTCCACCTCCGGCAGCGAACGGACCACCCGCCGTTCGTTCTCCTCGGGCCGCAGCAGCGCCGCCCAGCGGCGCTGGAACTCGGTGCCCAGCGCCCGCGCGTCCTCGGCGGCCGGACCGTGCACGGTCGCCATGCAGGCGAGCCAGAAGGCGCCCAGCGGCACGGGGCCCTCGGCGGCCAGCTTCTCGTACACGGGCCGCAGCCGTTCCTCGACCCGTGCGGCGAGCGTGCCGGTCAGCCAGGCGGCGCTCGCCAGCAGCGGGCGCAGCGGCGCCAGGGCCGCGGCCATCCCCGGGCCCAGCTCGACCGTGGCGGAGCGGCGGCTGTCGGAGTAGAGCAGCGAACGGCAGGGTGCCGTCCTGGCGCCCTTGGCGCGCCGCGCCTCCGTCCTGGTCAACGCGGTGAACCGCTCCTCCAGCGCCTCCATCGCCGCCGACAGCGCGTCCGGGTCCCGCCCGGCGTCGGCGATCGCCTCCCGCCGCCGCTCCAACGACTCCAGCGCCTCCAGGCCGAAGCGACGCCCCTCCGGGTCCTCCACCGACTCCAGCCAGGCGCGCAGCGCGCGCTCCGGGTGGGCGTCGGCGGGAACGATCAGCCGCTGCCGCACCCAGCGGCGTTCCACCAGCCGGGCCAGCACCGCCGGCACGTCGATCTCCGGGCCGGCCGCCCGTTGGATCGCCGGCACCGGGCGCACCCCGTCGCACAGCATCAGGACGGTGTACTCCTCCGGCGTGATCGGGGTGGGTGGTCGGGCGGGGGTGTGGTGGTGGGTGGTGGTGGTGTGGTGGTGGGGGGTGCGGTGGGGTGGTGTCCAGGGGTGGAGTTGGTGGTGGGTGGTGAGGGTGGTGGCCAGGGTGTCGATGGCCCAGCTGGAGTAGTAGTGGTGGGTGGTGGTGGTGAGGTGTTGTCCGGGGTGGGTGGTCAGGTGTGGTTGGTGGGGGTGGGTGTTCCAGTGGCCCCAGCCGACGGGGCCGAAGAAGCCGATGGTGTCGTTTTTGGTGGTGAGGCGTTGCCAGTAGTGGGCGAGGAGTTCTTCGCGTTGGCGGTTCATGCTGCTGCGGTTGGTGGTGGTGGGTTGCCAGTTGTGGAAGGAGGGGAGTGCGGTGGTAAGGAGGGTGCGGTTTTGCCAGGCGATGGCGGCTTTGAGGGTGGGTTGGGTGGCTAGGTGTTGGAGGTGTTGGGTGGTGGTGAGGGTGGTTTGGTTGTAGGTGTGTTCGTAGGTTTTCCAGTCGGGTGTGTCGCGTGGGTGGGGGGTGAGGTGGTCGGCTGTGGTGGCTAGGTGGGTGTGGGCGAGTGGGTGGATCTCGTGGATGGGGAAGCCCGCGCCCCGCAACGCGAACCGACCCCACAACCGCCAGCGAGGACCCAGCGGCCCCACCTGGTCAGCCACGGGCTTCCCCGGCACCCGGCAGGGTCTCCTCCGCCACCACGGCGGCCAGCTCCGCCGGCGTCGGCGCGCTGAAGACCAGCGCCACCGGCACCTCGACGCCCAGCGCCTCGCCGAGCCCCGCGGTGATCCGCAGCGCGCTCAACGAGTCGCCGCCCTCCTCGAAGAAGTCGCTCTCGGCGGTGAGCCCGTCGTTCCCCAGCGCCTCCCGGAAGAGGTCAACGACCAGTTCGGACAGGGTGGTCGGGGTCTCGGCAGTGGTCATGTCGCTTCCTTTACCTGGGTGGGCCGCGGCCCGCTTTCCTGTTCCGGGGCGCCCGCGCGGCGCGCGGGCGGGGTGAGGGGGCGTGCCGGCGCGTTGCCCCCCGAGACGACGGCGACCGACCCGGCGGGCGCACCGGCCGCCAGCGCGCCGGCCAGCGCGACCGCGCCGCTCGGCTCGGCGGCGACGCCACGCTCGCGCAGCAGCCGCAGCGCCTCGACGATCTCCTCGTCGGTGACGCCGACGAGTGCGTCGACCCGCCGCCCGACGAGCGGCAGCGGCACCCGGCCGGGCCGCTGGGCGCGCAGCCCGTCGGCGACGGTGCGCGACGGCGGCAGCTCCACCGGCCGCCCGGCGGCCAGCGAGTGGAAGTAGCGGCGGGCGTCACGCGGTTCGACGCCCACGATCCGCACCCGCCGCCCGGTGGCCAGGGCGGCCAGGCAGGCGCCGGCGAGCAGCCCGCCGCCGCCGGTCGGCAGGTAGAGCGTGTGCGCCCCCGGCGCGTCCTCGAAGACCTCAAGGGCCACCGTTCCCTGGCCGGCCACCACCAGCGCGTGGTCGGATGACGGCAGCAGGAAGGCGCGGGTGCGTTCGGCCAACGCGCGGGCGTGCCGGTCCCGTTCGGCGACCCCGCCGGCCACCCTGACGACGGTGGCGCCCCTGGCCCTGACCGCGCGCTCCTTGGTCTCCTCGGCGCCGGCCGCCATCACCACCGTCACGCCGGCGCCCAGCGCGCCGCCGAGCGCGGCGACCGCCAGCCCGTGGTTGCCCGACGAGCCGGCGACCACCCGCCCCGGGCGCCGGGCGAGCAGCGCGTTGGCGGCGCCACGCGTCTTGAACGAGCCGCCGTGCTGGAGGTGTTCGGCTTTCAGCAGCAGTCCGGGAAAGCCGTCCAACGGCAGCAGCGGGGTGCGCCGCACCCGGCCCGCCAGCCGTTCCGCCGCCGCCCACACCTCCGAGGGCGCCGGCCCGTTCACCGGCCGGCCCCGGCCGCCAGCGCCGCCCGGTCCACCTTGCCGCCGCGGGTCCTCGGCAGCGCGTCGACCCGCACGAAGCGCCGGGGCATCATGTGCGGCGGGAGCGTGCGCCCCAGGTGGGCGCGGAGCGCCGCGTCGGTGACCTCGGGGAGCCGCGCGCCCACGACATGGGCCAGCAGGAAGACCCGGCCGCGCGCGTCGTGGGAGGCGGTCACCGCCGCGCCCGCCACCGTCGGGTGGGTGAGCAACGCGGCCTCGATCTCGGCGGGTTCGACCCGGTGGCCACGGATCTTGATCTGCCGGTCCGTGCGGCCCAGATACTCCAGCACGCCGCCCGGTCCGCGCCGCGCCAGGTCGCCCGTGCGGTAGAGCCGGGCGCCGGGACCGGCGGAGAACGGGTCGGGGACGAAGCGTTCCGCCGTCAGCGCCGGCAGCGCGCGGTAGCCGCGCGCGACGCCGACACCGCCGATGTACACCTCGCCCACCGCGCCCTCGGGCACCTCGGCGCCCTCGTCGTCCAGCAGCAGCACCCGCGCCCCGGCGATGGGGGTGCCCACCGGGTCGGCCGTCGTGTCCGGCTCCCGCGGCACCTCGAACCGGGTGGTGGTCATCGTGCACTCGGTGGGCCCGTACTGGTTGACCAGTCGCCCACTGGTCAACGACCGCCCGCCGGAACCCAGGTGGGGGCGGAGCGACTCACCACTGCTGACCACCAGCCGCAACGAGGCCAATCGGTCGGCGGCGCCCGGGTGTTGGGCCAGATGGGTAAGGAACGAGGGGGTGGCGCTCAGCACCGAGTCGATGCCGAACGCGCGCACCGTGTCCACGAACGGTTCCGCCCGCAGCAGCGTCGCGCGCGGAACGACCACCAGCCGCCCGCCGGCGACCAGCGGGGTGAGGGTGTCCCGGATCGACGCGTCGTAGCCCAGCGGCGCCAGCTGGAGCGTGACGCTGTCCTCGCCGAGCCGGAAGGCGTCGGCCGAGTCCCTGAGGTAGGAGGTCAGCGACCGGTGTTCGACCAGTACCGCGTGCGGGGTGCCGGTGGAGCCCGAGGTGTGGCTGACATAGGCCAACGTGTCCGGTGACGGCGACGGCGGCCACCCGGCGTCCGCCGTGGCGGCGCCCTCGTCGCCCTCCAGCAGCACCGGGACGCCGGACAGCGGCGGGGCGAGCCGCTCGGCCAGCGCCGCCGTGGTCAGCACACGGGTCGCGCCCGCGCTGGTGGCCAGCGCCGCGAGCCGGGGCGCCGGCGCCTCCACGTCCAGGGTGAGGAACGCGCCGCCGGCGGCGGTCACCGCGACCATCGCCACCACGGCTTCGGCCCCGTGCGGCAGCGCCACCGCGCACACCGTCTCGGGCCCGACGCCGCGCGCCCGCAGCCGCCGGGCCAACGCCCCCGCGCGCGACGCCAGTTCGCCGTAGTCGAGGGTGCCACCCGGGGTGACGACCGCCGGGGCCCTCGGGCGTTCGACGGCGTGGCGCCGGATCGCCTCGTCGTAGGAACGCATCAGCTGTCCCCGTCCCCGTGCGCGGCCCCGGGGCTCTCCACCCGGGTCTGGTCGACGGTGACGAAGCGGAGTTCGGCGGTGTAGTGGTGGTGTTGGTCGTCGGTGAGCCAGGTGTGGTGGGGGGTGGGGAGCATTTCGGTGAGGGTGAGGTGGTGGTGGGGTTGGTCGCGGGCG